>CAIJHQ010000038.1 GCA_903820505.1 Candidatus Omnitrophota bacterium
AATACTTACCATCTCCGATCTCGAATGTGCTTCCGGTCTGCGTGCTCCCGTTGTACCAGGTCGTGTTCATCACTGCATTTCCTGTGACATCGCAGTTGACACCGTAGGGGTAGTCGTTGAGGTAGGACGTGTCATTAAATACCGCGTCACCATGAAGCGTGGCCCACTCGCCGAGGTAGGAATTACCGGTGAACGTATATTGCGTGATCGGGACAGCACCTGTGGAGTCATACACCGTTCCATTGACATTGCTATGCCAAAACTTCCCATCTCCGATCTCGAACGTGCTCCCGGTCTGCACGCTCCCGTTGTACCAGGTCGTGTTCATCACCGCATCTCCCGTGACCGTGCTGTAGGCGCTGGGGTGGGATGTGTCATTAAAAACCGCATTTCCTGTGACCGTGCGCCATTCACCAAGGTAGGAATTACCGGTGAACGTATATTGCGTGATCGGGACGGCACCCGTGGAGTCATACACCGTTCCTTGGACAGTAGCCCCCCAATACTTGCCATCTCCGATCTCGAATGTGCTTCCGGTCTGCGTAGTCCCGTTGTACCAGGTCGTGTTCATCACTGCATTTCCTGTGACCATGCTCGAGTCGCTAAAGTAAGACGTGTCATTAAACACTGCATTTCCCGCAACCGTACTGTAGGTATCGAGGTAAGACGTGTCATTAAATACCGCGTCACCATGAAGCGTGGCCCACTCGCCAAGGTAGGAATTACCATTGAACGTATATTGCGTGATCGGGACAGCACCCGTGGAGTCATACACCGTTCCATTGACATTGCTATGCCAAAACTTCCCATCCCCGATCTCGAACGTGCTCCCCGTTTGTGCATTTCCGTTGTACCATGTTGTGTTCATGACCGCATTTCCGCTGACCGTTCCGCCATTAAAAGAGGACTCGCTGTTAAACGTAACCGTTCCCGCACCGAGTCTCCCGCTAAGGGTACCTCCATTCAGAGTGTAAGCGGAGTCAGCAGACGTAAGAACACCGGTGCCGCTGATCACGCCGCTCGTCATCGTAACCGATCCGACCGTATCGTTATAGCCCACACTAAGCGTCCCGCCGCTCACCTGGACTGCCGCCGTGTCGGCAATTGCGCCACCGCTACGATTCAATGACAACGTCCCTCCTTGAACATCTGTAAGACCTGTATAGGTATTGTTCCCGCTCAGAACCCATTTCCCCGATCCGCTCTTCGTAAGCGCCAGTTTCCCGCCGCCGGCACCGTCACTGATAACACCTGTGATCGTATTATTCCCCGTGTTCGACCCATTAAGCGTGAGCGTCGTCGTATTTGTTCCTGTAGCGGCGCCGGTCACGTTACCGATGCTCAGAAGGCTGGAAGATGACGTTGCCCCGGCGGTAAATGAGGCCGTTCCTCCGTCACCCAGGATGGTGATCGACGCGCTGATCGTATCCGTATGCGCTCCGTTCGCGGAAAGTGTTTGAATCGTACCGCCGTTTGCAAGATAAAGATTGCCACTGCTAAGAGTGAAACCCTTCGTGGACGTGTTCCCGAACGAAATGCCGCCAATGTACCGCGTTGCGTCGACCGTAACAGCACGGGCTGCTGTAAGAGTGTTGCTGAACGTCGCGACATCGGAGTTGCTGTCCGTTGTGGAACCGGGAACGCCGGCGGTCCAATTGCCCGCTGCATCCCAACTCCCAGCGCTATCGACGTTCCAGGAAGAACTCGCTGCGAAAAGAGGCGTCACAGGCAGGAAAATAACGGCAAGGACCGCCGCTGTCACGGCCATCACTCTCCAAATTTTCCTGCGCCTCATTGTTTCCATCACATCCCCCTAAAATACGAAGTCCCAACCACCGAAAGGTGCTTGGGACTCAAAGCTTTTAGCGACTGCTTTTGTCGGCTCCGGTACCGCCTGTTTTCGCGGCTTTGATACCGGGGTCTCCGTGCCTCGGGCACGAGAGCAGCTGGCTGCCATGGCCGCGACGTTTCTTGCGCGGCGGTAGGCCCTCGAACGCCGCGCTTTATTTGCGGCGCCGCACTGTTTTCCCGAGCAAATGAACCGGTCAACAGTGCTAGCTTTGCGTCCCACCCTTTCGAGTGGTTTGCCTATCCTCTACTTCTCAAAAAACTAAATCCTTCTCCCTCTGATTCAAGCCTACCTCCCCCGTCACGGAACTACAAGGGGGTGACTATTTAAACTATATAAAGAACTTCTTTACGAACTAAAAAAAGACCGTTTTCCGTCTTCGGGAACCACTTTTCACCCGCACCGAGACCCGGCCTCGGTGCGGGCGCTGCTTACGCCGCGGAGGGACGGTTCTCCAAGGGAGAACCGTCCCTGAATTTAACATTCCGCAGGGATTTCCCCGAAGAACCGCGGGAGGCTTGCACCTGTTTTCAAGTCTTCATAGCCAGCTTGCCTTAGAGAAGATATAATTCCCCGGACTGATCCTTTGAGGATGTTGGGAACTAAAGAAAAACAAACAACCTGTGAGGTCCTGCTGTGGCATCAAAGACGAAGTTATATCCTCTGGTTTTATTCCTGTGCCTTTTACCGTTCGTGATCTCCTGCGAAGGAAAGAGCCCGCAACCGCGCAAAGAGAGCGCGGCGGAAAAAGCCAAGGACACTTTGATCCTGAAGAACGGCAGCATGGTCCAGGGCGTGATCGTCGGAGAGACCGGGAACCGTGTGACGATCCGCATCAAGGGAGGCGAGATCGGATTCCCCATGGCCGATATTGCGCAGGTGCGTCGCGGTGAAACACTGGTCAAGACCGCAGACGGCATCCAGCCCGTTTATGCGCCCTCCAAAAAGGAAGCGCCCTACCCAAGGATCTATCTCAAGGACGGACGCATGGCGTCCGGCAGCAAGATCTCGAAGGAAAAAGGGACCTTTTATCTCAAGCAGGCCCTCGCGGAAGGCGGGAATGTTTCCTTCGGGTTTGAGGCGGACAAGGTCGAAAAGATCGAGCTTTGGCCGCCCCCGCCGGACGATCAGCTGGATAAGGACTTCAAAAAATTCCGCAGCTACAATCTCAAGTACACGTTCAAAGAACCCCCCTATCACATTGTTTCCACGGTTGAATCGTCGGATCTGGTCCTTTATCTGAAAACGCTCCGGGAGTTCTGTTCGGATTTTTCAATGAGGTTCCTGAATCTCATTGATACTGAAAAGCCGGCGCCCGCGCTCGGCGTCGTGATCTTCGGATCGTACGATGACTTCCTGCATTGTTCGGGCCTTCCCAAGGGAAGCAACATGCTGGGTTATTATATGCCCGACAAAAAATTCCTCGCCCTGTTCAACGTGAAAGAGACCGACATTGTCCGCTTTTTCATCGGCCGGTCCGAATTCATTGAAAATCATATCGGCGCCGCCAAAACCGCGGTCGAGCTTTATTCCAGCACCGATTCGGCCGGCAAGTGGGCTTTTTACGATTTTATAGAGAAACTCCAGTTCAAGTCCGAAACGGACCGTATGCGCGTGGAGAGTTGGGCACGTGAACGCACGATGGAAACCATCCGGCACGAGGCAGGACACCAGCTCTTTGACCTTCTCGGGATCGATTCCGGAAGCGTTTACCGGGGCGCCTGGTTGTCCGAGGGCCTTGCCGAATATGTTTCTACGAATCCCATCGGTGAGATCGACAACGAGAGACTGATGTCCATAAAGAAAGAATTCGAGGCGGGACATCACCTGATGCCTCTCCAGTTTCTTATGAGCATCAAGAACGGCGCCGGGATCCGAAAACTCCAGGACCCGAATTTCATACTTTTGGGTTATGCCCAGAGTTGGGCGCTGGTCCACTTTCTCATGGAGAAATATCCGGAGCAGTTCCTGGGCTATATCCGAGCGGTCATGAAAGCCGGTAAGGATCATGACGCACAAAAAGACATCTCCCTTTTAGAAAAGCACGTCGGGAAGCCGCTCAGCGCGCTCGATGCTGAATATGAAAGACATATCCGGAAAGCCATGGCCCTGATGCCCGAGAGTGACGAAAGCGACGAAATTTACCGGTTGCTGCAAAAAGCCGGGTCTTCCCTCCGGCGAAGTACCTGAAGCAGCAAATGATCCCGGCCCTCCCTCAGGGCGATCCAGAGAAGATCTCCGTTGGGAAAGCTGCGTTCCTGTATGCATTTTTCTGGAAATTTCCGGACTAAGAAATGATGATGCGGCGGCGGGTAGTGTCCAGGATCTCGAAATGGATGTGTCGGGCGTGTGGCGGAATGAGGTCTTTCGCCTTCTCTGCCCATTCCACACAGGAAATGGCCTTCGGGTCGTTCACGAAATCCCCGAACCCGATGTTCTCAAGCTCTTCCGTGGAATCCAGACGGTAACAGTCAAAATGGTAAAGAGGGGTCTTCGATTTATAAACGTGCATTAAAACGAATGTCGGGCTCTTCACCTGCTCGGAATGATCCACCCCTAATCCTTGCGCGAGACCCTTAACAAAGGTCGTCTTTCCGCTTCCCAGCGGCCCCTCCAGACAGAAAACACTGCCGGGTTTCAATCCTTGGCCAAAATGTTTCGCGAAGGCGATCGTTTCTTCCGCGGAAGCGGTCAGAATTTCGGCGGGCTTTCTCATATCAGAAATGGGCGAACCCCCCTCTTGCGGTCTTGGGGGCCGAGATCTTTTTACCTGTATCCTTCCAGGAGATGCGCGGCGTTTTCCCGTCGATCCTGCCGATCCACGCCAGTGGGACGCGCGGAAATCTTTTCCGCCACACCCTCTCGAGTTCATTCCTGCGGCGGAACGGCACCGTGAACAAAAGCTCAAAATCCTCACCGTCGCAAAGAGCCCTTTCACGCGCCTTGAGCAAGTGACCGCGCGCCATTTTCACGGCGTCCCGCGAGACCGGCACTTTCTCCAGGTCAAGCCGTGCCCCGACCCTTGAAGCTCTCAGAATATGCGACAAGTCCTGGATAAGTCCGTCAGAAATGTCGATCATCGCCGTCGTGAACCCACCCCGCGCCAGAAGATCCGCTTCGCGAAGACGGGGCGTGAAATCATAGTGATGCTTCAGCAGCGATCCTCCCAGGGTCCCTGTCACGGCGATCAGGTCCCCTTGCGACGCGCCGGACCGCTTTATCGCCTTTCCTTTACCCGTTTCCCCGAGCAGCGTCACATTCGCGAAGAATTCCCTGGATCTTGAAACATCCCCGCCGGCGCAAACAACACCGTACTGGCGCGCCAATTTCAGAAGCCCGTCATAGAACCGGAATAACCATGCCGGCGTGACCGAAGCCGGCTTACCGATCGTGATCACAAAAGCCGTCGGTTTCGCTCCCATAGCCGCGAGATCGCTGAGATTAATGGCGAGCGCTTTACGGCCGATCTTTTCGGGAGAAAGGTTTTTTATATGAAAATCCACGTTCTCGACGATCGCGTCGGTCGCAACCACAAGCTGCTTCCCTTTCGCGATATTGAGCACTGCCGCGTCGTCACCGATCCCGAGCGGAACGGACGAAGATCCTTTGATCCTCTTCCTGAGATGTTCAATAAAGGAAAATTCGTCCATCATTTTTTCTTGAGGAGCTTGCGGATCTTGAGGAAGGATTTTTTGAACGGCGGCCTGAGCACTCCGGCCTCGGTAATAAATCCGCGGATGTATGAGAACGGCGTCACATCGAACGCCGGATTGAAGGTCTTTATCGTCTTGGGCGCCAAAAGCTTCCCCTGAACGTGCGACACTTCATGGGAGGGGCGTTCCTCGATCGGAATGTCCTTGCCCGTCTTCGCCAGAAGATCGAAGGTCGTGCTCGGGGCCGCGATATAGAACGGAATACCGTGCGCCTTCGCGAGCACCGCAACCCCGTAGGTCCCGATCTTGTTGGCGGTATCGCCGTTCATCGCGATCCGGTCCGCGCCCACCACAACACCGTCGATCTTCCCGGCGCGCATGACGCTCGCCGCCATGTTGTCGCAAATCAACCGGCATGGGATCCTGCTCTTCGTCAGTTCCCAGGCCGTCAGCCGCGCGCCCTGGAGCAGCGGCCGCGTTTCATCCACGAACACGGAGAATGGGACTTTTTTTTCCTGGAGCGCGTAAAAAACCGCCAACGCGGTCCCGTATCCCGAAGTAGCCAAGCCGCCGGCGTTACAATGCGTCAGGATCGAATCCCCTCTTTTGAAAAGCTTCGACCCGTAATTCCCGATCTTCCGGCACAGGACAATGTCGTCCTCATGGATCTTCAGGGCTTCTTCGCGGACAATTCTTTTCAGCTGGCCCGCTTGTCCGCCATGACAACGTTTCACCCTGCTGATGATCCGCTCCAGCGCGTAAGCAAGGTTCCGCGCCGTCGGCCTTGAGGAATCCAGATACCGCGCCTCCCGCGCAAGTTTCGCGAGGAACCCCTCCCGCGTTCCGCGGAACGACCGGATCCCGAGATAAAGTCCGTAACCCGCCGCGATCCCGATGACCGGTGCCCCACGCACGACCATGGTGCGGATCGCCCGCCAGACATCCCGGGAAGTGCGGCAAGACATCCACTTTTCCTGGCCCGGGAGTTTGCGTTGGTCCAATAAATAAAGGGTATCATTACGAAAGCGGATCGGCGAAAAAGGCGTTCTCAGGTTTTTCATAAATCCCTTCTTCAAGAAAAATGTTGGCCAAGCGTTGGAATACCCAGGACCCCGCAGAAAAAATTCACTCCCGTCAAGACCCAGGGGATCAAAAAACCCAGAAAATAAAAAAGCGTGACCAAAAGGAACCCGTACCGCTCCAGCCGGAAATACTTGCAGGCCCACTCCGGCGGTAACGATCCCCCAAGCACCCTCGATCCGTCCAGGGGCGGTAACGGGATCATATTGAAGCACGCAAGCCCCAGATTCAGATAGGCCCCATAGAGGAGGTATTCATTATTGGCAATTTTATAAAGGAATGCAAGCGTCCCCGCAAGAGCCACGTTGACCACGGGACCTGCCAGGGCCACGAGGACCATATCGCGGCGCGGATTTTTAAGCTTCAAATAATTGACCGGCACCGGTTTGGCCATCCCGACCATGAAGCGGCCGCCGGTCGCGAAATAAAGCATCGCCGGAAGCAAAAGGGTCCAGAACGGGTCAATGTGCGCCAGGGGATTGAACGTCAAACGCCCCGCGCGTTTCGCGGTGTCATCTCCCAGCCGGAAAGCCGCAAAACCGTGGCCTACCTCGTGGACCGTCATCGCGACCAGCAGCATCAGGATGATCCCGAACGACATCTCAGACTCCCCGATCCCCGACGATCTGCCTGACCAGGAAAAAATAGGTGATGAAAAGGGTGTTGTGCACGATGTGGAGCGTGACCGAAGCGATCAGGGACCTCCGCTTTTCATAGAGATACGCCAGCGCAACCCCAAGCACGAAGATCGGCCAGAACACGAAGCCGGAGCCGTGGATCCCCGCGAAGAACGTGGCGCTCAGAGCCATGGCCCAGAACTTCCCCCACCGGTTCCGGAGTACCGGATAACAGAACCCGCGGAAAAAGATCTCCTCGAAGATGGGGCCGATCACGGTCCCCAGCAAAAGCGACATTCCCAAAAGAAAAGGCGCGCGTCTCTCTTCCAGAAAAACGGTCATGAGCGGATGCGGCGGCGGCTCGTAATGGATGAGACTGGAGACCGCAAGAATGATCGAAACCGTGACGGCAAAAAGCGGCAGGACCCCGAAATAGCCGGTCAGACCCACACCGATCTCGCGGAAAACCTCTCTGACGGCCGGGATCCGGATCCCCAGGTCCCGCCAACCGTTCCCCTGCTGGGTGACGAACTTGACCATATAGCCGAGGGTAATGATATGAAGCGCCAGCGTATGGAAGATCATGTAGAAATTGTCCGTGAACACCTTGGGAAAGAGCGGCTGAAAGAGGCCCATCAGCACGCTCAGGACGATCCCCCAAAGCATGTAGAGAATGATGACTTTAAAAAGGACCGAAAAGGGCCAGGCCTGATTCACGGGCGGACTGAGCGATCCCGTAAGGTCACGGCGGAAAGACCTTTTGTATAAAAAAAAGCCGTCCAAAATAATCCCTGCGGTGAACGCGAAAAAGAAAAAAGCGGTCATGATCTGGAAAAGTGACGCGAGAACGGGTTTTTTCTCGGTGAAATCCCGGAACGCTTCCTCGCGCTCCATATCCTTGTTCCATTTTTTCTCGGCCGTCTGGAAGGCCGTGATCTCCTTCGAGGATCTTGGCGCGCTCTTATGGAAGGACCCGGCCACGAAAAAATAAAATCCGTAGAACACCAGAATGGCGCAAAGGCCCTGAAAATAGTGCGGCTCTTTCCGGAAGAAAAGATAGATAGAGCTCAGCACAGGCCGAAAAGCCTTTCCGCGTTCGCGGTCGTCAGTTCCGCCATCTGATCGGAGCTTATCGAATGGAGCGCCGCCGCGCATTCCGCGGTCTCGACAAGATAGGACGGTTCGTTGCGCTGTCCCCGTCTGGACTGCGGCGCGAGGTATGGTGCGTCGGTCTCAAGTAATAGACGGTCCTTCGGGCAAACCCGGCAGGCATCACGCAAAGCATCGTTTTTTTTATAAGTCAAGGCTCCGCCGAAGGCAATGTGGAACCCAAGGTCCACGAAATCCTTCATGGTCGCGGCATCCGAAGAAAAACAATGGAGCACGCCTCGGTAAGGCGGCGGGACCGTCTCCGTCAGGATCCCGAGCAAGGTGTCGTACGCGTCGCGGCAATGAATGATAATGGGCTTTTGGAACTCCCGGTACCACGACAGGAATGTCCGGAAAACCTTCTCCTGGACATCCCGCGGCGAATAGGTGTGAAAATGATCAAGCCCTACCTCGCCGATCGCCACTACTTTCGGATGTGTGAGAAGTTTGGAGAGCTCCGCGAGATCGGAAGGCCCGGCCGTTTTGGCTTCGTGCGGGTGGTATCCGATCGCGGCGTAGACCCGGGGATATTGTTCCGCGACCGCGATGGCCTTTCGCGAATCTTCAAGCCCGGTCCCGATATTCAACAGATAGCGGAAGCCGTTCTTTAGCGCGCGGTCGATCACCTCCGCGCGGTCCGCATCATATTGGGGAAAATGCAGATGCAGGTGGGTGTCGGTCAGGATCATGGCTTTTTTTCATCGAGGCGGGGAAAAAGAGGTTCTCCCTTTTCGATGGCGGTCCCGACGGTAACCCAAGGCTTACAAAATTCCGTATCATTGTGAATATTTTCAGGCAAGGCGATTTTAAGACGCTCGTGGATAGTTTTCGCGGTCTCCGGCATGAACGCCTGAAGCAGAACGGCGACATGCGCCACGCTATCGGCCAAATTGAAAAGCACGTCCGCGAGCTCTTCCTTTTGGGAGGGGTCTTTGGCAAGCACCCAGGGTTTCGTTTCTTCCACGAATTGATTGGCTCGGGTGATCACGGCCCAGATCTTAGCCAACGCCTCACGGGGATCGTGCGCCAGAACCGCTTTTGAGACATCCTTCCAGAGATCCGCGGCAACATAGATCCGGCTCCCCGGTTTTCCCTGAGGGATTTTTCCTTCAAAATACTTTTCGATCATAGAGGCCGTGCGGTGCCAAAGATTCCCGAGACTGTTCGCAAGATCACTGCTGTAACGTTCCACGAGAAGGTCTTCGGAAAAAGTCCCGTCAAGGCCGAGTGTCACTTCATTCAGAAGAAAGTACCGGAGTACGTCGCTGCCGTACTTTTGGACAAGCGCGACCGGGTCCACGACGTTCCCGACCGATTTCGACATTTTGGCGCCGCCGATCCGCCACCAGCCGTGCGCAAACACAAGTTTCGGCATTTCCACACCCATTGCTTTGAGCATGATCGGCCAGAAAACAGCGTGTTGGCGAAGGATGTCCTTGCCCACCAAATGAAGGTCCGCGGGCCAAAGAGACCTGAATTTTTCATTATTCAGAAGATAACCGGCCCCGCTCACATAATTCAGCAGCGCGTCGAACCAGACATAGACCACGTGGTCCTTCGACCCCGGATATTCGATCCCCCAAGTGAGCCGCGCCTTGGGCCGGGTGATGCAAAGGTCTTCCAGCGGCTCCTTTAAAAATCCGAGCACTTCATTCTTTCGATAATCCGGCTGGATGAAGTCCGGGTTTTGACGGATATATTCGATCAACCAATCCTGATACTTGGAAAGCTTAAAGAAATAATTTTCCTCCTCAAGACGGTCCACGCCGCGATCGCAATCCGGGCACTTCCCGTCCTTGAGCTGAAGCTCCGTCCAGAACGATTCGCACGGCGTGCAATACCAGCCCTGATATTTCGCCTTATAAATGTCCCCCTTCGACTCGAGGTCCGCCAGAACCTTCTGGACGACCTGCTTATGATCGGGATCCGTCGTCCGGATAAAGTAATCATAGCGGATCCCCAGAGAGCGCCAAAGCTCCTTGAACTGCGGCACGATCTCATCGACGAACGCCTTGGGTTCCATTTTCTGTTCGAGAGCCGCCTTCTGGACCTTGATGCCGTGTTCGTCCGTCCCCGTGATGTAAAAAACCTGCTCGCCGATCATCCGGTGAAAGCGGGCGAACGTATCGCACAAAATACTTGTGTACGCGTGGCCGATATGCGGTTTCCCGTTCACGTAATAGATGGGCGTGGTCAAATAATAGGTCTTCGTCATCAGAGCGTCACTTTCTGGGATGGAAAAAGGCGCCGGAGCTGCATTGCAAGCCGCGTCGCCATAAGCTTCTGGTTCACATTCATGTCCAGCGCGGCCTTGGATTCATAAAGAAGGTCCAACGATTCAAGCCAGCGCCTCACTTCGACAGGGTCCGCGGCCTCCGACGTCAGCTGATACAACTTTTCGCGGGACAGGGTCATGAATCCTTCCAGTTTGCGTTTGACCTCGTCACGCGGCAAAGTTCCATAATTTTCAAAAATTTCGCGGACCGGCAATGCGCTCAGGGTCCTGACTCCGGCGGGCGCGGGCTGGGATAAATGGGATGGCAACCGGATTTCGAAACAACGCGACTGGATCGTTTCGAGCAGATGGCCTTTGTTCTCCACTAAAAGGCAAAAAATAGTCCGTCGCGGTGGCTCTTCCAATGTCTTAAGGAATGAGTTGGCCGCTTCCTCGGTCAACCGCTGGGCATTCAGCACGATACAGACTTTCCACGAACCTTCATAGGGTTTGAGATAAGACCATTGAATGATCTCGCGAATCGCCTCGATCTTGATCGAACGCTCGTCTTTATCCTCACCCAGCCAGCGGACGTCCGGATAATTATGGCTCAAGATCCTGCGCTTGAGCGCCGGGTCCTGAGCCGCGAAAAGTTTGCCGTCCTTGCTTTCGAGCGCGCAAGCAAAAGCTACCGCGAATTCCTCTTTAATATCGTTGCTGACACGGTCGGTCACCATCTCCGCCGTTTCAGGATCGCCTTCGCGCCCGCTGAAAACGTAAGCGGATGAGATGCGCTTCTGACGGATATGCGACTCCAGGACCCGGACCGCCATCTTCTGAGTATCATTTTCCAAAAACACGTTCGAGCCTTTCCCGGATCTTCCGGCTGACCTGCCCTACAGGCTGACTGCTATCAAGGACCATCGTACGTCGCGGATCCTTTTTCGCGATGGCAAGAAATCCGTTGCGCACACGGCGGTGAAAGCTGAGGGCCTCCCGCTCGATCCGGTCATGCCGCCCGCCGCGCTTCAAACCTTGCGCGATATCAATATCCAGAATGAACGTCAGATCGGGACGCAAAGCCCCGCGAACAAGTTTGCTTGCCTGTTCGATCGCCTCTAATGAAAGCCCGCGGCCGTATCCCTGATAAGCCCGCGTCGAATCCTCAAAGCGGTCGCAGATCACGACCTTTCCCTGACGAAGCGCCGGAAGAATCTTCTCCCGGACGATCTGCGCCCGCGCCGCGAGATAAAGCAGCAATTCGGTAACGGGGGTCATCTCCTTCAAGCGTTTATCAAGCAGGATCGCCCGGACCCCTTCGCTGATGCGCGTCCCGCCCGGTTCGCGCAACATCACCACCGAACGTCCTTTCTTCTTCAAGAACGCGACGGCGTTGCGGATCTGCGTGCTCTTCCCGCTGCCTTCTGCCCCTTCGAATGTGATGAAATAACCTTTTTTCATTTTTTGATATCCCAAACCCTGCGTATTTTTTTCACGGTCGACGGCTCTCCCGGGCGGCCGTCCTTCACAAGCCATCCCGTCTTTTCGATCTCTTTGCGCAGCACATCGGACCTCGAAAAATCTTTCGCTTTTCTCGCGTCGGAATATTGACCGAGAACGGTCCTTATCCCGTCAGGAACAACATCGATCGCGGCGATATCCAACCCGAGCAGGGCATCCAGCCCTTTAAAAAACCGCACACATTCTATCAGGTCCGCGCGTCCCATCCCCGGCAAAGCTTTATTGAGATCGGTAATGTGTTCGAGCATGTTCGCGACAAATGCGGCGACGTTAAGATCGTCTTCCAGAGCCCGCTCCATGTCCGGGGTGACCGTCCCCTTTTCGGCGATCTTCCCAACAGCTTTACCCGGCGCCTCAGAGGCGGAGATGCGGCTAAGGCACTGCCAGTAGCAATCATCGAGCTTTTTAACGATCTCCCCGGACTCCTTCAGCCCCTCCAACGTAAAATTCAGCGAATGACGGTAATGGACGGAGAGAAGCGCGAAACGGATCGCCATCGGATCATAACCTTTGACCAAAAGGTCCCGGAGCGTGAAAAAATTCCCTTGGGACTTCGACATCTTTTCGCCGTTCACGAGAAGATGTTTGGCGTGCAGCCAATAGTGAACGAACGGCTTGCCGGTCGCCGCCTCGGACTGGGCGATCTCATTTTCGTGGTGCGGAAAGATCAGGTCCTCACCGCCGGCGTGGATGTCCACCGTTTCCCCGAGATGGCGCATGCACATCGCGGAGCATTCGATATGCCAGCCGGGCCGTCCCTTCCCCCACGGAGAATCCCAGGAAGGTTCTCCCTCCTTCGCCGCTTTCCAAAGCACGAAGTCCGCCCCTTCTTCTTTTTCGTATTCATCCACATCCACGCGGGCCCCGGCGACATTGCCGTCGAGTTTCTTTTTCGAGAGCCGCCCATATCTTTCGAACTGCGCGATGCGGTAATAAACGGATCCATCGTCCGCAACATAGGCGTATTCCCGGTCAATCAGTTTTTGAACGAGCGCCAGGATATCCGGTATTGAATCCGTCGCGAGCGGCTGGACATTCGGAGGAAGCATGCCGAGCGTTTTCATATCTTCCAGAAAGGCCTGCGTATAGAACGCCGTATATTCCCGGAGCGATTTTTTCTCCCGGGCGGCGCCGGCGATGGTTTTATCATCCACGTCCGTAATGTTCATGACATGCCTGACGCGGAGACCTTTGAATTCCAGGAAACGGCGAAGAAGGTCTTCGAACGCGAACGTCCGGAAATTCCCGATGTGGGCATAGTTGTAGACCGTAGGCCCGCACGTATAAAGCGTCACCTCCGGGGGATCCAAAGGCCTGAATTCCCGGACCTTCGCCTGTAGCGTATCGTAGAATTTAATTTCGCCCATGCACCGCTCCCAGCGCGCATTCAAAACGCTTTTGGATGAATTCCGTGTCCGGATGCCGAAAGCCGGTCGTTGGGGACGGCGCGAAACGGACGCGGATCATGACGCGACCTTCCTCATACTGACCACAGCCTCACAAGTCACGGCAAGTCCTTCCCCTTCCGGCCCGAGACCTTCCCGGGTGCGCGCCTTGATGGAAACATCCTTTCCGGAAAGTCCCATGCATTTCGCGACGCTTTTCCGGATCCGTGCTTTATGATCATAAAGTTTTGGGGTTTCGAGAATGATGTTCGTGTCGACGTGATACGGCATCCAGCCTTGCCGTTTGGCTTCCGCGAGCACCGTCCTCAGAATAAGCGTGCTTCGCATGTTCTTGAACTTGGGATCCCGGTCTGAGAACCACTCGCCGATATCGCCGGCGCCGATCGCCCCCAGGATGGCGTCCGCAATGGCATGCAACAACGCGTCCCCGTCGGAATGCCCCAACGGCCCTTTGGGCGACGGGATCACGACGCCTCCGAGATAGAATTTCCGGCCCGCAACCAGACGGTGCGTGTCAAAACCGATCCCCACTCTCACCTCGGGAGCGTTGCTTTTTTCCGTCATAGACTTTGCGAGCAGGAGATCTTGTAAAGTCGTCACTTTCGGGTTCCAATCTTCATGCGGCACGACACGGACCCGGGCCCCTATCTGCTCCAAAAGGCCCGCTTCATCCGTGGATTCTAAAGCCTTGGGATTCTGTTGGTAGGCCCTCAGGATCACTTCACGGCGAACCAGCTGCGGCGTTTCAGCTTCATAGAGGAATTCGCGGTCCACCGTTTCCTGGATGCGCCCGTCCACGGTCAGGACTTTTTTGATCGTCGGAACGACTTTTCGCGCCAGGATGACACCGTCCCAACCCTTCGCCGCCCGCAAAACTTTTTTGATCGAGTCATGAGAGACCAGCGGCCGCGCCCCGTCATGAACCATCACCCATTCCGCGCGCGAAGAGGTCCGTTTTAAAGCTTTGAGGACCGAAGCGGCACGGGTCTTTCCGCCAAGGATCCATTTGACCTTTTGACCCTTGAGATGCCGCGACCAGAGCTTGACCTCGGGCCTCATTTCCGGACTGACCGCAACGACCGTCTCATGGATCTGCGGAAAATGAGAAAACGCCCGGAGCGTACGAAGGATCACGGGCTCTCCGCCGAGTTGGCAAGAAAGCTTCGAGCGAAAAGGCGGTTTCGTTTTCCCGCGACCCGGGACGCTCTGCCGGAACCGGCTACCGAGCCCGGCCGCCGGTATGATCAGGGAGACCCGCATTCACGCTACCTCCCTCCCTCGGGGTTTGGATGACTTTGCAGGTTCTGAAAATTCTGCGGGTTCGGCCGGTCGTGACCGTTCCTCTGACGGCGAAAGTCCTGTCCGTGACGCTCCCCGCGATTCTCCCGCCAGCGGTCCCCCCCGCGGTCCGAGCGCGGATCGTTGTCATCTGAAAGTTTCGCAAAGATCATGCGGCCGGCCTGCGTCTGCAGGACGCTTGTGATCGTCACCTTGACGGTGTGTCCCAGGCGCCGTTTGCCGTTATCCACGACAACCATGGTCCCGTCGTCCAGATAGGCCACGCCCTGCTCGTGCTCCTTGCCTTCCTTGAGGATCTTGATCTCCATCTCCTCTCCCGGCATGACCACGGGCTTGAGGGCGTTCGCGAGATCGTTGATGTTGAGGACCTTAACGCCCTGAAGCTCGGCGACCTTGTTAAGATTGTAATCATTCGTGAAAACCTTGGCCTGAAGAACCTGACCCATCTTCACGAGCTTGGCGTCGACGGTGTTAAACTCCGGAAAATCCAACTCGTGTATCTTGACCTGGATGTTCGGATTGGATTGGATCGCGTTAAGAACATCAAGCCCGCGGCGTCCGCGGTTGCGCTTCAGCGGGTCCGAAGAATCCGCGATCAGCTGGAGCTCCTTGAGAACGAACCTCGGGAGGATCAATTTCCCCGAAAGAAAATGCGTGTTCGCGATGTCGGAAATGCGACCGTCGATGATCACGCTCGTATCCAGAAGGATCATTTCTTCGCCAGGTCCCTTGGAATCGAGATGGACGAAAGGGATCATCAGACTGAACTCGTCCTGCCCGCGCAGGATCGTAATGATCCCGAGATAGCAGAAAATGATCGCCGTCGCGATGCCGAAATTCCGGTTCACATCGTCCGGGAAGTTCGCGTACGCGAGGACCATCATAAAAAGGCGCTGCGTCAAAAGCCCGAGCGCAAAACCCGCGATGATGGAAAGGATGTTCCGCACCGTGTACTGTTTAAAGAAAACGTCGAGCAATACGATGACCGATCCCGTCAAAGTGGTGATCGCCGCCGAAATCCAGGCCGCGTGCGGCAATTGAAGCTGCACGAGCCAGGGGATCTGCAAGAAATATCCAAAAACCCCGCATATAAAAATAAATAGTAACCGAACGACTAAGATCATGATCTACACTCCTTTATTATCGAACGAATAAATGGTTAGCCACCATGGTTTATGCCAAGTAAAGAAAGTACCACTTGCGATGTGCTGCGCCGGAGCTCTTCCTCAGAAGCTTCCAGGGATGGGCGCGAAGGTCTTTGACGAAGGCGTTCATTTCCTTATAAAGATCATCCTTCATCAGTAATTGTCCGACCGTTCCCTCTCCGTTCTTCATGTTCGAAAGGACCGCTTCCAGCGAAGCGGTGGAAGATTCGATGTTCTTAAAGCTCTGGCGGACGTCCCCTTCCGAACCCTTCAGCGCCGTGCTCAGGGCCCCGCTGAGCTCCGATAGATTGGTGATCATGACCTTCAAATTCTTCATGGTCGCTTCGTCCAGGTTCTCGCGGAACGAGCCCGAGATCGACGCGAGATGGGCCAGGATCTCGTGGGCCTTATCAATAAGCGCCTCGACCGGCACCAGATTGACCCCTTCCACGACATCCCCTTTGCGGAGAAGCGGGAAACGGCCCGGTTTCGGCGTGATCTCGATATGAGGTTCGCTCAGGATATGCGTTCCCCGTATCGTGAATTGGTAATTCTCCCTAATTTCAACCCCCTTTTCAATGAAAAGTTTGATCTTAACGCGGCTCATCTGCTTTGACTCATCAAAAAAAAGCCGCACATCGCTGACTTCCCCGACTCGGACGCCGGCCATGCGCACCGGCGCTCCCTTGTTCAGGATACTCACGTACTCATACAACACATTGACCGTATAGCCGGAACGGAAAAGATAAACGCCGCTCACGAAGAACAGTACCAATGTCAAAAAAATGAAACCCACAATGACAAAAACACCCACCGCCACTTCATTATTCTTCTTCATAAAAGCTCCGTTTCCTTTTTTTCCTTATCCGTGATCGGCCCGTGCGCCGATCCGGTAATAAACTGCTGAATGACCGGATCCTTGGAATTCCTGATCTCATCGGGCGTCCCGACCCCGATGATCTTCCCATCGTAAAGCATGGCGATCCTGTCCGCGACCTTGTAGGCGCTTGTCATATCGTGGGTCACCACGATCGAGACCACCTTCAACTGTTCCTGCATCCTTAAAATGAGATCGTTGATGACGTCCGCGTTGATCGGATCGAGCCCTGTCGTCGGTTCATCGTACAAAATGATCTTCGGCTCGCTACAGATCGCCCGCGCGAGCCCTACGCGCTTTTTCATGCCTCCCGAAAGACTTGCCGGCATGAGGTGCTCGACGTCCCGAAGCCCCACCAATCCCAGTTTCTCGCGGACTTTCCGGCAAATGACCTCTTCGGGTAATTTCGTGTGCTCATACAGGGAAAACCCGACATTCCCCAGAACCGTCAATGAATCGAAAAGCGCGGCCCCCTGGAAAAGCATCCCGAGCTGCAGGCGGAACCGGTCCCGTTCGTCCGGAGGCATCGTCAACACCGACTGGCCGTCGATCTTGATGTCCCCCTCTTCCGGTTCGAGGATCCCCATGATGTGTTTCAGAAGAACGCTTTTCCCGCACCCCGAACGGCCGATGATGACGAGCGTTTCGCCCTTCTCAATGGTCAGATCGACGCCCTGCAGGACATGGTTCGACCCGAACCGCTTGTGGATCCCCTGGATCTGAATCACATCGTTCCTTTCCATTAAAAGAAGTAAAAGATCGCCGAAAAAAGCGCGTCTGAAGAGATCACCAGAATAAGCGACACGACCACCGCAAGCGTTGTGGCCCGTCCGACGCCTTCGGCCCCATCGCGTGCGTGAAAACCGAAATAGCAGCCAACGATCGATATGAAACCGCCGAAAAAGAAAGCCTTAATGAGCCCCGTCACGACGTCCTTGACCACCAACGCGTCGATCCCACGCTTGATATACATATGCGAACTCATCCCGAGCTTGAAAACGGAGATCAGGTATCCGCCGAACATCCCGATGCAATCCGCGTAGATCGTCAAAATAAAAAGCATGAAGAGAGCCGCGATAAAGCGCGGGATCACAAGATACTGGACGGGATTGGTCGCCAGCGCCTTCAGGGCGTCGATCTGCTCCGTGACTTTCATCGTCCCGAGTTCCGCGGCAATGGAAGCACCGACACGTCCGGCCACGACCATAGCTGTCAGCACCGGCCCGAGCTCGCGGCAAAGAGAGACCGAGATCAGGTCGGAAGTGAACTTCTCGGCCGCAAAAAGCCGTAACTGATAGGTCGACTGGAGGGCCAAAACCATCCCAGTGAAGAGCGCGGTCAAAAAAACAAGCGGGAGCGACGTGACACCGATCTTGTTCATCTGCACGATCGTCGCTTTCCAGCGGATCTTGCCCGCAACCAAGAGTGCGATGGTATCTTTAAAAAGCAGCGCGATCCCGCCCGCACCGTGGAAGATATCGAGACACAGCCGACCGAAATCCTGCAGCCAGGCCCTCACCGATACCCATTTTCTCATGTTTTGCCAGTGGGTCATAAACGATCCCTTTTTAGAACTTTAATTTGGGGCCAACCTTAACAGTCGTTCTTTCCTCATCGTCGTTCCGCGTCTCTTTTGAGGCGTCGGTCGTATCCGCAGTCGCCTCAAGAAGCGAGAACTCTCCCCACCCTCCGGGCTTGGAACGACTCACTTCCACGCTGCCGTCCTTCGAATGGGCAACCGCCTCCAGACCTTTCCAGATCACAAGGTTGTCGGGGGTGTCTATTTTTACGCCTGCAAAAATATTGTCAAGCCTCAAATCCAACGCCCCTTTCAAATAGAGCGTCGTACGGCCCTTCCAAATCTTCGAATCCTGAAGTGGCAGGTACGGCGGGATCCCCCGCAACTGGAAGATGCCGCGATCGTAATAGAGCCGGCCCCACCTTCCGTCACGAACGTTGAACACACCGTTGAACTCAGGCTTCATGAAATCCCCCTCAATGCCGAGTTTCCCGCGCAAAATCCCGCCGAGCTCCTTGGGCAACGGTCGGGCAAGAAATTCCTTCACATGGCCGAGATCGAAATCATCGACGTGCAGCGCCAATTTTGCTTGGGGCTTCCTCCCCGGGAAGATCACCTGGCCGGTCAGCCGGAATTTCTCTCCCCAACCCACCCGGATCCCCGATATGCCGTAGGGGCTGACATCGAACACTCCTCTCAGATCGTCATAGGGCTGACGCTCCAGGATGAAATAATCCGTTTCAAGGGCTCCTTTGAACATGAAACTGCGGTCCTTCCACCGGGTCGACACCGCGTGAAGAAAGATCTTTCCTTGCGTCACCAGGTCAAGGTTAAAGACTTTAAAATGATCCAGGTGAAAAGCAATCGCAAATTCCAGCCCCCGGAGATTCGAGTGGACCTCCGCCCGTTTTGTTTTCCCATTCTCAAAAATCAGGTCATAATTTCCGGTCGCAAAATCCATCGCCCCGCGACCGTGATAACCCCGGTCCATCTTGAGCGAATCCATGATGAACCGCTTGCCTTCTTGGTGGACCCTTCCACCGAAATGGAACGGCTGTCCGCCCGCGATCAGAATATCCCCCTGCAGATTCTGCTGGAAGAGGTTCAACAGAAAGTCCAGTTTGACCCACGGCTTTTCTTTCCCGACCTTCATGTGGGAAGATACTTCCGGCTGTCCTTCACGATTCAAAAACGCTCCGGAAATGTTCGTCTGCCAACCGTAAAGCAGAGCCTGAAGATCGTCAAAGAAAAGGTCCCGGCCGACCCAATGGACCTTCCCCTTCATTTCCTTGAACGGCAACGGAATATCCTGCGAAAATTTCATCGACCCCAGTTCCAGCCAAAGGTCATGGGTATTCTCGAACGGCCGGATGGTCCCGTGAATGGACACTCGTCCTTCCAGGACCCCCGACGCCTTCGCGCGGACATCCATCCGGACCCGCCCGTCCGTAGATGACGTGATCTTTCCCTCGACCTCCCTGAGCAGGATCTCCTTCCCGATCGACGGAAGAAGATAACGGATCTCCCCACCTTTAAAATCTAGAGTGGGTACGGAAAATCCGCTTCCGTTGTTCGGCCCGTTCTCAAAATAACGGTACGGGAACTGGTCCTGCTCGATCAGGAGCGTGGGATTATTGAGCGCGACGGCCGCGGGCGCGTCAAAACGGCGGTTCCACAACTGTCTCAGGTCGTAGCGAAAAAGCAGCCGGTCCACGCGGATAAGCTGCGAACCTTTTCCCGGGGTCGTGGTTTCAATGATGATCTTATCGAGAGCGATCTGGTCGAACCGGTAGGGTTTGATCTCGCCGATGTGAACTTTGGCTTTCAAATACTCGCCGACCTTCTGCTCGGCGAAACGCCTGAATTCCTCGGACCTCGCGATCCGCGAGAGCAGAACGTTGGCGAGAACAGCGCCGGCGATCAGCGCAAGAGCGAGAACAAGGAAAAAGGCCTTCAGGGGAAAACGCATACGCGGGGATCCCTAGGTTCAAGTCGCTTTTTCAAAAACAACCCGATCGCCCCGGATCTCCGCCCGTATCTTATCCCCCTCCTGGAATTTCCCTCCCAAGATCTCCTCTGCCAGGACATTCTCGACATAGCGTTGGATCGTCCGCTTCAGCGGCCGCGCCCCGAAAACGGGGTCATACCCCTGGTCGATAAGGAACCGAAGAACTTCCTCGGAGAGGATGATCTCGATCTTCTTATCCTTGAGCCGTTCCTTCACTTCCTTTAATTCGATATTGATGATCTGCTCAAGGTCCTGGCGCGTCAGCGGATGGAAAACGATGATATCATCCACGCGGTTCAGGAATTCCGGGCGAAATACTTTTTTCGTTTCATCCAGCAACTTTTGCTTCAGCCCGTCATAATTCATGACTTCTTTTTGCGGCTGGAACCCGAGATCGCCCTGCTTTTTGATCAGGTCCGCTCCGACATTCGACGTCATGATCACGATCGTGTTGCGGAAATCCACCTTGCGGCCGAACGAATCCGTGAGGCGTCCTTCCTCCATCATCTGCAGCAGAATATTGAAAACATCCGGATGCGCTTTCTCTATCTCGTCGAAAAGCACCACGGAATACGGGCGGCGGCGAACTTTCTCGGTCAGCTGCCCGCCTTCTTCATATCCCACATAACCGGGAGGCGCACCGACAAGACGCGAGACATTGAATTTCTCGCTGTATTCGGAACAATCCACCACGATCACGGAGTCCTCGTCGCCGAACATGAAATCCGCCAATGCCCGCGCGAGCAATGTTTTTCCGACACCCGTGGGCCCCAAAAAGATGAACGTCCCGATGGGCCGGCGCGGGTTGCGCAGCCCGGACCGCGAACGCCGTACCGCGTGCGCGATCGCGCGAATAGCCTCTTCCTGGCCTATGACCCGCTGGTGCATCTCCTCCTCCATTTTCAACAACCGGGAGGTCTCTTTTTCCTCCAACCGGGCCAACGGCACCCCCGTCCACTTCGAAACGATAAAAGCGATGTCCTCGTCGGTCACCTGCACCTCGACCTCGGACTTGGATTCCTTCCAGCTCTTTTTCATCCGCTGAAGTTCTTCCTTGGCCTTGCGTTCTTCATCGCGCATCCGCGCGGCCTTTTCGAAATCCTGGGCCTTGATCGAGGATTCTTTTTCCCGACGCAGCGCCTCGATCTCGGTTTCGGCTTTTTTGAGGTCTTTCGGCATGGTCGTCACGGAAAGCCGCGCACGCGACGCGGCTTCGTCCATGATGTCGATGGCCTTATCCGGCAAGAAACGCCCCGAAATGTAACGGTCTGAAAGTTTCGCCGCGGCCTCCAGCGCCTGGTCCGTGATCTTCACGCGATGGTGCGCTTCGTACTTGTCCCTCAGTCCTTTGAGGATCTGGATCGTATCGTCCACGGACGGAGGCTCCACGACCACCGTCTGGAAACGGCGGGCCAACGCAGCGTCTTTTTCAATGTACTTCCGGTATTCGTCCAGCGTTGTCGCACCGATACACTGGATCTCCCCGCGGGAAAGCGACGGCTTCAGGATATTGGACGCGTCGATGGCGCCTTCCGCGCCGCCGGCTCCGACCAAAGTATGCAGCTCGTCGATAAATATCATAATGTTGTCCGTGCGGCGGATCTCATCCATCACCGCTTTGATACGCTCTTCGAATTGGCCGCGGTATTTCGTCCCCGCCACCATGAGCGCGAGGTCGAGCACCACGATCCTCTTATCAATCAGGATCTCCGGGACATCCCCCGCGATGATCTTCTGCGCGAGACCTTCCACAATGGCCGTCTTTCCGACACCGGCCTCCCCAAGAAGGACCGGATTGTTCTTGGTGCGGCGCGCCAGGATCTGGATCACGCGCTCGATCTCATCGTTGCGCCCGACGACCGGGTCCAATTTTCCTTCGCGTGCTAGCTGCGACAGATCTCGGCCGAAAGCGTCAAGCGCCGGCGTTTTAGTCTTCGCTTTTCCGGCAGGCCCGCCCATGGAAGGCGCGGCCGCTCCGGGTTCACCGCTCGGCGTCGTGGAACCCAAAAGTTTTATGACTTCCGCGCGGACCTTGTTGAGATCAAGACCGACGTTCATCAGCACGTGGCTTGCCACGCCCTCCCCCTCCTTGATGAGTCCCAGTAGCAAGTGCTCGGTCCCGATATAGTTGTGCCCGAGACGGCGCGCCTCATCCAACGCGAGCTCAATCACTTTTTTGGCCTTCGGCGTGAACGGAATGTCCCCCGAGACCACCGTGCTCGGCCCGAACTGGACGAGCTTTTCGACCTCGAGACGGATCGTGTCCAAAGACAGCCCGAGATTCTGGAGCACCGCGGCAGCAACGCTCTCGCCTTCCTTGATGAGCCCAAGCAGGATATGCTCGGTCCCGATATAATCATGATTAAAACGCTTAGCCTCTTCCTTGGCCAGAATAATGACTTTACGAGCCCTTTCCGTGAAACGATCGAACATATGAAACCTCCGGATTTAAAAATATGAAAAAGCTGTTTTTTACTCCAATCCTTCCACGCGCATCCCGCGGGGGTATTCTACCACGCAAGTATAGTAGATCTCTTGCTTGGCTTTAGGCTGCAGTTGAAGCTCCCACCTCCAGATCCCTTTCCGGTCCTTCCATTCCTTCTCCTTGGGCTCCACACTGGTCTGGGAGACCTTGACCTTGATACGCTCGTCCTCGGAGACGGGGATCGCCTCGAACAGATTCACCCGACTTGCCGCGGTTTTGTAATTTTCAACCGTCAGTTTGTACCGGTAGGTCTCCTTCATGGTCGGCGACGAGATCCCGGCGATCAGCACATCATCCTTTTTCTTTTCTAAAAGCTCCCGCTTCACTTTCAAATTCTCATCCATTCCCATATAAAGATCGAATTCCTGCCCCGGGGCGATACTCGCGATACCGGAGGTCCCCACAAAATCCCCTTCCACGAACACGTTCACCCGCCCGCCGAGCAGCTGAAGATCCTGAGCGGTCGTCACGCGGCTGCGAAGATACGCTATGGCCGCCGCGCGCGGGTAAGCGGAATATTCAAAATTCGCCGCAAGGGTTTGCGCGGAGATCGGGAGTTTGTGTTCCTGACCGTCCGACTTCACGGTAACCTTCCTGGGAAGCTTATAAGCGACCGAGACGCCGCTTGTTTCCGCCTGAGCGTAAACGTTTTCCGCCTCCTGGGCCGAAGCGGCGGCCATCATAGTGTCCGCGACCATAACAGCGCTCTCGGCTAATCCCCCTCGTCCCAAACCACCGCTCATGGCCTTGGCTTTCATCCGCATCGGCGCCGGCACCGGCAGCTGATAGGGACGAATGAACCACGAATTCGCTTCCGGCATGTTCCCGTTCCCGGTCACTTGGGCGGTGGAAAGGACCATATCCACGTCCTCCCAGTCTTCGCCCGTGTTCTGACGAACGGTCCCGTAAGAAACAAGTTCGACCCGGGACTTTTCAAAGCTGGCGCGCGCGTCATAGAGGGCGCTCCAGGAAGCTCCGTTGACCCTGTAAAAAATTTCCAGATCCAGATCACCCTCTTTAACGACCTCCACGTCCACGACGATGGAACGCTTCACTTTCTGGGCCGGCCCCGCGATCTGTTGCAGCTCGCGTCTCAGCGCATCCAGTTTTTTTTGATTTTCGCGGATCGCGATATCGATCGCCTGTCTGCCGTCAAAGTTCTCTTTGACCTTGGCGTTCAAATAGACCCGTACCGCTTCAAGATCCTGCGTGGACGGCATCTTGGTCACAAGGTCCTCGGGGACTTTTTTCTCGGAAAAGAGACGGATGGAATCCAAATATTGTTTTTCATTGTCGAGGACCAGTTTTTCATTTTCAAGCTTTGCATCTTGATCCTCCAGAGCCTGGATCTCGTCCGTCAGCTGGCGGACCTTCTCCGCCGGAACATCCGCGGTATATTCCCGCATAAGCTGGGCCCCAAGGAGCCTGACTTCCGCGCTCCCCTTGCCTTTGACGCGCAAAGAGTTTTCGTCGATCTCGGGAACGATCCCGGCGAACACCACGCGGGAATCCCCGGACTTCATCGCAACCGTCGCGGAGCGCGTGACAAAGGCGCTGGAAGCATAAACGGTCACTTGACTGATCCGCGACGTCGCTGCCACGTCCGAGGCGAAAGCAGGCCCCACGATGCCGAGAACCAAAAGAACGCTTCCTAAGATCTTCTTCATTTTTCTTGCCCCCTTCGCGAAGTTTTAAAGGACGACTTTTGAAAAATACTCACGAATGCGATCGGCGCGACGGATATCACGTTCCGTCGCGCTCAGTTCCTTCCCCGCCGCCTTCTGAAGATGCGCCGGTTGGATCAAAAGAAACAGCTGGTTCAGGTCCGTGTGAGTCACCTGCCCCTTCAAGATCTCCACGTCAACCCCGACCTGCACGAGCGAAAGCAGCTGAATCGCCTCCGAGGACGAGATCATGCGCGCGGCCTTCAGGATCGCGAGCGCCCGCCATATCTGGTCCTCCATTTTATTTTTCTTCTTTTTCCGGAGATAATCGCGCGCCTCCCGCTCATGAGAGATCACCTGGCGGATCACGCCCTCCAGATTGCTGATGATCTCATCTTCCGGCTGACCGAGCGTGATCTGATTCGAGAACTGGAAAAAATTACCGCTCGCCTGCGTCCCCTCGCCGTAAAGTCCTCGGACCGCCAAATTGAGCTTCGACAAAGCCTGCAGCACTTTATGCACCTGTTTGGTCAGCACCAGGCTCGGCAGATGCAGCATGCAGGAAGCCCGGATGCCGGTCCCGACATTGGTCGGACAGGCGGTCAGATATCCCAGGTTCGCGTCGAACGCGTAATCGAGTTTCTTTTCCATCTCGGTATCGATCTCGTCGATGATGCGCCAGGCCTCCACGAGATTGAGACCGGATTGAAAGACCTGAAGACGGAGATGGTCTTCTTCGATCACCATGAGACTTACCATTTCATCCGGCGTGATCGCGACCGCGCTTTTCCCTTCTTCGGTCACCAGCTCGCGGCTCACAAGATGCCGCTCCAGGAGAAATTGCTTGTCGAGCTTCGTGAGCTTGTCAAAATTGATGAAATGGGCCAGCTTCAAAAAATTGCTCCCCTTGACCGCGTTCTCGATTTCCTGGATCACTTCGGCCCGTTGCGCGCCCGCGAGACGCGTAAAAAAAGGGAACTCCGCGAGATTCCGTGCCAAACGCAGCCGGGAGCTGACCACAACATCACTTTCGGGGCCGGAGGCGTGAAGCCATCCGACCGGCTGATCAAGAAAACGGTCAATCTCGCTCACTTCTCTTTCTTTCCCTTCTTTGTCACTTTATCTTCCATTTGTTTGATCTCATCCCGCAAGCAAGCGGCCTCTTCGAACGCTTCCGTCTCCACGCTTTTGCGGAGCCGCTCCTGGAGTTGCCGCAGATCATGGACGTTACGCACGCCTTTCGTGATCTTCAGAGGTTTTTTGCCGACATGATAGCCCGAGCGCTGGACCTGCTTGATCACGGCGGCAAGCGGCTTGCGGAAAGCGTCATAGCAGTCCGCGCACCCCAAGCGGCCGTTCTTGCCGAATTCTTCGTAGGCCATGCCGCAGGATTTGCACACGAGCGGTGTTTTCTTGCCTGAGGATTCGAGAATATCTTCAAGACCCGGTACGTTCGCCAACAGGTCCCCGAAATTGAAATAGGTCTTGAACTCTGTCCCCTTCTCTTCCGCGCAGGATTCGCAGATATGCACCTCAACCATCTGTCCGTTGCTGATCTCGGTCAGATGGACGGTCGCCTCCTTGGTCCCGCAGATATTGCAGATCATAGAATTGCTCTCTCCAACCCGAAAGGATTATAACGTGTAGCGGGTTCCGTCCCTGTGGGTCAATTCATGAAAATCCTTCAGCAGCAGCTTTGTGATTCTCCCGGGCTTACCGTCGCCGATGCCCCGGCCGTCGATCTTGACCACCGGAATGACCTCCGCAGCCGTGCCGGTCAAAAAGACCTCCGCCGCGTTAAAGAGATCGTGTCGCGTGATCACCCGTTCTTCGGAGGGCAGCTTGACCTTGGCCGCGATCTCGAGGATAGCCTGGCGCGTAATTCCTTTGAGAGCGCCTAAATAGGTGGGCGGCGTAAGCAGTATCGAGTCCTTCAGCGCGCTTCCTTTACCGGTCTTTTTGATCATGAAAACATTGTCGCCCGTGCACTCCGCGACATACCCCTGATGATTGAGCATCAGGGCTTCCATACAGCCGCCGTTCTTGGCCTCGATCTTCGCCATGATATTGTTGAGGTAGTTCAGGCTCTTGATCGAGGGGTTCACGGCCTCCGGCAGATTTCGCACGGTCGGCACGGTAATGATCTCCAGGCCTTGTTGGTACAGGCTCTTGGGATAGAGCGCGATCTTGTCCGTGATGATAATGACCGTGGCCTTCTTGCAAAGCCATGGAGAAAGACCCAGGTCCCCCACGCCGCGCGTCACGACCACGCGGATGTAGGCATCTTTGAGCTGATTCCGCTTGAGCGTATCGATGATTGCGGCGCTCATCTCCTTGATCTCCATCGGGATCTTGAGCATGATCGTGTGCGCTGATTCCCAAAGCCGCTTCAGGTGGTCGTCCAGTTTGAAGATCAGCCCCTGGTAGGCCCGGATGCCTTCAAAAACACCGTCCCCGTA
>CAIJHQ010000039.1 GCA_903820505.1 Candidatus Omnitrophota bacterium
CGGCACCGTTCCGGCCGGCGCGTCAGTTCTTTTTATGGCGTACCAGATGGTCGATCTTTTTCAGGAGGATCTCGTAATCCAGCGGCTTGTTGCAATAATCATCGACCGGGAGCCATCCGGGATCGGCGGTCTCCTTTTTAAAATCGAAACCCGTCTTGTCCTTGATCGCGGTCAGCATGAGGATGGCGATCTCCCGCGTCCGGCTGTCCCCCTTGAGTTCCCGGGCCACCTCGAAACCGTCCGGCCCGGGCATCATCACATCCAGAATGATCGCATCGGGCTTTTCCGAACGGGCTTTGGCCAGTCCTTCATTGCCGTCGACCGCGATGCTCACCTGGTACCCCTGTTTTTCCAGCACAAGCCGCATGGCTTCAACAATATCCGCGTCATCGTCAACGATCAGTATCTTGGGCATGCTCGCCTCCTGTTTTAGCGCAAACCGCATAGTGGAGCTGAGGACATTGTGGCATTCCGGAAAAGCCGGAACCCTGTTTCAAAATTCCAGAAAAACCCCGGCGTCTTACGCGACGGCGGCCGCTTTTTTCCGGAGAGATTCATGGATCGCGCGGGCGGCGGTCTTTCCCGCGCCCATGGCCAGGATCACCGTCGCGGCGCCAGTCACAATGTCGCCGCCGGCATAGACATTTTCTTTCGAAGTCTTCATGGTGGCCTCATCGACAATGATACCGCCCCACTTCTGGGTCTCGAGACCCGGCGTGGTCTGGCGGATCAGCGGATTCGGGGACTGTCCGATCGCGATCACGACCGTTTCAAGCTCGATCGTGAAATTGCTCCCTTTTTTCACGACGGGCCTCCGGCGTCCCGACTCGTCGGGCTCCCCGAGCTCCATCTCGACGCATTCCATCCCCGTAACCCATCCGTCCTTACCCAGGATCTTCACGGGATTGCACAGAAGTTTGAAAATGATACCCTCTTCCTTGGCGTGGTGGACCTCTTCCAGACGGGCCGGCAGTTCCTTTTCGCCGCGGCGGTACACGATATAAACTTCGCGGGCTCCGAGCCTCTTGGCGGTTCGCGCCGCGTCCATCGCGACGTTGCCCCCGCCGACGACCGCCACGCGCTGGCCGATCTTGAGCGGGGTCGGAGAATTCGGGAAATCATACGCCGTCATCAAATTGCTCCGGGTCAGGAACTCGTTGGCCGAGTAAACGCCGTTCAGGTTCTCGCCTTCGATCTTCATAAAAGAAGGAAGCCCGGCGCCGCAGCCGATAAAAACCGCTTTGAAGCCTTCCTGAAAAAGTTCATCCACCGTGACCGACCGTCCGACAACCACGTTCTTCTCGATCTTCACCCCGAGCTTCAGGGCCGCCGCAATCTCTTTCCCAACAAGCGCTTTCGGCAACCGGAACTCCGGGATCCCGTACATCAGCACGCCGCCCAAAGCATGAAGCGCTTCGAAGATCGTCACGCCATAACCGAGCCGCGCAAGTTCTCCCGCGCAGGTCAGTCCCGCCGGTCCTCCGCCGACCACCGCGACCTTGATCCCGTTCCTCTCGACCGCGGGAGGCTGCTCCTGCAGGTTCTCCATCGCGTAATCCCCCACAAAACGCTCCAGCCGGCCGATCGCCACCGGCTCTCCTTTTTTACCGCGGAGGCAGAGGATCTCGCATTGCGTCTCTTGCGGACAGACACGGCCGCAGATCGCCGGCAGGCAGTTGTCGCTTGAAAGGATCCGGGACGCGCCGCCCATATCGCCTTCGGCCACTTTTTTGATGAACTCGGGGATCTTGACGCCGACCGGGCATCCTTCGACGCACGGACGCATCTTGCATTGAAGACAGCGCGCGGCTTCTTCTTTCGCCTGCTCCGGAGTATAACCGAGCGCCACTTCGTTGAAGTTCTTGACCCGTTCCTCGGGTTTTTGCTCCGGGATCGGGACTTTTTTGGGGCTCATATTGGGCGCCATCTTACGCGGCCCCCAACTGGAGCTTGCAGATATGCGCCTCTTCGGTCTTGTACATCCCCTGCCGCCGCATCAGCTCATCATAGTCCACCTGGTGGCCGTCGAAATCCGGCCCGTCCACGCAAACGAATTTCGTCTGCCCGCCCACCGTCACGCGGCATCCGCCGCACATCCCGGTTCCGTCGACCATGACAGGATTCAGGGAAACGCTGGTCTTCAGGTTCCAAGGTTTGGTCAAGAGGCTGACGAACTTCATCATGATCAGCGGCCCGATGGCGATCACCTCGTCATATTTCGCGCCCTTTTCCACAAGCTCTTTGAGCTTGTTCGTCACGAGCCCCTTCGTTCCGTAACTCCCGTCGTCGGTCGTGACATAGATATTTTTGCAGAACTTGGAGAATTTTTCTTCGAGGATGATCAGGTCTTTACTGCGCGCGCCGAGAATGAGGTCCACGGAAACCCCCATCTCGCTGAGCTTCTTGAGCTGGGGATAAAGAGGCGCCGCCCCTACCCCTCCGCCGATCCCGATCACGCGTTGATGGGCGTGAAGCTCCGTGGGCCTGCCGAGAGGCCCGACAAAGTCCGCGAGCGTGTCGCCCGCCTGCTTTTCGCTGAGCTTTTGTGTGGTGTAGCCGACGATCTGATAGATGATCGTGACCGTTTCCCGGGCGCGGTCGTATTCGGCGATCGTCAGCGGGATCCGCTCGCCTTTGTCGTCGACGCGAAGGATGATGAACTGCCCCGGCTCGCACCGCCGCGCGACATATGGCGCGTGGACAATCATTTCCTCGACTTGGTTATTGAGTTTTGTCTTTGCCAGGATCGGATACACGGACCTTCCCTCGGATAATTGGCGCTGATTATAGCCGAATTATTTTGTTTGTGTAATCCTTTTTGGCTCTGGACCGTCCATTTTAAGGGGCCAGCAACAGGCAAATTTCTTTTTAAGAAAAAGAGGGGTATGCCGATACACCCCTTGGCGTGAATCTTGTGATTTGAAAGCTAAGGGTAAGAAAAAATGAAGATCGATATCCCGAACAGGACCCTCATACTCGTCCTGATCCTATTGGCTGTGACCCTCTTCGCGGACCACCTCCGGCGTTCCGAAACCACGGCCAATGGTTTTTCCGCCTCTTCGAATCCGGCCCTTGCCAGAACGATCAGCACCGGTATTCGCATCACAGACGCAAAAATGGCTACCGGCCTGGATGACCAGCTCATGCCTGTCAACCCTACGGATGTTTTCCCGAGAAATACGCAGCGGGTCTATTGCTGGTTTTCCTGGGAAGGCGCGGTGCCGCAGACCGAGGTGAAGGCCGACTGGAATTATGCGATCGACGACGTGCACATCCTCACCTATAGCTTCAGGATCCCGCGCAAGAAGGGCGCGGGTGGTATTTCGCTCCTCATGCCGACAGGAAAAGTCCTGCCCGTGGGCTCCTACCGCGTCGATCTCGCAGTAAAGAATCAAGTTGTGCAGTCTCTCTCCTTTAAGGTCAAATAGCCGCGCAAGTTTTCAGGCAGGTTCAGGTCTCCGGGATACGTCAGGAATATTCGGATATGTTTCCGATTCTCAATCAAAATGCTTCTTACCGCGGACACCTTCAAATTCGGCAGCTTCCGCGTCAGGCATAAAAGTTTCGCCTGTGATCTCACCGTCTAAAAATTCCGGCAGGGGCATGAAGACCTCGCCGGTGATCCCAGCAAAATCCTCGAGGGTCCGTTCCCGCGGAAATTCCGCGTTCCCGGTGATCTCGCCGAAATCCTCGAGCCCCCTTCGCGGGACAAGCATCAATCCGCCGTTGTAGATCGGAACGAGACCCACACCTAAGGCCGGTCCTTCCGGGGTGAATATCGGCCCGCCCATTGGCGGCATGACCGGTCCCCAACCCCATCCCGGATCAACGGGCGGTTCGAATTCCGGCGGACGATAGATGGGCTCTTCTCCCGGACTCGGCTCGCCCGGCATTGGTGTCGGCGTCGGTGAAGGCGAAGGCGCGGCACTGACCGTTATCAAACTGGACGCTGCCGTGCCCGTAAGTACTCCCGAAGTTCCGCCCACCGTGAGCGTGGCCGCGCTATCGTAGGTAACATTCGTGAAGGTCGCCACTCCCGCCACAGCGCTGACTGTGATCGTCGAACCCGGGGAGAAACTTCCAACGCTGGGTGCGATCGTAATGTTGTCCGTGTCCGCTGTCCGGTTCCCGTAAAGGTCCGCGATCTCGATGCTGAAAGACGGCCACACAACTCCCGCCGTTTGCGTCGTCCCCGGTTCTGGGCTCCAGAGAAGTCTGTTCTTAACATTTGCGCTCACGACCACCGAAAGCGCTACGGGGGTCGTGGCCGTACCATCGGTCGCCGCAATATTCGCGGTCTCAGCCTTGTAAAGGACCATGCTCCCGCCGGCCGTCGCAGTTCCGTTGGTAAAGGTAAGGGTCGTCCCGGTCCCAAAGTTGACCGCGGTCCCGCTCTTGTCCGTGACCGTGGGGACATCGCCCAGGGGAGAGTTGCCCGCCCCCGAGAATGTGATCAGTTTATCGCCCGTATAATTATTCGGTCCAAAATCTACCAGGTTGCCGTACGTGTCATAGGCTTTGATAGTCAGTGCGTTCGCGGCGCCCGCTAACTGAGCAGCTCCTCCCGTAAGGGTGAACGCGACGGCTGCGGCAGGATAGAGGTCCGCCGTTGTGGTCGCGCTCGTTGAAGCAAGAGCGTAATTGCCGGCATCCGTACCGCTGAGCGAAATGCCGCTTACGCTCACCGTCTTCCCTGTCGCTGGGATCGCATCCGCAAAAGAAGCGCTCGTGTAACTGTCCGTAAAGACGTCACCCGCGATACGGTCGTCTGAAAGAGTGACTGTTGCTGTCGCTGTGCCGTTCGTGACTACGTTCACGCCTGTCGCGGAAACGGTCAGAGTTTTCTGAGTGATGTCGGCGGTTGTGCTCGCAGTGGTTGACGCAAGCGTATAGTTCCCGGCATCGGCACCGGCGATCGAGATGCCGCTCACTGTCACCGCTTTCCCGACACCGACGTTCTTATCGCTGAAAAGAGCGCCTGTATAAGAGTCCGTCAATACATCGCCGGCGATACG
>CAIJHQ010000040.1 GCA_903820505.1 Candidatus Omnitrophota bacterium
ATCGAAAAACTCCTCGCCCATATCGAGCGGAATTCCAAGGTCCGGCTCCTGCTGCTTGAGGGCGCCGCCGGTAAACTCCAGCCCGAACTCTTCCGCATATTCCCCAAGCACCCGGACTTCAACCGCAAGGTCACGGACAAGCTCATGCAGGAAGGTTTTCTCACCGGTCCCGAGAATTTCCTGATCAACCAAAAGATGTTGGGGAAGGACAGCAACTCTTTCACCGGTGTCGGCATCGAAGATCTCGAAGCTTACAAGAAAGACCGCGAATCCTTTCTTAGTGTTGTGAAATCGGAGAAGACGACTGACACATTTCTCCTGAAAACACGGGCCTCGATCGACAAACGTTACAGCTCGAAACTGAACAAGGACCTTCTCACGTTCGTCCGTCAGGGAACGGCGCTCGATGCCGGAACACTGTCTTATGAAGGATGGCTCAAGGGGCTCGGGGAAGCGAGCAGGAAACAACTGAAGCTTGACCTCTCGGACGCGTTTTACCAGGACCAATATCCATTTCTCATCCGTTATTACCGCCTTCAGGCGATCAGCTCGAAGATCGACCGGGATAAGGCCCTCAAGGAAGCGGATGATTTTCTGCAAGGTCTTGAGAAACGCAAGATCTCCCAAGACATTCTTTCTGTATTTCAAACGATCCTCAAGACACCGGAATCAGAGCTTCTAAGTAAGAAACTCGCTGCCACGGACGGTTACTCGTTACTGCGCCGCGCGTTCGACCTCGCGTTCGAGAAGTTGCCGAAAGACTTTTCCATGAAACCATGGCCGCACTGGACGCTTTACGCACAGCACGTCATCCTGATGCAGGAACTGGAGGGTAAGGGGCTGCATGAGGAAGCCACGCGGCTGAAGGGGAAGATCGAAGAGACGCTAGCGCAGACAGCGGAAGAGAAAGCCTATCTTGCCGAAGCGCGCCGTTTGTATCTTTCAAAGAGATTATTCTCACTCGAACTCACGAGAAGCGAATATGAAGAACTAAATAAACGGATGGTGGATGGAGGATGGCGGATGGCGACGAACGCAAAGCCCGCTCCATCCACCCTCGGCCTTCCGCCATCCAAAGAGATCGATGCTGTTTATCAATCTGCAATGTCGTTCTACCAAATAGCCGTTGTCCGTGAAAACAAGATGTTCGGGAACGCGCTGAAGAAAATGGGCGAACTTAAGGAGAAGCGCGCCGTGATCGTCACGGGCGGTTTCCACGCGGACGGCCTCAAGCAACTCGCAGCCGCCAAACACTGTTCTTATTTGCAGATCACCCCGCGTATCACGGAAGTCACGAAACGCGATCATGAAGTTTATCTTCGATCCATTCTTGGCCCTCGTGAATTCGAGACCTCGCAGATGAGCGGCGATCTTTCCTTAGACCCGGACATGGTGGATGGGATGCGCGGATCCGTCGGGGCCGGATTCTTGCGCTCCGCAATCCGTAAAATAGTTTCTAATGCAATCGATTCCGCATCTGAGAAGATTCGTCCGGTTCTTTCGGCAGAATTTCTCAGGTCACTGTTTTTCCTGACATTCTTTCCGGAGCAATCAAGGTTGGTTCCCGTGCGTGTGCCGGTGGAAAGACAAGTCACCAGCGGCATCTCCGGCCGCTTTGATTCCCGTTCCGAGATGAGGGCGGTGGTTGCGGATTATGGCGAAGTTTCAACTTGGGAACAAGTTTTCGCCAAAGCGAAGGAATTATTTGACCGGAATGAAATCGATGCTGTGGCAACAGTTCCGCTAAAGGAGTTTCTCGGGAAGTCTTACCTGGCAACTTTCGTTCGCGTCAAGAATCCCGAAGAGAGTGCCCGGAACTTGAAGCGCTTTGTCTCCGATCCCGCCGAGAGTAAGGTCAGATACGAAAAATTTCATCTCTTGAAAACACACACCAATTTGTTCGGAGTGTCTCCGACAGGGCAGGACTTTGCTGATTCGTTGGTCATTGTTTGTCTTAAGCCGGGCGAAGATCTTCCTCAGGTTCAAATAACTTCGTCACGAACGGCGAATCGCTCCGAGGCGCGGCAAAAACAAAAACAGGAGCCGGTTGCCACCCGGAGGGGTTTTTTGAGAGGATCGTGGGAATTGGCACTTGCTGCGGGTTTCATGGCTTTTGCGGGTTCTTCCCCTCAATTTTTGTGGGGAGGGGTCATTATTACTCGTGAAGACTTGTCGCTGTTCAGCGACCCTGAAGAGGTCGAGTTTTTTTTAGGGCTTCTGAATAGCCCGATTCTGGTAAGTGGTGGTATTTTTAGGCTGGGAGAGATACGGAACCCCGCTGCGATTCCGGTCCTTTTAAAGTTGTTGCCGGAGGCGGAGCCCGGGGATCAAGATAGGATTATGAGAGCCTTTGGGAAGATCAAAAGTCCCAAGTCGGTTGCGGCGATTGTACAAGTGCTGAACGACAAAGTCCGTTATCCCCTTGATATTATGGCTAGACAGATCGCGGCTGAGGCACTTGGAACTTTTAGAGATCCTTCTGCCGTTCCGGCGCTCATCAGCCTTCTGAAAGACAAAGCAATATGGCCGCGTCAAGCCGCCGCAGTAGCGCTCGGAAACATCGGAGACCGTTCCGCGATCGGGCCGCTGACAGAAGTCCTTGTCGAAAATGACCAACGGGATTATGCGCGTAAGGCTGCTGTCGAGGCGATCCAACAAATGGATCCTTCCGCGCTTACTCCGCTGGCCAAGGCTTTTTTAAGCAGCGGAGGCTTCCTCTCCTCGATCATACTTCTCGGTGACGAAAAAGACCGTCGCGCCATTCCGGAGTTGAAGAAAATTTTAGAAACCTCGACCAATATTAGTGTTCGTGAAGCTACGAAAGAAGCATTGGAGAAAATAGTAAAATCCCGCTCTGAGGTGAGGTCATCGGGGAGTCTGAAGGGGGATCAGAGCGCGGCTGAGCTTGCTTATATCCAAGAAAAATTGAAAGGATCGCTGGATCCGGAGTATCTTAAGTCGCACCGTGAAGAATTAAAAAAGGCGGGTTTAGTCGTAACTTTGAACGGCACTGTATCGCTGAATCTTCCCACGTTATTTCCGGGCGACACACCTCTTACACGTTCTTCCCCGAGTCAAAAGGCGGAAATGGTGGTCTCGATCCTTCAACGTGGGGACCATGGAAAACTATTTCACGGCAATTCTGAGATCACAACCCAAACAGATCTTTTAAAGAAATACTTTACTTTATTGGAACAAGCGAAAAATACCAATCGCTCGGAGGCCCGGACTGACTTGAAGTTCGGCGTGACGCCGGAATTTTTGGAATCCCATAAATCCAAAATGGTAGCGATCTTTGCTTCTGGAGATGAGGATGCTAATGTGAACAAACACATTGCCTTGACTGCACGCTCGATCCATGACCGTGACCGGGGGCTTATTCCCGTGATCGTGCGCGGGGGGCTTATGGGACTTGTCGGACCTTCTCTTCACAAACGGATCGCGGTTCTGGATGACGAAAACATTGCGATTTTGGAAGCAAGTACGGGAGCTCTTGGAACCGGATCTTCCTGGGCGGCTGATATTCTGACCTGGATGAGCAATTTGTTGAGAGGTGAAAAAAGTGTTTTGAGTTCGGTGCTGGGCCGCTTAAGCGGGTTTCATTCGATCCTTGCCGTTAGCGATAAAGACCACGACCTCTATTGGATGGAAGTTAAGAAGGCATTGGAAACGGAACCTCTGCCCGCGAACGATGAAGACCGGATTCTTGACCTTGGAGGGTTGCCGGTCCGGTATCCCGCCGACGTTAAAGAGGTGAAGTTGAAAAAATTCAGGTTTAAAGATGGTCATCATGAGGCCCGGTTGAAGAATATAAAGGGGGCCGAGTTGGTGATCGAACAGGTCTTCATGAGGGGGCGTTGGTTCCTGAAGGCGGGGAATCGGACTTATAAGGTGTCCGGTCTTCCGAACGGGGATCACTACGTGGATCTGAACACCATGGACCCGATGGGCAACCCTGCGTTGGCGAAATTTCTTGGTAAGCTGGCGTTTTCACCGGACCGAACCGCGGATCTTTTTACATTGCCGGTCGACGAGCACGCACCAAGCGGGGCAGTGCGTTTATACCCGGCGAACCGGAAGATCGATCCGGCTCTGATGCCAGCTACGGTTCTGGAAAAGATCCCGAACGAGGTCCGGGTTCGGGTCAAAGCTCTTAAGGACGATCTGGCCAAGGGGGAATTTCAGGCTATTCAAGAACGGCTTGATACTAGCGTGGATGATCTCACGGTACTTGGTCTTTCCGACGAGCCGGAAGATTACTATACGGCGACCGACATTCTCAATGCCATGCTTAGACAGCCGGCTTTTTCAGATCAGAAAGTCCTCTTTACCAAGATCCTCGATTTTCTTTATTTAAGTTTTGTTGGAATTGACATGGAGAAATGGTTCTGGATCGAACACGAGATTTTGCAAGGGATCCAGACGAAAGTTACAGCGCCTCAGACCCGCTCCCAAACGTTTTTTGAAAAATCCGTCGAAGAGGGACGGTTACCAGTCAGAGACCCGAAAAATTATGAGATCGTTAGTATCAAAGCACTAACGGGAGATGATCTTCGCAGGATGCCGGTGCAAAGCGGCGATATAATTTTTGATGAAGGGGATAAGGTGATCAAGGCCGCACAAGTAGTGTCCCTTCCGTTTGCGGGCGGTGCCGCGACAGCTGTTAAAAAGAAAATGGGGAAAAGCAAACTGATTCACCCCGCGCTTCATGTCAAAACGAACAAAGATGTGGAACGCTGGATCAGTGTTATCCAGGCCCGGATCGGTCTCATCCTCGGGCAAAATAAAGGGTCAAGGATCGTCATAGCCACTAGTCTAGACAGCAGCCAGTATGGCGATAGCGATCGGAGTATCCGTGAGTATTTGAAGGAAACTTATCCCAACGAGCTCGGGTCTCACCAGATCCGCATTGTCAGGCAGCGCGCCGGTCTGTTGATCGATCCGCAGACAGGCAAGCCCGCGCGATATGGGTCTTTCAAGCTTTTTGCGGATGACTTGACAGGAGACTTTAATGTTAACTCTTTGAGAGGAGGAGACGGGTTGCCTGATGGATGGGACCAGGGAGAACTTAACACGATAAGAGAAAAGCTGAAGAAGGGTGGAAAAGTCTCGAAAGATGAATGGGCCGAGGCGCTCAACCGGATATTGGTTGTCAGGATGAAGTTTGAAGTTTATCAGGAGATCATGAAGAAGCCTTCTATGCAAACTAAATTGGACGAACCGACCAAGGGTTTACTGAGCATGGTTTTAGATAATAACAGCGGCATGAAAGCGGACGAGATTTTGCGGCTGAATCGCAGGATTTTGGAGGCGTCTTATCCGGAAAAAATTCGAAAAAAATCACAACATACAGACAATCGCCTCGCCACCGTTGCGGAAAACCATCTCTGGTCATTCCTGGCGTTACTTTATAACAAAGAAGCAGTATTGGATATTTTGAAGAATACGTCGGGCATTGTCGTGGCCGGCAATGGCGATAATATTTTGAATTTTCCGCGTCCTGGCATGGTGGGTGAATTACTTGAAGCTCGTAAGAAGGGCAGAGTGCTGGCAACTGCCGGCCTGGTTACTCTTTCAGCGGGCGATAAAAAGGGCGGTATTGCGGTTGAAACTACTTACCTCAATAAAAGCACTGGGGAAAAGATCATCCAGAGGGAATTCCGCGAGATCAGCGAATTTCCGACCCTTACTGATGAAAAAAAAGGCGGCTACAAAGCGATTGATTTTAAAAAGGATAAAGAGCACGGTTCTGCGGCCTACCGCAAGGCGAAAGAGAACCGTTGGTTCATTGAGGATATCGTTAATGATCGGGCGATCGCATTTAACGTCGCATTTTATGCGATCGATCTAAAGCTGATCGTGGCGCGTCTTTTCGGACTTGGCGAAGATGACGTTCAGCTTGATCAGAAGTTAGAAGCTATTTCAGAACAAGTATGGGCGACCACAGTGAACAAGTTGGGTGAGAAAGTGCCGAGGACGGTCCAGACGAAGAAGTCGGCGCCGAACGAAGATAATACGGACACGGCAGAAGGATATATGGTTGAACAGGCGATTCAGGATTTTATCATCAATGGATTGGGTCTTTTGCCATTACAAAACGGCCAAAAACCGCTGAAAGCGGATTTTTTAATTGCTGAGCGCAAAGATGTTTTTGCTCCTTATAAGGGCATGGATCAAGATCGGATGGATGAAAATGCGCATCCCGCTATTGATGAGTCCACCGGGAAGCCCTATCAGGATTATGACCTGGTCGCCAATCAGCGGCTTTATAAGGGGGTTGTGGACCGTTTGGGTCAAGAGGGGCATTATATTGTGCTGGGGGAGGGTTTTTATGTTAAAGAGGTCATTCCGGCGAGCCTCCAAGAGATAAAGGACGCTGTCAGCCGTTCCGAAATGAGGAGTGCGTTACCGATGGATGTCCAGGTGAGGCGCGGCGGGAACTTGCTGACGCTCAGCATCGGTAAAGAAAGCGTTTCAGTAGACATCGGCGAATGGAACGATTCTGAAAAACCGGCGGAACAGATAAACGAGTTCCTCCTGACGTTCGGCATCTCGAGCTACGACAAGCTTTCGGTCCCGGACAGGCGGATGCTCTACATCGATGTCGGCGACAAGGACGTTGATAATATTTCCGTGGATCTTTCATCGTCGAACCGGACCGCCGCGGGCGAACTCAGAAATACTGTTGTGGCCGCACTGATGGCCAATGCCCGTTCTGAGGTGAGGGGGGATTTGGCCGAGTTGTGGGGGGCGGACCGGGCCGAGCAAAAGAAACTTTCGGTTGATCAAAGGGAACTTTCTCAATCTTTTAAACTGCCGGCTGCTATGTTGCCAGCAGACGGAATAAAAGGTAAAGAAGGCGAGTGGGCCGCAATGAAGGTCAAGATCGGGGAGCCTGTTGAGGGCAAGCCGCTATTTCAACGCGTGACGTTACCTGAAGGATGGAGGATCCTGCCGCAAGAGAGCCGTTACTGGAGCGACTTAGTGGACGATAAGGAGGTGGTACAGGCAAACATTTATTATAAGGCGTCTCCTCCTAATGATCAGGATGCTTTTGTGATCCTTCGACCCCGTTTCGGGGCGCGGCGTATATTGCGTGAAGCGATGACCGATTCCCGTTCCGAGATGCGTTCTGGAAAAGAGGCGGCAGAGGCAGAAGGGCCTCAGGCGTTGACGCAAGAGCAGATTCAAGCCCTGACGAAGTCCCAGATTCAAGCGCTAACGCATAGGCAGATTCGAATACTGATGAAACCGCTTCATAACCAGTATGACCGGCGGATTCAAGCGCTGAGTGAAACGCAGATTCAAAAGCTGACGGAAAATCAAAGGGCATGGCTGAACGCGCGAGTTGAGAAATTGTTGGCCGCGCAAGCGACAAACCTTGGCACCGCGTCCCGCTCCGAGGCGCGGGAAGAAGAAATTGGGAAGGGGGGAGTTGTTGGTGCGGGAGCACTTATTGCAAAGATTGCGAGATTAGAAAGGGCCCCTGTTCCCGCAACTCGGGTTTTGTCAGGAGAAATACAACAGATTTCGCATATGATAAGCCGAGAGATCCAAGCGCTGACGAGAAATCAGATCCGCATGTTGACAAAAAATCAGATCCAAATGCTGACGGGTCGGCAGATTCAAACGTTGATGAGAAAACAGATTCAAGCGTTGACAAAAGATCAGATCCGAACGCTGACAAAAGATCAGATCCCATGGCTGACAGGAAGTCGGATTCGATGGCTGACAAAAAATCAGATCCAAGCGCTGACGGCATATCAGATCCCATGGCTGACGGAAAGTCAGATCCCATGGCTGACAAAAGGTCAGATCCAAGCGCTGAGGAAAGATCAGATCCCATGGCTGACAAAAGATCAGATCCAAATGCTGACGGGTCGGCAGATTCAAACGTTGATGAGAAAACAGATTCAAGCGTTGACAAAAGATCAGATCCGAACGCTGACAAAAGATCAGATCCCATGGCTGACAAAAAATCAGATCCAAGCGCTAACATATCTCGCATGGCTGAGGGCAAATCAGATTCAGCGGCTGACAAGAGATCAGATTCGAGGGCTGACGGAAACGCAGGTCCGAGCGCTGACGGAAGATCAGATCCCCTGGCTGACAGAAGATCAGATTCAAGCGCTGACGGAAGATCAGATCCATGCGCTGACGGAAGATCAGATCCATGCGCTGACAGGGAGTCAAAAAACATGGCTGGATGCACGGCTTGAGAAATTGTTGGCCGCGCAAGCGAAAAACCTTGGCACTACGTCCCGCTCGGAGGTGAGGGCCGATGAAATTCCCGCGAAACCTCAGGTTTCCGCGGTGAAGGATGCAAGCAGTCTCGCAACAAAGATCGAAGTGGCGCTTAAGGTGGCTGCGGAAACGGTTTCGCCACTGCTGTCGAGTTCTC
>CAIJHQ010000041.1 GCA_903820505.1 Candidatus Omnitrophota bacterium
ATGTTGTTAGCCTGGCTCACCTATGAGTCGCGCAAGGTCACCGAGCGGCCCCATTTCAAATTTTTGCGGAATCACGACATGGCGTCGGAGTTCAGCAGGGTCCGCGGCATCATCAGAGATTTTTATAAGGCGTGCTTTGGCCATAACCCCCCTCTGTACGGTGATATAGCCGGTCTCGCGGAAATATCGGCCTACACGTTCGAGGGCCTCATGAAGAAAGTTTATTCTTCTGAAGACACGGTGCGCATGAAGCGTCTGCAGGGACTCGTCAGCCTGGAGAAAGAGATCTTTTTAAACAGCAGCGCGCAGATCAATAAGCTCTACGGGACGATGAGCAAAGAGGAAATTGAACGGATGCCGTCAGAAGGGGCGGCGCTTCGCCTTCTTGAAGCGGCGGCGATTTCCGGTAATGAGGCTGACCGTCGTGAGATCGAGACGACATACAAAGCCACCTTGAATAGCCAGCTTTTGGGTGAGGTCGCGTTCCGGTCGATGCACGCCGTTGAGCGGTATGCCCGGGACAATGCCTATGTGGCCCCGGAGGCTTTTGGCGATACCCGGATCTTCGAAGATCTGATGGACCGGGGTTTCTTTGAGGAGTCGGAAGGGAACAAAGGACGGCCGAAGGAACTTACGCCCGAACGGCTTGACTATTTAAGAACGAAGTATCCCGCGCAGGCCGAGAAGATCGGGAACGTCCTTAAGCAGGCGGTCCCGAAAGTGGTCGCGCACGTGTACGACATATTGGGCGGTGCGGATGTGAACGCCCGGGACGCGATGATCGACCTCCTTAAGGCGGATGTCCAGAATGAGCTCGCGTCGATGACGGAGATCGCAGCTGAGCTTAAGCTCGGGGACGCTCAATCGAAGGCGCTTTATCCGGACCTGGATATGAAAAATAAGAAGGACCGCGGGATCGTTTCCGCATGGTATGAGTATGCCAGGTACAACGGGATCAGCAATGAAACGCGCGATCTCTGGTTCCGCATCGCGGGCAAAGTGTGCAGGGCATTCTGGAACACCGACGCCTCCCACCTGTCCGACGAGCAACTCGGGTTCCTTTTTGCTTCCTCGCGCGAGATCCTGGCCAATGAATCGACATGGAATGAATTCTTCAGGGAAGACGGGTCAGCGCAAAACCCTCTGCTTATTTCGATCCTCATTAAGGACGCTCTCGAGAGCCCGGATGTTACCGCGATGCTGACGGATTATCTCAAAGACACCGATGCGATCGGGTCCTTTGGTGCTATGAAGTCCCGGATGAAGGTCGGTGACCAAATGGCTCTCGCTAAGGATGTGTTGCTGGACCTTTGGGAACGCTACAAGTCGCTTAAGGGCGTAAAACGGGAAGACTTAGCGGCCCGGGCGAAAAACCCCGGGCGGGCGGGCCAACAAGCCGCTGATGATCTTAAATTGCTGGAGCTCTTCGATCCGAAAACGAGTCCCGCGAAGCGGCATGAACTCGTCAAGGGAATGATCAAAAATGATTTCGACAGACGGATAGGGGTTTTTAGGGCGGTCGGGACACAGATCAAGGGCACGACGGACGGGCCGGGCGACAAGTTGTTGCGGGATGATCTCAAGAATTGGGTAAAGATCATCGAGAGGTTGAAGAACATTAAAGGCTACGAAAACATCACGCCGGAGACCTATTTCGGATTGTTCCGGGATATTTACGGCTCCCGTCAGAGTGCCGCGGCCGAGATCACCGAAGATTGGCTCAAGGGGCAGTTTTCCTGGCTGAACGGCGACGAGGTCGGGAAAGCTCTGCAGTCCGTCCGGGAGATCGTTGCTCGGGGGATGAGTGCGGATGAGGCCTACGCTACCATCGAGGAATTGATCAAGACCGGGAAACTGGACTTGGGCAACGAAGCGGAGACTCTTGAGCAGGTCAAACAATATCAAAAGATGGACATCATTTTTATGGCGATCTTCCGGTTGACGCATCGCGATCCGGAAACGGGCAATGTGGTGGATCTCGTCAAGGGGGCCCGTTCCGCGATCCTGCGTGAGGTAGTCCTGGAAGGATTCGATACCAAAGCGATCAACCGCAAAGGACTGATGCTGAGGAACCACGGCCTGGCGGAAGCGGCCTTTAACGGAAAAAAACTCCCCGGGAATTACTACGAACCTTCCGCGGGGGGATCCGCCACGGCGGATTATTTAAAGAGTCTCGAATATTTCATGGGGCGCTGCGCAAATCCGATGTCGGCGGATGAGATCCGCACCATAGCGCAGCAGTTCGACGAGACCGCAATGTTGGGACTGCTGACAAGCCAGATCAACGATATGATGCTGCTTACCGGGAAAGAGAAACTTTCTCCCGAGACTTCGCCGCTCCTGCTGTACCGTTATATTCACGATCTTGCCTTGATGGAGGCGGCCAATTATGAGGTCTACGGGGCTTTTCTCCCCATCGACATCGTGAGCGGTCAGATCTCCAGCGAACGCCTCATCGCCGGGAAAACGTTCATTCCCGATGACAATCTTGACGGATTTAACGGTATCCGCGCCCGCTTGCTGAAAGAACACCAGTTCGATGCCGAGATGCGCAATCTTGAAAAAGACATGAAACGCGACACATCGATCGCTCATCCGAAGCATTTACGGCTCTGCATGAAACTTTACAGCGTCATTTTCGTGGAGCCGATGAAAAAAACCGGTAACGGCGTCTACAGAAGCAATACCGAAGATCTCATGTGGTGGTACGGCGAGGTGGAAAAACTTTCGGACAGGTTGCAGGGCAAGCCGGCAGAATTTTCGAAGGCGGTGTACAGGCTTTTTGTGACCACCAAAGAGGCGACGGCCGTTTACAACCGGACCCGTTTGGACAGGAGCGCGGCAGCGGTGGTGGATGAGAAGACCCAAAGGCAGACCCGAGATGATCGGGACAAGTTCGTTCAGAGGCGTGTTGACTGGTTCATCAGGGGCGATTACGAATTCGACATCGGCGATCTCAAAGGGGCTTTTGATGCGGGTTCTTTAAAAGGACAGGGGTTGGCCGATGGGTGGGACCAGGGAGAACTGAACGCGATAAGGGAAAGGGCCGCCAAAGGCGAGATCGTTTCCAAAATGGACTGGGCGAAGGCCTTGAACAACGTCCTCGCGAAGCCTATGCGGCGTGACGACTACTACGGCATTAGGAGGGACGCCTTGATCTGGGGCCGCATCAGCCTTGACATTGAGGCGAAAAGATTACTCGATAGGGCTTTGAGGGGTATTCCCTTGAACGGGGAGGAAATAAAGAGCCTGAACTGGCGGGTTCTGGCGGCCGTTTATCCGGATCACATCGAAAAGGCCCGAACAAATTCCGAGATCATTCGGGACCGCAACAAGCTTTACGAGAGTTCCGAGAGCGCCGAACGGGTCGTGCGGATCTCGGAGAACAAGCGGGCGTTCAAAGCGAAACTTGCCTCGAACCTTGCAGGTATGGAGGAGGGCTTTGCCGGCGGGGTGGACTACTTCCTGTTCCGCGAACAGAAGGTTTCGGATCTGAGGGACGAACTGGACCGGCTGAACAGGCTTTCCGGGGCCAACTGGCAGCTTGACAGGCAGCAGCTCCGGGAATATGCGGGGGACATGATCAAAAAAGGATATTCGCCCCGTGAGGTGCTTTTGCTGAAACTGTATGCGGCTCCGCGGGTCGAACAGAAGATGTTGGCCGCGGGTTTTGGGGTCCAAAAGGGAGCCTCCGATTTCTACGAACGCCGGGCGTTTGAAGCGACCTTTGATCAGAACGCGGAGGAATTGCTGGCCCGGTTGGCTTCCGGGGATCTGGAAGGTCCGGGCGTGCTGAAAGCGCTGGACGTTGAGATCGCATCTTATGAAGAGCGCCTCGATCTGAGGCGGTTCATCACGGACGAATTCAGGAAGAACGGGATCACTCTCGGCGGGAAGAATCCCGACAAGGACGAGGTCAATGACACTCTTTCGCGCCTCGCCGAAGACGCGCAGAACCGCAGATTGCGCAAAGTCGAGGACCTTCGTGAATGGAGCGAACTTTCCGCGGAGCTCATCCGGCTTCGCAAGCTGGACAAGGGATCCGACCTGACCCAGGACGAGATCTACACCGCCCTCTCCGAAATGGACCAGATGCTCGGCTTGCGCATTTCGCCGTCGCCGGTTTCCGGCGTTACGGACAGGGATGCCGTCAAGGGGATCTTGGGCTCTTTTGATTTCTTCACGAAATCCTATAACTTGAAGCCCCGGGGCCTGACGGGAAATGTTTCGGAAACGCAGGACCGCAAGTATTCCTACCAATATTTTCTCGACAACCGCCTTGGGATCGGCGGGAAGGGTTTTCTCGGGGGGATCCTCGTAGGGGTCGGTGAATTGTTCTGGGGAAGGGTTTCGTTTGAGACGAAGCTTGAGGGATATCTCCTGGAACATACGGATTTTCAGAATACTTTCATGGTCAAATTGCAGGAAAAAGCGGACAAACTTGCCGCCCTGCCCGGCGGATTGACCGCATATGATCTTCGTGCCAGGGAAGCCAAGGTGCGGGAGATCTATCAGGCGATGGTGGATAGCGAGTATGAGACTGAGACGAAGGACGGGTACCATTCGCCGAAGCCCGGGATCGCGCGTATATCCCCGCTCATGATCCACGTAATGTTGGACTACACCGAGACGGATCCGGCGAAGAAACTGGGCCTGGCGGAGTCCTTCAAGGAATCCCTTCAGCTTTCGGATGAGGACATGAGTTTTTACATCGTGCTGTGGGGGGATATCCTTGCGGCGATGACGGCCCGTGAAGTGATCGACAAGTTCGGGATCCAGGGCACTAAGGAATCGGACTACAAGCCTGTCTTCAAATGGTTTACTTACCTGTGGTGGGACAGCCACTATCACAACAGGGTGTTCCTGGGGTTTATCCCTGCAGGGTTTGTGGGCCCGGTTCTGGCGTTCTTTACGATCTGGCTGGCTTCTCTCATTCCCATGTTCAAGATGTGGTTTTCCAAGAACACGAGACAAACGCAGGGCCTTGTGCCGAACGTCGAAGAGCGACTCAAGTCCATTGATAAGCTCAGAAAAATCAGGGAAAAGCTAGCTGGGGAAATAGCTGCAGCGGAAGCGGCCAAGGAAGCGGTGGAAAGCAGGATAGCGGTTGCGAGGTCGGCTAGGCAAGCGGTAATGGATGTGAGGGTGGCCACAAGCAACGCGCTCGAAACCCAAAAAGCACTGAGGGCGGCCATAAAGGATTTGGCGGACAGACAAACGGATGAGGCGAGGCTGGCGGACCAGGAAGATATGGCCGTGAGGGCCATGGCGGCGGTAAAAATGGCCCGGTACGAGGTGGAGAGAAAACAAGAGGCGGCGAGAAGGGCCCAAGAAGCGTTGGCGATGGCTAGGGGAAGAAGTGCGCGGTCCGAAATGCGTAGCCCGGCGATGGGCGGGGACCACGAAAGGGACATCCGAGCGCTTGATGGGAGCATCAGAAGTCTCGAAAAGGAGATCCAAGCGCTTGACAAGAGTATCAAAGGGTTTGATAAAACCATAAGCGGTCCTGAAGGGGATGTCGAGAAATTTGGTAGGAAGATCATCGATCTAGACGGGGATATAGGGAAGATCGAAGAACAGATCGCGGAAGCCGAAAAACGGACCCCGGAACAACGGGAACAAATTGAAAAAGAACTAGAGGACGCGGCCGCGTTCCGGAAGTCGACCCTGTATGGCCGGATCGGCCACGGGATCCAGGTCGCGCTCGCCAACGGCCTGGCAGCCGCCGCGATCGCGTTCATTGTCGCCGGCATTTCGCCGTTCGTGGCCGCTACTTCGTTTTGGTTCGTGGGGCCGCTGTATCTTCTTACTTACATTCTTTTGCGGCAAGTGGCCTATGCGCCGACGACCATGATCCTGGGGAATTTCAAGACGGTCCTGGCCACGACATTTATCGGGACCGGTGTGTTCGCGGTGATGGGACTGCTTGTGCCGGAGACCGGGGTTCTGACATCGTGGGCCATGTGGTTCTGGGCGTCGCTGCTGACCGGTAACTTGCTTGTTATTATTCCGGTGGCGGTGATGCTCGGGCTTTCGGGATGGGTCGCCTGGTTACATTACAAAAATCCGCATCCTGGGTACGTTGAACCAGATCTGGAGCCCTTGCTTAAAGATAAACCGATCACGGAATCTCTGGTCATTGATTTTGCCGAGAGAATAGCCAAATTGCGCGACGGAAAACCCGAAACGCGCGATGGCGTGGTGGATACGTGGGCAACCCTGAAGACCAAAATTGAAAAAGCGACTCATCGGGGGACGTTCGTTGATTTCATCAGTAAGAATTTTGACGCAATTATGAAGCAGATGAGGACCGGTGTGGATCGGGATACGGTTCTTAAGCGGGCCGAAAAGATCCGGGCTTCTGTCGTGCCGTACTATCCGTCCGTGCCATCAATAAGCGACAGGGCAAAAGCCTCCGAAACAAAGGAGGGTCTGGAGGAGTGGGCGAAGCTGGACAAGGAGCTTGAAGACGCGTTCGAAGGCGCCGTGAAGAACATGCTCATGAACAACGACGATCAGCATCGCCTGGTGTTATGGATCAACCAGGGCAAATTCGCAAATGTGGTAGATGCCAGGTTGAACGCGGCCGCGTTCCATGAAAAGGTGTATCTGCCTCTCGTCAAGATATTCGGGGCCGAGCGCATCAAAATGGTCTATAGCGACAAGGATATTAAACCGACGACGAACATCGGGAGGTTCGGGGCGTTGACGCAAAGGGGCGAGACCGGCGAGGAAGGGAAAGTGCTCGGGCAGATGATGAATGCGGCGCTTCTGGACATGATCGGGGGGGCGGATTATTTGTCTCGCGCGACACCCACCGATGAGCTCATTTACGAAGCTGAAGTCGCCGGGAAGAAGGTGTTTCTGGTGTCGCCGGCCGCAAAAATCGCGAAGATGAAATTGGTGGAACGATTGAACAATAAAGAGTTGGAGAAAGACCCGAAGCTGAAGGAGGAAGCAAAAAAATACGATGGAGCTTATTTCGTCGATATCCCGTGGGGCGGGAAACCCTTCATTACCGGCGTCGCGACCGAAACTCAGCCTTTTGTTGCGTGGACCGATCCTGCCGCCAAAAAAGAAATGCTGGATTTTTTCCCTAAATATGAAGACGGGACGAAGATGTATAAAGATGACGGGACGCCGATAGAGGATCCGGAAAAACATGTAGGATCGGGAAAAATGATACCGACTGTGTTGGATATTCAGACGCTTGACCGCGGCAATCATCTGTACCTGAACGGCTTTTATTACACCGGCGTCGCCACGGTTTTCAGCCGTTTCCCGGGGCAGGTCCAGGGGACGACCGGCTACGGACTCGAACGGAAGACCTCGTTCCATAAATTTCTTGGGACCGACGTTCACTATGATATGTCAAGTACGGTCGTTTCGGACGCGATCCAACTGGCCACGGCCCGTATGTTCGGCAAGTACGACAATACAGTGCAGGCTTCCGGCGAGATGTTCCTGCCTCTGCCGGGAATGCCTCTGGGGCTCTACTACACGATCACGATGCTTCATTCGGGTGCTTTAGTGAGACGGCTTGAACAACTTTTTGATGCAGATAAACGAGAAGCGGCTAATCAGGATGCTGAAAATGAAGCGGATCCTGAAAAACAAAAAGATAAACTCAAGAAACTACCGCGATTGTACCACGTTTATTTAAATAATCCCTCTCCCACTTCGCGGGATTTGCAAAAAGCGTTGGATGCGGATATGACGGACTTTTTCAAAGTGTTCAACGGTGAAGACGAATATGTCTCCTATTTGTCGGCGAACGGTTTTTATCACCTGAAGTTTATGCAGAAGAACCGGCCCTCGATCGACAGGCTGATTGGATTATATAAGAATTACGAAATGAATAAGGATTCGTGGCCTTGGTACAGGAGTCTCTGGTTTTCCTTGCACATCAAGATTTTGTACACCACCTTGAGTGTTCCCTTTGACCTCAAGACGCTGGCGGCGATCGATCCCCAAATGTGGGACACTTTGATGAGCCTGGAGGTTCAGCCTCTCGCGAAGGCCAAACCGCAGATCGTTGGCCGCAAGGACGGGAAACCGATCGTGATCGACGACCGCGATCTGAACACTTTTGCCGAATTCCTCAAACATTTTAAGTGGAAATTCGCGAACGACGTTCCGACGCTTGTCCTGCGCTTCTTTTTCAAAGGGTTCGCCATGCTCGAGGGGCAGAGGAGCAACAACAATAAAGCGAATCTCGGGCTTGTCCTTGAGCCGCTGTGGTTCCTGACATTGGTGGCCATGTTCGGGACGGTGTTCTTTGCCGGTCTCCTGACGTTCTCCATCACGGCGATCGCGCAGTTTGTCACCATGCTGATCATGTTCTCCGTCATGTTCGCCCAACATTTGGGGTCTCTGTTGAGGATCTATAAAACCATGGCGCATTGGTTGAAATCCTTGGTGGTGGATGGTCTAGGGCTCAAGAACTCCGCTGTGGCTGCGGGAGTGGGATTTTTAGCGTGGGTCGTCGCGGCACCGCTCGGCATCGCGTGGTTCCTCTTTTTACTGCCTCTCAAGAATTTGCAGGTGGACGTGTCGTCCATGTCGTATCTTTCCAAGTCGCTCGCGATCCGTAGCTTTCTCCACCTTCTTGAATATCGGTCCAGGTTCATCCATGAATTCAAGAAACCCTTGGCGAACCCTCCGGAAGCGGACGAGAGGACTGTGAGTCTTCTCGCGTACTTCCAGTTAGCAGAGTACTCGGACGCGTTCCTGGTCGGTTTTTCGCTGTTGGCCGCGATCGCTGGCAAAGCGTTCATCGTTTTCGGTCTTGCTTCCGCATGGATCGTCGTTGCCGGGATCCTGGTGTTGGGCCTGACGCTTGGTTATCTGAAGTACCATTTTGTCCTTACCGTGGATCCGGAGAAGAACACGAAGGCACAGCCCCGTGATGAATTGGCGATCGCGAAATATTTTATGGCGGCCGTGATCAGCGCGATTTTATTTCCGCATGTCTCCTGGACATGGCTCGTTCTGTTCACTCCGCTTCTTATTCCTTATATTGGCGGCTTCATTGTTGCCGCGTGGGCGGGCATTTCCCGTGGTAATCGTCTCTTGTGGGAGAAGGAAATGAGCATTTTTGGTAAGAAGCTCGATCTGCGCATTCAAAGGGTCGGCGTTTTTGCCTGGGGCACAGGTTTGATCATTACGGTCTTGAGTATCTTGATTCTGACATCGCCGTGGGGCATTGCGGCGTTCTCGTTCGTTTCCGGAAAAGTAACGGGTATGATCATTGCGACCGCGGCCCCGGCGGGTTTCACGGACGGCGCTATGGTCGGGGGCATGGGGCTTTTTGTCAAAGGAGCCATTAAGGGGCTGTTTTTCTTCCAATCCTGGATCCTCATCCGAGAAACGCTTGTGCTGATCTGGGCGTCCGTAGAGCTGTTTATAAGATGGGCCTTTCGTTATGCGAAGAAAATAGGCATTTATCACGGGGAGGTCCAGACTCCGAAAAATGATATGAGCAGGATAAAGACCGATCGGGAGCAAGCCAAGGCCCAGGTCAACCGCTATCGCGAACTTTCGAAAGAGCGCGCCGAAATTTTGGAGCGCAGCAGGTCAAAAGAGCTGGGCGGAGAAGAGAAGCGGAACGCTGTCCGGCGTTTGACAGCTATTGGCAAGGAGATGAGCGATATTAAAGGGGCGGTCGAAAAAAACAGGGGCGGTGCTGTCCGCCGGAATTGGATCGTGCGGGCAGGGAAATTCTTTGGATGGCAGGCGAATTTATTTTATGCGTCTTGCGTCCGTTTTGCGCAAGGCACCGCCTACACTATTGAGGGGATGTTTTACACAATAAAGAACACATGGAAGAAGTTCAGATATTCGATGGAGGAAAAAGATCTGAAGAAATGGAAGAGACCGGAGTTGTATAAACTTCCGACAGAAGATACGAAGGCTGTCTACGCAGGGGCATGGTCTGAGCTGGCGGAGGTCGATGGAAAGGGGGATGCCCGTCTGGCCGAGGAGGAAGCTCTGCTGACTCTTGACTGCTTTAACGAATTGATCGTCCAGCGCGCGGAGGTTGTAAAGCGTATCGATGAATTGAAAAAGGAGATAGCTGCGTCCGAGAGTGCGGCGCCGTCCGGAGATGCCCGCTCGGAAGTGAGAAACGCGGCGGAAGAGGAAGCGGCTCACGTGAAAGCGGCAGAATTGGCGGAGTTAGAGGCCGAATTGGCAAAGATCGACGCCGAGATCGGCACGATCGTTGGACGTGCGGAAACAGCATCCAAAGCGAACGTAAGCTGGATGAAAGTGCTCGGAACAATGCGGGAGGCCATGACAACAGCGGGGATTGGCACGGGGGCCGTTTCGGCCGCTCCGTCGGTTGGAGCTCCCGCGCCGCAGGGACAGCCCAAAGCGCTTGAACCGGAACAGCAAACAGAAGATGTGCGGAAAAAGGCCGAGGAAGCGAAGAAGGCTGAATCTGATCGGTTGGCTAAGGAAGCGCAGGAGAAGGCTGAAGCGGCGCGCGTGAAAGCGGCTGAGGATGCGCGGTTGGCCGAATTGGCTGCGGAGCAGAAGGCTAGAGACGAGAAGTTGGCCGCTGATAAGTCTGAATCTGACCGGTTGGCTGCAGATGCGCAGAAGAAAGCTGCGGCTGAGGAGGAAGCGAAGAAGGCTGAAGATGCGCGGATAGCTGAAGAGACTCGGTTGGCTGCGGAAGCTAAGAAAGCTGAGGATGCGCGGTTGGCAAAGGAAGCACGGAAGGCCGAAGAGACTCGGTTAGCAGAGGAAGCGAAGAAGGCTGAAGATGCACGGATAGCTGAAGAGACTCGGTTAGCTGCAGAAGCTAAGAAAGCTGAAGAAGCGCGGTTAACTGAGGAAGCTAGGAAGGCTGAAGAGGTTCGGAAAGCGGAAGAGACTCGGTTGGCTGCGGAGGCGACGAAGGCTGAAGAAAAACCGGAGGTTGTCGTGAAACCGGCGGAAGAGGAAGCCATTGCACAGCCCGCAGCGCAAAAACGGCCGGTCGTTCGTTATGTTATCAGGGCTGTCGTAGGCGCCGTATGGGTCGCATCGACGCTTGGGCTCTATAAGCTATTTTTTGACGGTATTAATGCGAGGGCTTTTCTGTCCCCAACGGCTATTACGACAATATTCTCGTGTTGGATGGCCTTCACAGGCGTGGTTTTTTGGCGTCTCATAAAAATGATCAACAATATGCCTGCAGAACAGGAGCATGTGATTGCCGCGGAGGAGCGGCCGATTGCGGGCCTCGAAGAAGTTCCCACGCCGGAAGAAGCAATCGCACCAACGGCGGCTGAGGCCCCTGCGGCGCCGGGACAGCCCGCGGACAAGGTCCTCGCAGTTCGAACAAATGAACAACCAGCGGCGGGAGTCCCTCTGTGGGATAGTGCAACCCTTGCCGGGCCCACAGAAGCCCTGAAACAGGTTGAGATCAATAAGGTCTTGGAAGAAGAAGCCCGTAAAGTTGAGGCAGAGCGTCTGACCAAGGAGAAGACCGAAGCGGAACGTATAGCCAAAGAGAAGGCTGAGGCAGAGCGCATAGCCAAAGAGAAGGCAGAAGCAGAACGTTTGGTCAAAGAAAAAGCTGAAGAGTCCCGTAGGGTTGAAGAGGTCCGTAAAGCAGAAGAGGAACGTAAGGCTGAAGATGCGCGGATAGCTGAAGAGACTCGGTTAGCTGCGGAAGCTAAGAAAGCTGAAGATGCGCGGTTGGCAGAGGAAGCGAAGAAGGCTGAAGATGCGCGGATAGCTGAAGAGACTCGGTTGGCTGCGGAAGCTAAGAAAGCTGAGGATGCGCGGTTGGCAGAGGAAGCGAAGAAGGCTGAAGATACACGGATAGCTGAAGAGACTCGGTTGGCTGCGGAAGCGAAGAAGGCTGAAGATGCGCGGATAGCTGAAGAGACTCGGTTGGCTGCGGAAGCTAAGAAAGCTGAAGAAGTCCGCAAAGCTGAAGATGCCCAAGATGTAGTGACCGAAAAGGATGTCGAGGAATTATTTGGCGCTGCGTTCGCCATGTTTATGAAATCTTCAGGCGAGGCATTACGGCTAGGCAAAGACGAAACATTGCTAGACAAGAAGGGCGGGCGGTCGGAAGCGAGGGCTGTATTAAATGCTGAGAAAATTAATCTGGAAATTTCTATAGGACTTGGTAAGGCACTCCTTGAGGCCGTTGAAAAAAAGATCCCAATAACCGAAGGCGGAAAAGCGTTGAATGTGCTCAAGGAAATGCAAACGGCAATACAAACCAGAACGCAATTACTGGCCGAAAAAGAAAAACGTCTTTTAGAGAAAGAACAACAGACAGTTCTTCCCGCAGCTCCAAAACCAACGGCCGAAGCTACCGCCCAACCGAAGGCGCCCGCAACCATTTCGCCGAGGGAAGAGTTTCTTGGCAAGCTCAAGGAATTGGAGGCTGAAAGTTTACAAGCTAGGAAACAAATTGATACCGAAGCAAAAGTAAGACCTGGTGACGACGAAAGTACAAGCGAGTTTGCGGCGAAGTTGGATGTATTAAGGAACCAGTTGGCGCAATTGTACGTGGAGCGTCTCACGCTTATTACTAATGCAGTTAACGCTGAAGGTATAACTGATGCGGCATTATTGGGTAACCTCCCGGAAGTATATGACCAAGTAATGCGCGAAATGAACGGGGATGTGATTGCGAGGCATATTCCAGAGCTTAAAGTCCCGGCAATGCCTATCGTTTCCGGGAAACCAACCGTTGCCTTGCCAGCGGAGGAAATCAAAAAAATTGCCACGCTACAAGTCCCATCTCACTGGACCGTCGGCTGGGGGATCCGTTTAACGCTTACGCCAAATTCTTCCAAAACTATCGAAGTCTTCGAGAGAGGGGTAGAACAAGAGTTTACCTACACGTTCCAGAGCTGGTGGTGGCGCCGCTTGGGACGCCCGGAGGGGAATGTGACGTTGGTCATTACTCCGATCTTCGAAGCTTCCCGCCGTCGTGCAGTGCTTGATATTACCAATGTTGCGCTGCTACAAAGGAACTATCCTCGCTGGCTTCCTGACTGGTTTTGTAAGTTGCTGGGATTGGTCGACAGTTACGAACGCCTTCGTCAATGGTGGCCTAAACAGAGGAGGCCGATCCCGATCCCGATACAATATTTGGCTGCAAGAGGGACCAACATAACAACTCTGACCGTTCCGGATCGGTTGAGGACTTTCTGCGATCTTTCGAATCCCGACTTCAAATTAATATTACGAACGGGGCAGCCTCTTGTCATCACCACTTACAATAATGAAGGGGCTGTGATCACGTACAAAGTCATGTGGAAGAAACACTTACTGGGATTCGTAAATGGAACCCTGAATACGGATTACTTCGGGTTTGGCGCGTTTTATCCGAGGGGAGTGAAGGGAAAGTTATTCCGCTCCGAAATCGAAAAAGCGATTTCCCAATTGGAAAAGCAACTGGAAAATAATCCGCCGGAAAAATCCGAAGAAAGTAGCCGTCCATCTCAACAGGGAGCGCATGTCGATACCGTGCCAGCCGAAATTCCGGCCGGGCCAGTGGCCTCCCCGGTAGCCTCACCTGAACCGGTAGTGCCGGAAGCACGCCCATTGACAACACATGGTGCCCCCGGTCCAGAGACGCCGCAACTCGCGGAATCTGTAAAAACTTTAGTTGCGGATGATAAGCTTGAGATTAATAAGGCCCGTGCGGATTTCCGGCGGTTTCTTGAACGGTATGGGACGCTTGTCAGGCTCGGGCAAGAAGCGCCGGAAGGATTCTCGGAGGTATCCATAAAGCTGGACGATCAAAAGAAACGGCTTGCACTACTTGAATCGAAGATCTCCGAGGCCATCAAACATGCCGAGAAAAAAGCGGAAACGGATCCTGCGCAAACTCTGCCTCAATCGTGGAAGAATCTTCTCGATGAGATGACCAGAGGTCTAGAGGAAGCAAAAACAAAGATTGAGGCAGAGTTTGCGAAAGTTGGCCGGTCGGAAGTGCGTTCCCGGGTGATGACGGCGGACGGGGCGCAGGCCGCGAAAGCCGAATTTGAGAAGGCCGCGCAAGCGCTGCAAAATGAATTGATTTCTGTTCGCAAAACATCGGTCTCACACGAGGATTTGGAACTTTTGCTGCAGGGCGTTTTTGCGGATATTGACAGATTCATCGCGGATATCAAATTCATCGAAAGGAATGCCTTGAGCCGGAATAACGGTGCGGGTTGGGATATGGCGCGTGTCTCGGCGATGACCGCCGTAGGTAAGGTGCACGACGAAATGAACCGAGTGCTGGCCCTTTTGCAACCCGATTCCGAAGCCTTTGCGAATATGAACAGGGAAGCAATTGTTTTGGCGGCTGCGCTGGATTCCTTCAAGAACTCACGGCGGTCGGAGGTGAGGGTTCCGCGTTATGTGCAGGCTCCAAAGGTTTTGGCGGATCTCGGTAGACTCAAAACGGGTGAAGAGATCAAACTGGTGCGCGCGACCGAAAAACCCATCAATGTTTCCGATCTGCATCAGCCGCCGATACCGTACCATATCTTGTTGGGTAACACGGGGCGTCGGGCAGGGTCCGTGAATGTTACGATCGATCTGAATCTTATCAGCGTGGCCAATAATGTCGGTTTCATTGCAGCGGTCAGTAATTTGACGCCGGAGGAAACAAATCCTCTTAGTGCGGATGACATAGCCATTATCCGAACAAGGCTTGCGGCGTTTGCTGACCGGAAGGCGGGACCGAATATAATCAAGTTAGCACCGTTATCAGATACGAAAACTGAGGAATTGCTGAAGCAACCATCTTTTGCGGAGCAGATCCAGGTGGGGCTGGAGGCTGGGCGGTACCTTGGGGATAACGCCCCGGATGAGGATTCGAGGGAAAGGTATTCGCTCGGACAATTAAGCTTTGCAGTCATCCCGGGCGGCTATAGCTACGGGTTTTTGGCGGCGAATAATCCCGGCCGGTCGGCCCTTGAGAAGGGAAATCCGAAACCATGGGTGGACCTCGGGCCTGTTGCGACGCTTGATACGAAACAGAGTCACGACGAGTTCCTGAAGATCGTGGAGCGTCAGAATCTTTTTGTGGAGACGGTGGAGGGCACCAGGGTCCATGTGAACAGGAATACGGGGCCGCTCCGGCCAGACCACGCGCTTTTCTTCCCGGATGTCGCGGGACAACTGTTGCAGGTCATGACGGAACAAACTCTCGGGCTGATGCTTGCGCTCGCGGAGCAACTTGGTGAGAACGGGCTTCTCGGGTTCAACGGTATCCGCGCGGGTGCCTCGGTCCGCTTCCTCCATTTTCAGGGGTTTGTAAATGCGAAGGAAAGATTTGCGGTCGAACGTGCGGCGCGCGAGCCGGTCATGAAGACTGCGAAGGGCGTCGCCGTCGAACAGTTCAGGGGTTATCCGGCGCAGGCGCTGATCTTTACCGGAGGGGACCGCGTGGCGCGTGCTTCCGCGGCATATGAATTTATTGATGTCCTGAAAAACGCGGACGTTCCTTACAATGTGATCGTGCGTCGGGGCAGTGTTTACGTGTTCCCGCGCTCCCGTGTCCGTGACGAGATCTTCCCCGGAAGGGCCGGATTCGCGGAACTTCTCGGACAGTTCTATGTCGATAAGACGAATGTGAGTGAAACGCAGCTGGCTAAGGCGCTCCGTAAAGAGACGGCTTCGCCCGAGCTCTTCGCTAAATTGCTTGCGGCCTATCAAAATGAGGGCGCGAAACAAGAGGCCGCTGTTCAGGATGCGAAAGCATTGGCGAAGAACGAAACAGACAAGGCCGTCGAGGCCGCTCGCTCGGAAGTGAGAATGTTGCCGCTGGAACCGCTGCAGAAGACCGTGACGGTGAAGGCTGCACCGAGTTTGCTCGCGGAAACTCCCGGCGCGGCCGTTGAAGCTGCCAAGGGTGAGGCCGTGCGGAGAGTGATCGCGGCGGCTCAGAGTGTGCAAGAAGCGCGTTTTACGAGTGAGATTCTCCCCGGAATTGTCAATCCACTCGCTACCCGTATCGATGAGCGCATGATCCGGGTGATCATGGATGCGCTCAAGATCGATGCCGGAGCGGTTCCTTCGTTGGAGGGCAACGGACTTCATGTTATCGAGTACAACGAAGCCGACGGATTTAATGGGGCCTATATCGCGGAACGGGTCGCGCTGAGCCCGGTTGGCCGCAAGTTCGTGATATCTGTTAACGCTTCGAATAAAGCCGTTGCGGAGTCCAACCTGCGCGGGTTGGTTGACCAGGGCAGGGTGGAGATTCAGACTCGCGCAGTCAACGATATCGTCGGCGACGCGATGAAGGCGCGGAATATCAGCGCCGAGGTTGCCAAATTTCACCGGAATGTTCTCCAGACGGTTGTCGGAGAGGGCATTGACCGTGAGGAATTGCTGAGGGCATCGGCGTTGCTCAACCAATTTGACGATGTCGTGACCGTGACGGGGTCGCGCTTCATCGTGAAGAGCGCCTTCCAATTCAGCGTCGCCGAGATCCTTGGCGCCACGATGCAAGCCGCCGAGTCGCTCGGGAAATCTGCGTAACCGTTTCGTACGGGGCGAGGCGTACGGCGTTTCGCGCAATGTCCTCGTTGTTTTTTCGCCGTACGCCGTGCTCCTTTCACCGTACGAGTTATGATATAATTTTCCTCACTTTATGAAAAACGCCATTCGTTTTGCTTTTGCCCAGATGGATCCCACGGTCGGGGACTACGCCCGGAATACCGCGAAGATCATTGCCTGGGTCCGTGGGGCGGCAAGGAAAAAGGCTGATCTGATCGTTTTCCCGGAGGCGGCGCTCTGCGGCTATCCGGTCTGGGACTTGGCGAACAAAAAGGCGTTCGTCGATGAAGGCCTGAAGCACCTTAAAAAAATTGCTGCCGCGACCCGCGGGAGAGACATCGCCGTCGTCCTCGGTTTCATTGAACCCTGCCGTGACCGGGCCTCGACGCGGGCATCCTATAATGCTCTGGCCTGGATCGAAAAAGGCAGGATCCGCACGATCTACCACAAACAGCTGCTCCCGACGTATGACGTTTTCCTCGAAAAGATCTTTTTCATGCCGGGGCAAAAGGCGTGCGTCGTGCCGTGGAAGGGCCGCAAGGTCGGGTTGACCATATGCGAGGATATCTGGGACGCGCCGTACGAAATCAAACCGCTTCAGGCCCTGCAAAAGCAAAAGGCCGACCTCATCGTCAATATTTCGGCCTCGCCTTATTATCGCGGTGTCGCCGAAGCCCGTGACGCACAGTTGAAGGGGCATGCCGGGCGCTACGGGTTTCCCATGGTTTATGTGAATCAGGTGGGCGGGCAGGACGACCTGCTGTTCGACGGACGCAGTGTTTTCTGCGACGAACGCGGCGTCGTGCTTTTCCGCGCGCCGGCCTTCACCGAGGGCCTCTTTTATTTCGACTGGTACCCGGAACGGAACAAGAGCCCCCATGAAGTTGCGCTCCCGCAATGGACGAGCAAGCCCCGGGAAACTTATAACGCGCTCGTGATGGGGCTGCGCGACTATTTCCAAAAGAACGGTTTCAAAAAAGCGGTGATCGGTCTGAGTGGCGGGATCGATTCCGCGCTTGTCGCGACAGTAGCTGTCGATGCCCTTGGCGCAGGCGCGGTCAAAGGCGTGACGATGCCCGGACCTTTTTCTTCCGCGGGAAGCTGGAAGGATTCCGAAATATTGGCCAAGGCTCTCGGGATCGCGTTCGAAGTGAGGCCCATCCGCGAAAAATACAAGGACTGGCTCAGGGTCTCCGGGCTCGCGGCGGGAAAGCGTCCGACGGTCGCGATGGAAAATCTCCAGGCCCGGCTGCGCGGTATGGAGCTCATGTTCCTTTCCAATGATGAGGGAAGACTGGTCCTGACGACCGGGAACAAGTCCGAGCTTGCGATGGGGTATTGCACCCTTTACGGCGATATGGCGGGCGGGCTCGCGGTGATCGGCGATGTCTACAAGACCGACGTGTACCGGTTGGCGTGGTACCGGAACACGGCCGGCTACGTGATCCCCGAGGCGGTCCTGAAGAAGGCGCCGTCGGCGGAACTGCGGCCGGACCAGAAGGACGAGGATTCGCTTCCTCCGTATGAGGTCCTGGACGAGGTCCTCTTTCTCTACATCGAAAAGAACCTGAGCCGCGAGGAGATCCTTCGCAAGACCCGCGGGCGCGTTGCCGCCGAGGTCGTCGCGGACGTGATCCATAAGGTCGACCACAACGAATACAAGCGCCGGCAGACGCCGCCCATCCTGCGCGTGACCGAGAAGGCATGGTTCGGACGGCGGATGCCGATCACCAACCGTTTCCAGGGGTAAAAAAAAGAGAAGCCGAGAAGCGAGAGAGACAGAGAAGCAGAGATCAATCCAAGGGAAGAAGTGAGGATGCAAAAGAACACGGAAAAAGCAAAGGTCAGAACTTATCGCGATCTGAACGTTTTTCAGCAATCTTTCGAGTTGGCGCATCAGATTTTTCTGCTTACCCAAAAGTTCCCTCCCGAAGAAAAATATAACATGATCGACCAGACCCGTCGCGCTGCCCGTTCGATCCCGGCCAATATCGCGGAGGGATGGGCGAAACGGAAGTATGAAAATGTTTTTAAACGGCATCTTGTGGATGTGCTTGGGTCTTGTGAGGAAATAAAAGTCTGGCTTGATATGGCCCGCAGGTGCGGTTATTTGTCCGAGGGCGATCATCGAAGCTGCGCTTCCGCTTATATCCAGGTCAGTTCCATGCTGACGAGCCTGTTGGAGCGATGGAAAAGCTACTCGTAAAAACCAGGGCGGGTACTTTCTTGCTGGATGCTACCCCGCGCGGTCTGTCAGCCGTCCATTTTCCGGGGCAATTCCAAAAACCAAAGCGTTTGCCCCGGGCGTCGCCTTTTCTTAGGAACGCCGGAAAAATGTTGCGACGTTACTTTCTTGATCCTTGCGCTCCGTTATACCGGGTCAAGATAGATACAAGCTCTCTGACGCTGTTCCAACGAAAGGTTTATGGGACGCTCCGGCGATCGGGAAATAAGCTCATCAGTTATGCCGCGTTGGCCCGGGAAAGCGGGTTTAAGAACGCGGGACGTGCTGTGGGCACTTCCATGAAAAAAAACAGGACCCCCGTTTTCGTGCCCTGTCATCATGTTGTTAAGGCGAACGGTGATCTCGGGGGGTACTCCTGCGGGATCAAGTGGAAACGCTATTTATTGAGAAATGAAGGGCTTTTATAGGCCTGTTTTTCTTTGCTTCTGTGCTTCTTTCCCTCTATAATTCGCCAGCTTAGGATCGTTGCTTCTCTGTGTCTTCGCATTAATGTCTCTGAAGAAAAGGTGAGTTTGCATTGCAACCCAAAAAGATCGCCGAACTGATCCGTACGCTGGCCGAAGATAAAAAAGCCGAGGACATTCTGATCCTCGACATCGCCAAGATCTCCAGCATTGCCCATTATTTCATCATTGCCCACGGGAACAGCGACCGCCACGTCAAGGCCGTCGCGAGCCACATGATGGATGAGATGAAGCGGCGCAAGATGCCGGCCTTCCATGTCGAAGGCCTGGCGGAGGGGAAGTGGGTGCTGCTCGACTTCGGGTCCGTGATGGTCCATATGTTCTATAAAGAAACCCGGGAATTCTACGGCCTCGAGCGGCTGTGGGGGGAAGCGAAAAAGATCTGAGTATCCCGTATTCCCTGTGATAACCGCTGAACAAATCCTATGAAGAACAAAATAGAAGCCATTCTAAGATCTGTCTTGCGCGATTATTGCGCCGGTGCGGGAGCGGTTCTCCCCGACGATTTCAGCTATGACCTGCATCCGCCGAAAGACGCCGCCATGGGTGATCTCGCGTGTAACGTCGCTTTCAAACTCGCCGCGGTGACGCGTCGCAAACCCGCGGAGATCGCTGCCGCGCTTCTTCCGCTATTTGAAGAAAATACCGGCAAGGATTCTCCGATAGCGAAGGTCGCGGTGGCCGGCGCGGGGTTCCTCAATTTTTATCTTAAAAAAGAAGACCTCGGCGCGCTGCTTGTTACCATCCGCAAGCAGGACAGGGATTACGGGAAGTCCGCATTCGGGCACGGTAAAAAAGTCGTGCTGGAATTCGTGAGCGCGAACCCGACGGGACCTCTTACGATCGCGCACGGCCGGCAGGCGGCGGTGGGGGATTGTCTGGCCCGGATCCTGAAATTCACGGGGCACGAGGTCCACACGGAATATTATCTGAACGACGGCGGCCGCCAGATGAATCTGCTCAGCCAAAGTGTCTGGGCCCGTTACGGCGAGCTCCTCGGCATCGAAACACCGTTGCCGGAAGACGGCTATCAGGGAGATTATATTCGCGAGATCGCCCGCGAGATCATCGAAAAAGAAAAGAAGGATTCGCTGCATAAAGAGCCCGAAGAAAAAGCGGTCGCCTTCTGCGGTCATTATGCCGTCAAGCGCATCATGGGCTGGATCGAGGACGACCTGAAAAAAATGCGGGTCCATTTCGATCATTTCTTCAGCGAGCAGACACTTTATCAGAGAAAGTCCGTGGATCACGCGCTGGCTGTCCTGAAAGAGAAGGGGTTCCTGTTCGAAAGCGAAGGCGCGCTCTGGTTCCGCTCCACCGATTTCGGGGACGACAAGGACCGCGTGGTCCGCAAATCCACCGGGGAATACACCTACCTCGCGCCGGACATCGCGTATCATCTTTCAAAATACGAGCGCGGGTACAACATGCTTGTCAATCTTTGGGGCCCCGATCATCACGGCTACATTCCGCGTCTGAAGGCCGCGTGCCAGGCCCTCGGGTACCCGCCCGAAGCCATTCACATCGGCATCGTGCAATTGACCACGCTTTTCCGGAAGGGTCAGCCGGTCCGGATGTCCACGCGCGCCGGGGAATTTGTGACGTTGCGCGAACTCTACGAGGAGGTCGGCGTCGACGCGACGCGCTTTTTCTTCGTCATGCGCCGCCAGGAAAGCCATCTTGATTTCGATCTGGACCTCGCCAAGGAAAAGTCGCAGGAGAACCCGGTCTATTATTTGCAATATGCCCACGCCCGCATCGCGAGCCTTCTGCAATATGCCGCGCGGAATATCGCGGCCCACGTAAAGATCGAACGGCTTGCGGCGCCGGAAGAGTCGGAGTTGATCGGCTGTCTTTCGCAGTTCCCGGAATATCTGGTCCAGGCGAGCCGGTCGCTGGAGCCCTACCGTCTCGCGGATTATCTGCGCCAGGTCGCGGCCTGCTTCCATAAATTCTACAGCTGCCACCGCATTGTCACCGAGGACAAGGAACTGACCCAGGCGCGGCTTCTCCTGGCCGACGCGACGAGGATCGTTCTCCGCAACGGTCTGGAGCTCCTCGGTATCGGCCAGCCGGAAAGCATGTGATTTTTCTGGCGTCATCGCGGCCCGGCTCATGTAAACATCAGGTATGAAGGCAAACACTGTTCTTTTCATCGTCGGCCCTACGGCGTCGGGAAAATCGGAACTCGCCGTCGCTCTGGCCAAAAAGCTTGGTGGGGAAGTTCTTTCTGCGGACTCGATGCTCGTTTATAAGGACATGGACATCGGGACCGCAAAACTCACGCGAACGGAACGCCGCGGCGTTCCTCATCACGGGATCGACCTGATCCCGCGGACCAGGAACTTTTCGGTGTTCGCCTACCGCCAGTACGCTCTCAGGACGATCAAGGATATACAAAAGCGCGGGAAGGCGCCCATCATCGCCGGAGGGACCGGATTTTACGTCCGTGCCCTTTTAGAAGGCTTTTCGCCGCAGCCCGGGGCAAACCCGGCTATCCGCAGGAAACTGGAAGCGGAGGCCCGTCTGAGGGGCCTGCCGGCCCTCTACAAACGTCTTTTGAAGGCCGATCCCAAGAGGGCCCGAGAGATAGGGCCTCACAATCAGCGGCGCATCATTCGCGCTCTTGAGATCCTTATGGTCTCGGGAAAGAAGCCGTCGGCAGTTTCCGGAAAAAGCCCGGGGCTCCGGGAGTTGGGGTATCGTCCGGTGGTGATCGGTATTCACCGGGACCGTCAGGCCCTTTACGGAAGGATCAACCGGCGGGTCGATAAGATGTTCCGGAACGGATTGGTCCGAGAGGTCAGGCGCTTGATGCGTTCGAAATTTTCGCGGACTGCGCTTCAAGGGGTCGGGTACAAGGAAGTCGTGGAACACTTGAAGGCTCATCCGGAACCGGCAGATTGGAGCGGAGTGAAAGAAAGGATCCAGAAGACAACGCGCCATTTCGCCAAGCGGCAATGGACATGGTTCAAACGGGAGCGAGGCATCCGGTGGGTTTGGTGGCCGGAGACGGTTCCGGTCTCAAAAATGGTGAAATTTATCCTGCACGGAGGGTTCTATGCGCGATAAAGTCTTTCTCGTCATCGTCAAAACCAGTGCCCGGGGAAGTGCGGATCTCGAGGAAAGCGCCAAGGAAATGAAGGAGCTTGCCGAATCGGCGGGAGGTGTCGTGGTCGGCAGTGTCAATGCGAACGCCCAGCATCCGAGCCCGAGCCATTTCATTCGCAAGGGAAAGATCGAAGAGCTTGTCATAGAGATCGCGAACACGGGCGCGACCGTTCTGATCTTCAACGTGGATCTGTCGCCGGCGCAGGCACGCAATCTGGAGGATGATTGCGGGGTCCGTGTCGTCGACCGGACGGGACTGATCCTGGACATTTTCGCGAGGCGCGCGGTCTCCAGCGACGGAAAACTTCAGGTTGAACTCGCGCAGTTACAATACCTTTTGCCGCGGCTGGTCGGGCAGGGCGTGATCATGTCGCGTCTCGGCGGCGGGATCGGCACGCGGGGTCCCGGTGAGCAAAAACTCGAGGTCGACCGTCGCAAGATCCGCGGCCGTATCGAACATATTCAGGATCAACTTGAGAAACTAAGAACGCACCGGGCGCAGATCCGGCGGGGGCGCCGGCAGAAGGGATTGCGGCAGGTTGCGATCGTCGGGTATACGAACGCCGGAAAATCCACGCTCCTGAATTCTCTGACGGGCGCGGACGCTTACGTCGAGAACCGCTTGTTCGCCACGCTGGACCCGAAAACGCGAATTTACGACGACGGCACGGGGAAGCCCGTTCTTTTTACCGACACGGTCGGATTCATCCGGGACCTGCCGCACGGGCTGGTGAAAGCGTTCCACGCGACGCTGGAGGAAGTGCTGGACGCGGACCTGATCCTGATCGTAGTGGACGCGGCGAGCGAGTATGTGGTCGAACATAAGTATGTGGTGGAGAAGGTGCTGGAAGAGTTGGGGGCGTCGGCCAGGAAAAAACTGCTCGTGCTCAATAAAACGGACCTGCTCGGGGAAGCCGAGCTGGCACGATTGCGCGATCAATTCCCGGAAGGGGTTCTGATCTCCGCAGCCCAGCGCCGGGGTCTTCCGGATCTGATCGCCGCGGTCCAACGGGAATTGGTGTGAGAGAGGAGCCGGTGTACGGGCTATCCTGATTACCTTTAAATTGCAACTGTGGATCAGGGTTGCCCGAGTCTTTATTTTCATTTCCCGGACGGCGACTTGGGCTATCCTGATGACCTTTAAATTTAACTGTGGATCAGGGTTGCGGCTTGAGCGGGAGATTGTTATAATGCCGCCTCGTTTGGTTCGGATACGTCACGGTCTCGGGAGTCGGTCGAACTCTATCTAACTATTGTCTGGTGTTGTTGTTGCGAACCTGGACTTATCACGATCAACAGAGGTTTTTATGCAAGCACGGGATGTCAAGAAGGGCGCCACCGTCCTTCATCAGAACGAGATCCACCTGGTGACGGAGGCAACGCACCGGACGCCGGGGAATTTGCGGGCCTTCTTTCAGATCACGATGAAGAATGCGAAGAACGGGAGGATCATCCAGAGCCGTTTCGCTCCCGACGATAACATCGAACGGGTCGTTCTGGATGCCAAACCCTGCCAAGTCCTCTACAAGGATTCCAACGGGTTTAATTTCATGGATATGCAGTCTTACCACTCCTTCGCGCTGAGTGAAGAGATCTTAGGGGACAAAAAGTATTATCTGAAGGAGGGTATGGAGATCAAGATCGAGTTCTACGAGGATAAGCCCGTTTTCCCGGAACTTCCAGGGATCGTGACGCTGAAAGTGACGGAAGCGCCCCCGGGGATCAAGGGGGATTCGGTTTCGAACAATGTTAAAATTGCCGTCTGTGAAACGGGTCTTAAAGTGAACGTGCCACTTTTTGTTGATGAAGGCGAGGAGATCAAGGTGAATACGGAAACGGGCGAATACGTCGGACGCGCGTAATCGTTGGATGGGCAATTAGCTCAGCCCTTGGCCTCGTTTGAGATTTGAGGGTTGCCAAGGACAGAGCTAATATCCATATAGAAAATTCAAGGGCAATTAGCTCAGCCCTTGGCCTCGTTTGAGATTTGAGGGTTGCCAAGGACAGAGCTAATATCCATATAGAAAATTCAAGGGCAATTAGCTCAGCCC
>CAIJHQ010000042.1 GCA_903820505.1 Candidatus Omnitrophota bacterium
ATGTCATCTCTATCCTCGTTTCGTTATATTAGCTTTTCTTTGTTTGGTCCAGTCCTCTGCCCCTCGAAGCCCGAGCGCCCGCCGGGTTGGGGGCAGATCAAGGCTGCAACCCTGCGGGCAACCCTGCGGCGCGGCCACCGAATCCGCCCAGCCGTCGAAAACTGATCTTGCGGGCGCTTGGGCAAGCCTCGCGTAGCGATGTAATCATGTATGAAAATGATGCGGGCCGGGGCGTGTCGCTTCCTCGTTTCTCTCGCCCTGGTATTTCCAGCGGCTTCCAATGATGGGGCGATGGGGGCTCGGGATCTATCCCGAAAATTCGGTAGCTAGCCGAAAGGAGCTTTACAGAAAAAGATAAGCGGTTGGTGCATGCAACATGCATTTTATAGATTCAATTTTAAACGACCTAGAATTAACATCTCGCTCGATTCCTCCACAAGCTTTTTCATGCGAGCGATGGTTCCAAGAATTATGGATGCAGACATGGTGAACGACACAATCCTACGCTCCGACTACTACGTTTACCTTTTTAGAAATCCAATAGACAAAAACATATTTTATATAGGAAAAGGAACTGGCCCACGTGCCGAGAATCTCAACAACCGTAATCCAAAAACAAAAGAAATGATTGAAAAAATCCGTGCTGAAAAAAAAGAACCTATTATAGAGACTCTTCGTGATTGCTTAGATGAAGACGCCGCAAAAAAGCTCGAAAGTGCTGCGATTGATTTAATCGGAATCCCACCACTCACAAATTTAATTCACGGACCCGGTACAACTATACGGAAACGAAACCCAAATAAAACACACTTAGATGAAATGAAAACCAAAGAACTTGAAGAATTCATCGATCCGGATGAAGCTAACGTTACAGAGCGCTCAATACTTATCAGGATTAACCAGCTATACCGATACGGAATGGACGCAGATTCATTATACGATGCTACGCGCGGGGTATGGGTTATAGGTGGAAGAGAAGATGGTGGGAGACGAGACTGTGCCGAATATGCATTTTCGGTTTTCAAAGGTATTATTATTGAAGTTTATAAAATAAACAAGTGGTACCTAGCTGGAACCCAATCAACTGTTTATAAAACACGTTTAGATAAAAACATGCCTAGAACGTATGAGCCGCCAAGATGGGAATTTGAAGGCGAGATTGCAGAAAGCGAGATACGCGAGAAGTATCTAAAAAAGTCAGTTAAAAGATCACTAACGAATGGCTCACAAAATCCTATAAAATACGTAAATTGTTGAGTTGAACCGACAAGAACCCCTCTATTTAGACCAACTTTCTTTGGTTAAGCCTCACGAAAAGACATTCCAAAGCCCCAGGTAGGCCTTATCTCCGCCCTTCACCCAGGGCAAAGTAGAAAGCCAAGATACTCGCCTCCAAGGCATCCTGTAGCCTCTGATTCCACTAATTTTATAAGAATTGATCAGGCTTGCTGTGCTCTCTGGCCACCTCCAGACTATAAAATGAGCTCTCCAAAAAGCTCTCCCTCCCAGGCCATCCTTGACCGGCAAAGGCATCCCGCCGCCACGGCTGCGATAGTGGGAGAAGAGACCACGTAAAAATTAAATAGGCGACTCGATCAGTCCCTCCGCCTACAATTCCCTGCGCTATTCGCTATTTCAAATTATTATGGTTTTTCAGTTGTTAGTTAGTCGCTCTGTGCGTCCTCTGTGAGCTCTGTGTCTCTGTGGTGGAAAACGTCGTTAGCCGCTGGTTATAACAAACGGCTGACGATACTATCGAAAAAGCGAGAAACCAATTTTTTGCACTCTCATTGGCATAACTTATTTACCATCAAAAGGCCATTTCCTTCTTATGTGCGCCACCTGCGGCTGTGGAGTGGATCTAGGCAGTACGGAAGAGGTCTTTGCCAAGAATTACAGGTGCCAGGACTGCAACATGCTCTTTCGGGGCTTCGGCTACAAGCTGCCCTGCCCGCGCTGCAAATCAACGAATACCAAAATTGCCAGGTAATCAAATGTCCGAGCATCTGCTGGAGATGGCCAAAGCAAGGGTC
>CAIJHQ010000043.1 GCA_903820505.1 Candidatus Omnitrophota bacterium
GTGCCAATGAGAATGAGACACTTACCCCTGAATAGTTTAGTGTAGGGCGGGAAGGAGAGTTCGAGGACTGAGCTAGGCTGGAAAAAGTGGACACCTTCGGATAGAGGAAAAATAGTAAGGACGGAGGTGTTAAATGAACAAATTACCGAGGCAGGAATACACGGTGGAATTCAAGGAGAATGCGGTTAAGCTGGTGATGGAACAGGGCATGAGCACAGGTATGGCCGCAAAACGGCTGTCGATACCCAATCAGACGCTGGACAATTGGATACGGAAAGCGAAAGCGGGCAAGAGTTTTAAATCAGGGGGCCCTACCGTCACCGATGCACAAGCCGAGATTGCCCGGCTTATGCGTGAGAATGCAGAGCTGAGGATGGAGCGTGACATATTAAAAAAAGCGACGGCGTACTTTGCAAAAGGGTCGCTGCCCGGTGCGCGTTCATAAAAAGAGAGCGACTCATGTATCCATTAAGAGTTCTTTGCCGTGTCATGGAAGTGTCGGTAAGCGGGTATTATAAATGGCTGAAACGCAAGCCGTCAAAACGAGAGATGGAAGACAACCGGCTTGAGATCGATATAAAAGCCGCCCATCAAAGGGGCCGTGGGACATACGGCGCGCTTCGGATCAAGGATGAACTTGCTGGAGAAGGAATTGGAGCTGGGAGAGACCGTATCAGACGGCTGAGGAAGAAGCTCGGACTTACCTGCAAAAACAAGAAAAAGTACAAGGCTACGACTGATTCGAATCATAAAATGCCTGTAGCTGGGAATCTTCTTGGACAGAAATTTGAAGTTTCAGGACCGAATAAGGTATGGGTATCGGATATAACCTATGTTGCTACAGATGAAGGCTGGCTATACGTTGCGGCAGTGAAGGATTTGTACAACCGTGAAGTGGTTGGTTATGCGATGTCAGAACGTATGACGCAGGAGCTTGTCGGCACGGCCCTGATACGTGCAGTGAAGACCAGGAAACCAGCTCCGGGAATAATACTTCATTCCGATCGCGGCTCGCAGTATTGTTCGAACAACTACCGTTATATTTTAAATCAATTCGGCATGATTCAATCCATGAGCAGGAAAGGCAATTGCTACGATAACGCTCCCATAGAGAGCTTCTGGGGAACACTCAAGCTGGAGCTTGTTTATCATAGGCGTTTTGAAACCAGGTCACAGGCCACTCAGGAAATCACCGAATACATCGAGATGTTTTACAACCGCCAGAGAAGGCATTCGAGTCTTGGCAATATTTCCCCTGCAGCGTTTCTTCAGAATTATTACAGGATGAAAAAGGCGGCATAAGATGAATAGCTTTCGCTCGGGCTATGCTGTCAAGGGTCTTCGATCCCTTTGGGATTCGCTGTGCTCACCCTTGACAACGCCCTCGCTTCAGCTTTTCTCCTGGCCAAGAAGGCTTGCAAGCCTTCAATTTTTGAAAATCTAAAAATCAAGGACTGAATGACAAAAATCAAATCAAAACCCTGTTTGATGGTGTACACTGTTGACAGTATAGTTCATATGGAGAAAACGACTGAGGAAAACAAACACCTGTGCGTTTTTTACAGGTGAAATGAAGGTATTTCCTTCAGAATTAGTCAATATTATACCTTCTCCGAGAACAACCTAGTAAGAAGATTTAAGTGCCCTTTCCCCACAGCTTTCTAATGCTTAAATGCCTTAAATAGAGGTTGATGAGATTAAAAAGAGATTAATAAAAATATTTCAAGTTAATCTCATATCTAGAATGATTTAACTGCGTTACAACCAAAGATTAACAGATTAACGTAATTTTCATAACTTCTTATATTTTCTAGAAATCAAAGAAATAAATATGAAAATATAAAAAAAATAAAAGATATGAGTTTTTCGTTAATCTGTTAATCTTGGACGTTTTCCGGAAGTAGTCATTCCTCTTTCTGGATTAACAGACCTCAAAAATATTAATCTTTCATTAATCTTGGTTCTTCCAGATGTAGTCTTCCAGATGTCAGGTTGAATTATTGACCAATTAAAATAGTTGAAGGGTTATCAAGCATCAAACCTGTGGGGAAATGGGAACTTCTTCTTTTATATAGGTTTTAGATTAAGAAAAAATGTCACTCTTGTCCAAAATAGAAATTGATTCTGTTAATTGAGA
>CAIJHQ010000044.1 GCA_903820505.1 Candidatus Omnitrophota bacterium
GGCTTCCGCGTCAGCCTTCAACGAATATTTGTTCTTATACTCCTCCCAAGATACGTCCCCGGGACCTATGTAGTATTTCAATATTTTGTCGAGCATCAGCCTCGACCGGATGTTGACGACCTCATCGTTCCGGGTAATTTTTACCAGATCTTCGCCCGTCAGGGTCGCAAGGCCTGCTTTCTGGGCCTCCCGGATGACCCGCGCGCCCAGAAAAGCCGCAAGCGGTGGGTCCCGCAGACCGTAATGGCGGGTCATATAATCCTGTATCCGGCGAACGGAGCTGTCCTCCATGGGATGTGCCGGATCATTCATCAAGACCTCGATCATGAACTCCCAGTGGTCGGCGGGGCTCAGAGATATTTCGATCCCCCGCATGACCGCGTCAAATCCCTCCGCGGTCCCGAAGCTATAATGCCTGATCAATTCTTGGACCAGCAGTGTCGGTGACACTTCGATGTCATAATCAAAACCGTCCACGATGACGAAGTTCAAACTATTATTCTCGCGGAACATAATGTTCCCCGAATGGACATCGAGGGGATAATGCTTTTCTGCGCCGCCGATGCGCATCCAACTACTGACAATACCTTCGATCTCTTCCGCCGTCAGGCTTCTACGTTTAACGACATCCTCCACCGTGTCGCCCTTGATCCACTCCTCATAATAGAACCTTCCGACCTGACCTCCCATCTTCGGCAAGAGCCGGGTCTCGCCATAAGAACTTATGCTTTTCGTGAACTTCGACATTTGTTCACCGGAATCATCATCCTTTTGATACATCTTCAACGCCAGACCGATCTCCTGGGAAATAAGTCCTGCCCGATCCTTCACCGTGATCTTGAAAATGTGTTTTTCATCACCGCTTTTAACGTACGTCACCGAGAGTTCGCCGACGTCGAGAGACTGTATTGCCGTTTGGTAAATATTGACCAGGATCTGCTTGAACTTCGTCGGATCCTGCAGCATATCCTGAAAATGTTTTTTGATCTCCTCCCGGGATACACCTGCGCCGGAAAATCTCACCCCGGCGGCATTCTCCCAGTCAAAGGCGCACGTGACGCCGTTCACCGTCATCGTCTCACGGTCGGCCGGCTCCGACCGGACTTCCGAACGGGCGTTAGGATTTTTCTGCCAGACGGTATAAACTTCACTGAAAGGATAGGGTTTGGGAAGTGTGTTCCATTCGACCGTTTGCGTCTTTCCCTTGGAATTAACGAGCGCGCCCAGGGTTTTGTCATATTTTCTCATCACTATTTTGGCAATATCCGAACGGTTACTTAAAACATTCGATTCTGTCGGAATATGCAGCCCCGCATATCCCCCCGCCTCAGCGACCCTGATGAGCGCATCTTCGATCTGGGGATAAACATCCGCTGCCTTCACCTCGCCGAGGAACTCCACGCTTGGCTCAATACCGGGAACGGTCAGAATATTCTTGCCGTCGATCTCCTTCTCGAAAAGATGAACAAAACCGACCGTTTTTTGGGTTCTCTTATCGATCATGGCGAGCAGGAAAAACTCCTTTTTCTTCCAAAGAGCAATATCCGTGGCAATACACACCCCTGCCTGCAACCCCCAAAGACCGTACGGAATCCCCTTCACCACCCGGAATTCAAGAACCACTTCTCCCTTTTGGTGAGGAACGAATTTGCTCTTCTCCCGCTGGATCACCGAATACGGCTGCTCAAAAAGTGCCTCTATGATCTGCGCCCTGGAGACCCTGGCACCGGCGGCCGGGAGTTCCAGGATCACTGTCCGGAGAGCAGGGTCCTGGATAAGGGAGATGATCTTCGCTTCGATTTCCGGTTGGGCAATACCAGCGAGCATCTTCTGAAGCGCTGCTTTCCTTTCCGCATCTGAAAGCCTCGTATTATTCCAAACACCCAGGAGACCCTTTATAAGACCTCCGGCGTTCGTAACAACCTTCGAGGAATCGGAAACGGGCATCTCGGACTCGGAGAAAGTATCTAAGACTCCCCTCATCAAAATACTCAGATTGTCCTTGTCCGTAAAAAGTGATTCGAGCAATTGGACGGTGTTGTAGTCTCCGCTGAGAGCGTCCACTTTCTCCTTGAGCGCATCTTCATGGCTTGCCATGGCATAGAACGTCTCCAAGGCTTTGTCTCTCTTAGTTCTTTCTGAAAATGTCTTTAACCAGTCCGATAACGCCTCTTTGAAAGACTGCCGGTCCCTCTCCTTGGCCTGTGCGATAGCTTCTCCTGAGAGCCCCTCGTGTTTTTGACGCAAAGAACTCACAATACCGGAGAGTTTCCCATCCGGATCGAATGTTTCGTCTTCCTTGACGGTGTATTCCACCAGCGGGATGGCCTTATCGCTTCCGAAATCCCTGCCGGCAAGTGGCTTCGGAACATCAGCGCGCTTGTCTCCGGCCTCACGGTATTTCCTGTACAGCCCCAGGATCTCTTCTTTCTTCACAAAAGAAGCTCCCGAAGAGGGAATTGAGATCTGAATACTCGCCACCACTGCTTCGTTAATATCCCGAACTCCTTGCGACCGGAGATAAGCTTCAAGCTGCGCCAGCTCCGCTTCGCCGACACTATCGGTCAGTATTTTCCCGGAAAAAGCGAATACCTTTTCGAGGGCAGCTTGACCGCCCTGTTTATAGAGCCCGAAAAGAGACGGACTGAAGGAATGCGTGATCCCGATGAAATCAAAGATCATTTCTTTTTTTATTTCCAGGTCCGTTTCCGTGACCACGCCTTTTTCAATCCCGTCATGAATTCCCCAGAGGATCTGAAGACATAGTCGGTTCTCTTTTGAGATAATTTCTATCGCAAAATTGAGGAATTTCAGGAAATCCAGTTCTTTGCTTTTTATGAGTCCTGGAAATTCATTCTCAAGGAGCCACAACATTGCCTTGCGGTTGTAATCGTTAGTAAGCTTACAAATAGCAAGAAAGCGCTTACTGATTTCTGGCCATTGCTGAAGGAAGTAGGCTTCCCCAAAGATAGCTTTGGGCGTTTCAAAATGAAGGAATAACAGCTTGGCCTCTTTACCCGCAGCCACAACCAACCGAACAAAGTCGGACCAAGAGACCTTGGATTCTTCAGGGCTATAAAGCGAGCTGTTCCAAGGAAGGGTCTGGCTGAAAAGAGTTAAGACTTGTTCTTTACCTACAGCCGCGGCCATTCGTATAAGGTCATTTCCCACAGAATTTAGGGATTCCCGGCCAGTGATAAGGTCTTTGACCGCAGGGAAACCATTGTGGAATAAATACCCGGCATTTTCACCTGCGACCACGCCCAACCGAACAAGATCGGGCCAATAAGCCTTGAATTCTTCAAGACTGAAAAGTTTCCTGACCGTTGGGAGGCCATATCTGAATAAATAGCAGGCATTGTCACCTGCAACTACACCCAAACGAACAAGATCGGGCCAATAGTCTCTGAATTCTTCCGGACCAAAAAGCTCCCTGACTGTCGAAAAACCATCTTCGAATAAGCCCCATGAAGTTAAACCCGAAACTACACCCAACCGAACAAGATCGGGCCAATAATCTTTGAATTCTTCAGGACTGAAAAGCTTCCTGACCGCGGGGAGGCCAACTTTGAATACATGAACGGCATTTCTACCTGCGGCCACACCCAACCGGACAATATCCGGCCAATAGGCCTTGAATTCTTCAGGGCTGAAAAGCTCCCTGACCGCAGGAAGGCCCTTTTTGAATAAATCGTCGGCCCTTTTCTCGCCGGCGCGATACAAATCTGCGAAACCGGTATAGCCGTACTCTTTGATGATTCCGCTGAAGTCTTTTTCTAATTTTGCAATATCGATCTTGGAAGCTAAATATTTCCGGACCTCGGCTTCCTTTGTAGCATCCAAATTTCGCATCTCGGAGCGGGCTGTCGTGGTTTCTTCGGCGGATAGCTTGTACACCGGGACGACTTTGTAGGAGTTTTCACCTGTTTTATCGATGCGGATGCCCGCGCGGATCGCCAGATCAGACCTGTTGAATATTTCAATAGCGGCGGCGACGCTTCCGATCTCCGCAGCATGGCCGATGCCTTCTAAAATAGGTTTAAGACCGGCCACCGCCTTGTCTTCGCCGATCTGCTCCTTTCGCTTAGCCCAAGAAATGATCTGAGAAGCCGCTTCTAGATAGGAAAGATCAAACGTGGCCGGTTTGTTTTGCAACATGACGGAGCGGTAAAGTCTGTCGTCGGACGCTTCGCTAAGACGCGGGGTCAGGATGCCGTAGCTAACTTCATGTGCCCGGAAGAGTTCGGTGATTCCATCCGTGTGGAAACCGCCGGTGATGACGACCGCTTTGCTGAGCGACTCCTTCTGCATCACGGACGAGATCTTTTCATAGAACACGTCTTCGCGTTTCCGGGCCGCCTCATAGAACCCGTACGCCGCCGCCTGCACCGTCGTCACTTCCGCAATGAATTTCGGATCGACCGGTTTTGTCTCGAAACGGGATGGCGGCAAGCCGGATTCCCTGCCCACCGCCGCCCCGATCCCTTTAAGTTCCGCGACGAGCGGTCCCATCGCGAGCAGGTCTTTCTTTGCGAGGACCTCCTGCCAGTCCTTACGGGTCAATTCGAGGTTAAGAAGTTTGCGGACCAGTTCCTCATCGCGGTACAGATCCAGCAACCGTTTCTCGCGCGGAGTCTCGGCCAGCCGGTCCAGGATCCGCGTGAAAAGAACCCTGATCTCGTTGAAAAGGCTCTTGGGATCTAATTCGCTCTTGAGGATGAGATAGCCGGCATAAAGGCTGAAATGCGGATAGTTATGAAAATAAAAACCTTTGGGTCCCGCTTCGGTAACAAGCTGTTCCATCAGGTCGCGCGGGACCGGCGCCGTCTGCCCCCCATTACTGTGCAGCACGCTCATACGCTGGTCTTGGAAGTTCTCGATCGCCGCGATGAGTTCGCCCGACACGCGTTTCTCCTTCAGGAACTTGATGAGTTGGTCCCGCTCCGCCAAGCCTTTCGCCGCGTCCATTTCCCGTTCCATCGTCTGAAGGACCAAAAGCCGGGTGATCTGCGGCCACTCGACCTGCGCGAACAAACTTTCGAGATCGACCCCGAGCACGCGTTTGGCTTCGGCCGAAAGACTCCGGACGTAAGGCATGAACTCGCGGTGCCCTTTTTCAAACTTCTTCCACTCCGCGAGAAGCCTGAGGAGGTCTTTTGAGAAAACCTTCGACGCCAGGGTCGAAAGCCGCGCTTCGAAACCGTTCAGATAACGTTTGACCGTGCCTTCCGCGCCGAAGACTTTTTTAAGGGCTTCGTAGTTCTCGCGATAAAGCTCCGCGTTCTCGATGCCGTGCGCCTTGACCGCAGGCGCGGATAGAGGATGGTGGATGGCGGTGGACGTAAAACCTGCTTTTACACCATCCGCCTTCCGCCCTCCGCCCTCCTCTGCGTTTTCCAGCAAATACAGCTCCGCGCCCGAAAGTTCCCCCTCACGCGCCAGGTAATCGGCGAGTTTCAGGTTGCGTTCCCTGTCGGGGAACATTTTGAGATAGCCGGGATCCAGATCTTCGGAAGCGCCTTCGACGAAAATGGTCTTGATCGCGTATTGTTTCTCGAGGTACTGCAGTAGTTGCTTGATCTTCTGCTGCGCGCCGTAGTTGGCGTGCGCGTTCTGGATATGCAGGATGAGCTTCGGATCGGACCTCTGAGGCGCCTCATAAAAACCGTCCAGCGTGGCAAGTTCCGGCGGGATATCGATCTGAAGAATGGATGGTCTCTCTTTGGAAGACGCGACCTCAATACCCATCCCGGGATACGCAAAGATATTTTGCGTCATGACGAAACACGACACCGTCAAAAGACTTATGATCTTTTTGGTCAGATTTGTCATAAATGGTATTTTTTAATCGTTTTAATAACTGTTTTGTCTATATCCTAAGTAAATGATAGCTTATGTTCTAATATATATCAAGGAGTTATAGCAATATATAACAGCTCTATCCCATTATGAATAAATGAGATAGATGTGTTTTTATGGAATTTTACGATTTTTTAAGCGGAATTTTGGTTCGTTCGTTCTAGCCCAAGCTCGTCAGTTATAAAACGAACTCTGTTTCAATGGGTTACGAAAAATTGTAATAGTTCAGCCCGAGGAAGTGCCCCGTCGACATCCTCGCATACACGGTCGGACTGATCAGCATCAGGTCACAATTGCGGCAGGATTATTACGGCGGCGGCGATAACGCAGCCAGGAAAGGGAATTCTTTCTTCTTAA
>CAIJHQ010000045.1 GCA_903820505.1 Candidatus Omnitrophota bacterium
GTTCAGACCGATGCATGTGAAAAGAAAAAGAATGGCGCAAACGCTTGTGGCCTTCGTCAGGAACGACGACGCCTTGGTCCCGAGAAGCGACTGGACATTCCCGCCGAAAGACGCCCCCGTCAGTCCCTGCCCGCGGCCGGCCTGAAGAAGAATAACGACGATCAGAACGAGACAAACGATAATGTGGATCCCGATAACAAGTAGGTTCATGAGTGAGTCCCCGCGTCACGCGATTGTTGGGCTTCTAAAATGATCTGGGCGAACAATTCGGCCTTGAGAGAGGCCCCGCCGACAAGGGCGCCGTCGATATTCGGTTTTTCCATAAGGGACTTGGTATTGTCCGGCTTGACACTGCCTCCGTAAAGAATGAGCACCCGGCTCCCGTTCTCCTTGCCATAGCGTTCGTTAAGGAGGCGGCGAATGTAAGAATGCATCTGTTCGGCCTGGTCCGGCGTCGCGGTCCTGCCCGTGCCGATGGCCCAGACCGGCTCGTACGCGATCACCACTTTCACGATGTCCTCTTTCCCGAGCCGCCCGATCGACTCATCAAATTGTATCTTGACCACATCAAAATGCTTTTTCGCTTCCCGTTCCGAAAGGGTCTCTCCGACGCAAACGATCGGGACCAGGCTGTATTTGAGCGCGGTCTTAAGTTTCTCATGGACCAAAATATCATCTTCCTTGAAGTACTGGCGGCGCTCGGAATGGCCGAGGATGACATACCGGCAGCCGAGATCTTTTAACATCGTCGGCGAAATCTCCCCGGTAAAAGCGCCCTCCGGAGCGCAATACATGTTCTGCGCGCCCAAGGCGATCGAAGTCCCCGACAACACCTTCGAGACTTCCGTGAGGGCCGTGAACGGCGGGCAGACAACGATCGAAACATCCGAGACCGTGTGCGCGGCGGCTTTAATCGTTTGAACGAGCGCGACGGCTTCAGAAGCCGTCTTAAACATTTTCCAGTTACCGGCAATGAGAGGTTTCTTCATGAGCAGCCGCAGCACCCTTTCTTGGTTTCTTTATCCTGAAGCGCGGCCACACCCGGCAGCACTTGGCCTTCCACCAGTTCGAGCGATGCCCCGCCTCCGGTGGAAATATGAGAGATCTTGTCCGCCACGCCCGATTGATTGACCGCCGCGACCGAATCGCCTCCGCCGATCACGGTGACGCAATCAGGAAGCTCCGCGATCGCTTTGGCGATGGCCATGGTTCCGTTCGCAAATTTCGGAAATTCAAAAACACCGACCGGGCCGTTCCAGAAAACCGTTTTGGCCCCTTTGAGCGCACCCTTGAACTTGTCAATCGTCAACGGCCCGATATCCATTCCCATCTGGTCCGCGTCAATGTTCCCGCGCGCCACGTGTTTCGCCTCGGCATTCGCGGAAAATTCCGTCGTCACGATATGATCGATCGGTAAATAAATATAAATGTGGGTCTCATAAGCCTTTTGCAGGATCTGCCGCGCCATGTCGATCATGTCCTCCTCGACGAGCGAAGCTCCAACGGAAAGACCTTTGGCTTTCAAAAAAGTATAGGCCATGCCGCCGCCGACGATCAGACGGTCGACTTTCCCGAGCAGGCTTTCAAGCACGGCGATCTTGGAGGACACTTTGGCGCCGCCGATGATCGCCACGAAAGGACGCGCGGGATTGTCCACGATCTTTTCCTGAAGATAATCCAGTTCTTTCTCCATCAGGAACCCCGCAACGGCCGGCAAAAAGTGCGCTACCGATTCCGTGGAAGCGTGCGCGCGATGAGCGGAGCCGAACGCGTCGTTGACGAAGACGTCACCATATTGCGCGAGGGTTTTGCCCATTTTTTCCCGTTCCGCAACATCCTTGGAGGTCTCCTCTTTGTGAAAACGGGTGTTCTCGAGCATCAAAATGCCGCCGGCCGGGATCGCCCGGACCATTGCGTCGGTCTCGGGGCCCATGCACGCGGGCGCAAGTTTAACTTCCCTGCCGAGAAGAGCCGCGAGCCGCGCGGCCACGGGCGCCATCTTGTGTTTCCCTTCGAGATACTTCTTTTCGTCGAACGGCTTGCCGTCTTTCTCGGCCTTCTCCTTGGCCTTTTGCGTGTCCTTTTTGGGGTCACCCAAGTGAGACATAAGCACCAGACTCTTAGCGCCCTGATCGAGCACGTATTTGATGGTGGGCAGCGCCGCCTTGATACGGGTGTCATCCTGCACGACCCCGTCTTTCATCGGCACATTGAAATCCACGCGCATGAGAACTCGCTTGCCGCGGAGATCGATATCTTTAACCGTTTTTTTCTTCATAACGTTTTTTCTGCGTGACGCCGATTACTTGGCGCCGTCGATTTTGGCCATGTGCCGGAGAAGATCGATGACCCGGTTCGAATAGCCCCATTCGTTGTCATACCAGGACACGAGCTTGAAGAAACGCTTTTCGCCCTTAAGGTTGTTCTGGAGCGTCGCGAGCGAATCGTAGATCGAGGAACGCGGATCGTGAATGAAATCCGTCGAAACAAGTTCTTCGTCCGTGACGCCGAGGATCCCCTTGAGATAGGTCGTGGAAGCTTTCTTCAAAAGACCGTCGATCTCCTCGATCGAAGTGTCTTTGACGGAACGGAACGTCAGGTCGACCACCGAAACGTCCGGAGTCGCGACGCGGAACGCCATTCCCGTCAATTTGCCTTTGGTCGCAGGCAGCACTTCGCCGACCGCCTTGGCGGCTCCGGTCGTGGAAGGAATAATGTTCTGTGCCGCCGCACGTCCGCCGCGCCAATCCTTTTTCGAAGGACCGTCCACGGTTTTCTGCGTCGCGGTATAAGAATGGATCGTGGTCATCAGGCCGGTTTCGATCCCGACACCTTCTTTGAGAAGCACATGCACGAGCGGCGCGAGACAGTTCGTGGTGCAGGAAGCGTTCGATACGATGTCGTGTTTGCCGCTGTCATATTCATTCTCATTGACGCCGATCACCAGCGTCTTGACATCACCTTTTCCGGGGGCGCTGATGATAACCTTCTTGGCGCCGGCCGCAAGGTGCAATTTCGCTTTTTCAGAATCCGTGAAAAGACCGGTAGACTCGATCACGTAATCCACGCCGAGTTGCTTCCAGGGAAGCTGGTCGGGTGTCTTGGTCGCCATAATACACTTGGTCTTGTGGCCGTTCACGACGAACGTATCCGCGTCTTCGAGGGACGGTGAACTTTTTTCGGTCGTGACCGTGTGCTTGAAACGGCCGTGAACCGAATCGTATTTGATCTGATAAGCGAAATAGTCCGCGTCCGTGGTGATATCGACCACCGCGACGACGTCGATGTCCTTGCCGAGAAGCCCCTGATCGCAGATCGCCTGGAACACCAGCCTCCCGATACGCCCGAAACCATTAATACCGACCTTTAACGCCATGTTATTCCTCCTGGGAATCATCCTTTGTGAATGCCGAAAATTACGGGGAGATAAAAATCCTTACAAAGTTGCGACAATTATAAGCACGCGACCACCGGTGTCAAGACAATCTGCGGCCGCCGGCCTTGCGCCAACGCGTCCAAAACAACACAATACCCGCCGCTGCAAAGATCGTATCCAACAAGACCTCTCCCCATTCGCTGGAGCGCCCGGGAACGAACGTCTGATGCCACTCATCCGAGATCCCGAAGAGCAAGGCAACCGTTAACGCCAAGACAAAAAGCTTTGCGACGGACGCCGGCGGCCGCGAATGCACAAACGCCCGGATCAATAAAGCGCCCAGGATGCTGTATTCAAAAAAATGAGCGGCCTTATCGATGTGCGGGATCGGGACCTGCGGGATCTGACTGCCCGGGAGAGACGAAAGCCCAAAGATCACTCCCATCCATAAAAGAACGGGAAACCAATACCGCAAAAAAATGTGTTCGGTCTGTTCTGTCTTCAAGCTGGCTTCACAGGTTTCGTGAAATAGTGGCTCTTGATGACCGTCCAATTCAGGGAAATGTGCGACGCGATCAGCAGTACCAGCAGAAGTCCGCTGAATTTGTGGGCTTCCCCGATCAATTCGACCCCGCTTCCCTGATCGACAAAAAAGAGAAAAAGCCCCGTCGCGGCCTGCGTGAGAGCGACCGCGAATAATATAACGTTGGTGATCTTCAATAGTTTCAGTCTTTGCATGACTTCCCCCTCAAGCCGGATAAAACCGGCGGTCGATCATTCGCTTTTCTTTTTGAGTTCCTTGTCCACGGCCTTACGCCGCGCCGCCTTCGGGTCATAGCGCCAGTGCCACGGTTCGTAAGTAATGCCTTCCTGACAGTTCTTGGGATAAGAGAGGACGAATCCGAATTCGTGGGCGTGATCCTGCAACCAATGGTTCTCCTCCAGGGCTTCGAACTCTTCCACGTGCGGGTCACCGTTAACACCGTCACGGCTGATGAAATCGATGGCCTGATGATCGGGATCGCCATGCTCACTATAACCGGGGAGCGCGACGAATTTCGCGGTTTCCCTGATCGAGTAGCCGTGGTTCCGGAGATAATAAACAAAAAGGTAGAGCTGAAAGGCGCTGGACCGGTACGCCGACTCGACATAGAGCCTCTTGCCGATGTCTTTTGACATGGCCGCCATCATCGCGAAATATTTTTGATAGACGGTCAGCGGCAGGAACTGCGGCGGCAAGGGGCGATAAACAGTCACGGTCTCAAGTTTTCCTTCCTTCCGGACCTTGACCTTATCTTTGACCTTCTGTCCCTTGATCGCGATCAGTCCCTTTTCTCCGGTCGATAAACCTCTCCAGGGAATTCGGATCCCGGTCTTTTTACGGTCGAGATGACGGAATTGCTTGAGAAATTTCCGTTCCTTTTTCGTCAGAGGTACGTCAAGATCCTCGAACTTCAGCGAAGAAAGAGACTCGTCCGCGTCCCGTTGCTGGATCACCGGCTCCAGTTTAGAGATGATCTGGCGCGCCATCTCGACGTCGTCTTTCGAGAGACCGTCCAGATCCAGGGCGTAAGCCGGGGCAACCCACAGGAGCAACAGAAGACACGAGAAAAAGATTTTGCGCATAAATATGTCCTCTATGGGATAAGAATGTCGCCTTCGCGAAGATGCCGTCCGTTAGCGAAACCGGCCGCCGGCATGACGTTTTTACCCGCGGGTTTGACCTGAAGGAGCCGAAGGACCCCTTTCCCCGTCGCGACAGTCAGCCCGCCGGTCTTTTCGATCGAAAGAACGGTCCCGGGTTTTCGATCGGTCTCAAGCCCGGGAAGGCTCGTTTCAAGAAGCCCGACGCGTTCGCCCTTGAAAAAGAAAAAACAACCGGGCCACGGCTGAAGTCCCCGGACCTTCCGGTCGAGTTCCACGGCAGACATTTCAAAGGATAATTCTCCGTCCGCTTTTTGTAGCTGCCGGGCCATTGTCGCGTGAGCGTCATTTTGTGGAACGCCGCGGAGCTTCCGGGCCTTGACCTGCGCCAAAACCTTTTTCAGGACCCCGTACGACAAGCTCGCGAGTTCCGCGGAAAGCCGCGTCGCGGTCACGCGCGGTTCAAGCGGGAGCCTTTCCTGATGATAGATATCGCCGGAGTCCAGTTTGTCCACGATGTCAATAATGCTCACGCCCGTCTCCGTGTCCCCGTTCAGGATCGGCCAGTTGATCGGAGCCGCGCCGCGATAGCGCGGCAGAAGCGACGGATGAACATTCAGCCGGTAGGTCGGGATCGACAAAAGTTCCGGCGGTATCAGTTTTCCGTAGGAGGCCACAACGAAAACTTCGGGCCGCAATGCGAGAAGCGCCTCGGCGATCTTCGGATCCCGCAGCGATGGATACTCCACGATGGGCAACTGTTTGGCTTGGGAATAGACGAAGACTTCGCTCGGTCCGAGATGGAGGCCGCGACCTTTTTTCTGGGCCGGCGTAGTGACCACCTGCGCGATCTCCATGCCGGAATGGAGACAGGCTTCCAGCGCCTTGATCGAAAAATCATCCGAACCAAAAAAAACGACCTTCATACCTTCGGCGTTTCCTTCATCTTTTGATATTGGGCCAAAAGTTCCTCGCGTTTGGCCCCCGAAAAATGATCGATCAGTAAAAGACCGTCCAGATGGTCCATCTCGTGCTGGATGACGCGGGCGAACAGTCCGTAAGTCTCGACCGTCCGCTTGATCCCATGGCGATCCTGATAGTTCACGGTCACCGCCGTCGCGCGAGCGATGTCGGCGGAGATTCCCGGCAGGCTCAGACAGCCCTCGCTCAGAACTTCCTGTCCAGAGGATTTTTCAATCACCGGATTCGCCATCACGAATTCCTCGCCCCGTTTCATTGTCGGACATGCGATGAAAAGCTGAAGCGAAAGTCCGACCTGGGGCGCCGCGATACCCAAGCCGTCGGCGGCATGCGCGGTCTCGATCATGTCATCAAAAAGCTTCTGATCGGCCGGTCCGAAATGGGTGAGCGATACGGCTTTTTTCTTCAGAACCGGATCGGGATATGTTCGAATCTTGAGCTTCGACATAGGGCGGAATTATAACATAACAGTACCGGGTACCAAAGGGTCACATGCCCTACTACCACAAAAGCGAGTTGAACAATGAAGAGATCCTGCAGATCGCGGTGTAAACATTGAACGGGACACCGTCAACGTTTACTCGTAATGCGTCCACATCCGAAGCACTTTCACCATTTTCTCCTCTTTTAGAATCTGATACACCAAACGATGTTGAATATTGATTCGCCTCGAATACGCCCCTTCTAGATCGCCCACCAGCTTTTCATAGGGCGGTGGGTTTTCCGTAGGGTTTCTCGCAAGAATCTCCAAGAGCTGTTCAGCCTTAGGCCTCAGACCAGCATTGCGTAATTTCTTAGCGTCTTTCTGAGCCTGGCTGGTAAAAACGACCGTCCAAGTCATCCTTTACCTTTACCAACCCGGTTCTCTAGAGCACTTGTTTACGGGCGTCTTCAACCCCTTCCGGATCGACTCTCTCATCTTGGGAACTGAAAGTAGATATAAAGTCTCCTGAACCGACCGCCAGTCTTCCTCGGAAATCAGAACGGCGTTGTTCTCCTTTCCCGTGATCTGGACCGGCTCATGAGTTTTCGCAACTCGCCTAAGCAACTGGTATAACAGCACTCTTGCATTACTCACCGTTAGTGTCGTCATATATCACCTCTGACAGAAACGTACCTTATATCGTACGTATTGTCAAATCGTTTTTCGCTTTTGTTATTTACGAATCAAAAGTGAACCGTAGGATGGTACCGTTCTACGTTTTAGTTCTGGAAGAAGAGATCCTGCAGATCGCGGTGGGCGTCTAGACCGGTAACAGTTGTCACCAATTCTATACTTGTTCCCTAACCTCTCCCCTCGGACGGCGTCCGGTCAATGTTTTTTCCGTCCCCGTTTCATCAGGCCGAACAACACCTGAATTCCCTAACCTCTCCCCTTGGACGGCGTCCCGTCAACCCCAGTCCAAAAAATATTAGCCACAAAGGGACCTGTATCTAGAGAATCTCAGCACCGCAGTGTTTACAAACTTTCGCTGCCCGGAGCACCCGCTCTGCGCAGCGGGGGCAAGCTCGCATTAAAGAATTAATTTTTTTATTCAATTTGTTATTGGCGCGATTCGCTGCCAAAAAACCATCAATGATCAGAATGATGTAAATACAAGGAGCAAATACAAGTCCAAGCGCTCCCATAGAAAACGCCATAACTAGTAAAAACGGCCCCGCCACAAGTCCGAGCAACCAGTTGCCACAATACATATACCCTACCCCTGGCAAAAGCAAATTAAGAAGCGCCGCCACCCATCCTTTTTTCCTCTTCTGCTCAAATCCTTCAACATCCAACCCTGTTCCTTTTACTTTTCCCGTAGCCTGTTGCGTTTTTTGCACATTCGATTGTTGCATCGTCTTTGCATTCCCCTCATTTACATTAACCTCAAAAGAATAGTTACATTTCCAGCATTTTGAAAATTGAGGGTTGTTTTTTTCGTTACATGATGGGCAAATCTTTTGGGTGTTTTCCATGACCGCTCCTATCCTTTTTCGTTCATTATTCGTAAACGAGACGCCGTCCACAGTCCAATCTCTGTGCTGACTTATCGACAATATTAGCGGACGCATAAGTGATTAAACCGTAAACAGCATCGGACGCCAAGGGACACCTAGAAGCATATCCGGAGAAGGGCGTTACGCGGGGAGGATGGAGTTACGGAGCCGAAAGGACAGCTCTTTACAGGATATTTGTAAACGGTCCATGCCGAAGTGGGTCAGCAGCGCGGCCTTTTTCTTTAAAACCGGATCGGGATATGTTCGGATCTTGAGTTTGGACATAGAGTCGGAATTATAACATAACAGTACCGGGTACCAAAGGGTCACATGCCCTACGACCATAAAAGCGAGTTGAACAAGGAGGAAATCCTGCGGATCGCAGTGGGCGTCTAGACCGGTGACAGTTGTCACCAATTCTATACTTATTCCCTAACCTCTCCCCTTGCACGGCGTCCGGTCAATGCTGCTATTCGGTCAGAATTGATAACGCCAGCACTACTCAGCATAAGCACCCACGGGACAGTTGGTCGGTCGCCGATCGTCCCATGTACTAATAAGCTTTTGCTTGTTCTGGGCATGCCATTGCCTAATATTGCGATCAAATCTTTCCAACCCCCCGTTAAGTTTTAAACAATCAGAAATCCGATAGTTGGCCGTTTCGCCTTGACAACTAACTCTGAAATGCGGAGGAGGATGCTCTTTGGAGAACAATTCAATTTTAAGCGGCCCTATTTGACCTACGCTTTTTTCAGTAAGAGATCTTCGTCCATTTCCAAGGATGGGCCCCTGAGCAAAAGACTCCGCCAAGTCACTATTTGCCGTTTCGCAATCAAATACGACAATCCATTCCATCGTCATCCTCAATCGTGTATTCACTGGCAACATTAGCAGTAAACCACTGTTTAGCGCTTCGCTCTACCTCTTCTTTTGAACCAGCATAAAACGTCTTGACGTCGAAATTTAAAATATCTCCTGATTTAACAGGCCATTCCCCTGATACTTTATACAAAATACTGCCGGCAAAGTCTCCTTGAGGCTGCTTCGTTAAAAAGAAACCGGCCACACCTTCCGCATATCGAATTATTTTTTTCATGCTCGTTTTCCTTTCAAAAACTAAAAAGGATCGGGGAATATTCGATCTTCGATAAGTTTGTTTGTCGTTAATTTTTTAACTTCGCTCCAGAAACAATCATTTGGGCGATCTGTTCCGCAAGTATCTTTGTTTTGTTAAATTTATTAATCCATATCCCTCAATTCTTCGCCATTTTCAGGATCATATTGCGTTCCTGGGGGGTAAAATCGGCCTGTTCGAGGGTTAAATCTCCTGCTCGGATTGTTCTGTTTCCGAATCGCCGCTTGCTCCTCTTCATGCTTAGCCCTTCTCACCTCTGGAAATTCAACGCCTAATTCTGTCATCTTGGTCCTTGCTTGCTCAACAATGTTTTCAATAAAACTTTCTGCCACGATCCCATTGCCAACCGTTCCACCCAACGTTGCTTCATCCGTGATGGATACAGGTGCCAATAGGTATCCTAGCACAGTATTGTGAGAGCGATTGAATCGGATTTTCTTTCCATTCATGTTTACAACTACGCTTCCTCCTGTTCCGGAAACATGGGGTTGCTTCTCCGTTACAAAAGTGACGTATTCCAAAAAATCATTGAGGTCCAACGACCCATTCGTCAAGGTTATTGTGCTAGAACCGGTTTCTTTTAATTTTGACTGGTCATCGTCTGAGGACACAATATTGCCATTAGCCCAAATCTTTCCATCACACTGAATCTGTGCGTTTGGATTTTTAAGGGAAAGTTCCTGGCATGTCCATCCATAAACGATTGTGGAATAGATCAGACAAAATACAGAAACGGCTGTGATGCTTATACAACCCATGTGCTTAACCATAAGATTCTCCTCCGCCATTGCGCCTTCGCATTAATTCGTCTAACAATCCCCATCAAGCGAACTCGTCGTTAAGATTGAATCATTTCCGAAACTCTTTTATGCATCGGCAGGATCGGCTAGCAACTGTATTATTTTCCACACATGAGGGAGGGTTTAAACTGAGCTTGGTCAAACATGCGAGAGGGGACAGGGACGGATGGCAAAGGGATGCGTAGAAACATACGCGGAAAGGGACTTTACGCCTGCGGATGGAGTAAGGAACCGGAAGGACAGCTCTTTACAAAATATTCAGCGGGTCGACGTCCATCGCGAAAGCCACACCTGACGGCTTGCGAAGCCCCATCAGGAGCGCGTAAATCCCGGCCGTTAAATTCTCTCCGCCCGGGATCTTTATCATCACGTGCCAGCGAAAATGGCCGCGGAGCTTGTAAAAGGGCAGCGGCGCCGGGCCGATCAGCTCCAGGCCCTTTACCGCTTCTGGTTCCGGCGAAACAGCGCCGGTCCCCTCAAGGTCTTTTGATAGCGATGCCCCGGGGATCAAAAATTTCCGTCGAATCTCGTCCCGAACCTCTCTCGCGAAAACATACGCTTTTTTCTCATCACGGGACCGGACAATGATATTGACGAGCGACCGGTACGGCGGGTAGTGGAATTCTTCGCGGAAGGATTTTTCATGAGCAAAAAAATTCAGGAAATCATGCTTCTTCGCGAAGAGAACGCTCGGATGGTCCGGCATGTAGGTCTGGATGTAGACGCGGCCGGGTTTGGCCCCTCGCCCCGCCCGCCCGGCGAATTGGGTCAGAAGCTGGAATGTCCGCTCACCGGACCTGAAATCCGGCAGACGAAGCCCTACGTCCGCCAGCACGACACCCACCAGTGTCACGTGCGGAAAATCGAACCCTTTCGCGATCATCTGCGTGCCGATCAGGATGTCGATCTTTCGGTCGCGAAATTTTCCCAAAATGCCCTCATGGGCGTCTTTTTTCCGGGTCGTGTCGGCGTCAAGCCGCGCGATCCTGGCGGCCGGAAAAAACCTCGCCGTCTCGCTCTCGACCTTCTCGGTCCCGAACCCCGCGAATTTGAGGAGCGGAGCTTTACAGGACGAGCAGGTTTCCGGCACCTTTTTTTGATAATTGCAGTAGTGACAGAGGAGTTTGTCGATCTCCTGATGGTAAGTGAGCGACACCTGGCACATCTTGCATTTCTCGGTCTCGGAGCACTCGCGGCAGCGGAGCGATGTGGAGAATCCGCGACGGTTGAGAAGAAGCATAGTTCCCTCTCCCGCGGCAAGATTTTGGCCGATCTCTTTGAGAAGCGGCGGAGAAAAGATCAGGCTCGGCCGTTTATCGCCCTCATAACGCTTGAGGTCGATGATCTCGACCTTCGGCATGGCCTTTTCATCGACCCGCTGGGTCAGATCCAACCGGAGGAAATCTCCCCGTTCCGCGGCATACATGCTTTCAAGTGAAGGCGTTGCCGTGCCCATGATAAAAAGAGCGTTCTCGTGCCTCGCGCGCCAAACGGCGACATCCCGCGCGTGGTAACGGGGCGCGGTCTCCTGTTTGTACGAACCTTCGTGCTCTTCGTCCATGATCATAAGCCCGAGGTCCGGGACCGGAGCGAAGACCGCGGAACGAGGGCCGAGCACAACGCGGCAGGTGCGCATCTCAATGCGCTTCCACGCGAGAAAACGTTCGCCGTCCGTCATTTTGCTGTGCAGGATCTCGAGTTCGCCCCCGAAATGACCGGCGAAAAAACGCTTCAGCTGTTCGGTGAGCGCGATCTCGGGTACCAGGCAGATCACTCCCCGTCCCTTTTTCAGCGTTTCCTGGATCGTACGGATATAGAGCTCGCTTTTTCCGCTGCCCGTCACGCCGTAAAGAAGAATGGGTTTGGAGTTCTTATTACCGAGCGCTTCCAAAATAGCCGCGAAGGCTTTGCTCTGTTCGCCGGTCAGTTCGTACGCCGCGGGTTTCGCGGCTGAGGCCACATTCTTCTCTTTCGCTTTTTCGATGTATTTCGCGGTCTTCTTGCCGAATTTGACCCAGCGCGGCAGGGCGTTCTCGATGGCCTCGCCCCAACTCGAGCCGTAATATTCGCCCACCCATCGGGTCAGTTCGAGCATCGGGAGTGGAAGAACGGGCTGGTCATCCAGAACGGAAATGAGCGATTTCATTTTCTGGGCCGGCGCCGTCGACTCCTTCCCGACGACATAGCCGGTGATCTCGCGGTTCCGGAACGGAACATTGACACGGACGCCGGGAAGGACTTTCTCCTGAAGTTCGTCGGGGATCAGATAACTGAAAGCGGTCGTCGCGATCGGAAGCGGTACGGCGACCAATGCGCAGAGGGTTTTGCCGTCAGGCGGCGGATTCACTCCGAGGATTCCTCGAGGCGCTGGATGATCTTCTTCATGTCTTCCCAAACTTTGCCCTTCTCTCCGGGACTGCGCAACAAATACGCCGGATGATACGTGCACATAAGGGGAATGCCCTCATATTCGCTGAAAGTCCCGCGCAACGCGGAGATCGGCCGGTCCGTTTGCAGTAAGGCCTGAGACGCGTGGGTCCCGAGAGCGCAGATCACTTTCGGCATGATGAGTTCCAGCTGCCGTTTGAGAAAAGGGCTGCAATTCACGACCTCATCAGGGGCCGGAGGACGGTTGCCGGGAGGACGGCACTTCAGGACATTGCAGATAAAAACTTCCTCACGACTGAGCCCCATCGCCTCGATGATCTTGGTAAGCAGTTGTCCGGCGCGCCCGACGAATGGAAGACCCTGCTTGTCTTCATCGGCACCCGGCGCCTCCCCCACGAACACGAGTTTTGCCCTGATGTTGCCGGACCCGAACACGGTCTGGGTCCGCTGCTTGGCGAGTTCGTCGCACTGCTTGCACTGCCGCACCCGGTCTCGCAATTCCAGCATGCCGTCCTTGACGCTCTCCGTCCGCCGGACGCCCGTTCCCCGGGTCTCGGAATTCCTGGGGATATAGAGATGTTCGACCCCGTCTTCTTTGAGGGCCTTCAGAAATAATAGCGGATCGTTCTTTGGCATAAGGATCCTTACCGGGACTCGAGAACTTTGCGGACCAGATCTTCAGCCGCGTTCGGACGGGACAAGCGCTGAATGGCGGCCCGTTTTTGCGACAGTACCGCGGGATCTTCCAGGACACTTTTCACGATCGCGCGGATCTCACACGGCTCTTCAAGAAAAAAGGCCGCCTGCCGCAACTTCAAAAGTTTCACGTTACGCGTTTCCTGTCCGGGGATCGGGTGCATGACGACCATCACGACGCCTTTTGTGAGCGCTTCGGAGGTCGTGGAACCTCCGGACTTCGCGACCATCATGTCACTGGCCTCCATCAGGTCCGGCATGAAATCGATAAAACCGAAGATCTTGACGGGATAAGGATACGTTTTACTTTCCAAAAGGGCCTTGAGTTCCTTATTGTTGGCGCACACGACAAAGCACTGGACCCTGTCCTTGAACGCTTTGAGTTCCTCAAGGATCGCCTCCTGCGGCCCGAGACCAAAACTTCCACTCGTGAGAAGGATCGTGAACCGGTTTTCATCGAAACCGTGAGACCTCAAAATTTCGCCACGCTTACCCGTGGGCTTGAACTTCGGGACGACCGGGATGCCCCCGTCCGTAATGTCAGCAACCGGGACCCCTCGGCGGATAAGGTCCTGTTTTGTCTCCTCCGCCATGACCCAATAATGGTCCGTCCCGGGGTTCACCCAAAAGGTGTGGGGATAAAAGTCCGTGATGACCGAGATCATTTTGGAGTGGATCAATCCCTTTTGTTTGGCCCGGCCCAGGATCTCAGGCGGAAGGAAATGTGTGGAGATAATGACATCCGGCTGGTTCTCGACGATGTCCTTCAACAGTTTTTTTGCGTGGAACGAATTCGTGAGCGCACGAAAGGGCCGGACCAGCGCATAGACCCAGGCGTGATCCAGGACCTCATAAAACCAGCCCCAAAGACCCGGAGCGTTCGTCACGGCCCAGTAGTAAAGCGGGGCGTAGGTCTTCTGTAAAGCCGGGCTGGCGTAATCGAGGCAGTTAAGCAGCCGCACCTGGAGGTCGGCGCGACCGCTCCGCGCGAACGCATCCTGGATCGCGATGGCGATCTTGCGGTGGCCTTCTCCTGCAGTGGCGTGAATGATGTCGATCTTCATGATCTTAAAATGTGCGGAACCGCATCCTTAAGGTTATTCACGATATGATCCGGCTGAAGCGCCGCCGTCAATTGCTTCTCGGTCTTGAGGCCGTAACCGGTCCGGACCAGGATCGTCCCGACGCCAAAATTCTTCCCCGCCTCGATGTCGCTTAGCTTGTCCCCGACAAAAAACGTTCCCTTCCGGTCGAATGCGATGCCGTGAACAGCCCGCTCCAAAAGTTTCGTCTTCGGTTTGCGGCAATCGCAGGTTTCGTTCTTTCCGTGCGTGCAGTACTGCGCGCCCTTGATCACGACGCCGTGCCGGGCGAGCTCTTCGGCCATCTTTCCGTGAACGTCCCACATCGCCGCTTCCGAAAAGATCCCGTCGCCCACGCCGGCCTGGTTGGAAACGATGAAAATATCGAACCCCGCGTCGGTCAGCGCTTTGAGCGCTTCAAGGACGCCCTCTTCAAAGCGGAACTCTTCCCAGTTTTCCACGTACTTCCAGAGGTCGACATTGATCACGCCATCCCGGTCGATAAAGACAACGCGCCGCGTTTTCCCGGTCATGGTCATCTCTTGAAGAATTTCAAGACCGCCTGGGAAACCGTCTCCACCTCGGCCTCGGTCATACCCGGAAAGAACGGAAGCGTCAGGACCTCACCGGCGAGCGCCTGCGTGACGGGAAGCGGGACCCGACGGGTCTTGTATTTTTTCATGATCGGCTGCGCGTGGACGGGTGTCGCGTAATGGATCATGGACGGCACGCCTTCCTGCGCCAGAAACTCCTTAAGCGCGTCACGCTTCCCGCCCGGCACCCGGACAACGTAGATATGATAGACATGAAGCGCTCCGGGAACCTCCGACGGCAGAACAAGCGGGGACTTTTGCAATTTTTGCGCGAACAATCCTGCCAGCTTCCGGCGTTCGTCGTTCATCTCGTCCAAATGGTCGAGTTTGATCGAAAGGAACGCTGCCTGCACGCTGTCGAGACGGCTCGTCCAGCCGATCTCATCGTGCACAAGCGGGTCAACGATCCCCTTGCCGAGATTGCGGTATTGCAGCACACGGCGGTAAAGCGGCTCGTTCGAGGTCGTCAGCATTCCTCCGTCGCCGATCCCGCCGAGATTCTTGGTAGGATAAAAGCTGAAAGCGCCCGCGTCGCCGAAGGCACCGGCCTTTTTGCCCTTCCATGTCGCGCCGTGAGCCTGGCAGGCGTCTTCCACGACCTTGAGTTTCCCGGACTTCGCGATCTCCATGAGGACGTCCATGTCAGCGGTCTGTCCGAACAAATGGACCGGGATCATGGCTTTGGTCTTCTTGCTGATCGCCTTCCGGACCGATTTCGGATCGAGCGTGAAAGATCTGGCGTCCACATCTGCAAAGACAGGAACCGCTCCGAGGTGCAGCGCGGCCAACGCCGTGGCCGTGAACGTAAAAGAAGGCATGACGACTTCGTCGCCTTTTTTGATCCCGGCCGCTTTCAGACCGAAGATCAGCGCGTCGGTCCCCGAAGCGACGCCCGCTGCGTACGGAACGCCAAGGTAACCGGCGAATTTGCGTTCGAATTCCTTGAGCGCGGGTCCGAGGATGTAGGCGCCGCTCGAATAAACCTTTTCAAAGGCCTCGAGCGTCCCGCCCAACAGCGGATCGTGCTGCCTCTTGATGTCAAAATACGGCAGCTTCGTGAGCGGCAGGTTATTTTGTTGCGTTCTGGCTGTTTTTGAGTTCACGGTATTTGGCATAGGTGATGATCTGATACGCGGAGTGCAGGAACGACATAAAAAATCCGGTATAGCCGGTCGTGATGCCGTCCTTCTGGAAATAATACTTCAGGAAACGGCTGCAGGCCTTTCGGAAAACACGCCAGGGCCCCATCTTGCGGCCGTCTTTCACCCATTTTTCGGCCTCGAGCGCCGTTTCGCGGTTGAACTTGGTGAACCACGCGTCCCAACTCGGACTCGAATAATGGAGGATGTCGCCCTTGAGCGATCCGCACGTGCCCTCGTAGAACATTTTGGGATGGACGCGCGCCTCTTCATACTTGAACTGCCCCCGTTTAAAAAAGCGCGTCTTGGGAGCCGGATAATAGCCGCCGCCCTTGATCCAATCGGTCCCGATGAAAGTTTTGACCGGCATGCAATAACACGTATTCGGGTCGTTCGGGCTTTGCGCGACGCGGGTGATCTCCGCGGCGAGTTCCGGAGTAATGCGCTCGTCGGCATCAAGACTGAAGACCCACGGCTGGGTTGCGAGACTGTAAGCATAGTTCCGGTGCCGCCCTTCAATATCCATGGCGCGCTGGGAGACTTTGGCCCCGAACGACTTGGCGATCTCGACCGTGCGGTCCGTGCTGTTGTCGTCCAGAACGATGATCTCCTGCGCGAACGCGGCGCTCTTGAGACAATCGGCGAGACGTTTTTCCTCATTCTTCGCGATCACGACAACGGAAACCAAAGCCTTATCCATCCTGCGATCCTCTCTTTTCGGGTTGCGAGATTATAATACGAGACGGGCGCGGAACATCATGTTAATACGCGTTCCTGAAGGCAAAAAAAGTCATGAGCAGGATCTCGACGTCCAGGAGCAGCGACCAATTTTCCATGTAGTAAAGGTCGTACTTGATCCGTTCCTCGATCGAGGTGTTCCCCCGCAGTCCGTGGACCTGCGCCCAACCCGTCAGACCCGACTTGATCTTGTGACGTGCCATGTAGCGGGGCACGCTTTCGCGGAATTTGCCCACAAAGTGCGGACGTTCCGGCCGCGGACCGACCAGGCTCATCTGCCCCCGGAGAACATTGATCAACTGCGGGAATTCATCCAGGTTCCATCGCCTCAGAAATTCACCGGTCCGGGTGCGCCGGGCGTCGTCGGCCTTGGCCCACACGGGCCCCGTCTCTTTTTCGGCGTCGACTTGCATCGTCCGGAATTTAAGCAGCTTAAAGACCTGTCCGTCACGGCCGACGCGCTCCTGCGCATAAAAAACGGGGCCCTTTCCTTCCAGACGGATCAGCAAAGCCACGATCAATCCCAACGGCAGAAAAAGCAGACCCATGAAAACCGCTATCACAAGATCGAAGATCCTCTTCATGCATCGGTTCCAGGGATCGTCAAGCGGCAGGGACCGGAAACCCAGCAGAGGAATGTTGCTGACGTATTCGACGCCTACGTTGCTGGCGATAAGACCGTGGACGTCCGCACCCATCTTGAATTCGATGAAAGCGTCCTCGCAGGTCGCGACAAGGTCCGTGATCACCTCCCGGGAGAGGCCCGGATCCAAAAGAACGACCTGATTCGGCTGTAACTTTTGAACGAATTCCTCCCACCGGTCCGTGGAACCGATGACGGGAACATTCTCGAGCTGCTGCCCCCGGTGCGCGGGATCGTTCGAGAGGACACCGACAGGCACCTGCCCGTAATGCGGATTGTTCCTGGCCCATCGGATAAAGGCCCGGGCATTTTCATTGAACCCGATGACCAGCACCTCAAGAATGTCTTTTTTCTGCACGCGGCGCCAATATTCCCACTGGATAAGCAGATAGCGTCCGGCGCTGATAAAAATGCAGGAAAAAAACCAGAGAAAGACCAGGTAAAGCCTGGAATAAGAGAATTCGCGGTAAAAGAACGTGAAGGACATAAGAATGACCGTCGCATAAGTCACCGCCTTGATGACCCAAAAGATCTCTTCGATGCGACGCATGTGCCGCGCGGGCTGATAAAGCCTGCACTCCCTGAAGAACCACAGATAGACGGGAATGATCCCGATGAGGGCGTGGATGTAATTCCCCAGCGGAGGGACCCCAAGGCTGAGCGGTAACCCGCAAAAAAAACGGGCGACATAGGCGACGAGGAAACTCAAGACGATCATGGCGACATCCAACGCCATCGTCCCTACGACCATTCGCCGCTGGTGAGTTGCTCTCATGAACCTCACGTCCTCTGCTGGTAAATGTTGACCGATGCGCTTACGAGGCCGCGCACGACGGCGCAGATTTGGCGACCGCAGCACGCATATTTTCAAGAAACTGCCCCCGCCCGAACCGCTGGACTTTCCGGGAAACTTCTTCGGAGACATAATGCTCGCGTTCGAACCGCGCGACGGCCTCCCGGACCGCCTCGGGGGTCTGCGCGTCAAAGAATACGCCGCTCCGGACAGTTTCCAGGGCACCCCCTCTGCCGAACGCGATCACCGGCGTCCCGCAAGCCTGCGCTTCGAGCGGAACGATCCCGAAATCTTCTTCAGCCGGAAAGATCAGCGCCCGCGCGCAGGCGTAGGCATCACGCAACTCCTGATCGCTGACACTCCCACGAAATGAGATCTGCGCGCTTTGACTGAGCTTCCGATAGTGGGATTCCAGCGGCCCTGACCCGATCACCACAAGCTTCCGGTCGAGAGCGTTAAAAGCCTCGATGACCACGTCGAGCCTTTTATACGGAACAAAATGTGAAACTGCAAGAAAATAATTCTCCCGAGCGCCGCCGGGCTTATACAGGACCGTATCCAACGGAGGATGGACCACTACCGACTCCCGGTTATAAACATCCTTGATGCGTTTCCGGATATATTCCGAATTCGCGATGAAGAGATCCACCTTCGCGTTCGTCCTGCGGTCCCAGGCCCTGAGCGGATCGAGAACGGCCCGGATCAAAAACCGCACCGGCAGCGGATAGCGGTTGAAGTAAACGTCCTGGAACCCCCAAAGATAGCGCATCGGAGTATGGCAATAACAGATGTGACACGCCTTCTCGGGAATACGGATGCCCTTGGCCACGCAGTGAGAGCTCGAGATGACAAGGTCCGCCGCTTCGATCTTGAGCGAACGGATCGCCAGCGGCAAAAGCGGTAAAAGCCAGCGGTAGTAACGTTTGATCCCGGGCAAATATTGCAGGAACGAATTCTTGATCCGGTGCCGCTGCAAGTTCGGGCTCAACTTCGTCTTGTCCGAGAACAGCGTGTAGATGGTCGCGTCGGGATAAAGTTCCGCGATCGCGTCCAAGACCTTCTCGCCCCCGCGCATATGGATCAGCCAGTCATGGACCAAAGCGACCTTCATAAGCCCCCCGCCAGCACTTTTTCATAAACGGCAGCCGTCTTCCTCGCCGTTTCATCCCAGCTGAACCGTTTGACCCGCTCAAGTCCCTGCACCCGATACGATTCCCGAAGTTCGGCGTCATTTTCCATGCGAACCACGGCATCCATCATCGGCGATTCGTCATCCGTATCCACTCGCACCGCGGCGTCCCCCACGACCTCCGGGATCGAAGAAGCGTTCGTTGCGATCACGGGGGTCCCGCACGCCATCGCTTCCAAAAGTGTCAGGCCGAACCCTTCGTAAAGCGACGGATGGATAAGCGCCAGCGCCTGATTATAGAACGCGATCAGCTCCTCATGCTCGATCCGCGGCAGATGAATGACATCCGCGTCCGAGGTCAGATCCTCGAGTTCCTCATAACCCTCAGGATACTTTTTGTCTTTCCGCCCTATCACGACCAGCGGGCTTCGGATCCGTCCTCCCGCCCGGAGCGTCCGGAAGAGCCGCAGAAGCCATTGAACGTTCTTGTGCGGTTTCAAAAGCCCGACATACAGAAAATAATTTTCCGGGACATTGTATTTCGCCCGCAATGTTTCAAAGGCCGGCTTCAACTCGGCAGGGGCCATCTCGCGGCAAGCTCCCCCCACTCCTTCATAAACGACCGTGATCTTTTTTGCATCGGCCTTGAATTGCTCGACCAGGTCTTTCTTCGTATGCTCCGAAACGGCGATGATGTGGTCTGCCAACGTGACGGCCCGCTTAAGCATGGACCCCGCGTACACCGTCTGGAGCGGCGACAAGAGCTGCTTGCGGAAGACCCAATGGATGATGTCGTGGATCGTGACCACCAGCTTCGCCGGTCCTTTGAAAAATGGAATATTGTAATGGGGCGCGTGCCAGAGCCGGCAGTTCCGGAGCATCGCGGGATACGCGAGCTGTTCCTGGATAGAATAAATCGGCGCCATAAAGGGGACGTCCGGGACAAATATCCCCGCGGGGCTGACCTTCCGGCCACACAGCAGGAGGTCGAGGTCTTTCCGAAGGCCGGTATTTTGGAGCCCTCCAAGCAGTCCGCGAAGATAAGTACCGATGCCCGTGTTATTAATCATCCGGATATCGAGAGCGATGCGGTGCGGCATGACGGGCCTAGGCCCTTTTCTGAAGTCGTCTGAGAGCGGACAGGATGGCATCAAAAACCTGGTCGACCGTGATCGTTTCCATGCAGGGATGTCCCTCGACAGGACAGTCGGGCAATCCGCAGGGCGCGCAGGGCACTTCGTGCTGGAGCAGACTCAGCCGCTCGGTCCAGGGATACCAGTAACGCATGTCATTCGTTCCGCTCGCCAAGAGAACGATCTCAAGCCCCTGAGCGGCCGCGATATGGGAAGGGCCCGAATCGTTACCGATGAAGACATCACAGGCGTCAAAAAGCACCGGAAGGTCCCGGAGCGCCGTTTTTCCGCGCATATCGATGAACCGCTCCGAGCGGATCTTGAGGTCCGGCGCTTTGTCCCGATCGTCCGCGGTCCCGATGAGCACGATCTGCGCGAGCGCTTCCCGGTCGATCTTTTCGATCAGCGCGCGAAAATTCTCGAACGGCCATCGCTTGGACGGATAACCGGCATCAGGATGGACCACCACGCGCGGAAGCGCCGTCGTGGGCGACATCTGGCCGGTCGTTGCCCAGAATTCCCTGGCCCTTTCCGGAGCATATTCGAACGGCAGAAGTTTATTGTCCATAGCGATATAAAAGGAACTTAAGAGGCTCAAATTGAGACGCACCTGGTGCAGGCTCGCGTCATAAGGAACATCTTCATTCAACAAAAAACCGCCGCCGGTACGGCCAAAGCCGGTGCGGTGGCGCACGCCTCCGAACCACATCAGCAGGATGTTGCGCAGATCGCCACGAAAATCGATCCCGAGGTCATAGTTCTTCTCCCTCAGAAGAACGACAAGTTCTCTGAACGCAGCCACCTGTTGTGCCACGGCGGCTTTCCGCGAGAACCAACCCTGTTTCACCGGGATCAGCGCGCTGACCTCTTTCGAACTTTCGAGAAGGGGCGCGATCTCCTCACTTACCGCAAGATCGATGACGGCGTGCGGGAATTTTTTATGAAGCGCGCGGATCGCGGGTCGCGTCATCACGACATCCCCGATGTGATCGAGACGGATGACCAGGATCCTCTGAACGGAGGCAAGATCGAGCGGCTTGCGAAAGTGCCGGAACGGAAAGCAGAGTACGCCGCCGATCGCGTCAAAACCGGCGGCCAAAAAGCGCTTCCAAAAACTCTTGAAGGGATACCGCCGCAGGGCCGGAGCCATGTCCGTTTAGAAGAGCGTGTAGATGAAAGGTGAGACCGCGGAACCTTGCGAAAAAACGATCAGCGCCCCCAGAAGAAGAAGAACAAGCACGATCGGCGTCAGCCACCATTTTTTGCGGACCTTCAGAAAATCCCAGAATTCCTTCAGCAAACTTAACTTGCCCATGCATCCTCCTCAAAAATAATGACGGTGGCGGCTGGTCTCGATACAGCTTGGGAAAGTATACTACAGATGCCCCGTACGGCGAAAATGAAAACTCAGAACTGTTTCTCGTAATCGCCCGGGTTGTGCGGTTTCTCCGGACACGCTTTCCAGTAACTCGGGTCCTTTGAAGGAAACCGAAGGTTCAGCAGGTCTTTACCCGTGATCCTGAGGAACAGCGCTATGGGTGTTACCGCGATAAAGAAAAGAACGGACAAAAGCACGCGGGTCATGACCCACCCCATCAGGACAGCCAGCGACATCCAGGCCTTCTGCAGAGGCTTCAAAACAGCGGGAACCACGGCACCCAGCAGGACAAGCACGAGCCCCGGATACAGAAAATAGGGATAGTGCGCTCTCCCCCGCCACCCAAGAACGACCCCGAGAGCGGCAGACACACCGCCCACCACAAAGCCGAACTCCCGGAGTTTTTCTTTTCCCGAATCTATTTTTTTGATCTCGTCAATGATGCTCATGGCGTTAATCCAGTTCGAATTCTTTCATCCAGTCCGTGTCCTTGCCGAGCGGTTTCTGGCGCGTTTTATCCAAAAGAAAATTCCCGAGAACAAGATGGTCCATGTGCGTCCGCATAAAACACCGGTACGCGTCTTCCGGCGTGCAGACGATTGGTTCCCCACGCACATTGAATGAAGTATTAATCAATACCGGACAACCCTGTTTTTCCTCGAATTTTTTGAGAAGTTGATAAAAACGCGGGTGCTGCATCCCAGTGATTGTCTGGACGCGGGCGGAATAATCCACGTGCGTGACCGCCGGGATCTCCGAACGCTTCACATTGAGAAGTTCGATCCCCTCCAGCTTTTTCTCCTCCGCCGTCATTTCCCGGCGCCGTTCCTTTTTTACCGGCGCGACGAGAAGCATATAGGGGCTCTCGCACTTCATTTCAAAATAGTTCGAAACCTTTTCCGCCGCCACCGACGGAGCGAAAGGCCGGAAGCTTTCCCGGAATTTTATCTTCAGGTTCATCTGCTCCTGCATCTTCGGGGATCGCGGATCGCCGAGGATAGACCTCCCGCCGAGCGCGCGCGGCCCGAACTCCATGGCTCCCTGGAACCAACCGACCACTTTTTCTTTCGCGAGGAGGTCCGCGACCGATCCCGCGACCTCTTCATCCGCAAGACGCGTGAAGGGAATTTCGTGTTTCTCCAGGTAATCACGGATCTCAGCCTCGGAATATTCGGGACCCAGGAAGGAGCCCCGCATGGAATCGTTCCGGCCGTCCGCGACGCGCGGATTTTCAAGATATTGATGCCACGCAAAATACGCCGCCCCCAGAGCTCCGCCCGCATCTCCTGCCGCCGGCTGGATCCAGATATTTTCGAACGGTCCTTCCCGCAACAACCGGCCGTTCCCAACGCAATTGAGCGCGACGCCTCCTGCGAGACAAATATTTTTCTGACCGGTAATCTTATGAACATGGCGCGCGATACGAAGCATCGCCTCCTCCGTCACTTCCTGGACGGAACGGGCAAGATCCATTTCCCGCTGGGTGACACGGGATTCGGGTTTTCGAGGCGGCCCGCCGAAAAGCTTGTGAAAATGACCGTTGGTCATTCGCAGACCGGCGCAGTAATCAAAATACTTCATGTTGAGCTTGAAGGAACCATCCTCCTTCAGATCGATCAGTTCTTTCAGGATCAGGTCTTTGAAGAGCGGCCGGCCGTACGGGGCAAGGCCCATAACCTTGTATTCCCCGGAATTCACCTTGAACCCCGTGTAATACGTGAACGCCGAATAAAGCAGGCCCAGCGAATGCGGAAACCGGATCTCGGCCTCAAGATGGATCTTGTTGCCTTTCCCGATGCCGAAGCTGGTCGTGGCCCATTCCCCCACGCCGTCCATGGTCAAGATGGCGGCCTCCTGGAACGGGGACGGAAAGAACGCCGAAGCAGCGTGCGACTCGTGATGTTCCGGAAAGATCACCTTGCCTTGGAACTTCAGTTCTTCCTGAATGAAATCCTTCATCCAGAGCTTCTGCTTGATCCACAGGGGCATAGCCTGGAGGAACGACGCAATGCCGTGCGGGGCGAAAGCCAGATAGGTTTCCAGAATGCGTTCGAATTTCAGAAAGGGTTTGTCGTAGAAAGCGACAACATCAAGATCGGCCGCGGAAATACCGCCTTGCTTCAGGCAAAAATCGATCGCATGCGTCGGGAAAGAAAAGTCGTGTTTTTTGCGGGTGAACCGTTCCTCCTGCGCGGCGGCGATGATCTTCCCGTCGCGAAGAAGACATGCTGCACTATCGTGGTAAAAAGCTGAAATACCCAAAATATTCATGACGCACTGTCCCAATACTTATCAATTTCTACGAAGTTGAAATTGGGGCTGTCCAAACTACCATTTTTTAAAAAAAAGTTTGGACTGTCGTGGTAAAAAGCCGAGATGCCGAGGATGTTCATATCAGGATCGGTCCGGACCGGGCCGCTGGCTCGCGAGGAGCACGCCGGCCATGAACCAGAAACTTATCAACGACTGGGGACTTTGCAGATTCGTGTCAAAAAGCCCGTAGAGTAAAAAAGCAAGAAGACCGGTCAACATACCGAGCTGCGTCAACTCTTCCGGAGACCCGCGAACCGAATTCGCGCAGCGCGCGCCCCTAATAAAGAAAAGGATCAGGAAAAAAAGGAAAGATGAAATACCGGGGATTCCGATCTCGGCCGCAAGCTGGAGATACCCGTTGTGAGCGTAATAACCCCGGACCCGCCAGCTCTGGTTCGTGTCATATTTCGCATGGGCAACGTTATAAGTATTGATGCCCGTGCCAAGCCATGGTTTCGCTTTGATAACGTCCAGCGCACGCTTCCAAAGTTCAACACGTTCGACGATGGACTGTTCTTTGGACTCGGCATCCAGATGGATGATCATGCCGCGCGGCGTCACCGCAAGTAACGCAAGAAAAAGGACCAGCCCGATCCCGATCGCCTTGAACCAGCGCTTGTACACAAAAAGACAACCCAAGCTGGCGACAAGCGCCACCACGGGCCCTCTGCAGCGGGTCAGATAAAGCAAAGTAAAGGCCGCGAGAGCCAGTGCCAGAGCAAAAAGGGAATCTTTTCTGTTCGCGGGATCCTGGAACTCACTTAAAACCCGCATCCCAAAGACCGGTATGACGAGGATCAGGAAAGCGGACATCTTTCCAAAATCACCGAACGAACCCACAAGCCGGAGTCCCGCGCTCGAGTGCTGCGCCGGGAATCCCCGCAGAATGTCTTTGCCGAAAGCGTATTGGACCGAGCAATCGACTGCGACCAAAAGAAATGTGAAAAGGAATGCGCGGTCGAAACGCCTGCGTGCGTCACCGGCGCGGAACACGTCGGCACACATCAGAAGAACGAGTAACGGTTTTGAGATCTTTAAAATCCCGCGGAAGGCTTGCTTCGGATATTCCGAGAAGAAGACGGACAGCAAAACAGCCGCAAAAAAGAACGCCAACGGACACCAAAACGTCCAATCAATTTTTTGAGAGATCAGCGGTCGTGTTCCAACCCGGTAGGCCGCCCAAAAAATCAGCGCGGCCATAAAAGCAATCTCCATAAGGGCGATGGAAAAAGTCGCGCTCGCCCAGAGTACAAGCAAAGAAACCACGGTCCACTTTTTAAAATCGATCTTTTGAATCATTGCAAGGATTCGGATCATGGCGAATTAGAGCCCGATCATTTTGAGAATTGGAATATGATATTTTCAGCCGGGAACATATAGGTCCAGAAGCGCTCGTAATTTTCAGGGGACCGGTTCGCGAGCCACTGGATTCCCCAGAAACGAAAAGTTTTATAAAAGGTCAAACGCCATTTCAAGATCTTGATCCGGGGACGCAACTTGTTAGTTAACTCGTGGAACATAAAATAGGAATAAAAAAGCTTGTGCTCTGGCTCTGAGTAGGCGCAGTGGTTTGAGAAATGAGGCGTTTCGATCAAGGCCCATCCGCCCGGCTTCAGAATACGGTAAATCTCTGCGAGAAATTCCCGGGGATGATCGAGGTGCTCGATAATATGAATCGCATAGATCTCGTCGGCATGATTATCGGGAAAAGGGTAAGGGAATCGGTTGAGATCATGGACGATATCGGGACCGACCAACGGATCAATATCAACGCCGATCGCCCCGCTTCTTCTGTCCTTTTTGCAGCCAAAATCAATAATTACCTTTTCAGGCACCAAGCCCCCCGAACTTAAATTCCCAAAGCTTTAAAAATGTGTAGTAGATTGACAGAGTAACACACAAAAACCCAACGGCGCCATCGAAAATCCCCGCGCCGCGGAACACCGCCGGCTTCCTGATCAAACCCGGGCCCTGCTCGTCAAACCTGTGGGATCCGGTCAGCGACCATTTTCGCGAACGGAAAACTGCAGGTAAAAGCGGGCGAGACGGCGTTGAGGATGTGGGTGCTCTCGCGATCCCCCTCGACAACAAAATCCATGACAAGCTCAAGCGATCGCGTATCAAGAAGCTGAGCCCGAATGCCGGGACGGCTCCACTCCCGAAATCCCTGCTTGTCGATCGTTTTAACAAGCTGTGTTGCAAGCTCCACAAAATGGTCCTTGTCGTATTTCCGCATCTCTTCGAACGCAAGGTCCCGAAAACCGAATGAGTTCGTTACAAAAAGCTGGACCTCCCGGGCCACGATCTCGGCCAGTTCCCCCGCGCTGAAATTCTCCATCCGGGCATAATTCTCCCGCCAAAAAGCCGGAATAGCGGTCGGGCCGATCTTGATCGTGCCATCGACTGTGACCGTATAGTGAACGCCCAGAAACGGATTTTTAAGGTTCGGAACGGGATAAATGTTCGTGCGGACGGGCTTGTCGGGATTCATGTACTTCAGGTAGATCCCTTTGAAGGGAATGATCGTGTAGTGACTGGAATATCCGAAATCTTTTCCGATGCGGTCGGCGTAAAGTCCCGCTGCATTAATAAGGTGTTTCGCGCTGATCCCTCGCCTGGACGTCAGGACTCTGTTCCCGGAGATCCTTTTCTGATAGGTCTCGCCAAAATGGATTTTGACGCCTTTTTGAAGCAACTCATTCCTGAGACAGCGGGCCACTTCTACCGGGTCAACGGTGGCCGTAGCGGGAGAATAGAGGGCATGTTTAAAAGTTCGGGCATTCGGTTCGATCTCACTGAGTTCCCGTTCATCGACCAGGCGGACATCCGCTCCGTTCGCTTTGCCTCTCCGCTCCAACTCAAAGAGGGCCGGAAGTTCCTCCTCAGACCGGGCGACCACGACTTTCCCGCACTCATTGATACGAAGGTGATTGTCCCGGCAGTACTGACGCATGGCCGCGTTCCCCTCCCGGGTAAAACGGGCCTTGAGGGAATCCACCGTGTAATAGAATCCTGCGTGAAGAACGCCACTATTGCGGCCGCTGCTATGGAAGGCCACGTCCGGTTCTTTTTCGAGGATGATGATCCTCGCCGCAGGGAAACGCCGATTCAGTTCGCGGGCGACCGCCAACCCGACAATCCCCGCACCGACCACAAGATAATCGCAGTTTTCAAAATCCATAGGGTCCAACCTGTCAAAGTCGCCTGTCAGGATCCGGGCCACGGATCCCCCGGATGAGAAGGTCCGCTACGCTTTTCGCCAGTAGCGCCAGTGTTTTTCGAAGGTATAGTAGGCGGAAAGAAAGGCATATTGGAATCCCGCGATACCGTCCAGGATCCCGAGCTTCCAGAAGTAAAGGAAAAAGAACCGGGCGAGCGGGCGCACGAGAACGCTCCACAGACCCGGGCGAACTCCTTTTTCCCGCATTGTCACCAATTCAAGCGGCACATACGCGGCGGTCTTTTTTTTATGGTGCGCAAAATCCCGCGTGGAGTAATGAAGGATCGGGCTTTTCAATTTTCGACACGGTAGTGCGGTCTCGATCTTTTCGTGGACCGGTTGGACCCAGGAGGTGTGCGCCTTCGGGAAGAGGCGGACCGGAGCATCATCACACGCATCACTGAAACGAAGGAGCTTCCCGAAAAAGAAATTCTTCCGGGGGATTGCATAAACAGCCCGGGGTGCTTCGCGGCTGATCGTCCTCTTAATTTCATCCGCCAGTTCCGGAGTTACCCGTTCGTCCGCGTCGATGAATAAAAGCCAATCCCCCTTTGCGTTTGAGGCCGCGAAATTCCGTTGCGCGGCAAAATTCTCGAACGGATGATGGATCAAACGGGCCCCATGCTTCTCCGCCAAAGCACATGTCCGATCCTCGCTCCCGGAATCCACCACGAGGACCTCATCTGCCCAAGCAAGCGCCGCGAGACACTCTTCGATATTTTTCTCCTCATTTTGCGTCAGAACGACAGCGGAAAGTTTCATACGGGACCCCCTCGACGCCGCAGGGCTTCAAAGAAGCCCAGCATGAAGCCAAAGCGCCCCCGCAAAAGGGTCCACGCCATCCGGGGCAACAGAAAAAAAATGTGATCGATCCAAAAGGGAGCGCCCTTCAGGTTCTTCCACATGAAAAGAAATGTGTTCCGGGAAGCGATGGTCTCGCGGCGCAGATCGGTGAACGCCTTTTTAAAACTCGCCTGCCCCATGTGATAAACAACGCTCCGGGGCCCATAGTAGAGGTGATAACCGGCCCGTGAGGCGCGCAGACACAGATCGGCGTCCTCCATGATCCCCGGCAAAAACCGCCGATCATACCCTCCGAGACTGAGAAATCCCGCTCTGGAGAAGGCGCCGAACCCGGCCGCGAATGTTGTTGATGGAACCATCGCGTGGGCCTCAAAACCCGGATATCGGGCATCCGCCCAGAACATCCCGTATTTGACGCCCGCGCGGGTATCGACCGCTTCGATCGCCGTACCGTCAAAGCTCATGACCCTCGGAGCGACAAGAAAAGTGTCGGGATCTTCCCCGAACCTGCTGACCAGCGGATCGATAAAATCCTTTTGGACCCGGATATCGTTATTGAGCAGGATCGCGATGGGCTCTTTGATCTTCTCCAGGTAACCGTTATAGGAACACAACACCAGATTCTCCGGGGCCTTACAAAATTCAAACTCCGGGAAATGTTCCCGGACATAGGGTCCGCTTTCGTCCGTACTGAGGTTGTCCAGGACAGTGACAGCGGTCGGGGTCTTCGCGCGACGGACCGCCTCCGCGATGCTCGGCAGACACGCCTCGAGCATTTCCTTTCCGTTGTAGTTAAGGATCACGATCCGGGCTGAGAGCGTCATAATGATCCATCGCGCACGAGGATATAAAAACCGTCCCGCTCAAAGGACACCCGATACCCCGAGTCTTTAAATTCGGCCAAAGTACTTTCGGGCGAGGCGGTCTGAGGCTCCCAGAACTTCGCGTCCCAAACGACCGTGTCGGCCTTGTACTTCCTCGCGAAATCAAGCTTCGTCGGAGCGGCATTGTAATTGAACTGGTAGATAAATTTCCTGTTGCAAAGTTGGGGGATGAACGAGTTGTGGGTCAGAACGCGAGCATCCGGAGGGATCGTACGTAGTTTTCCCCTGACCATCTCGGTATGTGCATTGCGGTATGCGTGGATGTCCCGGAAGAACCAGTATTCGGAAGGACCGGAGCGCAGAACGCCGACGAACAGCAGGAGAAGTCCGGCAAATAGGCAGTTCTTCCCGATCCAACCGGATCTACGCCGTAGTTGATCAAAAGAAAAGACCGTTGAGATAAAAAGGAACGGAGTAAGCCCGGTAAAATAGTGATAATTAAAGGACCTCATGGGACCGTTCGCTGAAAGCAGGTTCTGGAACAAGATTGGAAAGGTCAGGATCAGCGTCGGCAAGTTAAAGAACGGCAGGTAAAGGAACGGCAAAAAAACTTTCAAAACGTAGCCGGCCGATTCTCCCGAGAAAAGTCTTTTGACAAAGCCCGAAGCGGGATCCATGAGCATCTGCGAGTAATTTCCACCATAAAAATAGGGGGCGCCGCTCAGATGAGGAATGAGCCAACGGGTCTCCCAAATAAATAGGCCCAGCGAACCGAGCATGACCGCAACCCCGACGCCGCGCATCCTTTTCCACAGGAAAGCGTAGAAGCCGAACATGAACGCGATCCCTGCAAAGTTCTCCTTGCCGGTCACTGCAACGGCGAGACAGAGCAAAAAACGGACGACCTTTCCCCTGTCCAGAAAAAGGAACGCCCACCACAAGAACGGCTCGGCCAGAACTTCAGGATGGAAATCTTCATGCAAAGCGGCGCGCATCGGCTGAAAGAAGAAGAACATCAATAGAAAAACAAGAATGAGCGGACGGTCCTTGAGCTTGTCACGCACGATCAACGCCAGCGGGAAGAAAGAACTCGCGGCGGCAAGTGCCTGGAGCAGGACGAGTGTGCGCAGATCCGGCCATATCGCGTAAAAAGGCGCCGCCAGGATCAGGATCGGGCTGACGTGGTCGCCCATCAGATTGATATTTTCTTTTATGGAAGAAAAAAAGAGATCTCCATGGATCGTGTTCCAGACCGCCTGGGCGAAGATCCCGAGATCGAAAGCGCGGGTCTGGAGCGCCGCCTGCCGCTCGAATCCAACAATAGTCATCACGGTCGCGTAAATGACGAATAGCGCTGCGGCAGTAATAAGCGGCGGCACATCACAAAGAGATTTCCAGAGCCGGACCGGCCAGAACTTCGGGAAGGACTGCGGCATCAGGAAACGTGCCCCGAATAAAAAGACGCTGAATACGGAAACGAACAGGATCGTCAGATTAACATAGCGGCTCTTTTTGCCCAGCTCCTTCATCCAGCCCAGCTGGACCAACGGCACCCCGTTCGTCAGAAGAAAAAATAGAGCCACGACCCCGGTCAATAAAAGCGCGCTATTCAATGCGCTGAAAAGACCGCCGCGGTTGACCTTTTGATCCATCAGCGCACGTCCTCATTTTTGAAGATAAAAAAAGTTTTCCCGACACGGTAAATCGGCTCTCTCCCGACAAACCAGGACCGGGGATCTCTTTGCTGGACCATGTAGTCGCCTATCCCGAGAGCATAAAATCCCGGCGCCGGCGACTGAAAATCCCGCTCTTCCATAAGTTTCCACGGGATTTTGTAGTAATCGTAAATGTCCGCGTTCAGGGCCTCGCCGGAGATCTTGATCAAAGGAATTTTTTGGTCCCGCACAAATTCCGCGAACCTCTTGTTATCTTGCCCCCAACTGAGGTTTGAATCCGCCACGAGTTTTGCGCCCTGCTCCGGTCCCCCGATGAGCTCATTGAAATAGGCGAGATAATCGGGTGCGGTCATCGCGGTGCGTGCGACAAACAACAGCAGAAGTGCGCCGAGGCCCCACAGAAGCGCCTTCCGGACCGGTTTGTTTTTCATATTCGCGAGTGAAGCGGCAGGGATCCCGCCCACCACGAAGAGAAAGGGGTAGATCGGAAGAATGTGCCGCAAGCCGATCTGAATTTTATTCGTCATGGCGGCGCCGAGGAAAAAGAGGATGGGCAATAAAATAAGAGCTTTCACGAAAAAGGAACGCCTCGAAAAGATCAGGATCAAAAACCCGATCAGAGAGAGCGCGAGAGTGAGCAGCGGGGTTTTGATCGCGATGAGGCCCGGAAAATACTTCCAATCGCATGTCACGAAGGACCCCTCCACGCAGGCCCCATGCCCGGCCGCGGAATGCGACAGGACGATGCCGAGCGGCTTCATGTAATTCCCGAAACCGATGAACCTATGGAATTTTTGAATGAGATCAGTGTATCCGAGGACGATCACCAAAGCGGCAAGGACCCATACCGCGAGAAAATATTTCAGGAGACGGATTCCGGCGTCCTTCGACGGAATCCGGGACAATAAAACGGCGACGCCGAGTGCGATCAAATTCGCGGACGCAAGGATCGCGGCAGCAGAGAAGCCGTATTTCTTCTTAAGCCGTATGGAGTACGCCAGGCAAAGCGCGGCTCCGCCGAGCGCCAATCCTTTGAGTATGACCCGGAGCTTTGGAGAACTCTTGATCTTTGCGATGTCGCGCGCGCAAAGATAGAGCGCAAAAAGGCAGAACGGCCCGAACAGGACCATCGCCTGTTTCTCCCCGATCGCGTTCGCAACAAGAAAAAGCGAAATGCCGAGGATCCACTTTTCGAACGACGGAGCGGACACCGCCGTCAGGGCCTGTCGCACCGTAGAAAAATAGTAGATCAGGAACAAAACGGCGAAGAGCGGCAAAAGGATCAGCCCGCTGATCTTTGACATCAAAGCGGCCCCGCAAGCTATCCCAAGCACAATGGCCCGGCGGTCTGAGGGCGCGTCAAAGAATCGTTTGAGGGCATAGATCGCCAGAAAAAAGAAAGCCGTAAACCCCATATCCGTAGTAAAAAGGCTTCCGTGCGCGATGATATTCGGCGAAAAACAAAAGAGCGTCAGAGACAGCAACGCCGCCCATCTCCCGAAGAGCTCTCCGGCAAAAAAGAAAAGAGCGATCCCCAGCAAGACCGTTAACCCGACGATCGGCAAGCGCTCCAGAAAAAGGATAAGATCAGGGTCATTGCCCATCGTATAAAGAAACCGGGCGCCATTGCGGGAAAGATCGAGGCGATCGGTATTGGGGACAAAAAGAGGGTCTTGGATCGGAAAATGCGGCTGGATCGCGAGCAGCGGCAGGGCGGCGATCTGAAGGATAAGCGGCGGATGTTCGCCCAGGAATTCATAATTGTTGTAGCGAACGATGGGATATCCCCCGCTACTGAAAAAAGTCTCATCCACTGTTTGCCCGCAGGTCCGGGCGGAGTACAGCGTCTGGAAGCTGAGCGCCAGCAACAACGCGATCAGAATATAATTTCCGTTGATGATCTTCGTTCCAGATTTCACTATCGCCCCTTTACCGTTCACAGATTGCAGAAATCCCGGGGACTACCGTGCGACAAAATCATTGAACCCGCACGAACGAGCTCCGGCAGAGCCGGACTCATGAATGAGCGCCCAGGGAAGAATCGTCGCCTATAAATTCAGCGGCCGGAGTTTTAAGGATAATCATAGAAGCTGTGGCAATCAACCCAAAGATCTCCGTGCTTTCGTTAAAAGATTTTAGACCGTCAAAAATCCGTTCCGGCGAAGGTAGTTATAAACTTTTTCCGCGGAAACGTCGAGGCTCTCTTCCCCCGTCTTCAGGTGGATAGCGGGGTTCTGCGGAACTTCATAGGGAGCGTTGATCCCGGTGAACTCAGGGATCAAACCCGCTTTGGCCTTCTCATAGAGACCTTTGGGGTCGCGTCGCTCACAGACCGAAACGGGAGAATCGGTATAGATCTCGATGAATTGGCCGGCGCCGATGATCTCTTGGGCATGCCCCCGGTCCGCCCTGTACGGGGAAATAAATGCGGTCAGAACGATGACCCCGGCCTCATTAAAAAGACGTGCGACTTCGGCAACACGGCGAATATTCTCGGTCCGGTCAGGCGGCGAAAAACTTAAGTCCCGATTTAATCCATGGCGGACATTGTCCCCGTCCAGCACGAAGCAGAGATGCCCGGCGGCCATCAGCCGCTTCTCCAACTCGAACGCAAGGCTCGATTTTCCGGAACTGCTAAGCCCCGTAAACCACAGTGTGGCAGGACGCTGCCTCAAAAGCTTCGCGCGGTCGGCAGGCGTCACCGCACCCTCCTGGCGATGGATGATTTTATTCTTGGCCTTACCGGTCTCGGCCAGTTTGGCCGCCGACGATAACCGGCCTCGTTCGATGATGGTGCCTGCCGCAACGGTCGCATAGGTCATTGGATCGATCACGATAAAACTTCCCGTTTCGCGGTTCCGGGAATATTCGTCACAAAAGATCTGCTTGAAAAGCTGGACCGTAACACGCCCGATCTCATTGAGCCTGAGCTCGGCCGCTTTTTCGCGGCCCAGCGTTTCAGGGTTGATCTTGAAATTCAGTCCCGTGACCGATCCCTTCAAAAGCTGGGTCGTGTGTTTGACCAGATAAACCTTCCCGATCTGCATGGGGCTGGGATCCATCCAGATGAGGATCGCGTCGATCTCCCGGTAAACGTGCGGGATATTATGGGGATGCACCAGCATGTCGCCGCGATTGACATCAACATCATCTTCAAGCGTGACCGTTACTGATTGCGGCGCGAACGCTTTCGCGAGTTCCCCGTCAAAGGTCACGATCGACCGCACCTTGGTCCGCCGCTGCGATGGCAGCACAAGGACCTCATCACCCTTCCCGATCGTACCTGACGCGATCCTGCCGGCATAACCGCGGAAATTCATATTGGGACGATTGACATACTGAACCGGGAACCGGAGGTCGATCAGGTTCCGCGAGCCCATCACATGAACATTTTCGAGATGCCGGAGAAGCGGCGAACCGTCATACCAGGGCATCTTTTCACTCATCCTGACGACGTTGTCCCCGTTGAGCGCGCTGACAGGGATATAGACCAAATCCGTGATCTGCAACTTTTCCGCGAAGGTCCCGAAATCATCCTGGATCTTCCGGAACACTTCTTCCGAATAACCGGCCAGGTCCATCTTGTTGACCGCGACCACCATATGCTGGATTCCGAGGAGTGAGGCAATGAAGGCATGGCGCTTAGACTGGATCAACACGCCCTTGCTCGCATCGATCAAGACCACCGCAAGGTCCGCCGTCGAGGCGCCGGTCGCCATATTCCGCGTGTATTGCTCATGGCCGGGCGTATCGGCAATGATGAAATGCCGTTTGGGCGTCGAAAAATAACGGTAGGCCACGTCGATCGTGATCGCCTGCTCGCGTTCGGCCTTGAGACCATCCATCACGAGCGAAAGGTCAAGTTCCTCGCGCATGAACTTAGTGGAGTCCTTCCGCAGCGCGGCAAGCTGGTCTTCATAGAGGCTATTGGCTTCATACAAGAGACGCCCGATCAGGGTGGATTTACCGTCGTCGACACTTCCCGCGGTCGAAAAACGGAGAAGATCGGCCTCTTGGTTCTGTTTCAGGAAAGTTTCGACGGAGGGAACCGGGGCGGCCATCAGAAATAGCCCTCCTTCTTCTTTTGCTCCATGGAAGAATCCTGGTCGTGATCGATCAGACGTGTGATCCTCTCGGAATTCTTGACGGTCATGATCTCCTCGATGATCTCCGGAACGGTCGCAGCCTTGGAAGCTACGGCTCCCGTGCAAGGGAAACAACCGAGCGTCCGGAACCGGCACATGACTTTTTGAGATTTTTCTCCTTGCTTCAGCGGGATCGGACCCTCCAGCGGAATGAGCTGGCCTTCGCGGACGATCATTTCCCGTTCCCTGGCAAAATACATCGGGACGACCGGGATCTTTTCAAGGTGGATGTAGTGCCAAACATCCAGCTCGGTCCAGTTGGATAGCGGAAAGACCCGGATGCTTTCGCCTTTGTTGACGAGGGTATTGTAAAGATGCCAGATCTCAGGCCGCTGGTTCTTGGGGTCCCATTGCCCGAATTCATCCCGGAACGAGAAAATGCGTTCCTTGGCGCGGGATTTTTCCTCTTCACGGCGCGCACCCCCGAACGCGGCATCGCATCCGATCTCTTTAAGAGCATTCAGCAACGCTTGCGTTTTAAGGATCGCACAGCACTTGACCGTCCCCAGCGTCCAGGGATTCGTACCCGTGTCTGAGCATGCGGGATGCTTGTAGATCCTGAGGTCCGCCCCGATCTGCTTGATGTAACGGTCCCGGAAATCGTACATTTCCTTGAATTTCATGTTCGTATCGACGTGCAACAGCGGGAACGGGATCTTTCCGGGGTAAAAAGCTTTTTGAGCGAGGCGAACCATTACGGAAGAATCTTTTCCCACTGAATAAAGCATCACCGGACGTTCGAACGAGGCCGCAACCTCACGAATGATGTGGATGCTTTCAGCTTCCAGGTTCTTCAGTTTGCTTAAACGATAACTTTCCATAAGTTACGATTACCAATTCGGATACATGGTTAAAGTCATTCAGTGTCTGCGGAAAAAATCCCGGTCAAATGCGATCAGCGCGGGGTATTATACTTTGTTGAGGGGGAAATTTCTGTTTTTTTTCAGATAATCCGGCCCGATCATAGGCCATTAGCACTTGGGGTCTGATTCGGACGCCCCTCGGCCCAAGACCCCTTTGCTGCGCAGGAACTCGAGGATCTTGCCGATGCAGGCTTCCGGCGATTGCTTGTCGGTCTCGCAGACAACTTCAGGATGGAGAGGTTCCTCGTAAGGGATATCGAAACCCACCATTTCTTTGACTCTACCCTCTCGGGCCGCGGCGTAGAGCCCCTTCGCGTCCCTTCGCTCGCAAACTTCGAGAGGACATTTTACGTAAACCTCCATAAAATCATAAATGAGTTTCCGGTTTTGATCTCTTGTCTCGCGGCGTGGCGATGTGGCCGAAACGATATTGATCACACCGTTACGGGAAAGGAGATGGCATATGAAACCGATCCGGAGCGTATTCGCGTCCCGGTCTTGCTGGGAAAAGCTCAATCCTTCGCTTATATTCTTCCGGATCACATCACCGTCCAGAAGCTCAACCCTGTGGCCCATGGCAGACAGTTTCTTTTTCAGCAGATACGCCAAAGTCGATTTTCCGGCACCGGTGAGTCCCGTGAGCCATATCGTAAAACCGGTACGCGTTGCCGGTTCCGAGACCCCGCCCCCGGCTTGAAGTTCATAGTTGGACCTGTCGGACGACGGCAACTCGGCGGGCTTTACGAAAACGGCATCATTTTTCTTGAGATTCAGCTTGGCGGCCTTCTCGCGGGGTATCTCCACATGGATGGGATCTCCCCATTCGCTGAGCAGGTCCACTTTGATGAAAGCTCCGATCGGATTGATGTGCTGCACGTGCGCCTCGAAGCAGTTCCCGGCCACAGGCGACCGCTCAATATCAAGCTGGTTGGGCCTTATAAAAACGGCGGCGTTGTCCTTGTCGTGTTGGGCCGGATGCTGAATATCGAGGACCATATTACCGATATACGCCCGATCCCCTTCGACCCGGCCATGGAAAAGATTAACGTTCCCGATAAAATGATAAACAAAAGGCGACGCGGGGTGGTTGTAGATCTCATCGGGAGACCCGAGTTGCTCGATCCTCCCTTCGTTCATGATCACGACCCGGTCGGCGACTTCCAGCGCTTCTTCCTGATCATGCGTGACGAAAATACTCGTGACGTGGATCTCATCGTGCAGCCGCCTGAGCCATTGGCGAAGTTCCTTCCGGACCTTGGCGTCCAGAGATCCGAACGGTTCATCGAGTAATAGCACTTTCGGCCTGACCGCCAGAGCCCGGGCCAAAGCCACGCGTTGCCGCTGGCCTCCGGACAACTGCGACGGAAAACGGGCGGCAGCCCAATCGAGCTGCACAAGTCTGAGCAGCTCATGGACTTTCTCCCCGATCTCTTTTTGTGCGGGGCGGAGGTGTCCCGGTTTGACCTTGAGTCCAAAAGCGATATTTTCAAAAACGGTCATATGCCTGAAAAGCGCATAATGCTGAAAAACAAAACCCACATTGCGGTCCTTGGCATGCCGGTCCGAGATGTCATCCCCGTCAAAAATAACGCTTCCGCTATCGGGGGCATCCAGCCCGGCGATGACCCTCAAAAGCGACGTTTTCCCCGAGCCGGAGGGGCCAAGGAGGGCCAGAAGCTCGCCGGAATCGATCTTCAAGCTCAGATTCTTCAGCGCCGTAAAACTTCCGAAAGTCTTTGTGATCCCCGTTACTTCAATGCTCATGGACCCGCGATCTCCTTTCCGGCAGCAATAGCTTCCAGCTCCGCGCGCCATTCGACCCAATGCTTGAGGATCAGGGTCACGAAAGCGAGCAGCATCAGGATCGAAGCGACCGCAAACGCGGCCGTGAAATTGTACTCGTTATAAAGGATCTCCACGTGAAGCGGGATCGTATTCGTCAGACCGCGGATGTGTCCCGAAACGACCGATACCGCGCCGAATTCCCCCATGGCGCGGGCGTTACAAAGGATCACGCCGTAAAGCACGCCCCATTTGATATTGGGAAGGGTCACCCTCCAAAAAGTCTGCCATCCGTTCGCGCCGAGCGTTACCGCCGCGTATTCCTCCTCGGTCCCCTGGGACTGCATGAGAGGGATCAGTTCCCGCGCGACGAACGGGAATGTCACGAAAAGGGTCGCCAAGATAATGCCCGGCACCGAGAAGATGATCTTGATACCCTGTTCCGCCAGCCAATGGCCCCAAACACCCTGCGCACCAAAAAGCAGCACAAAGATCATACCGGCGATCACGGGGGACACGGAAAAAGGAAGATCGATCAGCGTAATGAGGAATTTTTTTCCAAAAAAATCGAATTTAGTGATCGCCCACGCGGCCGCGAGCCCGAATAAAAGATTTAGAGGAACGCTGACCGCAGCGACCGTCAGCGTCAGACGGATCGCCGAGAGAGCGTCCGGATCGGACAGCGACCGGCCATAGAACGCGAAGCCTTTTTGAAGCGCCTGCGCAAGGACCATGGCGATCGGCATTCCCAAAAACAGCCCGAGGAATATAAGCGCTATCACGGTCAGCGTAATACGCAACCATCGCGCCTCAGACAAGTGCTCGCGGCGAGGTGATCTGCTGACAGCACCCAATTGTGAGCCAATGCCCCCTGCCATAGAGTCCCCTAGAGAGTTTTGTTCTGCTGGCTCCACGCCTGCAGGATATTCAGAACGAAGAGCATCACGAACGATACTATGAGCATAACGCACGCAATGGCCGTTGCGCCGGCATAATCATATTGCTCCAGTTTCGTCATGATCAGAAGCGGTACGATCTCTGTTTTCATGGGCATGTTCCCGGCAATGAACACGACCGAGCCATATTCTCCAAGCGCTCGCGAGAACGCCATGGCGGTCCCGGTGATAAGCGCCGGAGTGATCGTCGGGAGAATGATCCTCGTGAAGATCTGCCAGCGGTTCGCGCCGAGGCTTGAAGCGGCTTCTTCCACCTCGCTGTCCAGACTCTGAAGCACCGGCTCCACGGTCCTGACCACGAACGGCAATCCTATAAAGATCAACGCGATCGTGATCCCGAAAGAAGAAAAGGCGCTTTTGATCCCCATCGCATAGAGATACTTTCCCACCCACCCGTTCTGGGAGTAAAGCGCCGTGAGTGCGATGCCGGCGACCGCCGTGGGAAGCGCAAATGGAAAATCCACGAAGGCGTCCACCAGTTTCTTTCCGGGAAATTCATACCGGACCAAGACCCACGCCACAAGCAGCCCGAAACACGCATTGACCAAGGCGCTGACACAAGAGGTGCCGAAACTCAGACGCAATGCCGCGAACGTCCGCGCGGAAGTCACAGCCTGCCAGCAATGTTCCCACCCCAAGCCGAAGGCCCTGGAGAAAAGTGCGGACAGCGGAATGAGCACGATCATGCTGAGATAAAAAAGTGTGAACCCCAGCGAAATGCCGAACCCGGGTAACGCGCTATATTGTTTTAGTTTCATTATGTATCCCGGTCAATGGCGAATGAGCGAGCGAACTCTCCCCTGTTTTTCAACAAACCCTGAAAATCATCCCGCACCGTATATCTGATCGAAGATCCCGGAATCCGCAAAATGCTTTGTCTGGGCCTTCTGCCATCCTCCGAAATCGGCGATCGTGAGCAGTTCGACTTTCGGGAACTGGGACGCGTATTTCTGCGCGACCGCTTCCAGACATGGCCGGTAATAGCTCTGGGCGATGATCTCCTGCGCCTCCGGAGTATAAAGAAATTCCAGGTAGGCCTTGGCGATCTTCGAGGCCCCATGCTTCGCCGCGACTTTATCGACAACGGTCACCGGCGGTTCAGCCAGAATACTAATCGATGGAATTACGATCTCAAAGCGATCTTTACCGATCTCATTGATCGCCAGAAAAGCTTCATTCTCCCAGGCGATCAGAACATCCCCAATCCCGCGCTCGACAAAAGTCGTGGTCGATCCCCTCGCCCCCGTATCCAGCACGGACACATTTTTGAACAGCTGTTTGACGAAGTCCTTAGCCTTTTCTTCATCATTGCCGGATTTTCTCAAGGCATAACCCCAGGCCGCAAGATAATTCCATCTCGCACCGCCCGAAGTCTTGGGATTGGGAGTGATCACTTCCACGCCGGGCCGGATCAGGTCGTCCCAATCCTTGATCGCTTTCGGGTTCCCTTTTTTCACGAGAAAAACGATGGTGGACGTATAAGGCGAACTGTTGTACGGGAGTTTGGACTGCCAGTTCTTCGAGATCAACCCGCCCTTTTGATAGAGCTGATCCACGTCGTAGGCGAGCGCCAGCGTCGCGACATCCGCGTCAAGACCGTCGATGATCGCGCGGGCCTGTTTCCCGGACCCGCCGTGAGACTGCTGGATCACCACGGTCTCTCCCGATTTTTCTTTCCACTGTTTGGCAAACGCCTCATTGATCTTTTGATACAGTTCGCGCGTCGGATCATAGGAAACATTGAGAAGTGTTATTTCTTTGGCTTTTCCCGCGAATGCCGGCATACCGGCCAACAGGATCAAACCAAAGACCGCAATTCCGGAGAATCCTTTCTTGAGCATGACTGTCATCCTTTCGGTTTTTAGAAAACAACCTGCATTCGGCTGATGAAAGCATTTTCAACAGGCCGGTTCTTGGTCCCATACGTGGTCAGCCCCCCGGCGTCAAAGAAGGTCTCTTCAAAGCCCGTCGAGAATTTCAGGTTCTTGTTCAAATACCAGTTGAACCCAACCCCCCAGCCCGTAGCCCGTTGTGCGGAGCTCGACAAATTGGCAAAACGTCTCAGATTCTCCTTGTCCGCGTTCAACCAGTCGACGCGAGAAACAAGTTCGAGCGCGCCCCACGTCCCCTTCCTCGGATCAAAGTTGCTCCTCGGGATCACGCCGTTGTAAGAGGCATTTTCCCCGGTGACAACATAGGACGCCACAAGCTGTCCGGCGTTGTTCTTAAACGCCGAAGTCCCCGGACTGGCGCCGTTATTACGGAGGTCCTGTGTGGACTGCACGAATTCACCCAACAGCCCGAACGACCCGAAATAATAATAGAACTGGGGCGCCAGGCGGAACCGCTTCCCGGCGGCCGAAGTCGTCGACGCATATTGAAAGAACGTTTGCTGCCCGAAAGTCTTGTATTGGGGCAATGTGGAAGAGTGAGAGGTTCCCACACTACCGGCAAATCCGAGACCCAATCCGTTAAGCCAATCCCGACGGTTGTTCTTGAACGGCTGAAAAAAGACCCGCCCCATAAAATCCTTGTCGTCGTGATTATCGAAATCGTTGCTCCCGTTATCCACGGAGCCGTTAAAAACGCCTAGGTCATAATTCGCGATACCGTCCCAAAGCTCACCGTGCAGGTCGATCCCGACGTCCCGGTTCGGCACGAGGTTCGAGGCCAGAGACAGTTCCGGGAACAGATTGACCGAGTCCGACTGCAGCCTTTCCAAACCGATCGGCCCTTTGAATTTTCCGGTCTTCAAAGATGCCTGGGTCCAATATTTCACATCCACATAAGCATCAACAAGCTGGTTCTGGCCGTTCCCGAAATCCGGCATGAGCTTGAAATCAAAATACCTGAACACCGTGCCTTCAAGGATCGGCCTGGCTTTCCGGACCAGAAATGTGTTGGAAGCCGCCGGAGTCCCGTCATTGACATAGAATCTTCCGTCGCTTTGGATCTGCCCTTTGATTTTGATCTGAAAATCGGAATCCCGCGACTTCATGGAAAATCCTTCCTTGCCTACGATCACCAACGGAGCTTCTTTCTCCTTTTTGAGCTGAACTTCCTGATCCACCTCGCGTTGCCGCTTAAGCAACTCGACGTCTTTGCTAAGCTGCGCGATCGAAACGTTTGGCATGCCGGGTGTCGCGGGACCTCGGCTCTCAAGCTCCAAGATCCGCTGATTTTGCGCGTTCACTTGCGCCTGTAATTGGTGGATGAGCACCGCGAGGTCCGCGACCTTCTGGTCATTCGTCCCCGGGTCCGCTTCCGCCCGAACAACGGCGGGATTATAAAACGACAAAAACCAGCAGACTAAAAAACCAACGACAAGATGTTTTAGACGATGCATTTTGTTCTCCTCCCCGAGATTCCGGGATATTTTCTTTGTTGAACTTAGTTTAGCGGACATTTACATAATTCCTATGTTGTTAATAGGAATTAGAAATAAAAAAATCACCGTAGTTCTGTGATCGTTACAGATTCAAGCTTCCTCGCGGTATAATCGCGGACATCCCGCATCAAGCTGACCAGCTTTTTTTCCTTTTCAATCGGGGTCGAACGATAAAAGAATTTGCTGACGGATTCCGTTGGAGCCAAGGGGCCGTCAAAAAGACGAACAACCTCGGCAACGGTGATCTTGTCGGCACTTCGACGCAGCCGGTACCCTCCCATTTTCCCTCTCGCACTCAATAACAAGCCGGCTCGACAGAGCGTTTGCATGATGTGTTCCATGTATTTGACGGGCAGCTTCTGCGCCTTTGCGATTTCGGACAAAGGAATACTCTTCCCGGTGTCCTGCCGCGAAAGATAGATCAATGCCAATAACCCGTATTCGCTTAGCGTAGTGAGTCGCATATAGTATAGTAATTACATGTGGATTATATGGATGAAGAATTCCGTGTCAACAATAAATCTTCGTGCGGGACAGGAGCGCGGAGTAGAACCTCTTTCGGTTCAAACGCCAAGAACCGACCGAACGTTTACCGGGGCCGGCATAAATAAATAAAATGGTAAGAAAATCTTTCGGGGATCAACAGGTCCTTCAACCACTGCTTCCAGGGCGCTCTCGCGATCCCATTGTATTTCAACGACCTTACGACTTCAAAGCCGGCGTCCTCCAGCATCGTCTTCCACTCCCCATAGCTCGCAAAAAGCTCGTGGGTTTGATTCCGGCTTTTCCGGTCTCGCGTGAACAGGACTGAAAGCACATCCTGGTACCAGCAGATATTGGGCACCATCACCAAAAATATCCCTGCGGGGCGCAGCACGCGCTTAACTTCCGCGAGGGCCTGTCCTATGTTCAGGAAATGCTCCAGACTCCCGAGGCACGTAACGGCATCGAACGATTGCCGTTCGAAAGGCATTTTCTCGGCTACGGAACATGAATAGGTTGCCGCCGGATATTCTTTCGCGGCGATCGCCAAAGCTTCCCCTGAGATATCGATGCCGTTCAAGCGGGTCTTGGGACCATAAAGGCGTCCCAGCTCTCTAAGGAAAAATCCTCCCCCGCACGCGACATCAAGGATCGACGAAGCTTCCGGAAGGACTTTCCGGAGCTGTCCCGCCATCCATGTGTAGGCGCGGTCCTCATCACGGATCGGGGCCTGTTTATAAAGACGGTCATATTCGGCTTGCAAGGCCGCAAAATCTTTATGCTCGGTTTCGACGACCATGATCAGAGGAACTCCTTATAGACTTCGATGACTTCTTGCGCTGCTTTTTTCCAGGAAAAACGTTTGATCTGCTCAAACCCTTTTTGACGAAGCCCGGTCCGCAATCCTTCTCCCCCCGCTAACTTCGCCATGCCTTCCGCGATCGCATCCACGCTGTAGGGGTTTACAAGCACCGCAGCATCCCCGGCCACTTCCGGTGTTGACGTAGCGGTAGATGTTAACACAGGGCAACCGGACGCCATAGCCTCTAAGATCGGTATCCCGAACCCCTCATAGAGGGACGGGAAAAGCAATGCCTGCGCCCCACAGTAAAGCGCGTTCAGGGAATCATGGTCGAGAAAGCCTGTCGGTAACACAGCTCCAGATCCGAAAGAGTGCTCCCTTGCCAGCGTTTCTGCGTATTTGCCATGTCCAAAAGCCTGGGAGCCGACCAGAACGAGCTGAAAATCCGCGTTCGAACCCCGAATAACCTTGAAGGCTTCAAGGATCCGGCTCAAGTTCTTGCGGGGTTCCATCGTTCCGACGAACAGAAAGTAGCGCCCCTGAATACCTAATCGTATTTTTACGGCTTCAATATGCGCTTTTGAGAACGTGGTCGAAAAAGCCTCGTGCCCGGAGGGATAGATCACCCGTATTTTGCTCTCATGGATCTTCAGGTGGGTCACAAGATCCTTCTTGGTGTACTGTGAGTTCGCGATGATCCTGTCGGCTTGTTTAATAACAAAGGGCAGCCACTTTCCCCAATAAAATGAACTCAAGGCCCCGATCTGATTTTTAAAAAGCATCCCGGCAATGTCATGGACCGTCACGACCAACGGGCATGGTTTTCGGAAAGCGGGAGCGAAAGCCGGAACATGTAAAATGTCGAGTTTGTCTTGCCGTGAGAGCCCCGGGAGAGTCCAATTCTCCCACCGGAGGCGCCGCAACGTATTGACGTTGCGGTCATCGGGAATTTCTTCGGCATAAACGCGGAGCGTCAGCGGATGGCGGATCTCCTGTTTGAGCGACGCCAGTAGGCTTCGCGTAAAAACTCCCAACCCGCTCTGCCGCCCCCGGGTCGCCTGTGCGTCAAATCCGATCTTCATATTTCTCATGCCACTGGCCTTTTAAGATCTATCATTACCCCTTTTATTAAGGAAAGAAGACGCTTCACAATATCCCTCCACCTTCGATACGTATCACGCCAAAGGCAATAAATATTAGCAAAAACCTCCCTCACTACCGCGCCCATCGTCGATAAAACAAAGCTGCTCACCGAAACTTTGTCGTACATAGCCTTGTAGTTAAAGATTTGCAAGTAACCGCCCAAACAACGCTCGATCCAGATAATCTCAAAACGCGACAATCCCTTGGCAAATTTTTCCTTATTATCGGAGAGGACTTTTCGCGAAAGATTTTTCCAGCCCTTTTCGCGTCGTCGTGAATCATTTTTCACGCTTTCGTTTTTATGAAAATCGAGCATCCCCCGCTCAAAAGGAAGGCCTAGAAATTCACACAATTTGGACAGATTGCTTTCGGGATTTGCGATCAAGTCTTCATAGCGCAAGAAAAAAACCCTTTCCGGCCCAAGCGCAAGAAGAATGCGCAAGGACTGTTCTTGATCTTTTTTCCAGGCATTAATCGTACGGGAGGGGGAATGGTACATGGTCACAATAGGGCGGTAAACCTTGGCTGACAAGTAAAAATCCCGGGGATCCCGAACCTGAAAAACAAACTTTGCTCTCGGGAAATAACTTAGCCAATGATCAACAAAACGGTGACTGTGGTTTTCTTTTATAAAAACCTGCTGTTTTCGTTGCAACACCATTCCTTTTTTGTATATATATTCGTAGATCGAGAAAAAATCCCGCTGGCGAACATTCTCCATGATTTCCTCGACTGATACCCCGCATGGGAAATAGGCCTGTTTCTGATCAAATAACGCGACCACATCCACCACCAAGCGACGAAAATTCCCCTCGACACCTAAATCTCCATATTTTGCAATCTTAGGAATAATGAGACGGCCAATATGGGTTGGCCCCGGAGCATAAATTTTCGAATGGCTGTCCAACATAGCGCGGATCAAATTAGATCCGGAACGCTCGGAACACAGCAAGAAATTAAATGTCAGTCTGGACGTCGGATGATCGTCGTTCACCGATCAGCCCTCCCCTTCGCTAAGCACATCATCCTCTGCAAGCGGCGGAGCAGATCTCTTTCGAATTGCGGCCCAAACTTCAGCGAGGATCCTCTCCTGCTTCTCCATACGCCAAATAAAAGGGGCAAAAAAAACTATGAGAAGTGCAGTTTTCGAAAAAAAGTTCGCCACGCCCGAACCCATCCAAGAAAGCCGATCGATCACAAATACTCCCCCAAAAAGCACGGACAAAAGCAGTGTAATCTTGCCCAAATGAAACCCGACCGACCGCCAATTGGTGAAAATCCTCTCGGTGACTCCAAATGTTAAATAACCATAAGCAATATAACTCAACGTCGTACCCCAAGCGACACCCAGCAATCCCCAGCCGAGATGGATAAAAAGAAAATTTAAACCCACATTCAAAAGCGAGGCCAGGGCCAGAATCGGAAACCTGATCCAATAGCGATCCAATGTTGTCAGAACCTGGGAGGCAATCCGCGCTATCAAAAAGAAAAACGTCCCCATAAGAAATATCTTCATCGGGAGCAGCCCGGATACGAATTTGGGAAGAAACCAAATAACGAGTGGCGGCGCGGCATAGATCGAAATTCCGCAAATAAACGGCACAAGAAACGACAGGAGCATGACAGGTTTTAGAAGATGGCTGCGAATGCTGGCAGGATCCTCATGCTTACCATATTTGACCAGAGTGTGCCGAAAGATGACATGTACAAAAGCCATCGGAATGGCATAAACGAGCGTCGCGATCATCATCGCGATCGAGTAAAACCCAACTTCTTTTAGACCCAGATATTTTGCGATGATCAACTTGTCAAGACTTTGGAAGAACGTCGAAAGAAAAGTAATGGAAATGAGAGGGAGACCCAACCGAAGCTGGTTCCAAAGTTCGCGATTGTTCCAGTAAAATTTGAATTCATAGAATTTTTTTTTGTAAATATAAGCAAGGGATCCCCCGGTAATCAAGGCCACTCCCAAAAACATCCCATAAATGCCGAAAGGGCGCACAAGAAAAAGAACCACCGCAAGCATTCCGACGGCATTGAGGATAGTGACATCACTGAGAATGCCGAACAACTGATCGGAGCTGAGAAGACTTATCACGATGTCATAAAAACGCTGGAGAAAGAGAAAAACGGTCAAAAAAAGGAATCCAATGCGCAAGGAAGCTTCCAAGTGATGCCATTGCCACAGCGTGCAAACGAGTATGATCACGGCCGGTATAAATGACATCAGCATTGAAAATGTCATGGTCAGATCGCGGATCTTTTCGGCTTTTTCGTTCTCCCCCTTTCCCCTGAGAATTGAATAGTCGCGCGTCATAGCGCGAGTCGTACCAAAACTGGCATAGCCGCAGTACCCCAAAACAACCTGCAGCATCGTCCAAGTTCCCATCGCCGTCGGACCTAGGTAGGCACGCATCGCAATGCTCGTGACGGTCCCCACAGACTGCGACACATAGGTCGCAAACCCCATCGAGAGCGTGTGTTTTATAATGTTTTTTTTGCTCATTTTTCTTCCGTTCAAATACCGCGGGCGTTTTTCCGCGTTAAAGAGAAAGCTTAGAAACGATCGGCTTGGCGGGATTTCCAGCAACCACCGCGCCCTCCGGAAAGGACTTGGTCACTACCGAACCTGCGCCGACAACCATATTGCGATTTATGGTAACTTCTTTTAAAAGAATTGCTCCCTGCCCCACCCACGAACCGGCGAGCACCCTAATTCCCGCATTGGGAAGATTCGCGGGAGTTCTAGAAAGGTCGCCGCAGCTCAGAACGATCCGTTGAGTCTCAGGATCCCTTTGATGCCCCCTCCCTCCGGCGATTGAAACTTGCGGCCCTAAAATGGCCTGCTCGATTAAAATTGTTCCCGTAATATCGCACCCCCGGGCAATCCATGCCTTTTCACGAATGGTGATAGTTCCATTCAAAAAAGCTCCTTCGCCAAGGGTAACGCCAGCTTCGATCGAAACATTCCCTGAGTAAATCCGGACGTTATCGCGGATTTCAACATTATCACCAATCGTAATGAGCCCACCGCTTGCATCAAGTAAAACGTTCCTTCCGATAAAACAGTTTTTACCAATACGAATGTTCTTTCCACCCGATATAATCAAGCCTGGAAAAACCTTACAGCCTTTCCCTAAACTCTGTATCTCGAAGAGAAGCTTGGCTCGCAACAAGAAGCAGTGCGCCATCCGCAGAATCTTTAAGAGAATCGAAGCGAATCTCTCAGAAGATAATCTTTTCCTGATATTTCTCATACTAGCTCTCCCCGGCAACCTCATAAAAAAACATCACAAAGCTTCACTCATGCTGACCTATCCCCTTTAGACCCGACAAGGTAATCCCAATATCCTTTCTCGTAAAAAAAACCATCGATCATTCTCCCCCAGCACAGCTTTGTCCCGAAGAAGAAAAGCCTTGCCGATTCTAACAGGAATTGGCCCAACTTCCAGAATGTTGCATATACAAACTTCGAAGGAAGTATCTTACGACACCATGCGGCCGTCTCGCTATAGGAGATCTCCCCTTTCCCGCCGAGATAGGAAAGACCTATGCCGACCCCCGGAGATTTTCCGGTCGGATAGCAGAGTTTTCGAAGCTCGGGCCAGCAAAAATATTCAATGCATTTCTGTTTCTCAAGTGGCAGCCGTTCCTTCCATTGGTTAACAAACACGGACGAAATGGTATTGATTCCTGCAAGGTCGGCATAGCTGGTGTTGGCAACCGGAAATTCCTTTTTGAATATCTCATCAGAATACGGCAATCCGAGATAGTCCGTTATCCGTCGGAACTCCGCAGAAGGCTGCTCGATCAGATCCTCATATTTTAGCGACAAAAATCGATCGCGCAGCTCTCTCTCAGCAGGACGCCTCAAGCGCCAAGACCAATAGACAGATTTCCGCCAATCCCGCACATTAAAAATCAACGGATAAGGTGACTTTGAATGCAGATTCGAACTAATGATCGCACGAGGGTCGCGCAAAATATGGATGAATTTCATATTAGGGAAGGTCTTGGCAAGCGGCAGGATCATATGCTCACACCAAGCTTCTTTCAAACCCACAAAACGAGCGTTCTTTTTCTCCCAGGAAGTTAAGAGTATTGACATCAATTCTAAAAATAGCGCATCGAAGGAACAGGCGCGGCATTCAGACAGGCCTTGCTTCAAGACGGGACAATAGCGCCCCCCCCTTTTTGCTACTCGCTCTAAGATGGATTGCCGTTGATGCGCTGGAATCTCGTGTCGCAGATCGGTAGTCTCAAGGAATTTACGGACAGCCGGATGACCTGAAAAGAAAAAATTATCCATCGGATAAAAAGCATCTTTCACGATCCCAAGTTCGTGAAAGTAAGCGAAATGATGAAAAGCTCGAAAAAACTCATTCAGGGGATCAGGAAAACAGGCGACCTCCGGATGGTGGTTCAGTGACTGGGTTAAAAATGTCGTTCCACTCCTTGCAAGACCCGTGATCATAAGAAAAGAAGATCGATGATTAAGCATCTATTATCGGTCCTTCGTCAAACCGTTTTACACCTCGAAACCAAACCACCCGCTGCCCGCCAAATCCCCGCTTAAACAAGGCGATATTATTCGCTTTTTCTGTATATTCGAGCTCTTCAGGAAAAGGTTGCCAGCCCAATTCAAAGAACCGGTCTTGTCGTGATTGCGCATACTCAATCGCAGACCAGAGCCCCAAATGTCCTATTCCGTCTTTTGCATCAGCTTCGGGGTGAAGTGCGGATGAGCTGTAATACACGTAACCGTTGTAACGAAAAAAATAATATGCCCCCACCCATTCTTGGGTATCCCGGACAATCCCGACCAAAAAAGCCTGACCGCGCGTAACCATCTCGAACATTTTTTCGAACGTCTCCAAAGGGCGCGTCTGCCTTCCCGCAGCCCGAAAATGCATTTTTCGATACTCGTCAAAAATACCCCGGTCAGACCGGAACTCATCCATCAAAAGAACTTGATATTTCGCTTTGGCGCGACTGATAAGGGGGCGGTAGCTCTTCCTGACCGCCCCCCAGATGACTTCCCGGTCTTGATCAAGCCGAACAACTTGGCTGGATGTGGATGTATCCTGATAACCATATTTGCGAAGATAATTACACAAGGTCACTCCGGAGACCACCTCACAGGACTCAATGGCGGCATTGTGGAGAACAGCCCCCTCCTTCTTCGCAAGCTCTTCTATTTTTTCGAACAAGGCTGCCTCGACTCGAAGCCGGGCGCCCATAGTTTCGGGAATAAAAAAAAGAGGGGCGCGTAGATACCCACCTCCGTAGGAGAATTCGAGCCGACCCTGGTTTGAGCACAGATAAAGAGGCACGAAGGCACTGCATTCTTGTGTATCTTGCAAAACAAAAAAAGACAAGTTTTTCACAAGCTTGTCCGCCAGATAATAACGCTCAAAACATCGCCGTAAATCCGTATAAAATATCGTGGCGTGGCGCGCCCTGGGGATCTCCTTAGCAAGCAACTCGGTGAATTCTTTTGAGCCAGAAAAAATATATTTCATCTTCCCCTTCTATTTTTTAGCAGACAACAAAATGGGCGCGATAATCTCTTCCGGAGCAGGCCCATCGCTGTTAAGACACTCACGCCTTGCATGATCGAAGCGGGGATCGTCCCGTTTAAAATCACCTTTCAAAAATAAACCGAAGATTAAACGCAGCTCCTCGCGGCTGTTAGCTTTCAGAAAAGCGTCAAAGGACTTGAATTCCTCCCACAGCGTGCAATGCCGATCATGATAAGAAATAGTGGGACAGCCAAGCGCCAAGGCATCGATCCCAAAAGTGGTGGCATGGACAATTGCAAGATCCGCACTTTTTATCAAAAGAAGCGGGTCCATTTCCTCGATAAGGACGGCCCGGCCGGATAGCCCCCGTTTCTCGAGCGATTCACGGCAAAAACGGCTATTGGCGTCCTTCTTGTTCTTAGCTTTGATAATGAACTGTACTTCCGGATACTCGTGGATCAGCTCCATGACTTCGCCCAGAAATTCCTGTTGCTGCTTAACAAAAAGGCGCCTCCGATGCGGTGCTGAGTTCGTGAAAGCGACCAGCACTATCTTTTGGGATGGATCCATTTTAAAACGTGTCGTGATTTTTTTTCGTGCGACTTGGACATTCATTTTCAAATACGGGCTGTAGCGGCCAGAACCGGAGACAACAATCCGGCTCTCAGCCAAACCCCACCGTTTCAACTTTTCTCTCTGAGATCTTCCCCATACAAATATCTTGCTGGCCGTAAGCGGAAGGTAAGAAGATTTTTTTCCAACAGAACCGTGGCAGACAACATAAGCGGGGACCTGATGCTGCGCGGCGACCTGGCAAAAAGCATTTTTCGCGGGAGCAATGTCTTCATCTAAAAGAGCTCCCTGAAGAGCCGACGCTTTTTCAAAAAAAGCATGCATCGCATCGATCTTGCAAAGAAGTTCTGGGAGCTGGTTCTTGAACAACGCTTGCGCCTTGCGCCACATGAGATCCGACCAATCCAACCCAGAAGACCCCAGCCCCTGAAAGAGATTCTTTTTCCTTAAGACATCCTGAAACTTTTTCGCGAGATTGTTATACCCTTCCGCGTCCCTAGGATCCAAGACGATCTGGTTATAAGCGCATCCCGTCAAAGCGGCCTCCCACCATATGCGTGGACTTCGTACATCCGTAAAGAGAATCGATGCCTGCCTTCCAACCGAATCAAGGACTGAAGAAATTTTTTTAATGTCTGAAAAAAAAGCAACCTTTCTTCCCCTAAAAGACCCCCATGACAATTGAGCGGGCCACCAACCGGCACCACCATGTAAGGAAGTCCTGAATTGGATCGTCTCTCGATGTAAGGTCGCAAAAGGAGCGGTCACTTGAAAATGCCGCGAAGCCTTCGAGTCTCCGGATAAGATGAGCTGTTTCATAAATGGAGCGTCCAGATCCTCTGCATGGTCCTCAACCCAGACTTCGTGCAACGGAAAGCTCCTTAAAACACGCCCCAAAAGCTCAAAACGGCTGTCACAGAAAGAGCCGAGATTCAAAAACGTCTTCTTAAAACAGCGGAATATATCAACACCGCGGAAGACAAACTCAGACCTTCTGAGGCTTTGTTCATAAAAATGTGAGAACCTTTCAAAAAAAGCATCGGTAATACGATCATCCTCATCCGGAAGGATATATTCAAGGGGATACGAATCGGCGGGACCGGGCGCTATTGAAAATACATGATCAAAGCCTTCGGGTTTCACATCAACGTTACTTTCGAGGATTAGAAGTCGCTTAGGGGCGGCAGACATCTTACAACTTCCTTCGCAAACGCTTCCTGGAAGCAGGGGTTTTCAGAGAATAGGTTTGCGCATAATTAAACCATTTATAGTGCTCCGTCGCCGCATCGGCGGCCTCGATCTCGGTATAACAGGACGCATAGCCGAACCGTTCCATCACAGGACGGAAATTATGCTCAATCACTTTCGCTTCATGAGGAGTGATCCTTTTTTTCCAGCGCCCTAAGCTCCCCCTAGAGATTGAATGGAATTTTTTGTTTTCAAAGTTATTACCATCCCACGGAATGCCGCAAAAAGAAGGCGTCAATAAGGACACCTGATAGGAAATATTTAAGAAACCGGCAATCTTCTTCAGAGTTGTGACCGGGTCAGTCACAAGATCCTCGTAACGCACAATGAAATACCGATCGCGACCATACCGCTTTTGATTGAGTTCGGCAAACTCCATACCCAGCTTACCCCGGTCGATGACGCTCTGGAGTAATCGCTCTTTAGAGTCAAAATAATGGCAATACTCCTTTTCCCATCCTGCTTTGATGGCAGCATAATTATCGCGAGGGTCTCTCAGAAGATGGATAAATTTCGCCTCAGGATACCACTCGAACAATGTCGCGGCGTAAATTTCAACACTTGTTGTTTTCTCAACCCAGCACTTTTGGTCCTCACTACTTTGTGACAACGTTTTCCATGCGGCATAAATAACTGCGGTAAAGAAGTCGCGGGTTTTCTTCTGCCCCGTCTGCAGACACTCGCGAAATGATTCTTTAAGCTTTGCAAAACTATAACCGGGGCAAGCGTCACTCCCGACCCATTCTCGGAGAATATCATCGAGCGCCTTTAAAATCGCTTTTACAGCCCACCTTTCCTTTTCGGAATCAGAAAGTTTCAAATCGTCGAAAACCGGGTAAAATTTATAAAAAAAACCCGATTCTCCAGGGTAAACGAACAGGTCTTTATGACCATCGAATAACGCCGCGAGCATGGTTGTCCCGCATTTCCGATGTCCACCAATAAATACAGGATGATTCTTTATTTTTTTCCAGCTGGTCATGTTCCTCCGTTACGCTAATCGATTTTTTCTAAAAATCAATCCTTGTTTTTCAAAACATTCAACATATGCCCGGATTGTGTCGTATGGCAAATTAACAAAGGCGGCAATTTCCGCCACAGAATTATTCCCGTCCAGGCAGGCCACAATCAGATCAACCGCAGCATTCAATTCCGGCTCAACGCGCCAATCAACCCAAAGTCCGAAGCGGCTCAGAAAAGGCGGACCCTTAAACTTTGGGACCGGAACAAAATCATCCTCCGGATGCCCGGAAAACTCTGGCGCACAACGAAAAATCTTTTCGGAAGGATCCGGAATAGTTCTGTTTTTCTCGAGGATATCGAGGCATCCGCTAATCATGTGAAAACCCTCTTCAATTTTATCGAAATTGAGACGAGCTGGAGTATCTTCGTTGCTGTGATATTCGCGAAAGTACAGGGGGCCAGAATTGCGTCGGTTGAATGCAATGCTGGGCACATGCATTGGGGGGCATGCCAATACCATTTCGTCATTTGTGACCCCTCCCTGCCGAAAAGGCATAATCTTATATTGATCTGATTTGTAGTGGTTGCCAAGGTGCTCTTTAGCTGCCCGATCCAATTGCGTATCACCTGAAACACTTTGCTGAAAATGCAGCAACAAATCTCGCCCCAAAAACTCGCTGTAGATCGCATAGACGAGGTCCGGGATAACAGCCTCATTGTTCGCTAAAAAGGCAATGGTCCCTATCGTCTCCGGGACAAAAATAAAAAGGTACGAATAGAATCGGTCCGAGGTTTCCCGCAGCTTATAATAGAGCGCAAGATTCACGGCAGCGCCGGTCAGCGAATCATTGCACTGAAAAGGATGGCAAATATCCGATATCACGAGGATCGTGCTTGCAGTTTTTCCGGGTAAGAAAACCGAACCGACGCGAAAATCATCATCGTAGTAACGTGACTTTATGACCGCTCGATAAGTCCCCTTCGGGTCGAGATCCCGGACGAGCTTATAAGGAAGATTGAATCCCCAATCGAGCGTTCCGTAGTATCGAAAATACCATCGGATGAGATCCGGATAATCCCGGTCCGTATGCGTATGCTTCATTAGCTCATCGTAGGAAACGTCGCGATCGACCGAAAGCGACCCGCTCCAAACACAAAGCGGCTCATCCTTAAAGTCAATCAATTTGCGCTGCCCATCGCTTAGATAAGCCTCGGCAATATCCCACTTTCTAGGCAAAATCCATGTCCAAGCATCACTACCGGTTGGGTAGGATTCGATCTCCAGTTCCGGAATAAATTCACGCTTAATCAAGTAAAGGGCCTGGTCTAATCCCGGACTACAGATGGAACGATTAAGTGGAGCGATTGTCTCAATAAACGACCGAAAAACATCGACCGAATTCTTTATGGCTGATTTCAAAATACCCCCTCAACCTCTAACGAGAAATGAAAAGCATGCACGACTTCGTAGGCCGTAAGTGCATCACGCCTGTTAATCGTCCGTTTCGGAATTCTCACCCGGCCTTACTTCGATGGGCTTCATTTGGTTTTCATTACGCGCATAATTTCTTTAGCAAAAAATGTTCGCCGAGCAAAAGGCCATCAATATCACTGTTTTCAAATACATGCATGCTATCACTGAGCGAATGAGCGATGGGCTCCCCATGCAAATTAAAAGAAGTATTCAGAATCGCCCCAACTCCAGTGAGCAATTCGAACTCTTTTATGATGGCATAATACCCAGGATTGGTCAAAGCTGTTACGAGCTGCGGCCGCGCGGTTTTGTCATAAGGATGCAATGCTGCTGGAAAATGGGTTCGAGCAAGCGGAGTGGTGTCAAAAGCAATGGTCATGTAGGGAGCTAAAAATCTCTTCGGATTGACCAAATAATCATCCTGTCTTTCGCTTAAAATGCTGGGAGTAAATGGCATCCAGAAGTCACGATTCTTGATCTTTTCGTTGATTTTTGCGATCATCCCAAAATCCCGTGGATCCGCCATAATGGATCGATTGCCAAGCGCCCGCGGTCCAAATTCACATCGACCGGCCGCGCGGGCGATCACCTTCCCTTGAGCTAAAAGTTTTGCAACCTGTCGGGGCGTTGCGCTAAAAATGACACTATATTTTTTATCGTATCCATTCCGACGGATAAAATCCGCTGCTTCAGCGTCGGTATCTTCCCCGAGGTAGGCATTTTCCATGGGAAAAAGCTCTTCCATACTCAAGCGATGTTTGGACAAATAGTCAGCCTCGGCGTAATAGCAAGCTCCCAGGCCAAGGGATTCGTCCCCCGCTCCTGGGCAGCAAAAGATCTCACGAAGCCCTTCGATCTCTCCAATAGTTTTTAGAGCTTTGATATTCAGGGCAACTCCGCCTGAAAATACGGCCCGGTCAATCCCAAAATGGCGGAGTGCATTTGTAACCCATTGTGAAAGCATGTCTTCTGTATATTTTTGCAGAGCTCCGGCAATAGCATCAAAGCGGTAACCTTCCAACCGATCCTTGAAAAAGAAAAAAAGATCACTCGGCTTTTCTCTATATTTAAACTCCAGGCCATCAACGTACATTGTTTTAGCAAATATTTCATACGGCCCCTTAATGTAGGCGTCTTTAGCATAAGGCGCGAGTCCCATAACTTTATATTCGTGCTCATTCGGCTTCATGCCAAGAAGAAGCGTGATATAGCGATAAAGCCTTCCAATGAAAAAGGTGGTGCTCTTGGCCACCATTATCAAACGATCGTCCTCAGCAACGCTAATCGAAGCAGATACACCATCGCCATAGGCATCCATAGTAAAAACAAGGCAAGGTTTCTTTCGAAATGGACTCGCATAATAGGCATAGGCGGCGTGAGCGCTGTGATGATAAACGTGCACGATTTTGTCTATGGAAACGCCTATTTGGCTGGAAATCGTTTTGTGGATAAAGGACTTATAGGTTTTCCATTGAGTTTGAGAATCCGTAAAATCGATTTGATCCCAGCCCCCTGGATACTGCGCTGTGTCAATCTTGTCCTTAAAAACATCCACCCACCGAGGATTTTTCCCCTCGAGCAATTTAGGCTTCCAAAACTCGTACTGAGATCGCAAGTAGTCTCGAGTGGAGAAACTTGAAAAATGTTTTGTGATCTGATAATCAGCAGGAATATGTTCCGACCCGATAGCCACAAGATCAAGTTGGGCGCCTGAAATATTACTTTGTTTCATGCAAAATTCGATCGCTTTTTTAGGGTAGGACATTTCATTTTTCTGGCGCGAATATCGCTCTTCTGAAATGCATGATACAATCCGTCCATCGATCATTAAGCACGCAGTTGTAAGCTGCCCTAAGCTTAATCCTAAAATCTTCATACCCCCCCCATTCTAATATGCACGCTAATGCTAACTGGACACGACTTGCAAGTGCTCAAAAAGAAATTCCTTCTATTGAATTGATAGAATCCAGAAGTCCAAAACGGCCCCAGTCTGCTATAAGGGCTAAGAACTAGACGACGCATAACATAACTGCTTTCAAAATCAGGCAGCGAACACGAGTAACAATAGCACCTCCCCGCAAGGCCGCTGAGCATCTCTTGAACAATAGCCCCGCCCCAGGCCCTCAATATACGTATGAATTACCGGAAGCTCCCGCAACACGCCTGATCCTGGCACTGTCGCCGTGAAATCGGCAAGATAAACAATAAATCTCCCAGCAGATTGATTTCACCCCTCAAACAAGAAAATTCACAAAATACCGTTCGGGCAACTTTGATCGTTGCTAGATGGGAGGACCAATCCATAGGGATGAAAAGGGTTTGTTTTAAACTCCCGGCCATATTGACGAAGCAGTTCATGTCCGTAAGAAATTATTGCATTCAACTTCAAGCGGCTCATATTCTCATGGTGCCGCCGGTACTTAAACAATGCACTGGGAACAGCTTTCCCTTTTTTTCCCCGGGTAAGGAGCCGGAGCGTGAGATTATAATTTTCAAGACCGCAATTCTTTTCGGCGGTCTCGTAAAATCCAGAGGCCGCAAGGTCGTCCTTCCGGTAGACCGTTCCGGTTGCAAAAAAGTCGCCCCTTGTAAAAATCTCTTCCACATCAAACTCGGGCAACGTTTTTTTGAATTGCTCCTCTTCGCTGTAATACTCGATATAGTCTTTGCAGTAATAAAAATCAAAACCAGGATAACTCTGGATAGCTTTATCCATCGTCCGCAGGAACCCCGGCTCCAACAGATCATCCGCATCAACCCGAACGACCCGATCGTGCTGGGCCATGGAAAACCCAAGATTGCAGGCAGATTCCAACCCGTGATTGGCTGTCCGCCGCAAAACAAACCCTTGTTGTCCCTCAAACGACCGCAGGATCGCCGAAGAATCATCCGTACTGCCGTCATCAATACAAATCAGCTCGAAACAATCTCGTGGATATTCCTGCCCCAGCACAGACTCCACGCTGGTCCGGACATATTTCCCCGTGTTATAGCAAGCAGTGACAAGTGAAAACCGGGTCCAACTCATTAGCGGATATCCCGCTTATGAAATGGTTCTCCAAATGCCAAGTCCCTCTCGAGGGTTTTCCCGATCAATTTACTCATTTCATTCGGGAGAAAAGCACCGGGCGCAACTGGACGCAACATTTCGATGTCGTCCCCGGACAGCACCTCCCCCTTTTTCAGATCACGGGCCGCCCGACAGCAACGCCGCTGGATCAACACGGTCTCCTTTTCATTCGCCTCAATCTTCTTGACGCCATCCCCTAAGGCATATTCAAGCTCTCGTACACGCTCGACCATACACTTCCAGCCTTCCGGATCCATGGAAAATCCGTGGTCCGGACCGACCTGATCTCGATTGTCCGTGAAATGCTTCTCAATAGCCCGAGCTCCAAGCGCTACCGCCCCAAGCACCGTGGCATGGCCCGGAGTGTGATCGCTCAACCCAAGCACGACGTCAGGAAAAGCCCGGGCATAGGTACGCAGAACCTCCAACTGGACATATTTAAAATTCTCCAAACTCCCGGTGTAATTTGTATTGCACTGCATCAGGCACAACTCGGGATTGATGGATGCTATCTCCCTCACGGCAGCTTCCACCTCTGAGAAATCAGAGGCGCCGGTCGCGAGAAACACGGGCTTTTTCTTGGCCGCGACCCTCCGGATTGCCTCATGCCATGTAATGTCGCCTGATCCAATCTTATAAGCCGGAACAAACTCCTCCAGCATGTCAATGGCTTCAAGGTCATAGGGCGCAGACAAAAAGTGGATACCCGCTTTGAGGCAAGTATCGGAAAGAACTGAAGTCCATTCCCACGGAATGCTTGCGTCGCGATAGACATCGAAGACCGACTTTTTCCATTTTGCCTGATGGGACTGCTGGGCCCCAAATTTTCTAAAACCAATATCGCTGACGATCTTTTCCGCACGGAAATGCTGGAACTTCGCGGCATCCGCACCCGCCTCTTTCGCCAAAAAGATCAACTCCTTGGCTTTTTCGAGGTCGCCATTATGGTTCGCAGCAATGTCGGCAATAAAATACACGGGGTGAGAGAGTCCTATCAGTCGTTCGCGAACCTTAATCACGGGCTTATTTGGCGCTAGCGTCATACTGGTCTATCTCCCATGGCGAGCATTAAAATCGTCAACAAGACATTCCACAGTCTTAGCGATCGGCGGCAACGATGCGCCGGTCGCACGTTCAAACTTTTTGACATCGAGCGCTAAATAAGCGGGCCGCCGGGGAAATAGGCTCGAGTTCGCCATGCTGATCTTTCGGCATCTGGTCGAATCCCAGCCTAGCCGCCTGGAAATCGATAATGCGAACTCGTACTTTGAAACAGCATCACGGGATGCAATATGGTAAACGCCCTTGAGTCTTTTTTTGAACGCCAAGGACAAAGCTTCCGCAAACAGGCGGACATGGATCGAGCTTGTAACATAATCGTCAAAAAGATCGGCTTCTTTTCTGTGAGCAAGGGCATTTTCGAGCCACTCCACAAAAGTATGGCTCTTTTCCCAGCCCCGATATCCAACGATATTGGTTCGCGCCAGCAACGCGTTCGGATTCGTCTCAAGAATCTTTCGTTCGCACGCAACTTTGGTCGCGCCATATAAATTGACCGGGTTGATCGCATCACCCTCGCGAAGCAATCCCAATTTCATGCCGTCAAAAACTTGATCGCTCGAGATCTGGATAAAATAGGCCCCGGAGGCCGCCGAAATGTCGCTTAAAAAAACCGGGAGCTGGACGTTGTACACCTCCGCAAGTTCCGGGCAGGCCTCGCAATCGCCAATATCCGCAAGCGCTATTGAATTGATAACAAGATCCGGCTTTTCAGAAAGCAAAAGATTTTTAATCGCTTTTTGCTGAGTTAAGACGTCCAATCGTATATGGACATAACGCGCCTTCAACTGAGCCCCCGAAGATGGCAAGGCCTTGGGAGAAGTCGAGATCCCAAAAACTTCCGCCTTTGCATCACGGCAAAAATGCTGAACAAGGGCTTGCCCTAACAAACCGCTATCTCCGAGGATAACTGTCTTCATTGGATCAATGGCTCCAATCAATTTCGAGTTTTCTTAAAACACCCAGTAAGCTTTTTCAACTGCGTCCGCGCTCCATCCATCGCACCACACAGCGTCTTCGCAGAGAAATCTCGCTTAAAATTCGACCTTAAAAAAATCCTGCCCCTGCACAGAGACATTTACGATAAGGGGTCTGCCCACACGACACAGCAAATCGTCTCCATCCCGCCTCTTAGTTTCTGTGGTTAAATCTTTCCCGCCTACACCGGCCCTCTTCCCTCGCATATTTTATTCATTAAAATATTCAGGATGGAGAATTTACGATTTAAAAGAAAAAGCAAGGGAAAGCAAAAGATCACATAAAAACCACTCTGGCACAATATTCCTGCCGCTGTTATCTGCGGAGGTGAGAAATATTTGATCAGAAAAAAGACAAAGATCAACAAATACAAGAAGCAAGCTGTTAATTTCAAATAAAACTCTAAAGGGGCCCACACCCCTTGAACATAGCGATTGGACATGAAAAACAATACCGTAAACATTAAAAATGAAATAATACATGTCGCTACGGAAAAGCCAACGATCCCCCAACCGGAATGCGCGACCCAATAGTATAACCCTAGTGATGCAAGAGCGCAGCCACCCAAAAAAGGGATCAATACCATGTGTCGCCTTATGGTAATCAAAAAATCATTATAAGGCTGGAACAGCGCAACAAAAAAAGAGCTGAGAACAAGCATCTGCAAAGCAAGGATCGATGAAACGAATTGCGGGAGAAATACAACAACCAGTATCGGCGCTAAGAAGGCCGCCGCACCAATCAGCATGGGCATGATCAGCACATACGCTGCGGAGGATTTTTTTAGATAATCAGCAGCCCCATGCACTTCTCCGGCCAATGCGAACTTCTCTTGTCCGTGAGGAAAAAGAACTATGGCGAAAGATATCGAAAAGTTGCTGATAAAGGAACACGCCATTAAGGCAATACTGTAAAGTCCGACTTCCCGAAATCCCAAATACTTAGCAATAAAAATTCGGTCCAAACTTCTAATAACCCCAAGCAACAGCCCTAAGGTCATCAATGGAAAACCCGTCGCTAGAAGCGGCTTCAATTTTCGAAGATCAAAAAACCAGTGAAAATTGAAAGGATGCTTCGCTAAAAGATAAACAACATTAAAAAGAAGGCTGAGCGCCATGGCAAAAATAAACCCATAAATGCGGAAAAAGTAGGTCAGTATCGCCACTAAGAAAGCATTAACTATAGCGGAAAGAAACATCTGAGATGCCTCTACGGTAAATTGCTTAAATGCGCGCAACAAAGAAATCAGGACGTTGTTGATTCGCTGAAGAACAACAACTGCGGCAATAAGGAAAAGACCCCAAACGATTTCTTTCTGGTAGTGGTGACGCGCAAAAAACGCAAACGCTGCAATTCCCAAGGCAACCAGAACAGAGGATGCGAGAACAAAGGAAAAAGCTAAATTTTTCAATTCCTGAGCATGAGCCTCCTCTCCCTTAGCCCGACGATATGGGATATCTCTATTAATTGCCGTCATAATTCCCATCGTTGAATACTTGGAGTAGTCAACGATGACCTGAAGTGTTGCCCAAATCCCGGTTTGCACCGGTCCTAGGATGTTCCGGGAAATAACAGCAGCAACTAACGTGATTAGCTGGGTCAAAAAAGTACTGCCGGCATAAACTCCTACCTGAGAGAAGATTTCCTTGCTTCGCTTCATACAGTTTCGACCTTCTTAAAAAGGCGCACTGTGCAGCCCCAGTACGCAGGGTCCGCACATAGCCCTGCCGTAATTTGCGTTGACCGGAGTTGCAAACAACCGCACTTTTCAAAAACTCGCCGATAGTTGCGCGCAAATACATAGTTTGAATTTGCGGTTTCTGGCTCAACAGTGCAAATATATTTCTTTGAAACGCGTACCATTTCGGTGAATAGCCTATTCTGCGCAGGATGAATGTGCATGGCAACGCCCATAGTAAAAATTAAATCCATGGAATTGGATTCCATCTGGGGAAGCAAATCCTCCATGCTTCCTCGAAATAAAATCATTTTTTTATATAGTTCCGGAAAAGATATTTCCATTTGTACCATTGCGCTTGGATTGATTTCCAACCCATAAAGAAGGCCGTATCCGAACCGGTGAAGCCACTGAAGATTAGCCCCGGCATTGCAGCCTATCTCCAGGATGGCATCCGATTGCAAAACGTGTGGCGCCCAGAAGTCCCGTAAAAACTCAACAATGTCGGATTTTTTTTCCGCGTAAAGCTTGGGACGATTTCCATCACTCGGCGAATTATTATCAACGCCCGCCCAAAACTCAGCGCATTCAATTTGAGAATAAATCCAGGGCATAACGATTCCCGCCTCATTCGCTGTTTGGTTTATAAAAGTGATCTTTTCCTTCCAAAATCTACGCTTGGATAGCGCTAACGTTCTGGGTTGATAAAAAAAGTTGCCAATAACTCTGTGAAAAATGAAGCGATACATCTTTCGAGCAAAGCTGTTCTGTTTAGACACAACCCCCTCCGTCTTCGAGGTTTAACAGCTTAGCTTCTGAAACAGAGACTTTGTTTACCTTATCAGCCGTTTCCTGAAGTCGAAAGTCCGGATTGATGGCAGCCAAATAGACTGTCTCCTTAAAGGCGTTTTTATGGCGATACTTACCAGGGATCCTATATTGCTCCTTGAATCCGGTCCGCAAAAAAAGTTCAATGCTGGACGTGTTTTCAGCATAAGCACCGGCCTCAAGATATCGGAGGCCGAGGTGATCAAAAGCATAGCTTGTGGCAATCCGCACAGCTTGCGATGCATATCCCTTTTTCTGCGCACGCTTAGCAAAAATACAAATCCCTAGACTTGCGGAATAATGAAACCGATCAATTCCAGAGATCCGTATGGTTCCGACAAGAGGGGCAGGATCATTTTTGAGAAAGATACCCCAAAAAATGGCGCAGGGATCTGCTTGGTTGAGCCGGATAAAACTCGCGACCGAAGCCCGCGTGTGTGTGCCGTTGGGAGTGCCCGAGAGATATCGCTTCACATCTGGGTCATTAAGCCCCTGAATGTATTCCTCCGTAATATCGTCTTCACAAAGGCGGCGAAGATAAATATCCTGTCCATCAAGCAAAGGTTCCGCGCCGGGTTCGGGAAGCATGTTGTAATAAGCCTCCCCAAGAGTTCTAATGGCACAACCTGCACGATAGCGAGGGTGGTACTGAAATGTCTTTCCCATCAACATCTGGATCCACCAGCAAGCATCGTCAAAACCAAATCGCTTGCGAAAGAGCAATGTACTTGAGAGCCGCGGATTGATTTCGAAAGGAATATACTGGCCGCGAATAAGGCGCGTTTGCAAATTAATGCATCCCTTGAGCGCTACGGCGCCAGCTATTTTCAATGCGAGAGCCTCCAGTCGCGGATCATTGACAAGCTCCGCTTCACTAGTCAACCCACCAAAACCCAAACGCCTCCGAAAGGAAATACTCGCGACAGCATTTCCATCGGAAAATATCCCGGTTGTAAATTCATCATTGGGCGCATCGAGATACTCCTGAAGAATCCACTCCTCACCATCGGATGGAATCGCAGATAAATCTTGCTGGCTACGAATAATCCGAAGCTTGCGGCTTCCGCTTCCGGAACGAAGTTTTGCAATAAAGGGAAACGAAAGGGCACTATGATCTTCAGATAGTAAAACGGTTTTCGGAACCGGAACGCCTAGAGAATTGAGAAAGCATGCCGTACGATACTTGTCAAGAAAGTTGTCCAATATAAGCGGATTGTTGATTGCCAATCCAACGTTCGTTGATTGAAATACCGCTCGGTTTGCATTGACCGCGCAAATCTCCGGCTCTGAAACCGGAATAAAAAAATCGATCTTTTCCCGCACCAATAGCGTTAATAATTCGCGAACATAACTTTTTTCCTCTTGCGCGGGCGGAACAACAAAAAAAGCATCGCAATCTAGGGATGCCTTTGGGATCGAACGGATATCACACCCCAAAATGCTCCAATTCTCCGATCGCAATGACCGTGCAATGGAGGTGCCGATATCGCCGCCGATGGCAGAGACAAGAATGCGAACGCCTTTTTTGTTAACCATTAAGAACTTTCCTTAAATAGGGTGTAAAATCTTTGACGTGGTCCAGACGTTTAATCAATGCGTTACGATCATATTCGATCGCCTTGAATCGAATCTCTTTTTTTTTCAAATCAATGGTTGCATAGGTCGAATCCCCGCCACCCCGCGGTTGGCCGAGAGATCCCGGATTGATAAGGCGCGTTGACGCGAATCTTCGATTCATCAGGTAGTGCGTATGCCCCATAAAAATATAGTCTGCGGAAAAATCCTTTTGAAACGCAATGTCTGTATCGGGATATATATATCCATTCAGAGGATCGTCCGGAGACCCATGACAAACCAGACAACCTAGTTTTGGAATTCTCAGCATCTTGGGAAGCGCACGCAACCAATCGGCCATCTGGCAGTTTTCTCTCTCGAGTAATAGTTCCATCGAACGTCCATATTTCGAAAGATACTCTGCTGCAAGCTCGGCATTTCCTTTTTTTATGTCCAAAAATATCTGGTCGTGGTTCCCAAGAACTGCAAAAAGATTTGGGAAAGTTCGAAGCCGATCAAAAATCTCAATTTGGTCATGATAATATCCGCAAAGGTCCCCAAGAAAGAGATTCATATCTGCGGCCTCGTTCAGTAGCATCTTCTCAGCAGCCTTAAAGGCTACACCATTTCCATGGATGTCAGAAAAAACACAGAGTTTCACGGCTTCCGCTTACAGTAGTAGGTAAGATCGCGTCCGACACCCATATCCCCCAATATTTCATACAAGCGCAATAGCTTGTCGGGACTGATCGATTCCAGAAAAAGATCCTGACGGCAACGAAAATAGTGGGTTTCCTTTCCCTTGGAAGGATCATGGATGTAATTTGTGTTCGCATTCATTAGGTTGAGATCTATGGGATTGTCCGCTACGACGGCGAGGACATCCAATCCTTTTGCATTCAGCATGCGGATCATGCTCTCACGATTAAAATAGGAAAGATGATCCGGATACGTCAGCCAAAATTGACGTTGTATGTGCTTCTCAGCAAGCAGATGCTCATGAAGTCTTGAAAAGTCGTTAGGAGCGACCAATACCAGAACTGATCGCTCGCCCATCAAGCGAGCAATGTCGCCCATAAGGCCCATGGGATCGACTACATGTTCAACGACATTCGCGATCGCAATAACATCATACTGACGTTGATCCTTAATTTCACCATCAAGAAGTCCGTAGAGGTTGCCCTGTTCAAAAAATGGCGCAAGGTGCGGATGAAACGATGCAATCCCATGGCGGCTAAAATCCAACCCCTTCACGGTATGCCCGTGCTGATGGAATTCATTTAACAACCAACCCTCGCCGCAACCGACATCCAGCATATTACGGTGCTTGGCCAGGTCCAAGATCTGAGCTGTTTTTCTATAAATAAGACGGGCCTTTAGCTGAAAATAACGTTTTTCTTCTGCCGCGTAGGTCACAGAATAGCTTCCGAGTCCCTGCTGGTAATATTTCTCCGCATAGTAGCGGTTCAATTCCGCTTGATCGGGTAGCGGACGATAGGTGTAGTATCCACAGCTTGTCTTTATGAGTTCGGGTTGTTCTTTCAAAAGAAGCCTCCTTGCAGGTCGTCTTTTTTCACCCATTCATCGCGTCGAATGTCACGCGTCGCACGACAACCGACTACCCTTGCAAGATATTTCGGATGCAATCCGAGACCCGGTCTTTTCAGTATCAACATTTCCTCTGTCAGGCGCGCACCTCGACGAATGTCCACTTTAGCGACAATGCTTCGCCTTCCGATCCGGTGGTTTTCTGTTTCACTGGGTTGCATCCGTTTTAAGGGTACGCCTAAGACATTTTCGGTCCGTCGAATCATCTGAATCAACTTGTGTAAGTCTTCGGGATTCAAGGCAAAAGGATGGTCGGGACCCGGATAGGATTTATCGAGCGTGATATGTTTTTCTATAATCGAAGCTCCCAAAGCAACAGCAACGATCGACGAAAGTGGATCTTCCGTGTGGTCAGAAAGCCCGCTCACAAGATGAAACTCTTTTGCAAGCAACGGAATACAACGCAGATTCATATCCTCTTCCCGTGCTGGGTAATTGCTCACACAATGCAATAGAGCGATCTCCCGGCATCCGTTTTTTTTAAGTACGCGTACGGCCTCTCTGACATCGGCCATGTCACTATTGCCCGTAGAAAGAATCACCGGTTTTCCCGTCTGGGCTACAAGTTTAAGCAGAGGATAATGTGTAATCTCAAACGATGCGATCTTGTAAAAGGGAATATCGATGTCTTCCAAAATGTCGACCATTGACTCATCGAACGGCGTAGAGCACAGAGCTATACCGATTTCGTCAGCGTATTTTTTGAGAGGTCGGTGCCAACCGACAGGCATTTGAACTCGTTTGATCAGCTCATGAGGCGTTTCGTTGGGTTTACTGATCCCATCCATTTGCGAAATACGCGGCGCATAAATTGAATACAGCCCATCGGCAGTATAAGATTGCAATTTTACGGCATTACACCCGGCATCTTTGGCGAGTTTGATAAGCTTGCAAGCCGTATCAATATCTCGATTATGATTAGACCCTATCTCTCCAATAACGTAGCAGGGATGCCCTGGGCCGACTAACGCCTTCCCGAGATGGATAATTTTATTTTTCATTGAGTATTCCCCTTAAAAAAGCAACTTCCGGAAGAAAATCCTCCAAACTATCGATGGAAGCTCGCGGAGTTTCTAGGCTCACGCTTCCACCGTCAGGAATGCGCGAAAGAATGAAAGGGATGTCGAAGCTCCCCTTCCCAAGATTTACGTGATGATCCATTTCCGAAAGGCGATCACCATCGGACAGGTGAAAAAGCCTCGGGTTTAAAGCAAGGAAATCTTCGACCACCTTCTTCTGGGCCACTCCGGTTGAGTTCGCAGCGCAAAACGCATGGCCAAAATCAAGCACAAACCCTCCGACCTTGCCCTCTTTAAGAATTCGCGAAATTTCTTCCACGGAGTGACCTTGGCAGATTTTCCCGTTCAGACCACGCAGGGGCTTGTTTTCGATGCAAATCCGCGGATCATTTATCGCGCGGAGCTGTCTCACCGTCTCGTCGACCGTGCCGCCATTCCCAGAATGCGCTATGATGATCTCTGTCGAAAGAATATCGGCAAACCTCTGAACTTCGTTAAAAACAGTCCGATTGCGTTCCGCAACTTCCGGATCTGCCAAATTAACGCCATGGGACGCGTGGGGCGCATGCAAGACGGCAGGAATGCCGCTATTTCTCCAATAATTTTGTACTTGCTCCAGGGAACCCGGGATCGAATACAATTCAACGTAGTCGAGAACGCCGCTACGGTTTAGCATCGCGGCCTCTTTTATAATCCTGATATTGGAGGTGCTAGTCTTAAGCCCAATCCGGATTTTTTTTGCCGTTTTAATCATGCAAGTCTCTCTCCAGAGATTTCATGAGTCCTTCATTTCGGATCGTTCCAGAGTTCAATTTCTTGATTTCGGGATGGGCTTCGAGGATCGCGAGCACTTCCTTCAAAAAACCAAATTGCTCTCGCTGAGTCAGCTCATCATATACAGCACTAAGCATTTTGTAGTCGTTTTCATTGTCGAGCGTCCAACGCTGTCCGCTTAAATCCACGGCATTTAATAAATTTTTGATCCGAAATTGACTAGGACGAGAGTAAATATGCAAAGTCACGTGTTCACGTTCGGCCGGCTTCACGGCGTTTTCCCAAGCGGCTTCCAAAGCATGAAAACGAAAGACTTCGGTATCCAGTCCATCCGGCAGGGTGGGCGGATTGGTATTCGAAACATACTCGACATCCAAAGAACGAAATAAATCGAGAACCTTCGCGCTTTCGACCGGATCGAGCAACGGGCAGTCGCCGGTAATGCGCATGACGGTATCTGCACGCGCTGCTTTAGCCGTCTGAAAATAGCGGTCAAGCACATCCGATTCACTGCCACGCACGACCTGAATGCCGCGAGACCGGCAAAAATCGGAAAGCAACGTATCCCCCGGGTGAACAGATGTGGCCAAGATTACTTCGTCAACTCCACAAATACGCTCAGCACGTTCTATCACATGTTGAATCGAGGGTTTCCCGGCAAGCGGCAACAAGACCTTCCCTGGTAAACGAGTAGATCCCATGCGTGCCTGAATAATAGCGACCGTTTTCACTCTATCTTCCCTCCTTAATATTTCAGTCTCGGTGATTGCTCAGCAAATGGGAAGCTATGACATTGCGGTCACAACATCCTTTAATGTTAAGACATTCATCATAAGCCGTAGCCCAAGATTCTCGGGAGGGCTCATGTCCCGCGGCCAACAAGCGCATGTGTTTTTCAAGATCATCTTTATTGCTCGCATAGCAAAAAACTTTAAATTTTCTGAACTCGGCCAACGCAGCGCTTGCCTCATCATACAACCAGATGACGGGCTTCCCGAGCGCAAATCCCTCAACCGCTAGTGTCGAGCCGAAAACGATCAAAAAATCGGCGGCCTTTGCCAGCTGAAGCGGGTCATATTTTTCGACAACTTTTACCGACTTTTGTAAACCCTGACGTCTGATCCACTCCTGGCTGAGCCCCTTAAGCTCATCCCCGGATTTCGCCTTGATTTTGATTACATACTGGAGATCCGAATGTTGCTTCACGGCTTCCAACACCTCCATGAATATTCGCAACCATTTATCCTCAAAAAAACGCATTCGCTTCCGGTTGATAGGGGGAAATCCTATCAGAACCACTTTTTTCCGTGGATTCAATTTCAGGGCGCGACAGACCCTTTTTTTAGAGGCGGCCTGACCCATTTTCCGATAACTGCTGTAACGGCTACAACCCGATACGATGATTTTTTCATCAGGGCATCCCCATCCGACCAGCTTTTCTTTCTGGGCATTTCCCCACACAAAAATAAAATCAGCCGTCACAGGAGTAAATCCGCTGTTTTCCCCCAACGCGCCATGGCATTCCACGTAGGTTAGAACCCCGTACTTTTTAGCTATCTGACAAAATGCATTTTTGGTCGGTGCAATATCTTCGTCCAATAAAGCCGATTTCGCGAAACTTGTTTTTTTGAAAAACAGGTCGATCGCATCGATGTCATAAAGCAACTTGGGCAACGTTCTTTCAAAAATAGCGCGAAGGCCGTTCGTAAGGATCACCTTTGCGTTTAGCTGGCCAAGATAGAAATTGCGGAAAAGATCGCTTGTCTCGAGGCTATCGACAAATGCTCTCGATTTTACGAGCAGTATTCTGTCTATGTGGCCGCCGGAATCAGCTTGAAATAAGCTGAAATGATTTCTAAAGGATCGAAGTGCGAGTCTGGGAGCCCGCACATCCGAATAATACGCAACCCGACGGCGTTGGAGCGCAGGAAGCAATCCCTTCGTCTTCGCAAAATCAGAAAAGATGATGATTTCCGAGCTGTCCCATTTTCCTTTTTGGAAGCGACTGGGCCAGAGCTTTGCGCTACAGGATCTGCCGCTGCGCATCGAAGCCTCATCATGTCCAGCCTCGGGGCAAACATTCTGGATGCAAATCTTATCTCGAAGAGGGCTATTTTGTATAAGAGAAGTAAGGAGATGGAATGTTTTTTTTGATTGTTCGTTGAAGACATGAAATTCGCAAGGACCGAATTTCGATACTAATCGCGAGAGCAATTCATATCGCAGCGCACAATCTGCGGAAAAATTAAACAATTCTTTTTTAAAGCACCAAAGCAAATTGACATCCTTATAAAAAAAGTTCTCCGTCAAAGACGATTGCTTGATGCGTTCTAACAACACCTCAAAAGTATGATCGCAAATTTCACGATATTGCTCCCAGCTCACAAAGCTGTCCGGAAACGAATCCGCGGGGTTCGGGAAAAATGAGAAGACATGATCATAGCCCGTCGGAAAATGGGCCACCGCATCGTCAAGTAGCAGGATTTTCACAGTTTTAGACCCTACTCCCTGGCTCGTGCCTTTTTCGATATCGGCCTGCGTCATAGCTGAGACCATTGCCTGGGATCCCTCAAGAACGGTTCTGCGATCTGCAACTCTTTTAATTCCTTCCGGAGTGCAGGCACTAGTTGCAACTTGTCCAAAACCTTAACATTCATAGACACTTCGTCGACGGCATTAGCGCCCACGAGGGTGCTGTGAATCGCTTTTGATGCAATCACGAAAAGCAATGCTAACTCGGTATCCTCAAGCCCTACGCGCCTAGCCAACAGGCTCAGCAATTGCTTAAATTTTTTGATTCGATCCAACTCCGGAGGAATCTCGTTCAAAGCGGCCGGAATGAGCCCTTTTAAAAAAACGGATCGGCTGATAACCCCAATGCCACGCTTTTCGCATAACGGAAATACCGTTTCAAACTCTTGATCAAAAACACTGTAAGGCGCCTGTATGAAATCGATGTGATCACCATACTTTTCGATGAGAGCCATCGTCTCAGCCGGCGTGTAGACCGAAACTCCAAAATAGACTATCCGTCCCGCTTTCTTCGCCTCGGCAATACCTTCCCAAAACAACGGATTTATCAATAATCGCTCCGGAGTTTCATGTAACTGCAAAATATCGATTCTGCCCGTCTTAAGATGCTCTAAGGATGCCTCAATGGAACATTTGACATGAGCTCTGGGGTCGGAATTAAGGTCTGATATCTTCTGAAGTTTAGTCGCAATAATGAAACGATCTCTTTCCTGTCTTTTGAGAAACAAACCGATTTTGGCCTCACTGTCGCCATATCCACGGGCAGTGTCAATAAAATTAATCCCGCATTCGACGCATTTAGTAAGAATCGCATCGACCTCGCTTTGGGTTTTTGCCTTTGTAAATCCGTAGTCCATCCCGAACTGGACAGCGCCCAACCCGACCTTGGATATCTTAAGGTCGCGAAAATAAGAATAGATCACCTAGGCAAGCCTCTTAAAACCAGCATGACACACAGGGCCTTCGAGTTTTTCCTCTAAAATTCCTTGGGATTTCCATAACGCAATAGCACCCAAGGTTTGATCGGCCGCGACCAGGTATTGGTTGAGGATTTTGTCCGAATGGCAAGACGACATGAAAATAACATTCGAGGCCAGATAGCCCTTCTTTAACATTTCCTGAGTAAATAGGGTTTTAACTACAAGGGGATTTTCTTCCTTGATGACCATGGTGGGAACAGGCAACAGACCGGTCATTTCAATTTTTAACTGATGCCGCGCAAAAATCCTTTTCAGGGCCTCGGCAACCCGTTCGCCTTTTTTGCAAATAAGCGCTGGGACATTCCGGGCCTCGTATTGGCGAATCACTTCCAGAGCCGCGGCATATCCAACACGCTCGGTCCAATATGTGCTGCTAATAAATGACTTTTGAGCTGCATCCATCACGCTTTTTTTTCCGACAACCGCCGCTATCGGATGACCGTTCCCCATCGCTTTTCCAAGCACGACAATATCCGGACGGACAGGATAAAGCATATGCAGCCCGCCAGTGCGCACGCGAAAGCCGGACGTAACCTCATCAAAAATAAGCACGGCTCCGATCTTATTAGCAATATTCCGCACTTCTTGGAGAAATGGGATATCGATCGTTTGGCTTCGCTGAACCTCCATGATCACAGCGCCAACTTCCCCTTGATGCTCATCTACAAGCTGCTTGAACTTTTGTACATTGCCGTAGGAAAACGGAAACGAAGTGCCTTTTAAACCCCGCGCAATACCCTGAGGCTCGAGCCCCTGGAGAAGTTGTCCGTCCAGGTTCTTGGAATCCGCCAAATTCGATGCGAGGTACCAATCTGACCAACCGTGATAACCACAAAAAAGAACTTTGTCCTTTCCTGACGCGGCACGGGCGATCCTTACAGCAACCGCATCGGCTTCCCCGCCAGTTCGTGCGAATCGGACCATCTGGGCCCAGGGATGAAGTTCGATCAATTTTTCCGCCAACGCAACCTCTTCATAGCAATTCAGCGTCGACATACTACCAGCGTCCAAGGCTCTTTTAACGGCGCGGTTCACCCCCGGATTCGCGTAACCAAGAACGCAGGTACCGATACCCATAATGCTGAGATCGTAATAGTGGCGATTATCGAGATCCCAGAGTTCGACACCTTGGGCTCTTTTGTAGTAAGACGGCCACTGGTTCGGAAGGAACATCTCGGAGCGCTTGGAGAGCAGCTGATTTCCTCCAGGGATGAGCGTTTTGGCTTTGCGCCAAAGAGCAACGCCTTGATTTATCTTGGCTTTATGATTTGTCTGCATGGTAGATTTCCTCAATATACGCCGACTGAAAGAGTCCTTAACTGTTCAAAAAAATAGTTGATTTCACCCAGAACATTCGCGTCATCGTATAAATAATGCTCCAAACTGCTTCATTGGATCATTTTTTTTAATTGCCCCGCCGTCAGCCATTGCCGATTAGTATTACTTGAGTACTCAAAACCCGGATTGACACGCCTCCCCCCTTGATGTCTTCCTTCCTCAAATGCCTGAATGTGAGGCTCGACGATGAATTTATCGCTGAATTCAAGCGCACGGTAAGCCTCCCCTTCGGGCAGTAAAACCTCATGAAGTTTCTCTCCGGGTCGGATCCCGGTGACCTTGCATTTGCATTTTGGAGCGATGGCATTGGCAAGATCCATGATATTCATGCTCGGGATCTTTGGAATGAACAGTTCACCGCCATGCATGATCTCAAGACACTGGATCACAAACTCGACCCCCTTTTCAAGCGTAATCCAAAAACGGGTCATTTTTTTGTCCGTAATAGTAACCACGCCGGTCTTGGCCTGTTCCCGAAAGAGAGGGATCACGCTGCCTCGGGACCCAATCACATTCCCATAGCGAACCACACTAAACCGGGTGTTCTCCTTGCCGGAATAGGCATTGCCGGCGATAAACAGCTTGTCGGAGCAAAGCTTCGTCGCGCCATAGAGATTGATCGGATTGGCGGCCTTATCCGTGCTCAAGGCCATGATCTTTTTTACACCATTATCGATCGAAGCATTAATGATGTTCTGGGCGCCCAAAATGTTAGTCTTAACGGCCTCCATGGGGTTGTACTCACAGGCCGGAACTTGCTTGAGAGCTGCGGCATGAACCACCACATCAACGCCGTGGAACGCACGATGCAGCCTCTCGGGATCACGAACATCCCCGATGAAGAAACGCAGGCGTTCGTCCTGGATCTGCTGTTGCATCTCATATTGCTTCAGCTCATCCCGGCTAAAAACAATGAGCTTTTTAACCGCATGTTTTTCGAGAACTATTTTGACGAATTTCTTGCCGAAGGATCCCGTTCCCCCGGTGATAAGAACCGTTTTTCCACTTAAATAGCTCGCTTCCTTTTTCATAGAGATCTCCTAAAGGTTCATTTTGAGCACAGAAAGATAACATCTTTTACGGCCTTGATCACCCGCTTCACTTCTTCTGTTTTTATTTTTGGAAAAATCGGAAGTGAAAATGCGGAGTAATAATACACCGTGGTTTGAGGAAGGTTTTCCACGGAATATCCCAATTTTTGATAATAGGGCTGAAGGGGTAACGGAACATAATGAACTTGAACGCCGATCCCGCGATTCCTTAGCTCTTCAAAAATCATCAAACGGCGCGTAAGCAACCGTCCCTGAAGACGCAGGATGTAAAGATGATAAACGTGCTCGCTCAAGTGTGTTGAAGCGGGAATCTTCACAAAGGGCAGATCCGCGAAAGCCAGATCGTACATCTTTGCGATCTGCCTTCTTCGTCTGATGAAAAACTTCACCTTCTTAAGCTGCTCGACCCCTATCGCAGCTTGAATGTCCGTAAGACGATAATTAAACCCCAACTCATGCATTTCATAATACCAGGACCCTGTGCGGTTGGCTCTGAACGCCTGCGGGTCCCGTGTTACGCCGTGGTTCCTAAGACAGCATAGACGCTCATACACAGCGCTATCATTGGTCGTGACGGCGCCCCCTTCTCCGGTAGTAATATGCTTCACGGGGTGAAAACTGAAAATGGTCAAGTCGACATGGCTGCATGAACCGACTTTAAATTTCCCATCAGCAGCACCCAGTGAGTGCGCCGCATCCTCGACAACACGAAGTTTATATTTCCGTGCCAGTTTCGCGATTGCTTTTAAGTCGGCCACACGGCCGGCAAAGTCCGTGACAAAAATAGCCTTTGTTTTCGGAGTGATCTTCCCTTCAATGAGCTCCGGATCAAGGCATTGCGTTTCAGGATCGATATCCACGAAGACCGGCTTGGCGCCGACATACAAGGCCGCGTTGGAAGTCGCGAGAAAACTGATCGGCGTGGTAATGACCTCATCACCCGGCTTCAGATCGAGAGCCATTGCAGCCAGATGCAAAGCCGCCGTCCCGCTGGATACCGCCACCGCGTATTTGGCCCCGACAAAAGCGGCCAAGTTTTTTTCAAACTCCTGAACCTTAGGGCCTTGGGTGAGAAAGTCCGACTTCAAAACCGCTGTAACGGCCCGGATCTCTTCTTTCCCGATCCATTGTTTGCCGTAGGGAATGCGTTTATTTTTTGTCTTCATGGACATTGCCCTTGGGAGTTTTAGGAGTCCGGCCGTCGATCTCATCATGGGCCCAATGACGAGCCGTGTTATAGACCTTGCCAACTTTGTCCTCAAGGACAGGCGAGATCACCCGTAAAATTTCTTTGCCGAAAATCCTGTACTGCTTGCCGACCTTGGCAGCACGAATGAGGCCGCTCTTGATCATCCGTGTCACAGTGCTCTGGCTGACCTTAAGATACGCTTGGGTTTCTTTGGGTGTGTAAATGGTATTTTCTTGAATGTTCATTTCTCCCTCTTCAATCGAGCTATGCCTTTTCGCGTCAGGCGGTATTTCTGAAAACGGCTGTTGGGCTTTCCGGGGAGTGTTAGTTCGACCAGCCTGGCTTTTAAAACCGGATGCAAATAGTTTTTACGGAATGTCGGCCGATGTTTAATCCCCAATACCAAGCGCAATTCACTAGAAGATTTTGCTCCCTGCCGCAGGCCAAAAATGATACTTCTAACCGGATCCATCGACTGGGTCGGCGACTGGGTCGGCGACTGGGTCGGTATGGAACGCTCCGGTAATTCCTTTCCTTTGAGATTTTTCTTTGGTCTCCAAAGGGTCTGGACAAACTGCCCACCGTCCTGTCTGAAGGTGGGCGACGGAACACCCGCAGCAAAACACAGCTTGATCATATCAAGAATGCCACTTCCCGCCTTCTCCGCATAGTGGGCAAGAAATGCCGGCTCACAGATCAGAGGATTACGCGGAATGGAAGCATGAGGCCGCCTCAACCCTGCGAAAGTCAATCCTGGAGGTAATTCGCCCGGATTCCAGACTTCGAGACGATCAGAAAAAAGCATGACTTGAACACTCGCATTACTAGTGTAATCGCGGTGAACAACAGCATTCACAATAGCCTCCGTGATCACTTCGCGGGGAAGTTCATACTTCACAGGAGCTTCGGGCCCAAGGGCCCGGGTGCCGACAGATCTGTCAATTTTCGACATCACGAAATCAAGCGCCTGATCCACAAGCTCAAAGATAGTCCCTTTATAGATCTGATAGGACGGAATAGGCTTTAGAACTTCAGTGCCGTGAAAATGCAGGCACTTGACCTCGGAAGCAACGAAAAAGCGTTGCGGTTTTTTTCCAAACAGCAAGATGGCGCCGTGGGTGGGCTTATCACCCGCCATCAAATTGAGATGCCGAAGAGCCGTGAGCATCGGGGTTTTGGGCCCCAACGCATAGTCGCGCTCGGCTTGGGCTCGGGCCAAAAACGCCGCAATTTTTGCCCTGGAAATATCGTTCAGCCCAGCACCCGAACATGGCGAGGCATCAAACGGACCGGTAAGAAGCTTTCCGTGTTCCATCAGGTACTGCACAAGGCTTGCGTAAACAGCCGCATTCAACTCAGAGGTTGTGTTGAAACGACGCCGGATCAATTGCTCCCCCGCCATCCGGATCAAATCACGCATTTTGGGATGCCGGGACTCATCGTTATCCCCTTTTACAAAAATGTAGCGAGGCGTGCCGATCTGCTTGGCTAGAAGGTATTCCTTATGCGTTGCAGACTCGCCCTTGTTTTCAACCGCGCCATAGTAATCGCCGAATAATCCCAGATAAATATCACTCCGGCGCACCTTTTCCAAATAGACTTCATCCGCACGCCGGTCGGAGGCAGGAATATCTTCGAACAGAAAAACCTCGAAAAACCGGCTCAAGAGCGCATCGCCCTTAATGTAGTCTTTAAGCGCGCGTCTCTCTGCCTTGAATTCCTTCTGGACACTGCTAATGAATATTCTGTATTTCACATCAACTCCGCGCTGGACTCAGTTAGCATTTGATCCATTTCGGAGGCTGGATCAATCGCCTAACAATATCCATTTTTCAATCCTTTTTGGAGGTAATATCTCCATAAATATGACAGACTTCTTGGCACTAACTAGAGAAATCAGAATCTCGATTTGATTCGAGGGTCCGATATTGTTTGCCGACCCTGGCAGCACGGATCAAGCCGCTCTTGAGCATCCGAGTCATGGTGCTTTGGCTGACCTTAAGATAGACTTGCGTCTCTTTAGGGGTGTAAATGCTGTCATCCTGGATCTTCACCCAGCCCTCCCTATCCGGATCTTCAGCTTGGCCAAGCTGCTTCCATACTGTTTTAGCATTTTTTCTCTATGAAAAGCCGCAGCCTGGGACCTGTAAGCCTCATAATAAAGAAGCTTAACAGGCAACATCCTTTTCGTTGTATGTGCTTCACCATTCATATGCTCTTCCATTCTTCTCTTCAGATCCCGCGTGCAGCCAATGTAAATCCATTTTGTTTTATCGCTTCCTAAAAGATAAACATAGTACCAAGGTTCCATCATCTGACCGTTACGATTCAGCCCTATTGTTATCCAGGGAGGGCTGCGTCTCCTCAAAAATGTATTAAACCATATAGCAAAATATAACTTTGAAGTTATTAGATGTCAATAGAATTCAAATTGCCCCCAAAATCAGGCCCAGGACGCAATAATCGAAAGAATCGCTTCCACGAGCACCCGTTCGGAGAAGTCGGCCCCAAGGCCTGGGACGCAGATCAGCCCCAGCGCATTTTTGGTTTCAACAATGGTCAAGCTGTCTTGTCGTTAGCGGGATCCAGAACTTGGAAATTCTGTTTGAAATCTTCGTCCAGTATGTTGCGGCTGATAATGCGGGTAATAATGGTCGCGGTCACGACCGCCGAGCCTAGCGTCAAATACCATAAAAAGAGGATGCGCCAATGCCCGCCTGGCAGCAGAAACTCCAAAATGGCGGCGACCGCGACCAGGTTCATGACCGTGGGATAGGTCATTGTGTAATGAACGATCATGAAGATCCAATGAGCGATACTCCTCTTCCCCTGCGAACGCGACATTGGGCCCTCGGGATCCGCGCAGATCTCCCCTGAGATCCGGACCGTCCGGTATTTCATAAGCTTGTCGATCGTGATCCGGTGCCCCCCGTCGTGCATGGCAAGCGTAAGAACCTGTCCGAGAGAACCGAAAATGCCCAAGAGAATATAAGATCTACTGCCGGTCAACTCGAACAGCCCGACACCGATCATGGCAGGAACAAGCAGGTTGATTATGTAGTGATTGATGACATCGTAATACTTCCCGGACATTCCGGATTGCCGCTTGTCCGTGACCACGGTCTTGCTTTTTTGATAGAGACGGTAGCGCGCCACTTCGCCGTCCATGCAGTCAATGATGTACCAGAGTTGGAGCAGGAAAGCACCGGCCAGGAACATGAGCCGCGATGAGCTTAAAAAGAAAAATGTCGCGAACACTCCGGTGACGATCATCGCGAAGCTGACTTGATTCGGCGTCACGGGCAGCGGGAGGATCAAGCGGGTCAAATAGATCGAGAAAAAGCGGGAGACGTACCGCATGTAGACGTTCGAAACATCCTTTTTGGCCGTCGTCTGGCAGATATTCCTGAGCTCGGCGATGCTTTCCATTATCCTCCCCTCGCTTTCAAAAGGCCGGCATTCCGGACGATCTCGTCCTGATGTGTCATGTAATATTGCAAGATGATGGCGTCCTGGACTTCGGTCGGGCTCGTTGAATTATCATAGACGATGGCGTCATCCGCGAGACGCAGCGGCGCGATCTCGCGATTGCGGTCTATCTCATCGAGTTTCTCGATCTTCGGTATCAGGACACGGTAATCGGGACGCTCCTTCTTCTCCTGATCGGTCATCATCTTGAACATGCGCCAGGCACGGATGTCCACGGAGGCCGTGATATAAAATTTCCACATGGCGTCCGGGAACACGATTGTGCCGATATCACGCCCCTCCATGACAATAGGATGCTCCTGGGAAAATTCGCGTTGTTTGGCGGTCAGGATGTCGCGGAGCTCGCGAATGCCGGAGATCTGGGAAGCAAAAAAAACAATGTCCTGATGGTCCAACTCCCGCGTCCAGTCACTTCCATTGACGACGGTCCCGCAAAAACCCTTGCCGCTCACGAACTTGAAGTCGGTCGTTTGAGCTATCTTGACGATGGCCGGCGCATCTTTGGGATCGATCTTTTTTTCGGAAGCGATGCGGCCGATGGCGCGGTACATATGGCCCGTGTTGACGTAGAGATAGCCCATCCGCTCCGCGAGTTCGCGGGAGATGGTGCTTTTACCGACATAGGAAGGGCCGTCGATGGCCACTACTTGAGCTTTTTTGGAGGTCATCTTCATAGAAATAACGGAGAAAGTATACAGATTTTACGGAAAAAGAGGAGCTTTTTTCAGTTGTCCCGGTCAGGCAAAGGAACAAACGACCTTGAGATCATCGAGGTGATCGATCTCAAGCCACTCTCCCGTGACCTTCACGGCTTTAACGGGGATCCCCTTATCGATCAGCAGCTGGATAAAGCTTGTCATATACATATTGCGGTAATTTTTCCCGTCATAGATCGCGTTCTTGTCGGCTTCGTGATAGATCTTTTTTATGGCCGGTAAAAGCCCCTTCCGGATCTTGAAAAGCCCCATGTACTGGCCCTGGATCTCATCGTAAGACCGCGGCTTTTTGCCAAGCTCGCGGATGCACCCCTTTTCATCGATCTTCATGGTCTCCGCGTCCTTCAACGGATCCTCCATCCGCTTCAGCCACAACTCCTTCCAGTTCATGGAAACGGTGACCGCGAAATCGTCCTTGGACTCCAGAAGCGGCTTCAGGATCGAACTCCCATAAAGGATGTCACCATAGCTGATCAAAAGGTCCTCATTAAAGAGGGATTCGGCGCAGAACAGGGTCCACACCATATTGGTGGTCGCATAATCGCGGTTCACAACGTACCGGACCCCCGGCCGCTCCAAAGTTTCCTGACGGTATCCCTTGATCAGAACAATATCGCGGATACCGCATTCCCGCATGGTCTCGATCTGATAATCGATGATGGGTTTTTTCCGGTATTCGACAAGGCATTTAGGTCTATCGAGGGTCAAAGGACGTAACCGTTGGCCTTCCCCGGCCGCCAGGATGATCGCGCGCATGTCAATCTCCTATACTTTAAAGATCTTCTTGAAGAGTTGAATGTCCGAGGATGAAAAGGGCTCGACCCGTTCGGGATGCCACATGATCCCCCGGACGGGCAAATTCCGATGGGACAACGCTTCGATGGTCTGGTCGGCTTCCGCAACCCCTTCGGCGGCCAGGTCAGGGCCGAGCCGCGCAACACAAAAACTGTGGAACGTATTGACCGCAGCCCGCTCGGTATAAAAAGCGCTAAAAAAATGATCGGGCGCGAACCGCACGACGTGTTCCCCGCCCACATGCCCGTCCTTTTTTGAGAGCTGAGACCCGAAGAAGTGCGCGATCATTTGCATTCCCCGGCAAACCCCCAGAACGGGGATCTTCGCTTTGATCGCGCAGTCGATCAGGGTCGCCTCAAATTCATCCCGCACCTTGCATAACGGATCGGCCGGGTTCAACACGGAAAGATCGTTCCCTCCTGTCAAAAGCACTCCGTCAGGTTTCACGGCTTTGAAATATGTTTCCGCAGGAACACGGACCGCTGCGGGGACCGGCAGAAGCCCGCAATGATCGAGAAAAGAGCCCCACTTCACGTCAAGCGCCTCCCGGACCTCGGGATAACTGGGGTTCGAAATTAGACGCTGGCTTAGAAGGATTTTTTTCATTGGAAGATGGTCACTTGTTGGTTGGCGCAATCGATCTCAAGATATTTCGCCTTCGACCAATCACGATAGTTTTTTTCTCCGGCGCCGATCACGGACGGAATGCGAAGCTCGGCCGCCCGGATCGCCATGTGGGAGTTGGCACCCCCGTACATGGTCACGAGCCCCGCAAGTTTTTTGGTAAAGATCCAGTCGTAGCCCGGGTCCGCGCTTGGGATCAAGACGACCTTTCCGTCCAGCGAGGAAGTCAGAATATCCCCCTCCTGGACAACCTCGGCCTTGGCCCGTCCCAGGGTGATAAAGTTGGGGCGTCCTTCTTCAAGCTCGAACTCAAACGCGTTGTCCGGGCTCACGATCAGGCTCGGTAGCTTGATCATCTTTGTGATCTCATAAAAATCACGGTTCCGCTTGATCTCTTCGTCCAAAATACAGGAAAGATCGCGATGATCCAGCGTTGCGTACAAATGCAAAAGCGTCTGGATATCGATAAAAGAGGCGTCCTCGGGCGAGAACTCATAGAATGCCGCAAGCTCCTTGATGAGCCCCAGGATATCGCTGACACTTTTCGTAAAAATAAATTTGGAATATTCACGGCCTTCGATCGCCTGCCGCAAAAACACGATCAACTCTTCGGCCGTCACCTTGATCCCCTGCTCCCGCAACAAGGCCCCCAGGACTTTCATCTGACCGGAGCTGAATGAAAATCCCTTACCCTTCTTCGGTGCATCCTGCGGCGGGACATCGGAAAAATAAAGCTCATACCCCTCGCGGTAGCTCGGTGAAAGGATGTCGTAGGTCCCCGGCCGGAGATGACCGTATCGCTCGAGAAATGCCTCTTTGGAAAGCTCCCGGCGGTCACTGGCCATCCGCTTGGTCACGGTGTCCAGAGATGCCATAAAATCGTCAAATTCGCCCGAACTGATCAATCCGGTCTTGACCATCGAACGCAGGAACTGAACGGCAATAAAGCCCGCGCGCGCCAAACCGGCGAACGGCAGCGTCCCGTAACGGCAGCAATCCTCGACCAGCCAATAGATCTTCTCGATCGGGTTGAGTCCCGAGCCCAAAACTTTCCGCTGCCGCTCCTTGAGCTCCTCGATCCTGCGCAGATCGTTCGTCATGATCCCGTTGTGCCGGGTCAAAATATTATTGGTCAATTGGACCAACGCATCCTTGATCTTTTGGAGGTCCCGGTCCGAAAAACCATACCCTTTAAGCTTTTTCAGGTCCTCATCAAGCCCCAGGAAAAAACACGAGAAAATAATGTCAAATTCGACCTTATCATGACTGCTGGGAGACGCATGGAGGCGCCCCAGGTAATAATCCGCTAAACGTGCCGCCAGATCTTCGTCGATACCCTTCGGAATGAATGAATTAAAACTCACTCGGACATCGATATACGGGTGGCCGATCAAGGTGAGCAGCAGCGGGTAGGATCGCACATTGCGGTAACCATAGTCATCGCGCTGATAAGACCAGGTTTTATCCGTGATGAGCTCTTTATAGAGCGACAAGGCAAGCGGTCGCGGCTTAACGCCGATCATCTCGGCCGGGTTCCAATCCGGCATCACCCCCAGATACGTCCTGCTCCCGTGCAGATACGGGTGCGGCGCATTGATGTGATCGACCTTCATGTGGATCTTGTGCAGATAATGCCCCACCATGAAAGTCTTCGGGAGTTCCCGTCCCCCGCGAACGATGGCCCTGACCTGGAGAATATGGACCTGGCCGGACCCGTCGATCGCAAACTCGATATCCAGGCAGTCGTTCTTGCAGACTTCCTCGACCTCCCGGATGGCCTCCATAAGTTTTTCGAATTTCCCGAATTTCGTTTTAAAATTGCGGAACTTGATGAAGGTCTTAAGTTTATTGGACCTTCCCGAAGTGACACTGTCGGTCCGGGCGGATTCCTCATCGTAATTGATGATGTAGTAAGGCGCCAGAGTATCCAGATCACGGGTGAACACCACGCCGCTCATCCGGACATCCCGGACCATGGGCTGAAGGAAAACCTGGTTCCCCCCCGCCGCTTTCACACCGTAGGAACACACCACGGCATCGATCGAACGCCGCAGGGCGTCCCGGTCCGAGATCAAGACCCCGGCCACCGACATGAACTTGCCGGCATTCGAGCCCGTCAAAAGATCTTCGTCCAGCGAGGAAGATCGGACAATGAACGCCCCGTTGCTCCCCTTGAAAGAATCCTCAATGCAGCGAAGGCAGGCGTCTTCGCCGGCCGACCATTCGGCGACCGTAAATCTGCAAATAGGCAGCACGCGCGATTTCTTGAGCAGCGGCCGGATCTGTTCCAGCGTCTCCGCTTTGGTCCCTAATTCAATCATGTTTCATAGCCTTTGCCATAAAAAAGTATCATCAGGCGATTAGGTTAATCCCGACCGTCAGCAAAATCAAACAAAAACCCGCCTGTCAGATCAAAGGATCGCGTAGATCGCGTACTCGTATCGCGGATCCGCCGGGGCAACACCGCGATAGATCGCCTTGAAATATTTGGTATCGCGGACAAGATTGCGGATGTTACGGTCCGAAAGGGCGCCCTTTGGGTCCACGGGACCGGCAATCAGTACGTGCGTGACTCCCTGCAGTTTTATAAAGGCGATCGCGTCCGCCGCGGTCGTAAAACGCGTATCGTAACGGGTCTTCGCGCGAAACTCCGGCTCACGGATCAGGACACGATCAAAATAAAACCCTCGGACCTCATAGGCGTTCAGGATTATCGCTTTCCGCGGCAGGTTCGCGTTCACGAACCGGGACGCCGGATAAGACCTCTCCACGCGGGACAAATAGTCCGCCTCCGACTCAAGTCCCAACGCCGCTCCATACCCGTCCCTTCCATGATAAAAGGCCGCTCCCAGATCAAGAAAAAGTGCCAAAAAGAACAGCCCTCTTACGAACCGGGACGCCCATTTCCCCAGCTCTGGCCGGGATATACAAAAACCGATCGGCACCACCCAAAGAGCACACGCCGGAAAAAGAAACCGGAGGTTCTGCCGCGGTAGAAAAAGCCAGAGGACCAGGTAGATCGCAGAAAAAAAGAGCAGATTGTTAACAGTCTTCGGACGGTTCCGGATCAAAAAGACGCCCGGCAGGAACGCGAGATAAAGAACGCCGACCCGCGCCCACATACCCCCAAAATGCGCCGGATCCATGGTCATGAACCACGGAGTCAACCAAGGAACCATCCCCTGGATCTTCTTGGCCTGATAACCTTTTTCCCCGAAATAAAGAAAACTCCCCTCATACGCGTAGGACCGGAAATACCAGACACAGCCGATGAGGAACGCGACCAACGCAAAAACTGCCAAAGCCGAAACCGAACTTTTCAGTGAAATGCGCCTGCTGACCCATTCGAGGAATAAACCAAGTGATATTGCGATCGCCGCAAACGCGGCAAGATACTTGACCCCGAGAGCAAAACCCAGAAATGCGCCGGACAGCACGGCCCAACGGATCTCGTGATGTTCACTCCACCGGATCGCGGCAAAAAAACTGAAAAAGAGAAAAAAGGTAAGGGCAATATCGTTGTAGGCGATGGTCATCTGATTGAAAACGCCGGGAGTCAGCCAAAAAACCAGCGAAGCGATCCCGACCCAGGACCTGGGCAAACACCTTTTCTCGATCGCCAGAATACCAAGGACCGTCCCCAAGGCGGTCATGAGATGAAAAAGGTTCGCCATCCGGGTACCGTCCCACATGACCGAAAGGACATAGAACTGATTCAGCAATAAGGGAAAAACCGAATTGACCCCGTACGGTACGTAATAGATGCAACCCGCCAGCGCGAACCGTTTGGGGATATCCAAGTGATACGCCAACGCATCATGGGCGGTAGAAGGGATCAGGGCCTGGACCACGGCTAAAAGGAACAAGATCACCAGCGCCGTCGCATAAGGCGTAAACCAGGTGGCGCGGGCGATAACCCTCCTCACCAGGGAAAGCATCCTCGGAGAATAGAAAAAAACCGGCAGTGATAAGACGAGGAACGATCCGTAGAGAGCAAGGGTATGAAATCCGCCGCAATAGCCGACGGCAAAAATGATCAGCCCGATCGTTCCGAAACCAAGACAGAACGCGAAGGCGAACCGTTCGGTCAAAGAATCAAAAAAGAATTCCGCGCGCGTAAGGATCCGGTCTCCCCAAAAAGCGGACACCAGCGAGACCCAGGCCACAAGCAGGAGAGAAACGATCTGCGCCATGATGTCAACCCGCCCTATGCATTACGAGAGAAACAAAATAAGCTCCGAACACCGCCAAAACCCACAGAAACCAGAGCCCTTTGAGAACGGTTGCGATCAGCGAGGAGCGGTCAGGACTGGCCACGGTCCGTTATCCGGTCATTCTGAAACGGTTTTTCTGAAAACGAAACCACCAAACCTTCAGGAGGGCCTCGAATACAATGTGGCGTGAGATCTTCGAGTCGCCGGCTTTGCGGTCCGTGAACAGGATGGGAGTTTCGATGATCTTGAAACCTTTTTGGAGAGCGCGGTATTTCATTTCGATCTGGAAGCAGTATCCGTCCGAATGAATGTTGTCCAGGTCGATCGTCTCCAGCACCTTGCGACGGTAGCAGATATACCCCGCGGTCATATCATTCACCGATACGCCGAGGATGATCTTGCTGTAAAGGCTCGCCATCTGGCTTAAGAGGACCCGGTAAACCGGCCAATTGACGATCTTCCCTCCCCGCATCCAACGGGAACCCACAACGATATCGCAATTTTTGATCTTTTCGAAAAAAACCGGCAAATAACGCGGACGATGCGATAGGTCGGCGTCCATTTCCATGAACAGATCGTAATCACGCGCAAGTCCCCATTGGAACCCTGCCAGATAGGCCGGCCCAAGCCCCTGCTTTCCAGGACGCCGGAGCAGGTGAATACGCGGATTCTTCCGTGCGAACGACCCAACAAGGTCCCCCGTGCCGTCAGGAGAATTATCATCGACGACAAGCACCTCGATGCCCGGATCCACGTTCATCAGGCGCCCAAGCAGCCGTTCGACGTTATCTGCTTCATTGTAAGTCGGTATAACGATCAGCGTTTTCATGGTCATTTCTCTTCAAGGCGGAAGATCAGAAATGATCTGTCCGGGATCGCGACGGGTTTAAAATGCGAACGGACATAGTCCGAAAATTTTGTGGAGGCATAATACTCGGAGGGTCCGGAAATAACAAGAAATTTAGCCCCGTCCCTCCTTAACTTCTCAAGCCAGAAAATGGGATCGCCATAACCTTCCTGGAACAGCTGTTGGTGCCGCGCCTGCTTGATAAGATGCCGCCCCCCGGCTTTGGACATTCCAAGATCAAACGACCAGCCTTTCCTGTGACAATAATAAAGGAGCCCGGCACTGGGCCCGTATTGAACGATCACCACATCCTCCGGCCGTGATATCTGCTGGACAACGGAGCCGATGCGCGGCATATTGCGCTCCACCTCTGAAAACCGCGATGCCGGCGGAAGGTAATAACGCATCGCAAGCAAAATAAAGGCCCCGCAAAACAATAGTTTCACGGTGAGTCCCCAACGATCCCACAAAAGTCCCAGGAGTGACGTGATCAGGATGGCCACGGCCGGCGCCCCACAGAGTAGATAAAAAGGATGGTCCATGACCTTCTGAGGCAGAATAAGGATCAGGCTGAGGCTCCCCCACGCCCAGACCAGCAAAGCGACAGGTTCTTTCTTCAAACGGAACAAGCTGATCAACGCGAATGGAAAAAGAATCGGTGTGCACCAGTAAGTCCCGAGGATGCTTAAGATCCTCTTATAGAAATCAAAGGACTTGAACAGGGACGTGATCAAAAAGCGGCCCTCTCCGGACTGCGTAAAGAGACTTGTCTGGACATGCGCAGCGTCGTGAAATTGCAGCACATGCATCCAAAAAACCCACGCGGCGACAGGGATGGCAGCGCCGATCAAAAAAACAAACGTCGTACGAAATGAAAATTTTTCACGGTTGATCCAGATCAAAAAAGCCGGCAGCGCGATCCCAAAATGGATGCGTGCCGTCAAGGCGAGCGAGAACACTAAGCCGCTCAGGAGGATCTTCGCCAACACGGCGGAATCCAGCAGCCAAAAGGAGAGCATTAAGAAAAAAAGAGCGGCCGCTTCATTCTGGAACGTGATCCCCGACAAAAGCACCATCGGGAAAAAGGAAAAAAAGAATACGGTGAGGAGCGCTTTTTTTTCTGTCAAAAAACGCCGGGCGATCGGAAAGAGTAAGATCGTCGCCCCAAAGACAAAGATCCCGGCCTGGAACCTCCCCCACCACGGGATGCCGCCGCCCAGCAGGGTATTCGAAAGAAACGCGACCAGAGAACCGAACGGATAATACAGCAGGTGAAGCCCGGGAGCTCCATTGACCAGGATAAAGGTCCGCGGAATAAAAAGATCCGCGACAGAACCTCCGCCCATCATTTCCGCCATCATGGCATTAACGGCCTGATAACTCCCGAAATAACCTCCGAGCGGATTGGAAAAGGCCGGACACTTCATCATCAATGTAACGAGCGCGATTCCTAAGGAAATAAGCATCTTATACTTTCTTGGCGACCATGATCGAACGGTTCTGAAGTCCCAATATCCGCGCGATCCCGAACAAAACCCGCAGGGCCAGGCGTGTCAGGAACGCGAATTTATACCGCGCAAGATCGGTTTCTGTCTTCCAGTATTTAACGGCCGCAAAGCTGTTCCGCTCCAGAAGGCCTTTCAAGCCTCTTCCTGAAAAATAGCTCGTATGCTCAAGAACATACCACTGGGCTGCGGGTCCCCGAACTTTTCCGAAACTCAGCTTATAAAAAAGTGTCGCGAGGATCGATATCAGATTGGGATCGTACGGGATGGCGACCAGAAGGCAGCCTCCCGGTTTTAGAAGCTCATGACATTTTGCGAGCAATTTCCCGGGGTCCTGAGGATGCTCGATCACGTCCCACAGCACAACAACGTCAAAGCGACGCTGACTCGAATAGCGGAATACATTTTCCGCGATCCCCTCGATACCCCTTGACCGGGTTTTCTCGATGTTTTCCGTGCTGGAATCAATACCAAAAACATTCCATCCTCGCGACTTTGCAAAAAATAAAAAATCCCCGGTACCACAGCCGATCTCGCATAAGTCACGCCCCGCGACACTTTTTCCCGCCTCGGTCAGAGCCCTGTCGTAATCCCGGGCCGTTTGGCTCGTGGATCTCAGCGGCTCATATTCATAGTATTGCTCGAGAGCCTTATTGATCTCACTGATCGAATCCGAGTTCTGATAGATCTCGATCTGAGATTTTTCATCCAGAGAAGGATCAAGATATTTGACCCCGCAGTCGCAAACGTAAACGGAAAAGCGCTCCAGTTTGATAAGCGGCTTCCCCATACGGCGCGTTTTGCATGCGGGACACTGGTTTTTCTCGGCAAACATTATGGCCATGACAGAACCCCACGAAGACGAGCATGGAACCTAGCTGCCCGGCAAAATGAAGACCCTGATCTAGCTGTGTTCATTTGATCTTCCTCTTTTGATATCGTAAATGCTAAGCAAAAAAATCCCCGCAAAAAAGACAAGAGAGTAAGGGAGGACCGTCCGCCATAGCGGTTGAAAGCTAAAATCGACCCGGTAACTCCCCGCCCGGGGTATCAAGATCGCCCGAAAACACCCGTTCGCCCGGTAGATCGGGGTTGAGATCCCGTTGATCACAGCCTTCCAGCCCGGATAAAAAAGATCGCTCATCACAAGAAAGCCGGCCGCCGGCGCAGAAAGCGACAGCGCGACCCGGTCACCCGAATCTTCCGTGACTACGGCTTCCTTGAACAACGCGTGATTCCGCAGGTTCTGGAGCGTGGGATCTTCAAGATAAACTTCCCTGCCAAGATCCGGCTCTCCGCGTTTCAAAGCCGAATTAAATTCGGCCCGGGATCTCGAGACGGCCCGGGAGACATAAAATGCCCGCGGAAGGGCTCGCGAATTCAATAAAAGCACGTGATCCGGAGCTTCTTCGAAGGTAGTCCACGCCGGCAAATCCAGTTTCCGGCTCGACAAAAGCCAACGTACCGATAAAAAATCCAGGAGCGGTTTTTGCGCCCGCAAGGCCTGAAGGTCAGGAAGCACGGCTCGCTGGGAATCGTTGACATCGCCAAGACCCGCCATCAGATCGAAATAATCTTTCGGAAGAAGCGGCGAATATCCGCCCAGGACCGGCATGCCGTAGAGCATGTTATTGTGCGGCATAATAGGCAGCGCATCCGCGGAAGGCAGGTCAGAATAAAAACGGTGCAGACGTCCCTGGACGGGATCGTTCTTGATCGCGGCAATAATCGGAGAACCGGGCCGCAGGAACGATCTGGGTTCTAAATTACCTTTGACCGTTGTAAAACCATAGGCATAAAGATTCGCAAAGATCAGGATACCGGCTGCCCAATAATAGCGTTGTTTCCAATTCCTCTCACCAAGGAACAACCGTCGTACGACAAGGAGCGTGACCAGCATGAAAAGAATGAAGATCAGGTTGAACGGCTCACAGGGCTCGCTGATCCTCAGAGCCGCCGTAAAAAAACCATGCACTTTCCCGGTGTAGACTTCGAACGAATGGGGGTGTATCGCGGAACCAATATAATGGCTCCGGACATATTCCAGCGCGATCCCCTTGATCGGCTTCTCGAACCAGAGCAGGCAGTGGCGAATCAGCGGCAATAAAAGAATGGCCAATGCGGTCAGAACACCCCATAGAGTCCAGGAACGGCGCGCTTCCGGTGACGGTAATTTCCCGATCCCGAACGAGCACAGCACCGCGCCAAAACATCCGGCAAAGTACAGGAACTTCGACGGCGTCCGGAAACTGCCGAATCCGGTCCATTTGATCAGGTAATAATAGAGCGGATTGTACTTCCCAAGAGCGAGCAGCAAGCTGAGCACAAGAAGCGCCAGGATCACTTTTTCATGCCAGGATTTTTTTGTCAGAATGGCGTGGATCAAGAAGAAGAGCCCCAGGGCCGAGAAATACAGCTCCGCCTTGAGGACCCCGTCCCAATGCGGGAAAAAAAGGGTCCAAAGCGCAAGCGGATTGACCGAGCCCAAAAAAGCGAAGTCAACCGGGTAATAATAGCGGTTGGAAAGTTTTGCGAGTTCCCAGGTGGAACCCAGTTGCGGTAGCGCCATCAGACCCGAAGCCAGCAGCACAAGACCGTAAGAAAATAAATTCTTCAAAACGAATGGGGCCCGCCTTGGCCCCTGGCCGTCCTTGAAAAGGCGAATCAAAAAATATACGGAAGAGAAAAGCACAGAATAAACTGCATACTGCAGGTATCCGGCCGTAAACTGAAAAGCATAAATGACCGCCAAAAATCCAAGGTAGCCCGGCCTGTTTTTTTTAAAGAACTTCTCGATCAGGAAAAGCGCCAGCGGGAACCAGACGAGAGTTTTCAGCGAAATGATATTGTAATAGTAGCCGCCTTCCGCCGTACCGAAAAGGTAGATGAGCGTACCAAGAATGGCCGCTTCCGTTTTTACACCGATCTCACGGACGAACAGATAAAAGAAACAGGCCGCGATGAAGAAATGGAACAGAATGCCATAGGAATAGGCCACATCGAACGGCAGGAACTTATAAAAGACCCAGTTAACGATATAAAGGGCCCCCACCTGCCCTTCCGCCAGCAAAGGGAATCCTGTCGCAAAAAGGCTCGTCCACCATGGCAGCTGCCCGTGAGCGAGGGCCGCGCTGTAAAAAAAAGCCCATGGGTAATGCTGCTGCCGGTGGTCCCCGCTGTAAAAGCCGGTACTCAACGTCAGCGTCTCCGCGAAGAACAGCATAACCGCGGCGGCAAAGATCAGGAATGGCGCGTATTTTTTAAGCGCGTTCGACACCGGCACGCCCCATCACAAGGTATTGGTTAAGAAATGGCAACCCGAGAATTCCGGGGACAAGATAGCGCAAGGTGGCAAAGAGCCCGATAAAAGCCATCTGTCCCGCCGGGGCATACGGAGCGAACAGAACGATCATGGCCGCATCCCGGGACCCGATCCCCGCGACCGTCATAGGGATCATCCCCACGAAGATCGCCATGGGCACAAGCCCGAAAACATGGGCCCAGGCCACGTTCGCATGGATCGCCTGGAAAACAAGATAGAACTGAATGAGGTGCAGGAGCCAGAGAAAAAGCGAGACGCCCCAGATCGTCACCAGAAATTCCGGGTCGCGCTTGATCTCATTAAGATAATCCTGTGCATCGTGGAGAAAGCGCCGCAACTTTTCGGTGAATTTGTTGCCGCCCAGGGCGGTCAGCGCCCATTTTTGATCGAAATTCAAGAAATAGATCACGGGAAAGACCCCGATGACCAAGAGGGCGAACCCGGCAATGATCAAAGCCGTCTTAGAAAAACTCGCGGCGCCCAGCGCCCCGATCAGGGCCATCGTGCTCAACGACGCGGTGTCCACGTAGCGCTCAAAGATCACCACGTTCGTGGCCCGCTTGAGGTCGGTCCCCCATTTGCTCTTCAAAAAAACGGCCTTGCTCAGATCCCCCATTTTGGACGGGAGAAAAACATTCAGGGAAGACGCCGCGAGGACAAGCTTGGTGGATTCCCAGAGCGTGATCCCGGCTTTTTTTTGGATCAAGAACTTCCATCGCCAAGCGGGGATCACGATCAGTGGAAAGAACATAGCGAGCGCGAGAAAGAATGTTCCTTTATCAAGGCGGACGACGTACTCGCGGAAGGCACGAAGATCGATCCGGGTGAAAATGACCGCCAAAATAAGAACCGTAAAAGCAAAGGCCAGAAGACGCTTCATGGAAAGGTGTGCTCGAAGTGGACTTCGCGTTTCTCGTTGAGCTCCCGGAGGACAGGACCCAGCGAGACCCAAGGAAGCAGGTTCCCCTGCTGAAAAGGCTGGCTGGTAGCAATATAAATAAAGGTCGGGTCGGAACCGATCCAAAGGTCCTCGACCCGCACGGAATCGTCGGTAAGCCGGATCGAATACTTGACCTTATCAAGCGAGCGCAGGGGGATCTCTTTCCGTATCGAGACCGGTACCCGTTTTAACCGTTTCGTGATCGCTTTTTTCTGCAGTAACGTCCGCACGAAATTCGCCGGCAGGAACCGTGCGATCAGGACAAGAAAAGCGCGGAACAAAAGAAAAGACCCGGGTTTGAAAACAAGGTCGCGGTGTTCGTAGCACCCCCCCTCGATCACAAGCGTGTCACCGCGGACTTCGTGCTTCCAATCCGCGACGACCTGCGATATGAATTTCTGTCTTTTGTCCGTCGCGCCGACAAAACCGCAATCGCTGAATTTAAGCGTTCCGTTCCGGAAGTACTTGGCCGTCCCGCCTTTCCTTGTCGAGATCACGGCGTAATTTTTATCATCGGATACGACATAAAGTCCGGCTTGTTCGAAGAATTTTTTCAGGACGCGTCCGCCATCCTTTGACCGGACCTCCCGCGGCTCAAAAAAATCCCCGTGGGCTTGCAGGAAATTATACGTGTAGTGAATGAATATGCGGTCGTCATCGATGCAAGAACGTGTTTTTTTCTGAAGAGACAGAAGAAAAGCGTCCGCGGTCGGAACGGCCCAAGGGCTCAGTCCCCCCATGATCTCAAAACCGTGCGGCATGAAATGGAAGGTATTACGGCTTCCGTATTCGCCGCCGAAACTTCCGTCGGGGTGCATAAAATATGAGGCGAATTCGATCGCCCTGCAAAGCGGTTCCACGACAGCGGGATCGGATGACTTTTGATAATACTTGGCGAGAAAATCAATGGTGAACGTCAGGTATCCGGGATCGCAGCCCTCGTATTCCGGGAACCAGCCTTCCTCGGTCTGCAGGGCGAGCAGCTTTGCCAAGCAGGCTTCCGCCTTCTCTTTGAATGCGGGGTCATTCGTCAAAAGGAAAACGTTGTAAAGGCCCAGGACGATCAATGCCTTGTGATTGGATAGCACGCCCGACTCTTTAATACCTTCAGTCGCCAGATAATTGGCGCGGCGTTTAAAAAAATCGAGGAATCCCGCCGCATCGGACTTTGTGACCAGCAGCGCTTCCGTGCAGGCGTAGAGGGAGAACGCCGTGGCGCCGGCCGCGCGTTCGAACGGGAAATAATCATCACAGGAACCGTCGGGGTGGGACGAGTGGCGGGCAAAATCGATCCCGGCCATGACAGTTTCCTGGATGCGCGCGTTCCCGTAATACGGGTTCGCCGGGTGTTTCAGGGAAAACACAAGGGCAAGCGGCAGGACGGATTCCTGATACATCCCGCTCGGAAAATCACTGCACCGGTAATGCCAGAAACCACGGTCGAAGCAACCATAGGTCGAACTCAAGCGGTTCCTGTCCGCGAGCTCCAGCAATTTCGGGATGTACTGGATACCTTCGTTAAAATATAGATCTTTCAGGCGGGTGTCTGTCATAGGTTTTTGGATCATCGGGAAAGGTCAGGAACGGTTGTTATAAGCCACGATCAGATCACTGATAAGTCCGAGGGACGCGAGCATGATCGCCGTCATAAAAATGATGATGTCGGACTCTTGAAGAGTATGCGTGAATTTGAAACTGAGGAACGCCTTTAGGACACCAGTAACAGCGATCAGTCCTGCCGCCGGGATAAATACGCGCAATGGATTGAAATACATGACCATGCGAACAACGGTTTTCAAATAAGCCGCCGTGTCTTTGACGGGATGGAATTTCGATATTCCGATACGCGGGTGATAGGCCGTCGGAATATATTTTACGGCATAGCCGTTCGCCAGAAAGGCGAGCGTCATGGTCGTCACACAGGAAAATCCGTCCGGGAGGACCCAAAGGTATTTTTTCATGACGTCCTTCTTGAAGGCCTTGAGTCCGGTATTCAGATCGGGGATGTCGGTACTCGTCAGGTAACAAGCCAGCTTGCGAATGAGCCATTTAGCAGGGGTCCGAAGCAGTTTCAAGGTACCCTGTTCGCTCGTGCGCGCACCGTTGACCTGGTCGTATTCCGGGAAGTATTTAAGCAAATTGGGAATATCCGAGGCTTCGTATGAGCCGTCGGCATCCAGCATAACAATGACCTGTCCCTCGGCGCTCATGATCCCAGTGCGGCGGGAAGCGCCCGAACCTCTTGTAAGCGGCCGGCGCACGACCCGGACCCCCTTTGATTCGGCGATCGCGGCCGTGCAGTCCGAAGAATGGTCATCAACGACAAGGATCTCGTAGGCCTGCTTGCTGCCTTTCATCGCGGCCTGAACGTCATCGATCACCTTTGCGATGGCAGCCTCTTCATTAAACGCGGGAAGAACAATGCTGACTTCGGGCTTCATATCCCCTTCCTTTTCTTAGGGTTACAAACGGGCTCATTCTATCAACTTTCCCTACAACTCACAACCTCGACCTGGCATGCCCGGCACCGCTTCACTAACCCGGAACAACGACAACGGGAGGGCTGGAGAACCGAAGCAAGCATTGTCCCGGAAAATCGCCGCAAAGAAGCGGCGCTCGAGCGAATTAAATTTTCTCCAGGCCAGGCTGTCCTAGCTTCCGGTCATAGGTGCCGCGGTAAAAAGTCCGTCCCGGATAAGCGGCCATGAGCTCTCTATTACGATCACCGAGGTCGTGGGCGTAAAGGATCCGGCCGTCAAGAAACGGGCTGTTGCGAACGGCATCTTCTTCGGCCATGACCAGCTTGTCGCCAAGGAACCCGTGAATGAAAACAATGGCGGGCTGTTCCACCGTTCGTTCGGCCAGATCATAAAGAGCCCGGCGCTGGCGGCTGGCTTCCCCGGTGAATTCTGCGTGCTTGATAAATAGTAGGCCCGAGCTCGCTATAGATGTCGCGACAAATACGAAGAGAAATTTACGCCCGCGGACACTGCATGTCTTCCACCGGGTCACGATCCAGTCAGCGACGGAAATACAGAGGAATGGCAACCCCTCCCACCAATAGCGGGGCCCCCACTGGTTCCCACCCCAGGAGTAGTAAAGAAAATAGGCAAGAGCGAGAAAAACCATGGAAAAACGGAAAAACGCCTTAATGCGGTCCATTCCTTTAATCTTAGATAGCAAAAAAAGATAGGCGGCAACAAACGCCGGAGCAAACCAATCCATGAGATAAAAAACGCGGGCGATCAGATAGAAAAATCCGTCGACCGGCGTGTAATGCCCCCTCTTGAAACCAAGACGCTCCCAGGATTGGTAGTATTTGAGCGGAGTTTTGAACAGCTTCCCTGTAACTGCAATGTTTAGGAGGAACATAAGCGCTACAAAGGACCCGACGATCGCAACAAAAACCATCTCGGCTTTACGGAGCTGAGGACGTTTGAATCTAAAGGGGATCCAACCAAAACGCTCACTGCCCGTTGTCGCGCCACCGGGGCTCTTCCGGTCGAAAAAAAGCGGGAGATAATGAGAGAGGAGGAATGGAACTGCGATCGCGAACATGGTAAGCGGCCGGGTTATCAAACCGTAGCCGACCCCAATCCCGCACAGGATCGCCCAGCCGACCGGATCCTTCCCCTGTCCATAGGCTTCATGCCAACGCAAGAAGGCATACAAAAAGACCGCTATCGTGAGCAGGCAGGTTGCATGGGAAAAATAAGCCGCGGCCGTGAACATGAAAAAAGGGCTTAGACACGTCATGATCAGCCCCAGAACGGCGGCGGGACGGCCAAACAACCGTTCCCCCGAAAGATATAAGAAAAAGACCGCCGTTGCCGCCATGACAGGATTGAGCCAATCCACGATGTTGAACCGGAGACCGAAAGCCCATATCAGAGGCCATCCGGGAGGATAAACGCTGAACCACTTCCCTCCCTTCATCCCGACATGGACGACCTGGAAAAAATCCGCGAACTGCGGAATGGGGACAAAAAGCTTTCCCTTCCGGAGGCACTCCGCAAGAAAATAGCAGGAGTGCTCGTCACCGGAGCTGAGAAACGAATGGAGAACGTGCCGGTTGATCCAGTAGAGAACAAGAACTAAAAAGCCTAAGGCGAAGAAGCCGAGCGCAAATCCAAGAGCTTTTGACGGGCCACGGCTGGGATCCGTAATTTTTGACGAAAATAGAAAATCCGGAAGAAGATAGTAGCCCAGGAAGGCAACGAGGATCGTGACGCCCAGGAGCAGGATAGAGTCCGCGGTCATGAAAAGATTGCGTCCCCACACTTGCTGGACATGCGGGACCCATAAGGAGGCCGCGCAACAAAAAGACCCGAGAAGCAAAAGCCCAGTCTGTTTTAGATATCCCTTGCCCATAGCCTCCGCAATCCCCTGTTATTCATTCTCCCGGATCACGTTCGCTGCCAGAAGATTTCCCTGCGAGGTCCAGTGCCAATCATTCTTGATGTAATAAACTTCGAGACCGTCCTTTGCGACGGCATCATTGAATTCCGGCCTAAGGTTGATAAGATCGACCTTTTCACGATCCGCGAAACGCCGGATCGACCTCTCCAGGGAAGTTCTTCGCGTACTTTCCGCCCAATCCTTGGGAGGCAATAAAACCAAAATAGGGGTTGCCTGATCGCGCCGGACTTCCAGGATGAGCTTCTGAAGAATGGCCCGCCCGATCATCCATTCTTCCGACGTATCGGGATCGATAAGGCGCATGTTTTTGGCAAGTTTGATCAATGGTTTCTTGGCCACCCGGTAGAGGACGCTCCTGTTAAGAACTTTTTGAAGATCACTCTGCTCCAACAACGGGGGAAATTGATCCGTAGTCAAAGAAAAGGGCGGAGGGACGGGCACGTTGTGCAGAATCAGATCTCCCTTCTCGGAAAGTGAAAAGTAGGGTTTGACGTGCCCGGAATCAGCGAACGAACGCGTGCATCGCCAGAAAGCTTCGGGAAAAACACCTATCAGAACGATGTCGGGATGATATTGTTTCGCGATCTCCCGGTAAGAAAGATATATCTGGTCGATCCCGTATCCCGGCACCCCGAGATTCAGGACTTCCCGGTTTCCGCCGTCGGCCTCCAGAACGGCAGGAAAGGTTTCCTGATCCTGGACGCCGAATCCAAATACAAAGCTGTCGCCAAGCGCCGCGATGCGGATGACTCCGGCCGGCTTTTTGATGGCATATTCCCGGGTCCCGCGAAAACCGGCGGAATTCGTGTGAACGGTCACCGAGGGGAAATTCGGGGATTCCAGTACGGCGGTCTTATTCTTCTGGGAGTACCAGCCAAGGACCGGATGATGCTCGACCCAGGAATTCTCAGGCACATTCACCCATCCCATCCGGGGCTTTTCAGGAAACTTGATCCGGTCGATCTTGACAACACGCAGAACAACCTCCGCGAGGGTTAACGCAAGCAACAGCGCCAAGATCGACACAAACAGGTTCTTTTTCATGGGACCCTTCGATAGCTTTTGAAGTGCAAGGAATATCGCATTGCCGCATAGGCTATCAGAAATCGATACAGCCGACAATTGACATTACGCATTAAAAACATTAATCTTTCCCCTATGAATGCCGCGACTTTTATCAGTTTCATCACCCCGATCTACAACGAAGAGTTGAACATCGCCGGGATGCTCAGAAACTTCTTTGCCGTCCTGAACGCCCATCCGGAATGGAACTGGGAAGTGATCTTGATCGAGGACGGAAGTAAGGACAAGACCCGCGCTGTCCTTCAGAAAGAGATGTCCCAATACCCCAACGCAAAGCTGATCATCCATGAAAAGAACCAAGGATATACCCGCTCCCTCAAAGACGGGATCGCAGCCTCTCGCGGTAAGTACCTGATGTACATCGGAGCGGATGAGGAGTTCGATTCGTCCGAGATCCCCGCCTTTGTTGATATCCTGAAAAAGAACGAGACAGATGTCCTGCTGGGTGTACGCTGGCAACGCAACGCCTACCAGCTTTTCCGTTTCTTCCTGTCCGTGATCTACATTTTCCTGCTCAATTACCTGTTCAAGATCCGCATCAACGATTACAACTGGTCGCAGGCCTGGAGCCGAAAACTTCTTGATCATATCGACCTGACCTCCGCTTCTCTTTTTATACTTCCCGAGATCATCATCAAGGCCCATGACCTGGGTTACCGCATCAAAGAGATCCCCTCGAACCACCGCGGCCGCCAAGCCGGAAAATCGTCGGTCAACATGAAGATCATGGGATCGGCGCTTTGCGAGGGGCTGAGATTCTGGTTCTACCGAAGATCAAAAAAATACCGCCCGGCAAAAAATCCCTGACAAGAGACCAGTAGCATTCCTCGGGCCGGTGAAGAAATTGGTCAGAAAACCATCACGGCGTTATTTAAGCTTATAAACCGTGATCGTGTAACCGTTCCGTTCTCTCGCGCGGATATCTTTCCACAGGAACGGTCCCCCGGTAAGAGGCAAGGTGTCGTAATCCTTCATTCCAAAGGACTTGCGGTAAGGTGAAAATTTCACGACAGGATCCGCGACCTTTTCAAGCCCCGCCGCGAAGGGATCCTTTGGATCACGGGGTTCGCTAACCATAACAACATAATCCACTTTCTTCCGTCGCAGCGTCTCGAGATCAAACGGGACCTTAGGCTCCGCGAATAAAAATTGCGGCCCTGACGGATCACGACTCAGGAAATATAGCTCGTATGAAGGTTGCCGCGATCTTGACAACAGGGCTTCCAGGCGTCTTTTTTGGGCGCCCGCTTGGGCTCCATCCGTCCGGTCCAGACCGCCCATTTTTTCTTTTAACTGGTCGGAAGAAAACGAAAGCCGCGGCGTGAAAATGGTCCCCTCCAGCGCGATCCGGCTCCCCGGCGGAATGTGACTTTCGATCCATGCTCTCGCCACTGTACGCACGTCAGGAGATGCCATCAGTCGGTCCCATTGAACTATCTTCCAAAACGCGGGAATAACAAGGATCAGGATGATAATTCCTTTGAGGATCACGCCTAAGAAAACTTTTCCTTTAGACAATACGTCCATGTAGGGAATGAGAAAATCGACCGCAAAAATACAAACGAACGGGACCAGCGGTAGAACGTAGCGATCATAAGGTTGCCCCCATCTGCAAAGGACCATGTAGTATCCCAGAACAAAAATAGCCATCGCCTCCCGCGCGGGTTTTCCGGAAAAAACCGCCCGAAGCCAGCCCCCAAACGCCACCGTAAGCAATGAAGCTCCTACCGCGCCGGAAAGCGAATATTTTATGTGGTGGAACCACGGCACTCCCTGATTCGATCGGGATTGATCAGTAACTTCCCTGAATAACAACGGCCAGTCGAGGACCGAAAAGGGATTGCACAGGATAAATACGAGCCCGGCCGTCGCACCCGCGAAACCCCAAAAAACCGGCCATCGCCGCCACGGGACCGTACGCAAGCAGACCCAGAGATAAGGCAGCGCCAGGAACACGCCGTTGTATTTCGTCGCAGCTGCCAGACCGATCGTGCCGCCGCACAGCAAATGCAGCTTCCATGACGAGGGTGCGTCGCTCAGACGCGCCATCAAGCAAAAACCCGTCAAAAGGACGCAAAGAAGCGGGATGTCGGCATAGATATAGTGGGAATCACGGGCGTGCAGAAAATTGACCGCTAAAAGCAGCGCTGCCCAAAGGGCCATTTCCGTGGTCCACAACCGCTTGACCAACCGGTAGACCCCGTAGACCGTCGCGGTACCGAGAAGTACCCCGAAAATAACGCGGGCGATCAGATAAAAAGATGTCGGGTCGGAATAGAACAACTGTTCGAGATCCCGTACTGAATGAAAATACCCGGCAGTTCTCCCCAGAACATAAAAGATCCCATAACAGAAGAAAAGAAGATAACTGACAAGCGGCGGTATCTTGAAAAAATGAGGGTTCAGATCGCCCGTTCCGTAGGCCAGGGCATGATTGACCACGATGGGTTCATCAGCGTGATAAAGCTCCGGGAGACCGAAATTGACCGCGAAAACGCGGACCAGGAACGCCAGGGCCAGGATCCCGAGCAACAACACTGTCTCGCGGGAGAGGCGAAGCGCTTTCATCAGGGATGCAGCCGTCGGATCTTCAGAACGTCCCGGAACATCCTCAGCGGATCGCTCAGGACCTGAACGCGGCTTTGGGCGGAATTCCGCCAGATCACCGGGAGCTCAAGCACACGGTAGCCGCGTTTTTGCGCCAGGTACACGATCTCGACGTCAAAACTGAACCCGTCGAGTTTCTGTTCCCCGAAAAGTTTATGGGCCGCTTCCCTGCGGAAACACTTGAACCCGCATTGGGAATCCCGTACGCCTTTGAACGCCCAGCGCTGCGCGATAAGGTTAAAGACCTTTCCCATCGTTTCTCGGAGGAAGCCCTGGTGGATCTCGATCTGGGAATCCGGAAGCGCCCGTGAACCGATCGCGACGTCGCAATCTATCCGGAGATAATCAAGAAAACGGGAAACTTCAGTGATCGGCGTGGAAAGGTCCGCGTCCGTAAAAAGGATGTACTGTCCGGTCGCCGCGAGCATCCCCTGCCGTACGGCGTACCCTTTGCCGCGGTTCCGGGGAGTGGTCAGGATCTTGTGCGGGAAATCCACGAGTTTTTCCTCAGCGATCGCGACCGTTCGGTCCCGGCTCCCGTCATCTGAAACAAGAACTTCGGAATCGTAGGATTGCTTCTTCAAAAAATCAAGGACCGCATCCAAAGTGTGCGGTAACCGTAAATCTTCATTGTAGGCCGGAATGACCACCGAAAGGTAAGGCGCCATCCTTATCCCCCCATAACCTGTCTAAAATAGGCAACCGTCCGTTTTAATCCTTCGTCGAGCGCGATCTCAGGGCTCCAGGAAAGATATTTTCGGGCTCTGCTAATGTCCGGTCGCCGGACCCTGGGATCATCCACCGGTAGCGGCTGATGCTCGATCACGCTGGAACTCCCGGTCATCTGAATGATCTTCTGCGCGAGATCCAGCATGGACATCTCGTCCGGGTTCCCGATGTTGACGGGATCGTTCAGATCCGAGAACAGGAGCTTCTCGATGCCGTTGACCATATCATCGATGTAACAAAGACTGCGCGTCTGGGACCCGTCCCCAAAAACCGTCAATGGCCGGCCCGTCAGCGCCTGCGAAAAGAATGCCGGGATCGCGCGGCCGTCGTTCAAACGCATGCGCGGCCCATAGGTATTGAAAATGCGCACGATCTTCGTATTCATTTTGTGGGTCCTGTGATACGCCATGGTCATCGCCTCGGCGTACCGTTTCGCCTCGTCATAAACGCCGCGGGGACCGATCGGGTTCACGTTCCCCCAATAATCCTCAGGTTGGGGATGCACCAGCGGATCCCCGTACACTTCCGAGGTCGACGCCAGAAGAAAAACAGCCTTTTTTTCTTTAGCCAAACCCAACGCATTGTGCGTCCCCAAAGCGCCGACTTTCAGCGTCTGGATAGGATATTGTAGATAATCCAGCGGGCTTGCCGGCGACGCAAAGTGGAGTATATAGTCCACCGGCCCCGGGAAAGAAATGTGTTTGCTGACATCGTGACGGATCAGATGGAAAGACGCGTTTTTCTTGAAGGCTTCGATATTCTTTTCATTGCCGGTCAAAAAGTTATCAACGGCGTAAACCTGAAATCCCCGATCCAAAAACCGGGCGCAAAGATGGGAGCCGAGAAAACCGCCGCCGCCCGTGACCACGCACGTCTGTTGAGAAGTCATCACGCGATGTTCTCCTTTTCCGCCGCTTGCGCCTTCGCTTTCTGTTCCTCCACTTCTTTCACTTCTTTCCAGCGCGGCAGGAATTCCTTCACGGCTTCGTCCCACGGTCTCAACTGCAGTCCGAGGACCTCCCGAGCCTTATCCAGCGAGAGAACGGAATTCAAGGGCCGTGGCGCCGGCCGCTTGAGTTGAGAGGTCGGAATGTCTTTCACTTTGATACCGTTCAGATTCTCCGATTTGAGTATGAATCGCGCGAAATCGGCCCAATGGACCGTCCCCTCGTTCCCGAGGTTGAAGATCTCGCGACTCCTGGCCTCAACGCATTCCCTTTTATCGCGCAGCACCGTGAGCAGCGACTGCGCCACATCCCAGGTATAGGTCGGACGGCCGACCTGGTCGTTCACGACGGAAAGCGTCTTCAATTCAGCGGCCTGCCGGAGGATCGCCTTCGGGAACGAGCGTCCCCAGACACCGTAAAGCCATGTAATACGGAAAATGATCGCCCGTTGCGCGTGCGCCAAAATATATCTTTCCGCATCAAGTTTCGTTTGCCCATAGAAATTGATAGGACACGGAACGTCCGTCTCCGTGTAGGGTTCCTTCTTCGACCCGTCAAAAACATAGTCCGTGCTGAAAAAAATAACGGGAATATCAAGCTCATTGCACACGTCCACCACGTTCTTCGTGGCGCCGACATTGAGCTCTTCGGCCTCGTCGTGATGGTCTTCGCAGTAATCCACGTCCGTCAGGGCGGCGGTGTGGATCACGACATGCGGCCGATGGCTCAGAATGGCATCGCGTGTTTTTCGGGGCTGGGTCAGGTCACAAATGTCGTAAGGAACGCATAAATGCACTACAGGCCGTTTTTCAAGACCCCCAACTTCGAAGTGCGGGTTCAGTACCGTGACGAGATCCGTTCCGAGCATCCCGCCCGCCCCCGTGATCAGGACTTTCCGGGCATCAGGGTTCGTCATTGTTATTTCACCGTGTACTTGTCTTTTTTGAGCGGCCGCCACCATGCCGGGTTCTCTTGATACCAGCGGATCGTCGCCTCCAGGCCCTTTTGAAAGCTCCAACGCGGTTTGAACCCCAGCTTCCGCAATTTATTAAAATTAAGGGCGTAGCGCAGATCATGCCCGAGGCGGTCCGGGACATAGCGGATCATCTCCTTGCCCTTTTTGAAACGTCTGAGAATGGAATGCGTCAGTTCCAAATTACTCATCTCGTTGTGAGCGCCGACATTATAGATCTCCCCCGTCCTGCCTTTTTCAAGGACCAGCAGAACGGCGCGGCAAGCATCCTCCACAAAGATCCAGTCCCGGCGATTCCTGCCGTTCCCGTAAAGCGGAACGGTCTGACCGGCCAACAGGTTGGTGACGAAAAGCGGGATGACCTTTTCGGGAAATTGGTACGGCCCGAAATTGTTCGTACAGCGGACGATCATGGCCGGATGTTTGAACGTTTCCTGGAACGAACGCACCAGAAGATCGGCGGCTGCCTTGGAGGCCGCGTACGGGCTGTTCGGCAAAAGCCGCGCCCGCTCGTCCGCGAACCCTTTTGCGACCGATCCATAGACCTCATCCGTGGACATATGGACGAACCGTTTGATCCCGCAGGCAAGCGAGGATTCCAGCAGGGACGCCGTGCCCAAAATGTTGGTACGGAGAAACTCGTCCGCGCTCTCGATCGAACGATCGACATGCGTTTCCGCTGCAAAGTGGGCCACCGCTGCGGCCCGCTTCATCAGGGCATGAACAAGTTTTTTGTCTTCAATGGCCCCGCGAACGAACTCATAACGGGACGAATTCGCATAGTCTCTTGTGTTAGCAAGATTCCCGGAATAGCTCAGCTTGTCCAGGTTCATCACGCCCCAGCCGGAACGGTTTTTCAGGAAATAACGGATGAAATTCGAACCGATGAACCCGCAACCTCCGGTGACCAGCAAGCGCTTCATGATCCGCTTCCGCCTGCGTGCCTGGCCACCAGATTGCCGGCTCGATGAAGGGATTCGAAAGTCCCGGCATCGGTCCAAAACCCTTTAAGAAAATCGAATTCCAGAACGCCCCGCTTGAGATACCAATTGTTCACGTCCGTGATCTCGAGCTCCCCGCGGCGGGATGGCTTCAAGGTCCGGATAAAATTAAAAACTTCCGCATCATAGAGGTAGATCCCGACCACAGCGTAGGGGCTGTCCGGTTTTTTGGGTTTCTCGGTGATCCTGACGATCTTATCGCCGCGCAGGGCCGCGACACCGAAGCGCTCCGGATCCGGGACTTTCTTCAAAAGCAGACGCGCTCCTTCGGCCTGCCTCTCGAAATGACGCACCTGGGGCGAAATATCTTCCTGAATGATATTGTCGCCGAGGATCACGACCATTTTCTCGCCGTTCACGAAATGTTCCGCGAGGCTCAGGGCGTGAGCGATGCCCCCCTCGCCTTCCTGGTACGTGTAATTAATGTGCTTCAGGCCGAACTGCTTACCGTTCCCGAGCAATTTCAGGAAATCCCCGGAAGAATTTCCGCCCGTCACCACCAGAATATCCCGGATCCCGGCCTTCACCAGGGTCTCGATCGGATAATAGATCATAGGCTTGTTGTAAACCGGCAAGAGATGCTTGTTCGTAACTTTGGTCAGCGGAAAAAGCCGGCTGCCAAGACCTCCGGCGAGAATGACACCCTTCATAGATTCACCCTGTTGGTGGTGGAAACATCCTTGGTTTTAACGTTCCCGATTCCCGTCAAGCCGGCCGGCCGACACTGACGTAACGGAAACCGTTCGCTTTCATTTCAGTCGGCTGGAACATATTACGGCCGTCAAAAAAGAAGTTGGACCTCATGAGACGGCGCAAACGCTTCCAATCCAGGTTCAGAAACTCTTTCCATTCCGTAAGGACCGCGACCGCATGGGCCCCTTTGGCCGCCTGATAAGGATCATCCGTAAAGGTAACCTCCCTGAAAAGCGCCCGGCACTTCGCCGTTGCCTGGCAGTCATAAGCCTGGATCCGCGCGCCTTCCTTTTGAAGCATCTGAACGATCGGGATCGACGGCGCCGAACGCATGTCGTCGGTGTCCGGCTTGAAGACCAGCCCCAGGATCCCGAGCGTCTTTCCCTTGAGGTTCCGCATTTCGCTCAGGATCTTTCGGACAAAATATTCGCGCTGCGTGTCATTGACCCGAAGGACATCGGCCAGGATATCGAACCGGACACCCAATTGTTCGGAAATATGCAGGAAAGCGCTCAGGTCCTTGGGAAAGCACGAACCGCCGAACCCGATCCCCGCCTTGAGGAACTGCGGGCCGATCCGGGGGTCCAATCCCATCCCCAAAGTGACTTTCTCGACATCCGCCCCAACGGCGTCGCAGACACGCGATAACGCGTTCGCAAAAGATATCTTGGTCGAGAGAAAGGAATTCGACGCGTGCTTGATCAGCTCCGCGCTTTTGATGTCCGTCGCGATGATGGGCGCCTTCAGAGAACCGTAAAGTTTCCGCAGAAGTTTCTCCGCGCGCGCGCTTGAGACGCCGATCACGATCCGGTCAGGCTGAAGGAAATCGTGGATCGCGGAACCTTCTCTCAGAAACTCCGGATTGGACGCCACATCGAAGTGGACGCCGCTCCGGACGTTGCGCTTGATGGTGCGGCGGACCCATTCACCGGTCTCCACCGGCACCGTGCTTTTTTCCACTACCAAGCAGTATTTGCGCAGATGCGTGGCGATCTGTTTGGCGACCTTTTCCACGAACCTCAGATCCGCCCCGCCGTTGGCCCTCGAAGGCGTGTGCACGCAAATGAACAGGACTTCACAACGATTGACGATCCGCGTAATGTCATGGGTGAAAGAAAGTCTTTTGGCCGCGACGTTCTCCAGGACCATTTCCATAAGCCCCGGTTCGTAGAACGGGACCTTACCGTTCTTGAGGGTGCGGACCTTTTCGACGTCCTGATCCACGCAGGTCACGATATGCCCCAGATGGGCTAGACAAGCACCCGTCACGAGACCCACATAGCCCGAACCGATTATACCGATCTTCACGCGAGGGTTTCCATGGGCAAAGGACTATGTTTGCAGCGAGATCAACTGGCTTTCCGCCGGGTTCATGAGACCGGTGGCGAATTCATTGGCTCCGGCCACTGTCTCGCCGATCCGCGGTTCCGAGAAGGAAGCCTTGCTGCCGTTTCGAAGCGCCAGGTCCGGGAACCCTTTCATCCGGAAATTGAAATAAAGCTGATTGTTATTGGAATCGATCAGCGAATTGCGGACGGTGTAACCGAACTCCAAAATGAAATCGTGCAGGTCCCTGGCCGCGGAGACCTGCCATTCCTGCAAACCATCGCCTCCCGTTTGCCAGCGGATGTAGCCTCCGACTTCCCACAGATGGTTGATCTGATAACGGGTATCAAAAACGAACTGCTCACTGCCCTCGATCCACTGGGCATCATACCAGTCATAATAATTATGGGTAAACCTCTGTCCGAAAAGAAAACGTAATTTTCCGCGCCGGATCATGATGTCCTGGTTCGCCACCTTCAGATAGTGATGAGCGAAATCATACTGGAGACGCGCCTGATACTGGAGCCACTCGTAAGGCCGCAACGTCAGTTCCCCGCCGACGAACGTGAACCGGCTCCCCGAGATCGTCGGATCCAAAGGTTGCCCTTCATACTGCACGTAGGTATTGAGGCTTACGATATCGACCCGCTTCGTCCGTCCGCCGACCATGCGCTTGGTCTGAAGCCGGTTCTCCAGGCCCAGGGTGATGTTCTGGGTATCATCCAGCGCGTCCGCCGTATCGAAACGCGTCAGCCGGTCCATAGCAACGGTCGAGTAGGCCCCTTCGTACCGAACGCTCGGCTCGACAATATGCCGGAGCTGGTTGACTTCAATCCCTAGTTTGTCGAATGAGACGTCATGCGTTTTATAAAAGTGCGTCCGGAGGTCCGCGCCGTATTCGAAAATATTGCGGTAAGTCGCGGAATTGGAATGCGCCTGATGGCTGTACTCGGTGCCGCGATAGCCGGCGAAGGGCGTCAGCTTGATCTCTTTCCACTTGAGAGGCAAATACCACCGGCTGTAGGCATCCGTGCGGATCGAGTCCTGCTGCTCCGTACTGTGACTGTAAGTTTTATACAAATTATCGAACTGGACGCGGCTTTCGTTATAGACCCAGTCCTTGAGGAACGGCTGGTTTTTCCAATCCAGACGCACTTCCGGCAACCGCTCGACGACCGATTCATAACTGTTCATCTTCTTTTCAAGAAAGACCATGGCACCATAACGTTCCGTATTGTGCGTTCCCGTCACGAATGAAAACGGCTGCATTTCGGCGCGATATTCCCTTTCAAAGAAATCCTGGAGAAAATATTCATCCGCCACGCGATGGTAGCGCAGGATCACGTTGGTATTCTCTCCAAAATCCGAGCGGTGGCGCCAGGTGATCCGACCGCGGGTCCTGTCTTCACGTTTTGCGTAGGGATTGTCCTCATCGGAACCCACGTCCCTGTAACCCGGCGTCGGGGCTTCCTTATCCTGGGTCACATAAAGCTTCACGTTCCCGTGAGCATACTTTCCAAAATTATAATACTGGTCCCACCCGCCACCGACACCGCGCTTGGCCCGCCAATCCAAATGGGCCTGGCCCCAAAGATACTTATTGAAAGCGATCCCCTTGGTAAGCTCGATATAGCCCCCGAATTGTTTCGAATATCCCGGAGAGACCTGGAACGGAAGTGTCGGCATATCAAGCGGCACGGTAACGTAGGGCCACCAGAACACCGGCTTCCCGAGCACATAGATCGTCGCGTTGTACATGACCAGTTTCACGTTGGTATAGAGAGTGGCCTTCGTGCAACGAATCTCGTAATGCGGTTTATCATAACTGCAGGTAGTGACGCGACCCTTCTTGATCTTGTCGACACCTTCGCGAATCTGGTGAATCTCGGCACCCCGCGCGTACCACGTCCCTCCCATATCGCCCGGTTTCAGCCGCGGGTCCGGAGGCCCTTTTTGCGTCGTCAAAGCGCCGGGAGCGCTGATCGCGCGCGCGTTCGGAAAACTTCCCGTATGGTTCGAAAAATCGTAATAAGCCTCTTCACCTTGAAGCCGCGGAGAGTCCCCCTCAAAGATCATGACGTGACCTTTGGCATAAGCCTTTTTGGTATCGGTCTCGACCTCCGCATAGTCCGCGAGCAATTTGGTCCGCTGGTAGGTGATGACCGCGTTGCCGCGGGCGATCATTTTTCCGGATTCCTTGTTGTACTCCAGGCTGTCGGCAACGGCCTCTACATTCGCCTGTTTTGCGTCATAGATCGTTTGAATGGGAAAATCACGCTTGGCAGGGGCGGAGGCCGCAGCGCCGGAAGCGGTTTTCTCCTCGGAGGATTTGTCAGCAGCGAACACCGAGATCCCGGAAAGTAGAACAAGCGAGAGCAGGCCAACAAGGGGAACGATCACGGCCGCAGAGAATTTTGGATCAACCTTGCTTTTCACGATCTCTTGATATCCTTATAAAGACAAACGCGGTTACGTCCTTCTTCCTTAGCCTTGTACATGGCCTCGTCGGCCATCCGGATCAGCTCCGACACGATCGCTTTCGTATCCGCTGTTTCGGGATCGACCACCGACTCACCGTCAAACACCGCGATCCCCTGACTTACTGTGACCTTCGTTTTGTCATTATAGACCTGAAAGTCATGTCGCGCGATATTGGAGCGGATACGCTCGGCCACTTCGGCAGCGTTCATCACCCGGGTCTCCGGCATGGCCACCACGAATTCCTCTCCGCCGTACCTTCCCACGAGATCGACCCGGCGGAGGTTCCTTTTCAGCAAATCCGCAACATCCTTCAGAGTGGCGTCACCCACTAGGTGTCCGAATTCGTCATTATATCTTTTGAAAAGATCGATGTCTAACATTAATACGGTCAATGGGAGCTTGAACCGGATACTGCGCTTCAATTCCTCCTCAAGACGCTCCATAAAGTGATGCCGCACGAAAACCTGGGTCAATTCGTCCACGATCGCAAGCGCCCTGACGGTCTCGTAAAGCTTGATCTTCTTGATAAGGAGGACAAGGTACGCGCTCAAGACCTCTACGCGCGCAAGATCTTCCTCCTTGATGCCATGGATCGCGAAAACCGAGCTAAGTTCGTCGCCATCCAGGATCGGAAAGTACCAGCTGCTCCCCTGGCGCACCATCGTTTTGGTGTTCTTCATCGCGACAAAACTTTCCAATTCCAGGAGGGTCAGCTCGCGCTCTTCCTCTTTAACACCTTCCTGCAACATCTCATAGATCTTGATAAGCCCCGCGCCCTTTTCCAGGCCCGGCTTTATGCTCAGAAAGATCTGCATCCGCTGGAACGAAAGTTCGGAACGCAACTTTTTCAATAAGTAATCGGTCAGGGTCTCGAAGTCCATACATTCGCTGAAGTCGCGGGCGATCTCAAAGAGGTTCATCAGGCTGCTGACCTGAACTTCAAGGTGCCGCAGACTGTTCAGCCTCGTCTGGTACTTGCTTTGGAGCGACTCCAGCGTTTTCCGCACGTCCTCTTTCTTCGTCTGCGCCAGCGCGAAAAAACGTTTCAGTTCCGCGAAATAATAACAAAGAGCAAAAAAGAGGAACAGCTGGATGCCCCACAGGACCGACACACGCCAGCGCGGGACCCCAAGAAAAAAATCACCCTGGAGGGCGACGACCACGATCAATGCGCCCACAAAAAAAAGATAGGCTCTTTCCTTCAGGAAGTAAAAAAGCGGGAAGATCCAGAGCGTGGAGATCAAAAAATGGACCAGAGGAAGGTCCCTCGATTGCCAGAAAACGAAAAAGACCAGCGCGCCGAGAACTGCGAGGATCAGGAGGCACTTACGCATACGCGGTTCCTCCCCTCACGTTTCGCCTGGTAAAGGGCTTTGTCCGCCTTCTGCACCAGCATTTCCGTGTCCAGAGTGTCTTCGGGAACGCTCGCGACCCCCACCGAAAGGGTCATTTGGACCTGCTCACGGCGGATGTAGAACAAAGACTTCTCGACCGCTTTTCGGGTCTGCTCCGCGATCCTGACTGCGTCCGCTTTCGATGTTTCGGGAAGCAGGATCGCGAACTCCTCACCGCCGTAACGCGCCAAAACCGCGTCCTTCAGCGACTTCGTCAGGATCTCTGCCAGCTGGATGAGCATCAGATCGCCGCCCTGGTGACCGAACCGGTCGTTACATTCCTTGAAATGATCCAGATCGATCATCAGAAGGGACATCTTTTTGTTATTCATGAGCGTCCGCCGATGCTCTTCCTTGAGGCGCTCGTAGAAATAGCGGCGCACGTAAAGTCCCGTCAGCGCGTCCTTGATCGCAAGTTCTTCCGTTTTCTCATAAAGCATGGCGTTGGAAATAGCGGAGGACGCCAAGGTCGCGATCGCGTCAAGGAGCCGGAGGTCGTCGTGGCTGAAAACGTTCGGCCGTGTCGCATGAATGGCCAGGGTCCCCGTCACGCGCCCTTCATGGAAAAGCGGCGCCACGATGAGACTCCGCACGTTCTCTTTTTTTTCCGTTTCACTGAGGACAAAACGGAAATCCTCCTGAGTGTCCATGACGATGAGCCGCTTGCGGTTCTTGATACACCAAAAATCAAAAAGATCGCCCTGCTTGACCACCCAGTTCCCCACGGGCCGCATGCGGCGCCGCGCGACGACTGGAAGCGTTTTTTCTTCCCCGCGCGCGAGCGTGATCTTGGAGTAATCCCCCCGCGGGATAAAATCCATGGCGCGGTCCACGGCCTTCTGCGCCAACTCCCCCCAGGCGAGGCTGACAGTCAATTCTTCGGCGAGCTTTCGGAGGTTATAGTAAGTGGAGTATTTCTCAAAAAAAGTACTGATGCCCTCCCCTTTCGCCTTGAACGTCATTTCCAGGTTATTGGTCTCATCCTGGTATTTCTCCTCCTCGATCCCGATCATGCCGATCTGTCCTTCAAAATGCTGCTCCATTTGCGAGAGGATCGCCATGAGGGTGCCGTAGACCAGGAAGATCCAGAGAAAAACAGGCAGCTTGGTGATCGAGACCACGAAGAGGATCAACGGGATGAGGAAGGTGAGCGTCAGAATGTTGACGCCGACCCATTTAAAACGCAACCACGTAGTGAACACGGGAATGCAAAACGCCACCAACACGACCGCGATCCGTTGAAGGTAGGTTTCCGGATAAAACGCGTGCCTCAACTGAACAAGGTAATGAATGGTGGCATAGACCAGCAGAAGGGCGGCGACCACGCCGACCACGAATGCGATCTGCCGTCGTGTCAGTGAACCCATAACGAGGCCGGCACCACTTACGAAACCGCGATGCCCGTTTGAGGATCGAAGAAAAGCGCCTTGCTCATGTCGAACACTACCTGAAGATCCTGGTTCATAGCCGCCGTATCCTGGTTGGAAACGCGCACGACAAAATTATTAGTCCCGGAAGTGAGATAAAGATAGATCTCCGAGCCCATCGGCTCCACCACATCGACCGTGGCCGTAATAGTGAACTCCGGGCGTGCGTCCTGCGCGAAAATTTTGTCGTAAATATCTTCGGGACGTATACCCATCGTTACTGTCTGTCCCTTATATTGAGCGACCCGCGAATAAAAATGCGGGAGGATACGGAGTTTGAAATTGCGCTCCACAAAAAAATAATCCCCGTCTTCGGCAAGGATCGTCCCTTTAAGGAAATTCATCGCCGGTGAACCTATGAAACCGGCAACGAACTTGTTCTGCGGCCGCTCATAAAGGTTCACGGGGTCCGCGACCTGCTGGACCACCCCCTTATGCATGACCACGATACGGTCCCCCAGGGTCAAGGCCTCGACCTGGTCGTGCGTCACGTAGATCATGGTCGATTGGAGGCGGTTGTGGAGCTTCTGGAGCTCCATGCGCATTTGAACGCGCAATTTGGCGTCAAGATTGCTCAGAGGTTCGTCAAAAAGAAATACTTTGGGTTTACGGACGATCGCGCGGCCGACCGCGACACGCTGCCGCTCCCCGCCCGACAATTCCTTCGGGCGCCGTTTGAGCATCTCATGGGTCAATCCCAGGATATCCGCGGCCTCATGCACGCGCCGCTCGATCTCCTTGTGGGGATAACGCCGCAGTTTCAATCCGAAGGCGAGGTTCTCATAGACCGTCATATGCGGATAAAGAGCGTAATTCTGGAACACCATCGCGATATCACGGTTTTTGGCGGGAACATCATTGACAAGAACGTCCTCGATATAGATCTCCCCCTCGGAGATACCCTCGAGACCGGCGATCATACGCAACGTGGTGGATTTACCGCAACCCGACGGGCCGACCAGCACCATGAATTCGCGGTCCTGGATCTCAAGGCTGACATTGTTAACGGCGCGAATACCCTCCTTGAAGGTCTTCGAAAGGTTCCGCAGCGAAACTTTGGCCACTCAATTTCTCCTTGGCTGAGGACCGCAATGATCCTCGATAACGAAATTAACGGCTTATCAGCAGTGCCCTGACCGCCCTCCGGTAAAGGATCGTGATCAGGAAAGGTATTCCAGCAAAAGCCCGAGCTTTTGCTTCAGTTCGCTCCGGGCGATCACCATATCAACGAGCCCGTGATCGAGCAAAAATTCCGAGGTTTGAAAATCCTTCGGAAGTTTCTGGCGGATCGTCTGTTCGATCACGCGGGGGCCCGCAAAACCCAGGAGGGCCCGCGGTTCGGCGATGATCAGGTCCCCCAGCGACGCGAAACTGGCCATCACGCCGCCCATGGTAGGATTAGTCAGCACGGAAATAAAGGACTTTCTTTCCTTTTGATAGCGATTGAGCGCGAGCGAGGTTTTGGCCATCTGCATCAAGCTTAGCGCGCCTTCGTACATCCGCGCTCCGCCTCCGGAACCGGATACGACGATGAGAGACAGTTTATGTTCCAGGGCGTGTTCGATCAGCCGCGTGATCTTTTCTCCCACCACCGAACCCATAGAACCCATGATGAAACGGGAATCCGTTACGCCCAAAGCGCAGCTCTTGCCGTGAATCTTCGCCTCCCCGGTCACACACGCTTCCTTGAGCCCCGTTTTTTTCTGGTCCTGCTTGATCTTGTCCGTGTAAGCCTTAACGGCCGTGAATTTGAGAGGATCTTCCGAATGGAGGTTTGGATCTATTTCTTTGAAGGAATTTTCGTCGGCGAGATGGCGGATGCGCTCCCAAGCTCCCATGATAAAGTGGTACGAACACTTCGCGCAAACCAGCAAATTCTCTCTGAGGGTTTTGTTGAAAATGACCGTCTGACAGCTCGGGCACTTTGTCCAGAGACCGGCCGGAATGCTTTTCTTCCTCAGTCCCTTGGTTACAAGAAGTGCCGGCGCGTGCGTCATATGGATAGACGTCCTCTCAAAGGTTGCTGATAGGGCTCTACGCCCGTCGTACAAAAAAACCACGAGAGAGCGCTGTTCCCATATCCCTTCCCGTGGCAAGGACCCACTTCGCTTGAGCTCCCCAGTAGCCGGACGAGTCAAGGTGGAACCATTATAAAAAATTAGGAAGCTGTGTCAATTTCTTTCTTCCCCGTAAGTCCAGAAATCTGCTGGCTTTACAACTTTTTTTTTGCGTGATATGTTTGTTTCATGGAACACGGCCTTCGACAATCCCAGACCCAAAAAATGGTTCTCTCCCCCCAGATGCGGGAGTATCTCCGTCTGCTCCATCTTCCTATCGCCGAGCTTTGTCAGGCCGTCGAGGAGGCAGTAGAAACGAACCCCCTGCTAGAAGAAGTGTCCCGTCCCGCGGAGGAGACGCCCCCGGAACCCGTTGGGGCTGAAACTTCCGACGAAGCGGAGGAAGATCCCGTTCCGGATAATTGGGCCGCCAAAGATCCGCTTGTTTTCACCAAAAACCCTCCGGACCTCTCGCGCCGCCGTGCCGCGGAGGTTCAAAAGATCAGGGATTTTCAGGAAACCCTGATCACACGGCCGGAAAGCCTTCTGGATTATCTCCAGTGGCAGGTCCACTTCCTGGAACTCGATGAAAAGCAAAAAGCGATCGCCGAGCAGATCATCGGAAACATCAACCACGACGGCTATCTGACCGCTTCCCCCGAGGAAGTAGCGACCGCCGCGGCAGCATCACCGGACCAGGTCCTGGAGATCCTTCAAAAGATCCAACAGCTGGATCCTCCCGGGATCGGCGCACGGAACTTGCGCGAGGCCCTTCTGATCCAGTTGGAAAGAAAAGGCCCGGAGGCCGCCCTGGCAAAGGAGATCGTCCGTGATCATCTGGACCTCCTGAGCAAAAGGGACCTCAGGATGCTCGGCAAGATCTTCAACGCAAGCGAGCCGGATATCAAGAAAGCGGCGGAACAGATCTCCCGGCTGGAGCCCAAGCCGGGCCGCAGCTTTTATGTGGAGGAAACCCTCGCGATCACTCCCGACGCCACGGTCGCGATCAAGGACGGCACCGAGAACGACCTTGAGATCGAGGTCCATAATGAGATGATCCCCGAACTCCGCATCAACCCGGAGTACCGCGGAATGATCCGCGATAAAGACATCGACCCAAAAACCAAAGAGTTCCTCTCGACCCGTCTGACGAACGGCCTGGAATTCCTGAAAGCCCTGGAGCTCCGGAAATCGACCCTGCGGGCGATCACCGAAGAACTCGTCCGCGCCCAGCCTCTTTTCTTCACACGCGGGTTCGCGCACCTTCGCCCGCTGCGTCTTAAAGATATCGCGGAACGGCTGAACCTTCATGAATCCACGATCAGCCGCGCGATCCACGGAAAGTATCTCAAGACCCCGCAAGGAACAATTCCCTATAAAAGTTTTTTTTCGCAAAAGGTGGAAACGGCCGACGGCGAGGGCGAATCACAAAAAAGCATCACGGAGCGGATCCGGAACCTGATCGAAAAAGAGGACCCGAAAAAACCTTCAAGCGATCAGGCTCTTGTCAGAATGCTCGAGGCGGAGGGGATCAGGATCGCCCGCCGCACGGTCGCAAAGTACCGGGAGCTTCTAAAGATCCTACCCACTCACTTGCGACGCCGACGTTAAGGACCCGCGATCTGGACGACTGGTTTGGAAATGGCCCGGAGGAAAAGAAAGCTGGCGGTCGGAGTCGAACCGACGACCTACGGTTTACGAAACCGTTGCTCTACCAACTGAGCTACGCCAGCGTGTGACAGCGGACGGCGATTATAACAAAACGTTACGACAAATCGAGCTAAGACTTAAGGTAAGAATGGATCGCCTGCGCCACCTGCCGCCCCTGGCTGATCGCCCACACGACTAGAGAGGCCCCGCGCGCCGTATCCCCCGCCGCGAAAACACCCGGAACCGAGCTCATGCCGTTCGCGTCCGTGGCGACATTGCCGCGCGCGTCATACTGCACGCCAAGGTCACCCAGGAATTTTGAATGTTCGACGTGAACGAATCCCATCGCCAGGAGCACCAGGTCTGCTTTCAAGGAAAACTCCGTGCCCGGTAATTCGGTCATCACGAACTGCCCGGTCTTCTGATCGGCCCGCCATTCCACGCGCTGGCAGTGGACTTCACGGACCCCGCCTTCCGGCCCGCCCGTGATCTTCTTCGTCGTGATCGCCCAATCGCGTTCGCAGCCCTCTTCGTGGGACGTCGAGGAACGAAGGATCTGCGGCCAATAGGGCCATGAGGGATTCCAGGGTTCGTTCCATTCCCTGGGCTTGGGCAGGATCTCAAATTGATACACTTTTTTCGCACCCTGCCGGTTCGAAGTCCCGACACAATCCGAACCGGTGTCGCCGCCTCCGATCACCAGAACGGTCTTGTCCTTCGCTGAAATGATCCCGTCAGCTCCGATCTCGGCGGAAACCGCCTTGTTCGAAAGGGTCAAAAAATCCATCGCGAAATGAACGCCCTGGAGCTCACGGCCCGACACCTTAAGATCCCGCGGCGCGCCGGCGCCCATGGTCAGCAAAATCACATCAAACTGCTTCCTGAGATCCGCGGCGGACACCGTTTCCCCGGCATCGACTTTCGTTTCGAACCGGACGCCTTCGGCTTTCATTTGTTCGATGCGGCGGTCCAGCACCTTTTTCTCGAGTTTAAAATCCGGAATGCCGTAGCGGAGAATGCCTCCTATCTTGGGCGCCTTTTCAAAAAGAGTGACTTGATGCCCCAGACGGCGCAGTTGTTGCGCTGCGGCTAGTCCCGCCGGTCCCGAACCAATGATCGCGATCTTTTTGCCAGTTTCTCTGACCGGCTTTTGGGGCGTGACCCATCCTTCCGCAAAAGCTTTTTCGATGATCGCCAACTCGATCTGTTCGATGGTCACTGGAGCCGCATTGATCGACAATGTGCAGGCCGTCTCGCAAGGGGCCGGACAGATCCGTCCGGTCAATTCGGGGAAATTATTCGTCATGGAAAGACGCTCGTACGCGTCTTTCCACTGACCGCGGTAGACCGCGTCATTCCACTCGGGGATCAAATTGTAAACGGGACATCCCATAGCGTGACAGAACGGAACGCCGCAATCCATGCAGCGCGCGCCCTGCTTGTGGATCTCCTCCGTCAAAAGCGGTCCCGTGATCTCCCGATAGTCTTTGAGACGCTCGGAGACCGGGCGCTTCGGAGCGAGATCGCGTTGATATTCCAAAAATCCGTTGGATTTTCCCATTACGAAAAAACCTCCTCGGTCATGTCGGCGATCTCGGAAGTCCGGATCTGGCGTTCCTTCAGTTTGCTCAACGCCTTTTTGTAATCCATCGGCATGACCTTCACGAACCGGGGCAGCATTTCGTCCCAGCTTGCGAGAATGGCCGCCGCGTATTTGCTGCCGGTGAATTTAACGTGCCGCTCAATGCAGGTTTTGAGGAATTTCGCGCTTTCCGTGCCCACCACCGGTTCGATGTCCACCATTTCCAGATTACAACGTGTGTCAAAAAGCTGACTTTCATCGAGAACGTAAGCGATGCCACCGCTCATCCCGGCCGCGAAATTGACGCCCGTCTCCCCCAAAATGATTACCCGCCCGCCCGTCATGTATTCGCACCCGTGATCCCCCACTCCCTCGACGACCGCCAAAGCGCCGCTGTTCCTCACGCAGAACCGTTCTCCCGCGCGACCATGGATGTAAACCTCTCCGCCCGTCGCGCCGAACAAATTCACGTTGCCGGTAATGATGTTGTCCTGCGGCCTGAACGTCGCGGATCGCGGCGGGTACACGATGATCCGGCCGCCGGAAAGCCCCTTGCCGAAATAGTCATTCGCGTCGCCTTCGAGTTCAAACGTGATCCCGTGCGCCAAGAACGCTCCGAAGCTCTGCCCCGCCGAACCTTCAAATTTAATGTGCAGGGTATCGTCCGGCAATCCCTGAAGGCCGTAGCGTTTCGCGACCTCGTAACTCAGGGTCGTCCCCACCGTGCGGTTAAAATTCCGGATCTTCTGCTCAAGAACAACGGGCTGCTTGAAATCGAGCGCGGCCTTCGCCTTTTTGATAAGGTCCGGATCCAGCGACAGCGAAAAATCGCGCTCTTGGCCCCTCACGCAGCGGAGAGAGCCTCCCGGCGGGACCTCGGGCTTCATGAGTACCCTGGAAAAATCGAGCCCCTTGGTCTTGTAATGTTCGATCGCGTCATTCACTTCAAGCAGGTCCACGCGTCCCACCATGTCCTCGAACTTCCTGAAACCCAGTTCCGCCATGAGTTCGCGGACTTCCTGCGCCACGAAGCGCATGAAATTCATGAGGTGCTCGGGTTTTCCCGTGAACCGCTTCCGGAGCTCCGGGTCCTGCGTCGCTACCCCGACGGGACACGTATTTAAATGACACTTCCTCATCATGACGCAGCCGAGCGCCACCACCGAGGTGGTACCAAAGCCGAATTCCTCCGCGCCGAGCAGCGCGCCGATGACCACGTCGCGGCCCGTCTTGAGTTGCCCGTCCGTCTGGACGCGGATCCGGTCGCGCAGTTTATTCATGACGAGCACCTGCTGGGTCTCGGCTAACCCGATCTCCCAGGGGGAACCGGCATATTTGATCGACGAAATGGGCGACGCCCCCGTCCCGCCGTCATGCCCGCTGATGAGCACCATGTCCGCCCTTCCCTTGGCGACCCCCGCGGCCACGGTCCCGACACCGACCTCCGAAACCAGTTTCACCGAAATACGGGCCTCGGGATTGGCATTTTTGAGGTCAAAGATGAGCTGCGCCAGATCCTCGATGGAATAAATATCATGGTGCGGCGGCGGAGAGATCAGCATCACCCCCGGGGTCGAATGACGGACCCTCGCGATCATCTCATCGACTTTATGACCGGGCAGTTGTCCTCCCTCACCGGGTTTGGCGCCCTGAGCCATTTTGATCTGGAGTTCGCGCGAGTGCGCCAGATAATTGATCGTCACGCCGAAACGCGCCGAAGCGACCTGTTTGATCATACTTTTGCTGGAATCCCCGTTGGGCAACGGCTCATAACGGGCTTCATCCTCACCGCCTTCGCCCGAATTGCTCGCGGCACCCAGACGGTTCATCGCGATGGCAATGGTCTCGTGGGCCTCCTTGCTGATGGACCCGAACGACATCGCCGAGGAAACGAACCGTTTGAGTATCGAATCAACGGCCTCGACCTCCTCCAAAGGCACCGCCGGTTGCGAATTCTTGAATTTAAAGAGTCCCCGGAGAGTGCAAAGGTTCTTTGCGATGTCGTTGACGTCCCGGGAGTAGGCCTTGAAGGCCGGATAGCTCTCCTCTCGGACCGCTTTCTGAAGATTGACGATCGCTTGCGGCGAGAACAGGTGCTTTTCGGAAAACAGACGGTAATGGTAATTGCCTCCCGGCCCGAGATTTTCAGCGCCCGGAGCAACATCTTCGAATGCCTTCGCGAAGCGTTCGCGCGCCTCTCTCTCGACAATATCGATCCCGATCCCTTTGATCCGGGATGAGGTCCCCGGAAAATATTTTTCGATGAATCCGTCGTTCAATCCGACCGCTTCAAAGATCTGCGCCCCCCGGTAACTCCGGATCGTGGAGATCCCCATCTTGGACATTACTTTGAGCAATCCCTTTTTCATGGCCGTAATATAATTCTCGATCGCGCCCTCCGTGGTCAGGCCGGCCGACAAATGACCGCGCCGTTTAAGATCGGCCAGGGTCTCAAAGACAAGGTAAGGATTGATCGCGTTGATGCCATAAGCGATCAGACACGCAAAATGCTGCACTTCACGCGCCTCGCCGGTCTCCAGCACCAGACCCGCAAGATACCGCTTCCCCTTCCGGATCAAATGTTGATGGACGGCGGAAGCCGCGAGAAGCGCCGGGATCGGAACCTTGTCAGGCCCGACGCCACGGTCGCTGAGGATCACCAGCGAATGCCCTTCATCAAGTTTCTTCTCAACCTGTTCGCAAAGGTCATGCACGGCCTTTTCCAGATTCCCTTCCCGCGGTTCGAAGACCATCGGCACGAGACCGACGCGAAAGCTGTCAAGGTTCGACACCTTCAGCCGCTCGATGTCGTCATTGGTCAGGACCGGATGCGACAGTTTGAGCTGATGACAGTGCCCCGGCGTTTCATCCAGAAGGTTCCCCTGCCGCCCCACAAAACTCATCAGGGACATCACCAGGTTCTCGCGATAGGGATCGATCGGCGGGTTCGTCACCTGCGCGAACAGCTGCCGGAAATAATTGTAAAGAAGCTGGGGCCGGACCGAAAGCACCGCGAGGGCCGCGTCATTCCCCATGGATCCGACCGGCTCCTGGGCGTTCTCGGCCATGGGGATGAGGATCATTTTTTCATCCTCCAGGCTGTAGCCAAAGATCCGCTGCCGGAGGGCCAGCGTCTTCTCGTCACCTTCGACCGGACCGGGGACCTGAAGAAGTCCCCGCAATTCGATCTTTTTTTCTTCAAGCCATTGCCGGTAAGGCCTGCTATGGGCGATCGCGGACTTCGTTTCATTATCTTTAATGACCCGCTTTGCGGCCGTATCGATGACGAGCATTTTCCCCGGCGCAAGCCGCCCTTTTTCGAGAACATCGGGAGAGTTCACTTCCAGGACGCCGACTTCAGAGGCCATGATCACAAGACCGCTCTTCGTGATCACATACCGCGCCGGACGCAGGCCGTTCCGGTCAAGCGTCGCGCCGACCTTGACACCGTCCGTAAAAGCGATGGCCGCGGGACCGTCCCACGGCTCCATAACGGCCGCGTGATATTCGAAGAAAGCCCGTTTGGCCTCGCTGATATGGTATTTCACGCCGAAGGCCTCGGGCACCATCATCATCATCGAGTGCTCGATCGAACGTCCCCCAAGCGCAAGAAGCTCGAAAACATTGTCGAAGATCGCCGAGTCGCTCAGGTTGGGATTGATGATCGGCAGCAGTTTTTTGATCTCCGGACCAAAGAGGCCGGACTCCATGCGCCCCTCGCGCGCCATCATTTTGTTGATATTGCCGCGAAGCGTGTTGATCTCACCGTTGTGCGCCATGAACCGGAACGGATGCGCGAGCGGCCAGGACGGGAACGTGTTCGTCGAATAACGCTGATGAACGACCGCCAGGGCGCTGATAAAATCGGGGTCCAGCAGGTCCGGGTAGAAATTGACGAACTGGGGTGCGGCGAACATACCCTTGTAGACGATCGTGCGGCATGAAAGTGACGGAATGTAAAAATCCTCGACGGCCCACCCAAGACTGATCGCTTCGTTCTCCAGGACTTTCCGGAGAATATAAAGCCTGCGCTCGAGATCAACGCTTTCGAGCCCATCAAAAGCGAGAAAAACCTGCCAAATGGACGGCATGGCGTCACGCGCCATTTCACCCAAACATTCGGGATGCGTGGGAACCTGGCGCCACCCGAGAACCTTCCCGCCTTCCTTCTCCGCGCGGGCAACGATCATTTTCCGGGCGCGATCCGCCTCCTGCTCCTTTTGGGGCAGGAAAAGCATGCCAACACCGTACTTGCATTCTTCGGGAAGTTTGAAATTGACGCTTTTGCAGAAAAATTTATGCGGCATTTGGACGATCATGCCGGCGCCGTCCCCGGTCTTCTGATCGCCGCCGACCGCGCCGCGGTGCACCAGATTGCACAGGATCTGGACGCCGTCGCTGACGATCCGGTGGGAACGCGTCCCGTCGACCTTGACGACGAACCCGACGCCGCAGGCGTCATGCTCGAGGCCCGGATGATACAATCCCTGTTCTTTCATTCTCATTCTATTTCCTTCATCGCTCGGTGCCGCCTTCAAACGGAATTCCTCCACTGGAAGTCGCTGCGAGAGTGGAACACCCGAGGCGCTTGGGCAGCAGAATACCCCTCATACTACAAATTTATACATAAAGGGCAAAGGCAGGCGGTCGGTATTCTACCGTTTCCGGGGATTTTTTAAATAAAAATAACCGATCACTGTTTTTCCGTCCTGGATCTTCCCCCGGCGGATCATACGGCCGATCTCGGACAGGCTGAATTCCCGCAACTCGAATTCCTCATCTTCATCCTTCGGCGCCGATGCCGGCCTGAGACTGGACGCGAGATAGAGGTGCATCTTCTCCCCCGAAACCCCCGGGGTCGGGAAAAAAGCGATGATCTTCTGAAGCCGGCCCGGTCTCATTCCGATCTCTTCCATCAACTCGCGTCTGGCCGCCGCGGAGAACGATTCCCCGGGTTCGCGCCCACCGGCGGGAAATTCCCAAAGGTGTTTCGCGAGGGGGAACCGGTATTGGCGCACCAGGATGTACTTTCCGGAGGCCGTCCGGGGAATGATCGCCACGCAACCGGGATGTTCCAGGACCTGCCTTGAGAGGACCTTCCCGTGCGGCGTCCGCACCCGGTAATTGACGAGGTGGATCGGACCCTTCTTGAACAATACCTTTTTCCTGAGGATCTTATAATTTTTTTTCGTCATCAGCGCATATCCGGCACTCTAGAAAGATCATCATCGGATGCATCCCGGCCGCGTGAAATGGTCAGGACAGGTCCGAAGGCTGACCGGTGGTGGAGAGCACCGCTTTCCACAACCAGCCGTTGGGATCTATGTTGCGGCGTTGGGAGGTCGCGAGCGGGATCGGAATATGCGTCGCTTCGCCTTTCCAGGCACCCACCAACATATCCGTCCGTCCGGACATCCCGGCGTGGACCGCCGAATGGCCCAAAAGCAGGCAGTACGCGGAATCATGCGCGATAGCCGGCATGCTCCGTATGGTGTAGCTCGGATCGATATATTTGACGCTCGCTTCCATGCCGGCGTTCTTGAAATAAGACTTGATCTCGTCACGCAAAAAAACGCCGATGTCCTCATGAAGAACGTTCCCCGAACGGTCCTGAACAGGTCCTCCGGCCTTTTTCAGCAGGTCCTGTCCCGCCCCTTCCGCCACCACGATCACCGCATGTGACTTGGTCTTCAAACGCTTTTCAAGGGCCCTCATGAGAGCATCGAGGCTGAAAGGGACCTCGGGTATCAGGCAAAAATTGACCTGACTGTCCGCGAGCGTCGTAAAGGCTGCGATAAAACCGGAATCCCGTCCCATCAGCTTGACGAGCCCGATCCCGTTACGGGCGCCGGTCGCCTCGCTGTGAGCCGCGTACGTGAACCGCCGCGCTTCGCTGACCGCCGTCTCGATCCCGAATGTTTTCTGCACGAACGAAATGTCATTGTCGATCGTTTTGGGAATGCCGACCACCGCGATCTTCAGCCCGCGCCGCGTGATCTCCTGGTAAATTTCATGAGCGCCGCGTAAGGTGCCGTCCCCGCCGAGCGTGAACAGGATCCCGATCTTGAGAGCTTCAAGCGTGTCCACCATCTCCGCCGGGTCCTGGTTCCCGCGGGAAGAACCCAGGATCGTGCCGCCCATCTCATGGATCCGGCTGACGCTTTTCGGATCGAGGTCCATCGGTTCGTTCCCGTATTTCTTCACCAGCCCTTCATAGCCGTACCGGAATCCATAAACTTTTTTAACGCCGTATCCGTAATACAGTTCCAGCACGACGGCGCGCACCACGTCATTCAGTCCGGGACAAAGCCCCCCGCAGGACACGATCCCGCACCTCAGCTCCTTCGGATCAAAGAAGATCTTTTCCCTCGGCCCGGCCAGCTCCATGGCAGGCGGCTCCAGGCGGGCGTCCAGGTAGGGCTTGAGATCTTTCAGGCTGGAGTGATAAAGCAGGACATCGTCATCCCGGACGAATTGCCTGTTCTCAATGGGCGACGAAAAGCGGCATTCCCCGAGTTTTTTAACGCTGAAATCAACATTCGGTTCGTTCATATGGAAGAATGGGCACTCATCTCTTACGCGATCCGAACACAGTGTCCGGGAAAACGCGAAAGCCGCTTTGTTGGGGGCAGATTATAGCAAGCACCGCATCGAAAAGCCATAAGACCTTAGTCTTATAGCATTCCAAAGACGCTCGCGCTATAATCCCCCCGTCTTGAACCACCCCAACGCGAAGGAGCGCACCATGAACTCGCAAAAAGTCCGGATTCTTTCCGTCTTGATCACGATCACATCGCTTCTTGTTTTCACGGGTTGTGCGACCGTGACCTCGCACTCCGACTGGGACACGTCCGCGAATTTCAGCGCCCTTCAAACCTACTCCTGGGTCCCGGGCCAGCAACCGCTCACGGGGGACGCCCGGATCGACAACAACACCCTCCTCGACCAGCGCGTCCGGCAAGCCGTTAACACCGTGCTCACGTCCAAAGGTTATATAAAGACGGACACCAATCCGGATTTCTGGGTAAGCTATTCGGCCGCGATCGAGGCAAAGATCGACGCCGTCACCATGCCTTCCTACGGCTACGCGACACCTTATGTCGGCCCCTACGGAGAAGCGCGCTATGATTACTCGGGAATGTGGAGCGGCAGCACCACATCCGTCATGCAATATGATGAAGGGTCACTGATCCTGGACGTTGCGGACGCGAAAACCCGTCGACTGATCTGGCGCGGGACGGTCAGCGACGTTGTGGACCCGTCACGATCCCCGGAAAAGAAACAACAGATCATCGAACAGGCGATCTCGAAAGCATTCTCGGAGTTCCCGCCGCAATAAAGGAACGCGGGATTTTCGCGACGCTTCAGCTCTTCGCGTCGTGGAATTTTTTTGGCTTTTGGGGGATCACTTCGATGGAAATCTTTTTTTTGGAGAGAGATTCGCTATCCAGCGCTTTCTGGCAGAGATACTCCTGGACCCGGAATTTCTTATCAGGACCGGCTTCTTTTTTCTGATATTCTCCGTCCGGAGATAACGTCCAGGCCTTGTTGTTATCTTTAAAGTAGAGTGACAGCAGCTGAAGAAGTTCCTTTTTATTTTTCCTGTCCTCCACGGGGAACATGAGCTCCAGTCGCCTGTCGAGGTTCCTGGGCATCCAGTCTGCGCTGGAAAGATAGACTTCTTCTTCCCCGCCGTTGAAAAAATAAAAAAGCCGGCTGTGCTCCAGGAACATATCCACGACGCTGACCACTTCGATATTCTCGCTGAGGCCCTTGATCCCGGGCCGGAGACAGCAGATCCCGCGGACATTGAGTTTGATCCGGACCCCTTTTTGCGAGGCACGGTAAAGAGCTTCGATGATCTCCTTATCCACCAGGGAGTTCATCTTCGCCATAATGAGGCCCGGACGTTCCGGAGCGCTCTGAACGGATTCCCTCAGGATCAGCCGCAAAAGCCTGCGGCGTAATCCGTGGGGCGCCATCTCGAGTTTGGAGAAATGACCGGGACTCGAAAATCCCGTCATGACATTGAAGAACGAACCCGCGTCCCGCGTGAATTCATCGTTGCTTGTGAAAAGATTGAGGTCCGAATAGACCTGCGCGGTTTTTTCGTTGTAGTTGCCGGTCCCGAGATGCAGATAACGCTTGATCCCCTCTGCTTCGCGGCGTATGACCAGACAAGCTTTGGCGTGCGTCTTGAGGCCGACCACTCCGTAAAGGACCGTGGCACCCGCTCTTTCAAGCCGTCTTGCCTCCTCGATGTTCAGTTCCTCATCAAATCGCGCCTTCAATTCAAGAAGTACCGTGACCTGTTTGCCTTTTTCCACCGCCTTTTCGAGTATGTTAATGACGGCGGAATTCCGTCCTATTCGATAAAGCGTCTGCTTGATGGCCAAAACATCGGGGTCTTCCGCGGCGGTCGTCAGAAAACGCAAAAAGGCTCCGAAAGAATCGTAGGGATAATGCACCAGCAGGTCTTTTTCCTTGAGAAGACCCCAAAGGTCACGGGCCTCTTCCACTTCCGCGACGGGCCTCGGCGTCCAAGCGGGACGTTTGAATTTTTCAAAGCCGGGCTGGAATGCGAGCTGGGAAATGCTTTTAAGATCGAGCTCCCCCTCGCCCCTGAAGATCATGTGTTCTTCCAGGCCCATCTTTTTCTTGAACCGCTCCGCCACATCCTTGGGAGCATCGATCTCGAGACGCACGACCGGACTTTCTCTCCGGGACCGTAACGCCTCGCTCATGATCTTCGCGAGATCCTCATCTCTTTCCTCATCGATCGTGAATTCCGCGCAACGCGTCACCCGTAACAACCCCTGCTGCCCGACCATGAAACCGGAAAAAAGCTCCCTAGCGAAAAGGCCGATCACATCTTCGATAAGAATGAACGCGTGAGCGGACCCCGAAGGGAGCGAGATCATCCGAGGATAATTTTTCGGGATCTCAACCAACGCATGGTGGAGGATCGCGGGGTTGGAGGACTCCCCGACCTCAAAGACACGGTAGAGAGTGAGGTTTGAGAGGTTCGGAAACGGCTGTTCGTCATGGATCGCCAGCGGGGTCAGGAGCGGGAGAAGTTCTTTGGTAAAAAGATTTTTCACATACGCGAACTGCTTTTCGTCCAGATTCGGGGGAAGAACCCTCACAATACCCGCTTCCGCAAGACCGGAAGCCAAAAGCTCCTTGAAAGAAAGATGCTGTTTGCGGATCAGATCGAACGCCTGCCGGTAGATCTCGGGAAGCCGCGGATCCGTTTCGGGAAGGCTGGCGACCCGGACCATGAAGAATTCGTCGAAATTGGAGCTGACGATCCCGAGAAACTTCAGACGCTCCAGGGCGGGGTTCGAAGGGTCCATGCCCTCGGCCAACACGCGGGCGTTGAAACGGATCCAGGATAGTTCGCGGTCAAAATATTTTTCCTGAGAGGGAGTGTCCATAAGGTCTTAGGGTGAAGGGGCCGCGCCTTGCTTCAGGTCGATGGACGCTCCGAAAACATCGGCGAACATGTCCCCCTTGTTGTGAAGACTTTCCCGTTCCAGGGAAATGTCCCCGATCTCTTTGGGGACCCAGATGGCATAGGCGGCCTCGGCACGCTCAAGAGTGAACGTCCTGACCTTTTGCTGGTGGCTTGTGTCCAAAGCGTCCGCGACCCTTAAAATGGCGGCGAGTTTGGAGACCACGGCACGGTCCGATTTTGTGAGCGACATGTAGGGAAGATGGGTCTCCCGCGGAGGCACGCGCCGGTGGTACCGGGCGACGTTGGCGACGATGTTCTTGTCGGTTCGCCGTAATCCGAAGATCTCGGCGGCGTCCACAAGATAAAATGAATGCTTATGATGCCCCGCCGGAGAAATATAAGTGCCGATATCATGAAGGACCCCCGAGACCTCGAGCAGCAACCGCTCGCGCGGCCCCATGCCGTGATCCTGCTGAAGCAGATCAAAAAGTTTGACGGCAAGGGACGCCACGTTCGACGCGTGACTTTTTTCGAACATATATTTCGCGCCGAGATGATACGCGGAATTCAGCACCTGACGCGAAACATCGGTCCTGCGATATCCGGAAAAAAACTGCGCCAGTTCGAGCAGGAGGCCGTCCCGGATGCTCAGCATCGGAATGATGATCTCTTCCGCTTTTGTCTCCGCCAGGAAATTCGAATAAAAAAGGACCGACGGATAAACGGATTCGGCCTGTCCATAATCCAGGTTGTAGTGGCTCACGATCTCTTCCGGCGTCATCTTCCCGATCTTGGCCAAAAAATTCAGGAACTCTTTCTTGCCGAGGATCGTAAAACGCTCCTGCGTCTCCGGAAGCAATTGCTGGGACACAAAGCGCATATCCCCGCCCAAAGCGATGAACGTGTCGATCTGGTCCATCCGGACTTCGCGCGCCGCGTGCTGGGCGATCTCGCGAATGCTTCGTTTCAGGACGCGCTGCACCAACGCGGCATCCGCCTTTCCGCTCAACGCCTGTTCCGGAAGGCGCACCGAACCTATCGGCAGGGTCCGCGTCACCCCCACCTCGCCCTGGTTCATAATGATCATCTCGGTGCTCCCGGAACCGACTTCCACGATCAAACAGTTCCGTTTCTGGAGGTCGATCTTTCCTTCCAGTGCATGTTCCACCGCGATTAATTCCAGCCGGTTCTCTTCGGCGCCTTCCAGGACCTCGACATCGATCCCCGTACGCACATACACCTGGTCGATGAAATTGTCGCGGTTCTGCGCTTCCCGGACCGCGCTCGTGGCGATCGCCTGGATCTTCTTGATCCCGTACGTATCGATCACGGACCTGAAGCCTTTCAGGATATTCACGCCCTGGCGCATGACGGTATTACTGAGACGGCCCGTTTTGAAAACATCCTTGCCGAAACTCACGGGCTTCTGAAGATGCTCCAGATACCGGATCTCGTTCCTGGGGCCCACCTCCGCGATCACCATGCGAATCGCGATCGTACCGATATCGATCACCGCCACCGTGTTTTTTTGGATCTCCGCGTCCGGCATTACCAAAAGGTCCTTTCTTTTTTGAAATAAAAATCACGGGCGAGCCTCGCCGCGCCCTTCACGACCGCATAATCCTTCAGCTTCGACGGAACGACTTTCACCGATCCCACCAGGGGCTTCAGAAGACATTCTTCCATGACTCGGCGCGCTTCAGGAAGGATCAAATGCTCCATCGCTTCGATCATCCCGCCCCCCAGCACGATCATCTCGGGATTCAGGATGTTCGCGAGATTCGCCATGACGATCCCGAGCATTTTCCCTTTGTCCAGGACCAACCCTTTGACCGCTTTATCCCCGCCCTCGATCGCGCGGAGCAAAGTCCGGCTTTTGATCTTTTTGATATTGTAACCGACCTCGTCGAACAGATGCGGGGCTTTTTGTTTCAATAGCAGCAGTGCGGCTTCTGCGGTCACTCCGAGGCGCCCCAGAGACGCCCCCACGGTTTCAAAAATACCGTGCCCCTGAAGAAAGGACGGCATCGACACAAGCGTATGCCCGATCTCTCCGGCACTTCCCGTAGCTCCCCGGTAAAGCTTCCCGTCCATGATCAGCGCTCCCCCGACGCCCGTCCCGAGAAAGATCCCGATCACATGCTGCCTTTTTCTTGCGACGCCCAATTTGTATTCCCCATAAAGCCCCGCGTTCGCGTCATTTTCGAGCAGGACGGGAGCCTTGAGATATTTTGAAAGTTTTGCCTGCAGGGGATAGTTCTTCAGAAAAGAGATGTTGTTGGATAACTTCACGATACCCTTGGGACACCTGATAATACCGGGGCATCCTACGCCGGCCACCAGGACATTCTTGGAAGTAATGCGTCCTTCTTCCAAAAGAACCTCGATCCCGCCGAAAAGGGTCCTCAGAAAGGCCTTTTCGCCCTGGTTCCCGTCGACCTCGGCCTTGTATTCCCGGCAAACCCGGAAATTCTTGTCCAAAAGCCCCATCAGGACTTTTGTCCCGCCGAGATCGATCCCGATCATGTATTTCTTTTTTTTACCCGCCATACCGCCTCCGCGAGAATCCGGACCCGAAAAAAGACCGGAGAAAATGAACGACAACCGGACCGGAACCAGTACCGTGTCTTATTAATTTTAAGGGTACACGGCATAGTACTGCGAACCCGTAAAATTTACTGTAACGCAGTCTATTAGTAAACCGCCGGTATGAATCTTTGTTTGCTCAAGGGCGGCCTCTTATACCCCTTGTCCTTCTGCCGCTTCGGGATCACGAGTTTCTTTTGAGTCACATCCTTATAGGGGATGCGGGACAAAAGATGCGCCATGCAATTGAGCCGCGCGCGTTTTTTATCGTTCGCGTCCACCACGTACCAGGGAGAATGCTTGGTGTCTGTGTATTCGAACATCACGTCCTTGGCCTTGGAGTACTCCACCCAGCGCGCCCGGGCTTCGAGGTCCATCGGGCTGAGCTTCCAGCGGCGTGCCGGATCCTTGAACCTCTCCTGGAACCGCGCTTCCTGAACATCGTCACTGACCGAGAACCAGTATTTGATGAGGATGACCCCGGCATGGATCAGCGCCTTCTCGAATTCGGGACAGAAATGCAGAAATTCCATGTATTCCTCGTCCGTGCAAAAGCCCATCACGTGCTCGACGCCCGCACGGTTGTACCAGCTGCGGTCGAAAAGCACCATCTCGCCGGCCGCCGGAAGATACGCGGCGTAACGCTGAAAATACCACTGCGTTTTTTCCCGCTCGGTGGGAGTCCCCAAGGCCGCGATCCTGACAATACGGGGATTCGTACGGGTTGACAGCCGCTTGATCACGCCCCCCTTGCCGGCCGCGTCGCGCCCTTCAAAAAGCACCACCACTTTCAGACCCTTAAGCTTGATCCATTCCTGCAACTTGACCATTTCGGTCTGCAGCCGCTCGATCTCTTTGTTGTAGACCTTGTTTTTGAGTTTCTTGGGCAGGCCATCGAGTTTCCCGGATCTTTTTTTCAGGACCTTTTTCATTGTCTCTTTCATTCGTTTTTCCTTCTTGCTCATGGGAGCCCTCCTGCAGCTTGCACCTTTTATTCGTTCCGGACCGGATCATCCAGGCCCGTATCAGAAATACTTCTTCCCCACCCCTAAAATGCGGCTGCGGAACCCTAATTCCCGAGAAGCCCTTTGGCGAACTCCTTGTTGGGCGGATATTTCAGCCAGACCATAAAAAGGGCCTCGGTGAAATCCTGCCCTTTGATCACGGCCTTGGATTCGCCCCGGACGATGATCTCGACCTGCTCGTCCGTGAAGGAATAGACCATCTCCTCCCCTTTTTTCATATCGTTCATTGCGGCCATCAACTGCGGGATCCGGTCCTTGATCACGGGATATTCCCTGGAAACCTTTGCCAGACCCTTCTGCCACGCTTCCCGGGATTGTTCCGCGCTGACGTCCCGCTGGAATTTCATCACCAGCTTCTTCGTCCCCTTCGACTGGATCAGCTGGTCCGCATCGTTGGTTTTCACCGGAACATAAAGCCCCGCAACGTAGACCCGGACCTTCGCGATCGTTGCAAATCTCGGACCGAGCCCGTTCAACACCAGGACCTCCTGCCCCGACGCCTGGATCGAATCCGGGAATTCCACACCCTCGAAATCGGCCGCCATCCCATGGCCGGCCGCCAGACACTGGATCGCCACCGCCAACGAAATCCCCATGATCTTCTTCAGCATATTTCCTCCCGAAATCGGGGCGTCGCAAACTCCGAACGCTCCCGGCACGTTATTTTTTCCATCCCAACAATTGGCGCAACGGACCCGATTTCTGCTGCGGGAGCGGCGCGGGATCGTACTCCTCAAAAATAAGATGGAGAATATTATCCAAAAACGTCATGTCCTTGGGCATGTCCACATGGTTCGAGAAAAAAAAGACTGAATGCGAGAGAGGCAACTGCTGCCGCACGTTCTCTCCGTTGACCACGACAGCGTGACGGCCCAAAACGCTTTCCTTCGTGACGCTCATGTCGCCGTAGCCGAAAAGGGCGTCCTTGGCTTCGGGACGGTCCGTCTTGAACGTGGTCCTCCATGTTCCTTTCTCATCACGGCCCAGGATCGCCGCCTGCAGGGTTCGCGCGCGGTCCCCTCCGAAGACGATATAGCGGACATTCTTTTTTTCTTCCACCGGATCACCGGCCCACAAAGCCGCCTGGAATTTTCTGGCGCGGTCCAATACCATTGCGAGATAGCGCCGTTGGGTCGCGAGCTTTTCCTGGAATTTCTTCTGCCCCTCTACTTCACCGTTCGCTTTTTTCAGATTTTCAAACGCCTTCGCCTGCGCTTCCGGATTGAAGACGGACCATCCGTAAGTCTCCCAGTTGGCGGGATCATATAGATCGATGTCCAAAGGTTTCCCGTCGGGATCGACGAACACTTTCTTCCCTTCGAGCGGCATAAGTTCGTAAAGGGCCGGCATGGAAAAGATCATCTCGGCCGTGGCGCGACCGACGCTGGGCAGCCAAAGTCCGTTGTGAACGGTCATAAAAGATTCGACGGAACCCGTGTTCGGCGTCCCGAGCATGATGATCTTATTGATGTTCCGGGCCCCGGCATAGGTCGGGATCGGCCGGGGATCATCCGAAACATCCGCGCCCCCGTATTTCGCGTAATAGCGCGCCACGAGACCGCCGGCGCTGTGGCACAACAGAGTGATCTTAAGATCCGGCCGTCCGGTCCTTGTTTTGAAATCTTTGATGGCGCGGTCAAGCACCTGGGCCGCCTCGACAATGTCGCGGCGCCAGTCCCAGGAATAACCGAACCCGTCCTGACCCTGTCTAAACCCCCCGATCTTGTTAGCCACTTGCGCGATCCGGTCGTTGAGATCCAGTTCCAGGACCCCGGGAATATACTTGAATGTCCTGACAACTCCTCCGGCAATGACCTCGTCCTGATCGTCGCGGAGCGTTTTGCCGTCGATCGGAAGCTCCAGTTCCTTGATCAATCCCTGCAGGACATTCCCGTAGATCACCCTCCCTGTCGTGCGGTCCTTCAGGACCGAAGCCATCATGCCGGGAATGAACACCGTGGCCGGTTTTTGCGGAAGGGCGCGGTAGCCGGCGTAAAGGTGGTCCAGGGCGGTCTCATTGGCCTGTTGTCTAAGGATACTGGACGAAATACGAACGGCCGCGTAAAGCACAAAGAACAGGATCGTGTACTTGACCAGTTTTCTAAAGAATTTGAAGATCATACGGAATCCCCTGTTGGTTTACGAAACAAGATCTCACGCACGGTCCCCATTGCCGTTCGCTCAGATACGGTCCCCACTTTTTCCGGGGAATCTTCCGTTCACGCGCTTCGGTCAATCGTTTGGATTCTGCAGTATCTTGCGTCGTCACAGAACTATTCCTCTCATCATGCCCGCTTGATAAATAAAGCTCTGATCTTGTTCGAAAAATCGGGGTCTTGATCGGCCGTGTGAGCTTTGGCGTTGATCTTGCTCTGAACACGCAATTCCGGGAACGGTCTTCCCCAGGTCTCCAGGAGCCGGCTTTCATACAGGCGGCGGTCCACCGATCCGGTGAGGATCCGGCGTTTCCAGAACGGAATGTCAAAAACCTTCGCCCTGATAATGTGATCCCCGAGGGTGTTCGTGCAACTCTGCGTCACGGTATTATAAAATTCCGGTCTTTCGTGGAGGGCATTGGTCCGCTCAAGCATGCTCAGCAGGAACTTCCGGACCTGGGACGGCTGCAGGATCGACCGGTAAAGATAAACGTCTTCCTTCCTGTAATTGGTCCGGAGTCGCACAATGTCGCGTTCATCCGCCCACACATAAATGAGCTCGTATTGTTTGAAGAGCCCTTTAAACGCGCCGTAGCTTTCGCCGACTTCAGGCCGGTATTCGACGGACACCGAGAGATACCGTCCGTCCGAAAAACCGAAGCTGAGGAACACGTGCGCGATCGCGTCCATGCCCCAGTAATTCGCGAAAACGTCCAGTGTCCGGAGAGCGTTCAGATCGTACTCGCGTGTTTCCCATCGCACGTCGAGATCCTTGAGCGTCCGGTAATCCGCGTTCCGGATATTGTAAAGAGTGACCTTTTCGCCGCTGAATTCCGCATAGGCGGTCTTTTCTACCTCGGGAGGATAATGGGCGTTCGTCTTTGGCTGGATCTGCCATTCGTAAGCCAGGACACACACAAAACCCGCGAGCGGCAGGATCACGGCCCATTTCCTTGACCGCAGGAGCAAGAAGGCGAGAGGAATGCCGGCCGCGTATGAGAAAGCGATAACGTTCCGGAGCGTCTCAGGTTGGATCGGCGAATAGTAGAGGGCTCCGAAGCTCCAGAGATGAAGAACGATCAAAACAAGCGGCAGACAGACCCAGCGAAAAATGAATAAAAATAATCTCATAAAATCCGCTCTGGAGAGAAAACAGCCGTCAAAATCACTGTCGAATACCTCTTATTTTACAGCATTGATATAAGTCGTCAGGCCCTATAACCCGGGAGGAAGGAGGATTATAGGGAATTCATGCAGTCCCCGCAATGAAGTAAATATCGGCCGAAAAACTAGCCCGAAAGGGAAAATAGCTATGACTTTCTTATGCTGATATCCAGCATCGTGAAGTCGTCTTTGAACCGTATCAGGTTCGAGAACAACAGCAGCTGTTTCTCGATCTCGCTGAAAGGAACGGCCGCATTCGGCCAGTCATTCTTCTTAAAAATGGCGATAAGCTCGTCCACACCGAGCATCTTGCCGTCCGCGCCCGCGATCTCATAAAGCGCGTCCGAAAACAGCACGACATGGTCCCCCGGAGACAGCTCCACGGAAACTTCCCCGAATTCCGCTTGTTCGATGCAGCCAAGCAGCATCCCCTTCAGCGGCACCTTTTCATAGGTCCCGGAATTCGCACGATAAATAACAGGAGGCGGCCCGCCCGCGCTGACCATCCGCAAGTTTCCTTTTTTAACGTCGAGAAAGCCGCAAACCACGGCCGCAAACGTGCCTCCTCCCTGGATCAGGCGGTACAAGCGTTTGTTCAAGGCCTGCACCACCGTTTGAGGGTCCGCATCCAGACGCCTCCGTTCCTGCCAAAGGGAGTTAAGGTACATCGTGTAAAGCGCCGACGGGATCCCGTGACCGACGATATCGGCCAGGATGAACGCGTAACGGTCCTTGCTCAAGCGGCTCACGGTGTAATAATCGCCCCCGATGATGTCGCAGGGAGCGTAATGCACGGCAACAGCAAGCCGGGGATCATCCGAAGCCTCGTTCACAAGGCATTGTTCCTGGATCTGCTTCACCCTTTGAATATCACGATGCTCGAGCGACAGGTCCTGAAACGTCTCCACGCCTCCGATGACCTCCCCTTTGTCGTCATAAACGGGCGCGACGCTGACCCTCATCGGGATCCGCCTTCCGTTCTTTGAATTGGCGAACACCATCACGGGGACCGTACTTCCCTGACGGGTGACCATGGCCCGGTGGAGCGGACAGAATTCTTCCCCGCAAAGCTGCCGGCCGTCCTTATCAATATGGGACAAAAACTCGTCGAAACAGCCCTTGCCGAGAGCCTCTTCCCGGGACCAACCCGTGATCTGCTCGGCGGCCTTGTTCCAATAAATGATCTTCCGGTCCTTGTCGGTCACGTAAAGACCCGCGTTGATCGAGTCAATAACGTGTTGAGCGTCCAATTCCGCGTGAGATCCCATCTTTTCTTCCTTTTTCATATTCTAAATAAGAAACAATGATCGCAATTGAGATCGCAGCGTGCGCCAATGGGTTCGGCGAGCACGTGGATCCCTGGCATTGCCGGAACCATCTACGCTTCTTTTTTCTTCAGCTCAAGATCTGAGGATTTCAAATGCAGGTCCCTTTGAGGGAACGGTATCGAGATCCCCTTTTCATTGAACCGGTTATGGATCGCAAAGTTGATCTCACTTTTAACGATCATCCGGTCGTCCACATCGACCCAGTAAAGAAGCCGGAAAAGAAGCGCGCTGTCCGCGAATTCCTCGAAAACAACCATCGGCTCCGGCCGGGACATGATCTTTTTATTGGCCCGGGCGATCTCAAGGAGGGTTTCCTTGACCAGCCCGGCATCCGAACCGTAGGCCACGCCTACGCGGGATTCCGTGCGGACAATGCGGTCGGAATGGCTCCAGTTCACGACGCGGTTCGTCAGGAATTCGGAATTCGGCACCACGATCGAAATGTTATCGAACGTGTTCACGATGGTGCTGCGTGTTCTTATGGATTTCACGACGCCGGGAACCCCTCCGACCTCCACGACGTCCCCCATCCGGATCGGGCGTTCGAAAAAGATGACGAACCCGCTGAAGACATTCTTCACGATCTCCTGCAAACCGAACCCGATCCCGATCCCGAGAGTCCCGGTAAAAACCGTCAAGACGCCCAGGTCGATCCCGAGCATCTGAATGCCCGCCATGGCCCCGATCACGAGACACGCGAACTGGACCACCGTCTTGATCGCATGCTGGCTGTTCTTATCGAGCGAACTTTTGGGATAGACGCGTCCCTTGAGGATCCCGTTCAGAAAACGGGCGGCCACATAGAAAAGCCAAAAGACCAGGACCGACCGGGTCAGGACCCAAACCGAGATCTTGATCTTTTCGGATTGGAAAAGAGGCGTGTTGACGATCCCGAGTATCCATCCGACCACTTCCGGCCTCAGCGCCCAATAGTCCAGGATCTGATAAAAAATAGCGCAGAAGATCAGCCACATCAGGACGGTGCGTACGAGCAGAAATACGGACGAGGTTTGTTTGATCTCGGTTTGGGTCGCCTTCGCGATCTTCTGGAGGAGGCTCATGACAAGCGACTCCACAAGCCCTTTGACGATCACAAAAAGAACCAGTCCGAACGCAATGTTCATGTAAACAAGCCCCAGAACGATCGCAGCCGCACGGAATCCGAAAAGGTTGAGAATTCCCCAACCCAAGAAGGCTACGAATCCCAGACACCAAAGGAACCTCGCCCAAGCCAGGAACCCTTCCCGGTTCAGGTAGGAAGGGAGCGAACGGATCGCGGTCTCCAAGCGCCGACGCGACAGCAGGCCTCCCGCTAAAAGGACCGAACCGAACAATGCGAATGCGGTCTCCCTGGGACCATAAGGATGAGGCTTCCGGTCCATGACCTTTTCTCTGGCGACATCCCTTCGACGCAATCTTATCAGCCGGTCGAATTCCTGAAGCGCGGCAAGCCTGAACTCCAGATAATTCAGGCGTTCCTCAAGAAGCGACTTTATGCCCTGGAACACTTTTAAACGCTCCTCCGCGAGCGTCACTGTTTCCTGAATGCTCGCCCGCTCGTCGTCGTGTGCAGCCGCTAAAAGGACTTTCTTCGCGGAAAGATACTTCTCCTCGATCTGGATCCTGGAAGATACGGTATCGATCTCATTATTCACGGCCCCTTTCTCGGCAAGCCGTGCCGTCCTTCTCCGTTCCATCTCTCTAAGCTGTCCCGTGATGACAAAAAAAGAAGCGTCTTCGGAAAATACGTTCATAAGAAGGAACTGGATCTTGGCATGGGACGCGTTTTCGGCCTGGATCTTTTCCTGAAGAAAAGCCGACCTTTTTTCGATAAGTTCTTTTTTCCTCGCAGCCAGTCCGATCTTGGTCTTCAGGATGAACTCCGGATCGTAGAAACCGGCAACCGTCCCTTCCACCGCCGAGGATTCTTGGGTCAGCGCCTTTTGTTCCGCGTCGATCTTCTGGAGATCCTTGGCGATTTGGCTGGCCTGGGTGTCATAACTGACCTTTTTCCCCGCGAGGAGCTTTTCGGTGACTTGTTCGAGGATGACGGGCTGCGGTTCTTTATCCTTTTCACTGCCGGCCGTGCCCTGCGGGGCCGCGCCACTGTCGCCGGCCGGCGCATCGTCTTTTGCGCATATGGGAAACGCGAAGATCGTCATAAAATAAAAAAACGAAAGACAAGTCAGGGCGCAAGCGGTTTTCTTCATGTAAAACTTCTCTCTGATGCGCATTGTTTAAGTTTCACTTCGACATCCTCCAACTGCGTCCGCATGTATCCGCAGTATGCCTTCCGGAACGGGTCTCGGGCCCCCTCACCGGCACAAGCGCCGGTCAAGGCGTTATTATACCGTTCCCCAAAATATCGCAAATTACTTTCGATGTCCGTGAAACGTTTATCGGTGACCATGCCGCGGACCCGCTCCCACTTATTTCCCGTGAACGGCTGGTCCAATAAATAAGTGGTGAACTGTTTTTCATAAAGCTCGTTCGTCTCATGGACCGGGATCACGCTTAAAAGCGCTCCGTGACGTGCGGGCAGCCAGCCGTCCTCCAAAAGCGACTTCTTCATGACCTTGTCCCGTTTGATCTTCCCTTCATTTTCCAGGGGATACGCCCCCGTCAGGAAAGCGAGGTCCGCGAACTCATTGGCCGGCACCGCGAGATTCGAGAAAAAATCCAGAGGGACCTTTTTCACCTGTTTTGTCTTCCAGACCCCCGCCGCGGCAAGGGCGTTGTGCGCGGTATGGGCGCAATTATCGAAATACCCGCTCCATTCATAGGGGGTTTTTCCCGTCGCGTACTTGCGGTTGAGGTCGTTGAGGAAAGAAACGGTCCTTTCAAGCATCGGACGCGTCACGGGAAGTTTCACGCAAAAAAAAGAGCGGCCGAACGTAAGGGCGTAATCCGTGGAAACCGTTTCCCTCGCGATGAATTCACTCTCGGACATCCCGGAGGGCTTTTTCTTCAAATATTCCGCGTGAAATCTGATCCCTTTGAAAAGCCCGAGCTTTTCCGCTTTCCGGACGGCCGAATCCAGATGGGGCTGGTCAAGAGCCTGATCCCGCTCCAGATCGCCGTAGAAGAAAAATTTCCTCCCGGGCACGGCGACCCAATTGGCCGTCTCGAACATCTTATCCACGCTGATCCCAACGCCGGCCTCGGGATCCTTAAGATCGACGGACCCTTCCTCGCAAACCTTGATCTGAGGATAAGGCGCTGACTCATCCCGGCAAACGCCCTTCAGATAGAGGACGGCATGCCCGTGTCTCCCGCCCGCTTCCTTCCCGAACGGCACGACCCGGCTTGCCCCGCAGAACTCGATAGAGTAGGGATAAACCGAGTCGTAAGCCGGTCCTTGTTCGACCCGGACATTCAGGGTGGGCCGTGTGATCGTACAGCTCGCAAAGACCAGGAGCAACAGAACACAAAAAAACTTCCTCAAAAAGCCCCCTCTTTCGATCTTTCAAAGAATATTTCGTAACGTTCTTTTTTCATGGCCTGGCAGTAGATCCCTCGCAGTTGGTCCCCGGACGGATCATAGGTCAATGTATAATTCGAACGCGGATAATTGACGTCCTGTAGTCCGACAAACATTTTCATGATCCTACCTTTTTGTGAATCTTTTGCTTTTTCTTCGCGGCTCGGACCGGGGCTGAAGTATCCCGCTTCCGGTTTACCGTCGTTATTCACCAACTTGATCCGGATAAAGCAGGATCCCCTGAAAGGACCCTTTTGCCTCTGCACGAAGCTCGCCGAACTTTTCCGCCGAAGCCTGGTTAAGATAGAATTGCTCGGGACTCATCGCCGGCTTTTGTGCGGCAAGCAGGGGCTGGTTCGCGATACCGAAAACGAACACAACCCCAGCGGCCAGTAATTTCCCAATCCTCATCATGCAGAAGGACCCTTCTGTTGTCTGCGGTCGGTTTTGGCAGGGCGCGCTATATAAACGGCACATCACTCTGTCGTTTTCAAAATACTGCCGGTAACCTGCTGCTCTAGGCGCCCGGTTTCTGCCCGGAAAGGTTCTCACTGCCCGCACTCTCCACCATCTTTTGGCAGGTCTCGGAGACCTGAGTCTTGTTCTGCTTCAGGCACGCGAGAATACGCCCCTCACCGATCGCAACCGTAGAACACAGTTTTTCAATATCGGCTTGGCAGGCCCCGGCAAATTCATCCAGCTTTTCACCGGCCTTCCGGAACTCATCGGCGGAATCATAGAGCGCGTTCTCACACGGCCGGGAAAGTTTGTCGTTATGTGCGTAAATACAGGCCAGCCCGCGTCCCTCGCCCGGCGTCACCGTCTGGCAGTAAGTCTCGAGCTCCGTCTTGCACGCCGTTTCAAACTGGTTGATCTGCTTTTCAACGAATTTTTCAACCGGGCCTTCTGCCGCGAACACGGAATATCCCGCGAAAATGACAAACACAAGAACTCCGACGAACGCCATTGTCTTTTTCATGATCCTCTCCTTGTTTGATCGTTGATGAATTACCTCTTGGAGACCAACTCTTTCAGGTCATTCTCGAACTCCGCCAGGATCCCGCACAATTCCTTGTTCCAGCTCTCCGCAAGGCTCTGGGGAGAAATGCGGTCCATAGGCATCTCCCGGCTGTAGACCTTCTGAAAAACCACTTCCGACGAGTCCTGCCCGGCCTCACTGACCGTCAGTTTCATACGCAAGACCGCTTTCGGGGCGTTCGGGTCGCGGTAATCGCCGTAGAGGTCCGTCAAAGTCCCGTCCACACAATAGCATGGGCTGGCCGTCTCGCCGGGTTTCAACACGAACCGGACAAGCGGCGAGCCCTTGAGCCACGCAGCCGCCTGATCGCGGATCAGCTCCGCCGGAGCCGCCACGAACTGGTTATAAAAATCGGATTCATAGACTGCTTCTCCGGTCCGGTAAGCCAGGTAGCGGTCCGCGGACTGCGGTGCCGCGGAAAAAGCGTTCATCCTCAGCGAAACAGGCGTTCCGGAGTAATCCCCGTGGGCTTGAGAACTCACGTCCAGGGAGTAGGTCCTGACATCCGGGTAACTCCGGTTGAGCCGGACGCAGCCGGCGGTCAAAGAGCAGATGCCCGCGATCGCAAGGAACGCGGAAAGTAGTTTGAAGGGATCGTTCTTTTTCATCGGTCAAACCTCGATTTGGGTGGCGCCTCGCCAAGGATCATTTGCGAAGGATATTTTTTTCCCGTTGAAGTGATGTCTTCGATATTTTTGGCAATGACCTCCACGCGCGGCAGGACGGCGTCCAGTTTAATCACAAGCGACGGCATTTCCCGCGAGGCTTTGTTCATGTTCTCGATCATGGGATAGATATCGCTGTCCATTTTGTTCAACAACTTATCCATCGAGTCATTGAACCGGCTGGCCACGCTCGGCGCGGACGGGATATAAAGGTCCTTGGGGTCCCACGAGATCTTCATCGGCGGCGGGACCTCTTTGGGGTCCGCGAACCCGAGTTCCAGATAAACAAGCCCCGTGATCCCGATCCCGATCATCTTCGCCCTGAGGGTGTACTTCGCGACCATGATATCCAGTAGCTCCTGGGCCTCGTCCACGCTTTTGTCCTTAAATCGCGGAAAATATTTCTTTTCGACCTCGAACTTGACCCCGATCATGTTGTAATGCGCCGCCGTGTTCTCGAGCGACTGGTCTTTGCCGTACTCATCCTTGATGAATACGATCTCGCGCACCTTGCCGATCTTGACGCCGTTGAACTTCACGGGCGCCCCGACGTCCAACCCCTGGACCGACTGCGCGAAATAAGTCTCGCAGAGCAGCGGCGGCGCCTGAAAAGCGGAGCCCGCACCGAACAGGATCAGCCCGGCGCACAAAAGTACCAGGGAGATCAGGGTAAAGAGACCAATCTTAAAATACCGCGTTTTCTCGCTCATGTTTATTCTCCCTAGGGACAAGTCTTTACTGAAACCCTGTCTATGATCATGGTTTAAAGTTCATCCTTGGAAACCTGCCGGTTGAAGAATTTTCTCACATTCTCATTTTCTGCGTGCTCTTTCAGATATTTGGGGTCGCCCTCGGCAATGATCTTCTTCGTCTTCTTGTCGAGCATGATGATCCGGTCGGCGATCGAATAAATACTGTCCAGTTCGTGCGTGACGATCACGAAAGTGATGCCGAGGTTTTTGGCCAGGTTCAGGATCAATTGATCAAGCTCCGCGGACGTAATGGGGTCCAGACCCGCCGAAGGCTCGTCCAGAAAGAGGATCTTGGGGTCAAGCGCCATCGCCCGCGCGATCGCCGCGCGTTTCTGCATCCCGCCGGAGATCTCGGAAGGCATGTGGTGTTCAAATCCCTGGAGGCCGACCAGCATCAGTTTCAAGGCGGCCACGGATTCCCGCGCGGCCTCGGGAAGCTCCGTGAATTCCTCGAGGGGAAGCATCACGTTCTCCAGAAGGTTCATGGAACCGAACAGGGCGCCGCTTTGATACATCACGCCGATGCGGTTGAGGATCTCGAGCCTCTTCGTCCCGTCGGCCGACGCAATGTCATCTTGCTCGATCAGGATCTTTCCGGCTTTTGGCTTATAAAGCCCGATCATGTGTTTCAAAAGAGTGCTCTTCCCGCAACCCGATCCGCCGAGGATCACGAACACTTCCCCTCTTTTGATATTGAATGAAATGTCGTCAAAAATGAGGTCCGTGCCGTAACTCGCCGTCAGGTTCGTGACTTCGATGATCTCTTCCGTTTGAGTCCGGACCATGCCTTAGATCCCCAACGCGTAATAGATGGCCGAAATGACGCCGTCCAGAATTATGATCATGACCATGCCGGTAACGACCGAGGAGGTCGTGGATTCGCCCACCGCGGAAGCGCCCGTTTTGGTTTGAAGCCCGCGCAAGCACCCGATCCCCCCGATCGCGATCGCGAACGGGATCGCCTTGAAGATCCCGCCCAACACATCGCCCAGGTCCACGGTGGACGTGATCTGATTCAGATAGGTCGCCGAAGAATACCCGAACGACTGGAACACGATCGCGCCCCCGAGCATCCCGAAGAAATCGGAAACGACCGTCAGAAGCGGCGCCAGAAAAACGATCCCGAGCATGCGGCTGATCACAAGGAACCTCACCGGCTCCAGTCCCATGGTCGTCAGGGCGTTGACCTCCTCGTTGATCTTCATGGTCCCGATCTCGGCGGCGATGGCCGAACCGGTCCGCCCCGCGAGAATGATCGCCGTGATGAGAGGCCCGAGTTCCCGCAGGACCGCGAAGGCGACCACGTTCGCCACAAAAACATCCGAACCCATCTGCTTCAGAGGAAGCGCGGACTGGAACGCCATGATGACCCCGATCAGGAACCCGGCCATCATGATGAGCGGCATCGCGTTCGCGCCGCCCTTCTCGATAAATACCCAGACGTCTTTCCACCGGACGGTCCCCGGATGCAGGATGGCGTTGAACATTTGGCTGACCACCTCACCGACAAAGGTGATCTGCCCGAAAAAATCGTCACGGAGCTGGACAACGGATTTTCCAAAACTCTCGAAGAACCCGACCCTCGCCGGCGGCTTGGAGGACACCTCCTGCGCGCTGCGGCGGTTTACAAAGTCGAACAGGGTCTGCAGATCGGGACGGAGTCCAAGTACTTGAAAGGCGGCCCTCGCGGATTCCTGGGACGCTTTGAGGTCCCGAATCAGCCCGATGCCTGCCATATCGCAATAAGTCAGGCCTGAAACATCCAGGACCAATTCTCGTGGCTTGGCGGTCTGAAGCAGCGTCATGGACTCCTGCCAGACATCGCCGGAGGTCTTTGCGCTGAAAATCCCTGAAAGCAGAAGAAGTAACTTTTCGCCCTTGGGGTCTTTCCTGATCTCGAGTTTTAGAGCCGGATCCGTCTTCGTCATATTAGTTCCCTGGAAAAAAGCGGTGAATAGGACCGATCCATGCTAATTCCGTGAAAGGTTTCTGTAAAAATTCAAGAACGCCGGTTTTTGCGACCGTTGCCGGACCCGTGTATTGAAAAAAAATGGAGCGGGATACGGGAATCGAACCCGTCTGACCAGCTTGGGAAGCTGGGACATTACCACTATGCTAATCCCGCCCGGTGAATTTAGATTTTACAGATTTTTTTCAAAACTTCCAGCCGTTTGTCGAAATGCTCACGCTTCACTTCGCGCAGTCTCTCGAGGCCGAATTTCTCGACCGTGAATGACGCCACGATCGTACCGTATGCGATCGCCGTCTTCATCGTCTTGAGGTTCACGTTGCGCGCCGCCGTCAAATACCCCATCACGCCGCCCGCGAAACTGTCCCCGGCCCCCGTCGGATCATAGACCGAGTCGAGAGGATAAGCCGGATAAATAAAAACGCCTTCATGACTGTACAGGAGCGCGCCGTGCTCGCCTTTCTTGATGATCACATATTCCGGCCCCATGTTATGGATATGCTGGGCCGCCTTGATCAAATTCACTTCTTCGGTCAACTGCCGCGCCTCTCCGTCGTTCATGAAAACCGCGTGGACGCGGCTGAGGACCTTTTGCACCGCGTCGCGCTTGTTCTGGATCCAGAAGTTCATGGTGTCGCAGGCCACGAATTTGAGCGAGGAACCGTGGACCTGGTCCAGCACGCTGAGCTGAAGGTCCGGATCGACGTTCGCCAGGAACACATATTCCGGGACCTTTTCATAGAGGATCTTGGGTTTGAAATCCAGCAGGACGTTCAGGTCCGTCTGGAGCGTGATGGCCGCGTTCATGTCGGCCTCGTACTTCCCTTTCCAGTGGAACGTCTTGCCCGGCAAAACTTCCAGATGGCTCAGATCGATCCCTTTTTCCTCGAGGACTTTGCGGTACTCCTCCGGAAAATCCTTGCCGACCACCGCCACCACGCCGACGCGGGTAAAAAAACTGGCGGCATACGAAAAAAAGGACGCGGAACCGCCGAACACGGTTTGTTTGGACCCGAAAGGCGTGGAGAGTTCGTCGATCGCGACAGTTCCAATAACGATCAGAGAGGGCGGCTTTGACATGGTGTTATCCTTCAAGTAGTTTTTTCAATTGATAAGCGGCTTTTTCAGGGTCTTTCGCGGCAAAGATCGCGCGCACCACGGCGACCCTTGTCGCGCCGGCCGCGAGCAACCGCGGCAAATTCTCGGGGCCGATCCCGCCGATCGCGACCCACGGGATGCGGATCCTTTCTTTCGCTTCCTTTATGAAATCAAGACCTAGCGCCCGCACCTGCGGTTTTACCGGCGTCGCGAACACCGGGCCGACACCCAGAAGATCGGCACCTTCCTTGACCGCTTTCACGGCTTGCGCGATATCGTGGACCGACTTTCCGATCCACAGCCGGTGTCCCGTCCTTTTGGCAAGCGCCCGCGCCCTCGCGACCGGCATATCTTCCTGCCCGAGATGGACACCGTCCGCCGAGGTCACCAAGGCGACATCGACCCGGTCGTTCACTACGAACAATTTCCGCAGACTCGTCGCGATCTTCCGGACCTTTGTCCCGAGCCGGATCAGCGCGGCGTCCGGAAGACATTTGGCGCGCAGCTGAACGACATCCGCCCCGCCCCGGTACGCCTGCTCGATCTTCTTCAGGAACGTTTCGTCCCCGGTCGCAAGATCGGTCACCGCGTAAAGCCGGAAATCCCTGCGAGCCCTTTCTTTCCAGTCCATGGAACTTCAGGCCAGCTTCAAAAGCTTGATGACCCGGGTCGAGGACCTCCCGCGAACGAACGGTATCCGCTTGACGCGGCCGCCCCAGGAAAGAACTTCCTTCGCCCCCACGATATCTTTCATCGCCCAATCCGCGCCCTTGACAATAACGTCGGGCCTCACCTTCAGGATCAATTTCAGAGGCGTTGTGTCCCCGAAAAGCACCGCGTAGTCGACACACTCAAGCGCCGTCAGCACCTTGATGCGGTCTTGCTCGGGATTGATGGGGCGGCTGGGCCCCTTATAGGCCCTGACGGACCGGTCGGTATTCATGCCGACCAGAAGGACATCCCCGAAGGATCTTGCTTTTTGAAGGTAACTCACGTGGCCGAGATGGAGGATATCGAAAGTCCCGTTGGTGAAAACGATCCGCTTACCCCGCGCCTTGAGGCGACGGACCGCTTGGGACAACTTTTTTTGAGTCAGGATCTTCGAGGACATGGTTCCGGCCTTTTCAGGGTCCCGCGATCAACCGAAGAGGAGCGTTTCCACGACTTCGCAAACCGCGTGCAAGGCCGTGATGTGCATCTCCTGGATGTGCGTGGTCTTGTTGGACTTCGCGATGAAACAGATATCCGCGGCGTCTTTCATGATGCCGCCGTCTTTCCCCGTGAAGCCGATCACGCGGATCCCCTGCTGCTTGGCCTGGCTGATCGCTTCCAGGATGTTCGGCGAACGCCCGCTTGTGGAGAGGACAATGAGAATGTCTCCCCGCTTGCCGAGCCCCTCGACCTGCCTGGAAAAAATACGGTCAAATCCGAAATCATTGCCGATGGCGGTCAGGGAAGCCGTGTCCGCCGTCAACGCGATCGCCGGAAGACTGATACGCTCCATCACGAACCGGCCCACGAATTCGGCAGCGATGTGCTGGGCGTCCGATGCCGAACCGCCGTTCCCGCACAGAAGGATCTTGTTACCCGCCCGCAACGCCCCGATGATCTCGTGGGAGATCTTGCTTAGCACCTCAAATTGCGCCGCGGTGAACGTTTTCTGAAAGGTGTCCTGATGCGCCTGAGCGATCGTTTCAAAATGATTTTTCATGGGTTCACCCGAAGAAGATCTTGGCAAGATCGTACAGCGCCACCGGCACGGTTTTAAGTTCTCCGACGGCATCCCGCAGGGGAACCGCCACGATCTCACGGCCGCGAAGGCTGACCATGTGACCGAATTTCCCTTCCTTGATAAGCTGAACGGCCTTCACACCGAACCGGGTCCCGAGCACACGGTCAAAACCCGTGGGCGCGCCGCCGCGCTGAATATGACCGAGCACGGTCGCACGCGTCTCATACCCCGTCTTCGCCTCGATAAGGTCCGCGAGCCGGTCCGCCACGCCGCCGAGACGGACATGACCGAAGGCATCGAGTTCTTTCTCGACGGTCGTAAGATCTTCGCCCTTGATCGTAAATCCTTCGGACACGGCGACGATGCTGAAATTCTTGCCGCGCTCGCGTTGCTTCACGATATAACCGCAGATCTCGTCCACCGTCATCGGAACTTCGGGAATGAGGACCACGTCCGCGCCCCCAGCGATGCCGGCCTCCAGGGCGATCCAACCCGCGTGACGGCCCATGATCTCGACCACCATCACGCGATCATGCGATTCCGCGGTCGTCCGGATGCGGTCAAGGCATTCGGTCGCGATATTGAGCGCCGTATCGTACCCGAAGGTGTAATCGGTCGCGTTGAGGTCGTTGTCGATCGTTTTCGGAACGCCGACGATCGGTAAACCGTCGACGGATAACTTGTGGGCCGCGCCGAGCGTGTCTTCACCGCCGATCGCGACGACACCGTCCAGGTGGTTCTTTTTGATCGTGTCACGGACTTTTTGGGCGTCCCCTTCTTTCTTGTACGGATTGGTGCGGGAAGTCCCGAGGATCGTGCCTCCGCGCGGCAGGATGTCGGCGACCGTGTTGAGATCAAGCTCCATGAATTCGTTCTGGATGATCCCACGCCAGCCGCGCCTGAACCCGATCACGGACGCATTATCAAGTTTGGCCGCACGCACGACCGCGCGGATCACCGCGTTCAACCCCGGACAATCACCGCCTCCCGTAAGAACACCGATGCGTTTCATCTTTCTCTCCTGTTTCTGGATTTACCGGTGCCGTCGTTCGTCACGAACACCGTTATGTTTAGATTATTTTTGCGTTGCTACCCCGTCCAGCGAAGGCGTCCCGACCTCGTCGATCCCGCGGACATCACACGTCACTTTCAGCTGGTTCTCCGTCCCAAGCAACCGCTTCACGCGGACCTGGACCTCCTGCTGCAGCTCGGACAGGAGCGCCGGCACGTGACCTCCGGCCCAGAGGATCAACCGCATCTTGATCTCGACATCCCTTCCGGTAATGTCAACCTTCGCGTTCGCTTTTTTTACGAGCGTCAAATGCTTGATCGATTTCAGCGCGGCGTTCTCGATCGTCCGGGCCGAGACCACCATGGGACCGGCCTCGCTCTGGAAGATCACCGCCTCATTCGGGCGGCCCGACTTCACGAGGATCTTGGAGAACGCCAGGCCCAGGATGATGAACACCAGCCCGACGATCCCGACCTGCGCCGAGCGCCAGGGGTCCTGGTAGATCTCCTGCACTTTCAGGATCGCGTCCTCGAACGCCAGAAGGTGCACGGAAACGATGATCAACAGACTGCCCAATGTCAAAAAAGAAAAAATAGCGAAGAGCTGAGCGACCGCGTTGCCGATCTTCATTTCTTTCCCTTTTCGCTCTCGGAGACTTCACTTTTATCGGGACTGAAAATGACGTTTTCAATGAACTTGGTGTTCACGGCCCCCTGCCGGAACCCCGGATGGCTCAGGATCTTCAGATGAAGCGAGATCGTGCTCTTGATCGGCCGGATCTCCATTTCACGGAGCGCCCGGAGCATCACGCCGATGGCCTCCTGACGGTTGTTCCCGTAAGCGATCAACTTGGCGAGCATGGAATCGTAGTACGGCGGGATCATGTATCCCGCGTAACCGTGGCTGTCGATGCGCACGCGCGGACCGCCCGGCATCTGCCAGGTCTCGATCCTCCCCGGGCACGGCATGAAATTATTATCGGGATCTTCCGCGTTGATGCGGCACTCGATCGCGTGCCCGCTGAACGTGACCTGCTCCTGGGTAAAACTGAGCTTTTCGCCCGCCGCAACCCGGAGCTGTTCCTTGACGAGGTCCAGTCCCGTCACCATTTCCGTGACCGGATGTTCGACCTGAAGCCGCGTGTTCATTTCCATGAAATAAAAATTCTCCTGCTTGTCCAGCAGGAATTCGATCGTTCCGGCGTTCTCGTACTTGAATGCCTTCGCGGCCCGGACCGCGACATCCCCGATCTTACGCCGGAGCTTCGCCGAGACCCCCGGCGCGGGCGATTCTTCAATGAGCTTCTGATGACGCCGCTGGACCGAACAGTCGCGCTCGCCGAGATGCACCACGTTCCCGAAGCTGTCCGCCATGATCTGGATCTCGATGTGCCGCGGCTCCTCGACGTACTTTTCCAGATAGACTTCGCGGTTCCCGAACGCGGCTTCCGCCTCGGTCTGCGCCGTCAGAAACGCGCTGATCAATTTGCCGTCATTATGCGCGATCTTGATGCCTTTTCCGCCGCCACCCGCGGAGGCCTTCACGATCACGGGATAGCCGAGCTTTTTGGCCAAGTGCACGGCCTCTTCCTGGTTCTTCACCGTGCCTTTACTGCCGGGGATGATGGGCACGCCGGCCTTTTTCATTTCGAGCCGCGCGACGGACTTGTCGCCCGCAAGCCGGATACTTTCCGGCTTCGGACCGATGAACTTGATCTGGCAGGATTCGCAGATCTCGGCAAAGTGGGCGTTCTCCGCGAGGAACCCGTATCCCGGGTGGATCGCTTCGACGTCCGCGATCTCGGCCGCGGAGATCAGGGCCGGAATATTCAGGTAGCTTTCCGAGCTCGGTGCCTCGCCGATACAAATGGCCTCGTCGGCCAGCCTCACATGCAGCGATTCCCGGTCCGCCTTGGAAAAAACGGCGACGGTCTGAATCCCTAATTCACGGCACGCCCGGATGACGCGCACCGCGATCTCACCACGATTTGCAATAAGGATCTTTGAGAACATATTGTCTTCCGAATGAAAAGGTTGCGGTTAAAAACTCTTGCGGGAACTTTCCCGTTACTGATCCACTTTCCTAGACCTTCTTGATCCTCACGATGGGCTGGTCGTATTCGACGGTCTGGCCGTTCTGCACCAGGACCTCCGCAATCGTCCCTCCCATTTCCGCCTTGATCTCGTTCATGAGCTTCATGGCTTCGATGATACAAAGAACGTCGCCTTCTTTGACCACCTGGCCGACGCTCACGTAAGGCGGCTGGTCCGGAGCCGGGGCCGCGTAAAAAGTCCCGACCATCGGAGACCGCACGATCGTGACCCCTTCCTCAACGACGGCAGCGGCCGGCGCGGCGGGAGCCGCCGACGCCTGGGCTTGCGGGACCATCATCTGCATCGGCGCCATCGCGGGAGACTGGTCCATGACGAATTTTCCGTTGGGCATCTTGCGAAGCTTGATCTTCGCGTTGTCTTTCTCGATCTCGATCTCCGAGACGTTGTGTTCTGCCATGAGCTCCAGAAGTTCCCTGATCTCTTTAATGTTCATTTGCGTTTCCTCGTCGCGGCTCTCTTTTTCTTGGGTTGTTTTTGAGAACAATAGGCCACAAGCCCCATCAGGCCCAGAAAATAACTGTCCTTCCCGAAACCCGTGACCTGGGCCACGCAGGCCGGGGCGGTCATGGAATGCTGGCGAAAATCCTCTCGTTTATAGATATGACTGAGATGAACCTCGACGGCCGGTAGGTTCGCGGCGGCCAGAGCGTCGCGGATCGCGACACTGGTGTGGGTGTAAGCGGCCGGGTTGAGCAGGATCCCGTCAAAGTGTCCCCGCGCGTTCCCGATCCGGTCGACGATCACACCCTCGTGATTGCTTTGCTCGATCGTAAGCGACACGCCGAGCAATTTCGCCTCCCGCTCGAGCCCCTCGTTGATCTGCTTGAGCGTCACGCGTCCGTACACCGAAACTTCCCGCTCTCCGAGCAACTGAAGATTGGGGCCATGGATCACCAGGAATTTTTTCATTATGACCTTTGGATGCCGACACCGCATCCCCCAGACGTCGAGGGAAACGGTACCCGATCATTCCTTTAAGGACTGCATGATCTCCATTTCGTCGCCGACCTTCTGCTTCAACCCGCCGCAGAACGCGTACAGGATGCCGGCGCCGATGCTGAAGCAATAGATCAGAACATCCATCAAGAGCGTATACGCCAGGGCCCGCTCCGGGGGCAAATAGCGGCTGAAAAGATACAACACGCTCGCCTCGCGAACGCCCAGGCCGCCGATGGAAGGAGCCATACTAACGATGGAAATCACGGGTATCAAGATAAAAAATTTCCAATAAACGATGTCGGCACCCAGACTTACGGCGACCCAATAGTTGGTCGTGATAAAAAGCGCCTGGGCGGCGAAAGAAAGGAGGATCGCCATGAAAACCAGCTGATGGTGATGCCTGTAACCGTAGATCGCGTGGTAGACCTCCGCCATCCGAAGTCTCCACCGCTCGCTGGGAATGAAACGCGCGAGACCTTTGAAAAGCCTCGCGAAACGCTTGCTGACAAAAAACGCGACCGCAAAGGCCAATCCCGCGCAGGCCCCGTAAACGGCCCAGTCGATATAAGCGCTGTCGGCCTCTTTACTGAAGTAAACAAGCCCGAGGGCGGCAATGATGATGGTCGCGAAAAAACCCAAAAGCCGGTCCAGCAGGATCGAGGTCGCCGACTCGATCTTCTTCCCCGAGTGCTTGTAGGCGTAATAGGCCTTTGCCACGTCCCCCCCGACGGCCGAGGGCAGGAATAGATTGTAGAAAAGCCCCACAAAACCGAGATAGTAGCAATCCCGGAACTTCATATGAATGTCCTGGACGCGGAATACCCACTGAAGACGGACGGCGATAATGGCCAGGGAGACAAAGTAGCCGGCCACCGCGGCGGCGAACCACAGCCACTGGACCTCATGCCGGAGAATGGCCAAGGATTCGTGGAGCTTGCCCCGCATGAAATAGGCGATGAGGCCGATCGCGACAAGACTGATGACGAACCGGAGGATCTTTCCTTTGGCGCCGCTCATACGCTCTGGGAGAATTTGATCTGAAGCTGGGCGACGAGGGTCTCGAGCATCTCTTTTTCCTCTTTGCTGAGATTGCCCTGCGTCTTATCGCGCAAAACGACCAGAAGATCGATCGCTTCCTTGGCAGCTTCGGGGTTAAGTTCGCGGTGCTGGGTCGCGGGATCCGGGATCTCCCCCAGGTGCATCAACGCCTGGAACCCGAGGGACTGGACAAGACTCAGGAAATTTTTGGAGGTTTCGGGCTGTTTCGGCGATGTTCCCGCCGCCGGCGCCTTGGCCTTAACGGCCTCGGCCTGTTCTTTCCAGCTATCGTCGACTTTCTTTTCGGAAAAACGGATATCTTTATCGAATTCCATAAGTTCCTTACGAAATATCATTCCTGAACGTTCCCCGCGTCAGGGAACGCCATAATCTACACTGGGCCACCGCTCACTGCCTAGTCAAATTCCGCGTCCCTACAAAAAAAAGAGGTTCGTGACCGAGTGGGGATCTGGTGGCCACGAACCTCTGCAGGTGAGTCGAGACCCGTAAGTCTCGAATGGGTGTATTATACTCCCGCTCCGTCCCCTGTCAATGCCGCCCGATATTTTTTTCTTCCCGATCATCGATTTTGATGACTGATCTTCTCTGTCGCTATCAGAACCGGCATAATGTGAGCGTGCTATATATTTTTATTGATGATTAATAATGATTGTGGGTCAGCCCCTGCTCTCTGGACGGACGGGAGGATGAGTACAAGGAATATACAGGGGGAAATTTCGCTGTCTTTTCTGGAACGGAAGCTCAGAACTTTAAGCCGACTCCGCGGTTTCTCTGGCAGTGATCAACTGGGCGTAGAGCTTCGCCAAAACTCCGAGTTTATTTCCGTCGATCCAAAAATAACCCTTTTCGATACGGATAACGTCCCCGATCTGCTTGTTCAAGAGAGACGCGATAGACGAAGAATCACCAACCGGCTTGCTGATCTGCGCCGCCTTCATGGCCAATAAATTACGGACCGAGGCATTCTCGCGGGAAACATTCCGCGCTTCCATGACCGTGCCGCTCTGCGCATTAAATTTAGACCCCATCCCATTAGGTACCAAGTAAGTCAAATAGGCGCCATTCTTGAAGTCGGTGTCCCTGTTCATCAGCTTACCGGCCTCGACCCGGGCCACGTCCCCCAAATTCCTTCCGTCACAAAATACCATCCCGATACGGTCATCGATCCGCCGGCCGTCGAAATCAAGCTCTTCACGAATCGTCCGGATGTCCGTCTCCAGTTGGGCTCGCTCAGCATCGTTGACGTTTGCAGACACGACGTAGCGGATCACTTGCCACGTGTTCATGCCAAGCTGAAGGACCATGTCTTCCAACTCACGGTCGGTCGGCACCTCTTTCAATGCGATGATCGTCGCACCGGGATCGGCCGACACTGCCAGCACAGGATTCCTGAGGATCAATCGTGCAAGAGTGCGGAATTTATCCCAATTGAATTGATCCGCTTTGAGCGCAAGAAGCGTCCTCAGCATATTCGCGATTTCAACCGCGTTGAATTCCCCTCCTGCCGGAACAATGATCCGCGAATAAACGTCTGCCAGGGATCCGTAACCGAATCTCGCCGGCAGATTTTTTAATTCTTTCAAAGTCCTCCCGTCTTTGCGAGCGATCAGCACCGTCTCCACATCCTTCGCGAGATCGGGACGTCCTGCCACGTCCGGTGCTTTCCTGGCCTCGGAGCGGCCTTTTCCTCGGTACTGATCCGCACTTACCGGCTCGCTCTTGAAACTAGCTGAGTCCGCAGTCTCGCCTTTTTCCCTAAGCTCACTCCGTTTTTTTTCGTCGTTCTGGTCCGGAATGTTCTCTTCCGTCTCGGATGAGGCGTCAAAAACAGAATGGAGTAGTTGACGCACGTTCGTCTCGCTAAACGCAAGGTTGGCCTCACTGATCACACGGAAGGCGGCTAGTTGCTCATAAATTTTTTTCACACCCTTATCGGGCCCTTGTTCCGGCACCTTGGCGGACTGAATATCATCCAAGATCACTTTAAGCGCATTTGCGACATACCGGACCCCCTCGGGAGGCGGATAAGTCCGAAAAGCCCATCTCACGAACTGATTCATTCTGAAATTCACTTGCTCCGGCGGCGGAACCGCACCCTGTTCTTGTTTAGCAGGCGCGGGGACCTCCGGGCTCGGTTGGAGAAGCCGCATTTTCACCCAAAGAATGAGGGCTTGCAGATCATACTCGCTTAAACGATCCAGCCAGCCGAATTCATTAGCGAAATCTTCACCTTTCCCATTAACACTTTCACTGAACCCCAAGCTCTTGTTCGACCATCCAAAACTCTTGAAAAGATTTTCACCAAAAAAAACGCCCTTGTCCGCCATATTGGTGCGATAGGCACGCTCGGTCTCCAAAATACCAAGCAACCCACCGAGGAACATCTTATCCTGCAGTTTATTTTCGCCGATTTTTTTCAGAACCGCTTCAACCCTACTGCCCCTATAGTAAGCCTCCACCGCGCCAAGAAAACCATTCAGTGTGGCCCGGTCCATAGACAATTTTTGAAGTTTGCTCCAGACCCTTGCCACCATCTTGCTCCCGGCCGTATACTGCGGCGCCAATACCAACAACTCTTGACCGTTGATATGGATACTGTTGACATTTTCAATGATGGCGGCCAAGGCAAAACGAACATTGACGGGCTGGTACTTATTGGATCTGACCCATTCCAGGAATTCGATCAGGTCCGAGTCTTGTATCTCCGGAGCATTTCCCCGCATCTCGGAGCGGCCCTTTACCTGGTTCAGATTCGCGCTCGCCCCCCTGCCATCCGCAACGGCCGAACTTTGTACCCCTTTCGTTGAAATCGCGGGATCCACAAGCTCCGTTCTGTAGATCCGCCTCATCATTTCAAATCCGAGGGCCCTCAATTCATACTTGTCCAGGTCTTCCAACCGGTCGAATACCCCATCGAAATTTTCGCTATGAATATCACTGCCGCCGTCTTCCTCTTTCCAATTCAAAAATTCATATTGGTCCTTCAAGTAGGACAACATTGTTTCAGGGCCCATCGGACCGCGATCACGGCCGCTATTAAACCAGATCAAAAAATTCCTGACTCCGGCGCTCATATAATAAGCCTTTATCATCCTCGCAAAACTCTTTATGACGTAACTATCCGTATAGAGCCCCTTTAGCCGGTCCCAAACCTCTTTCTCCATGCCGCTCGGAACAGGCGACAGCCATAGGCTGTCCTTAGTAAGCTCAATTTTTCTGGCGATTTCAAAAAGAGCCGCGACCACCTTATGAGGTGACAGCTCGGCGCTGTTAACCCACTCCACGAACGAAGCCACTTTTGCTGTCTCGTCGCTCCGCATCTCGGAGCGGGATTTACTATTTCGCGGGGTGCGGTTTTCCGGTTTTTCCAAGGTTTTTTTTGAAGAGGACATCAGCAAAAGCAGCACGAACTCGGGGATCCACAGGCTGCCGAGCCCGATGTTTTTCAGCCTTGCCGTCCAGTACCCGTCTTTGAGCGCCCGCCCGGAGACAAAAGCGTCTCCGCTTTCAGGGATGATCCCAAGGAGATCCCGCACAAAAACCCGTTCAGGTCCGGCCATGATCCACCGCTCCTCCGCGGGAGCGTCCTGGTATAAATTGGTAAAATAGAGCGAGTGCAGCCACTCATAAACCTCCATGAACGTGCGGGGCATCAGACGAACGTGCAAAGCTTCATGCCCCCCCACGGCAATAGCCAGCAGAGCCGGAGAGTGTGCCGCGAAAAAATCGTCCGTTATAAATATGCGGGGCACCCCTCCGAATTTGTGATACCTGTTGCCCTCAGTCCACGCTCCTTCCCCCGGCTCATGGCGGGTAGTGACCAGGATCTCTATTCGTCCCTCCCGAAGATCCCGGAATCTGTCCGGTGCGACTTGCAGGATGATCCAGAGCATTTGCTGCATGACTCTGGGTCTTTCCTTGCCTTCTTGGGTATAGCGGATATAAGGGTCCAGGTCCCTCGAGATTTGCGCCCAATTCGCCTCCACGAACCGGTCAACGATCTCAACGCGCATTACTGCGGCCGGATCATCATTAAAGAATTGCCTTACTGCGCCCCATCTTTGCGGGAGGGGACGGTCCACGGGCTTGACTTTGAGCAGCTGCCGAAACACAGGAAGACCATTTCCACTGATGTCGTATTGCACCAGCGGATCCGTCGCTTTTTGTGGAACGGCCCCATCTGGCCGGACCAACTGACCGACCGGGACCGGCGATGTCGTGGACATCGCGGCTTTTGACATCCTGGCGACAGCTTCCTCGGAATCCCGGGTAAGACGATAGGCCGAAATCCCTATGAAACCGATCCACGCCGCAAAACCCCAACGGAGCACCGTGAGCGCCGCAGACTTGATGTGCCCTCTAGGGATGGTGATCTTCACTCCGCGAACCTCGGAACGCGCAGACCGTTCAAAATAAGACCGTACGTTACGTACAAAACCGATTGTCTTCGAAATGAAGGAAATGTCGTATTTTCCACCCATTGTTATTTTTAATTGGTCAACAGCTCGTGAAGTCCCGTCATCGGCGCTCGCGATAACGATCTGCGTCCCGGCAGGTATCTTTCCTTGATCGAATGCTTGTTTGATCCACTCGCAACCCGTCATTCCGGGCATCTGCATGTCCGAGAGGATCCCGAATAGATTTTTTGACCCCCTCACCATTTCCAAAGCTTCCTCGCCCGAATTCGCCACCTCAATATTAAAGCCGCTGCCTTCTAAAGCAATCCGCGCCAACATCAATTGACTCGGGTCATCATCCACGATCAGAATCGTTTCTTTTGATCCTTCTAAGGGTTGTTTACTTCCCTTATCCTCCAGGACCTCGGAGCGGGCTGGCCCGGGCCACGGCTTGAAATGCTCTTCCGGGTTCATGAAAACACCTATCAAACCTTCATTGCTCTTACTGAGAGGCTTGCCCGTGAAATAGACGGGATAACCACTGCCTTTAATTTTTCTAACACCTTCATCAAATGCCGCCTGGTCCACAATGAGATCGCTCATGAAAGCGACCAGCGCACTCACAGGGAGCTTCCCACTTTCTCCAGCTTTCGCGACCCATTCGTACCCCGTCATTCCTGGCATATTCACATCCGTGAGGACGGCGTCGGGCGAAAATTTTTCCAGCATCCTCAAAGCCATCTCACCCGAATACGCCATCTGCACGTCAAAACCGGCATTCACAAAATCATCTTTCATGAGAAGTAGTGGGATCAAATTATCATCGACCATCAGAATTTTCGGTTTTGGCCAGCTCTCGAATTTCTCCAGAGGATTCGTAAAAAGAGATTTCAAGGCTCCACTATCGCCCGGCTTGCGCACGCGATGCACGGGATGTTCCTTTGCCAACTCATTAAATTTCTCGCCATGTTTCTTTTGATCTGAAGAGCTTATGAAAACGATCGGCACACTTTCAAATCCGGGTACTTTTTCGGCCTCCATAGCCATTTGATACCCCGACATTTCGTCGGACATCTGCACATCCGTAAGGATAGCGTCGGGTTTAAATTCCCCCTTCTTTAAGATCTCCATAGCTTCCTCGCCCGATGCTGCCTCCATCACGTTAAAACCGCCCTTCAATAAGAGAGCGCCAGCGAAGCCTCTTGACGTCAGGTCATCATCCACGACAAGAATATTCTTGATCTTATTCCGCAAAGGCCACCTAACCTCCGGGGTCTCTCTCATTTCCGAACGCGCCGCTGCCGCTATCAAAGTCGACGTCGCGGCAGGTAGAGAAATGAACGCGGAGAGTTTTTCGGCCATTTCCCGGACCTTTTCATCGAGAAAATCTTCCTTCCTTGCATCCGGATCAGAACGACGCACAAGACGGTACTCCCCCTTGCCGAGAGACCTGATCTCCACGATCGCATCGGGATCCGTGTTCTTCTTACTGAGCTTTGCTAAATAACCATTCAGGATCAGGACCGCGTTATCGGTCGATTTATTTTTAATGTCACCGACGACCGCCAGATAATCCGTCAATACCTTTTCCGGGCTGACTCCCAGCTTTTTCAGGATCGCGGGACTGACAAGCTTGCTGGCCGCGGCAAGATAGGACACGTTGAACGGATAACGGCGGTTCTGGAGCATGGAGGTTTTATAAAGCTTTCCTTCGTCTTCTTCCTTCAGGCGGGGCGTCACGACGCCGTAGCTGGTCCCGTTCTCGCGGAAGAGATCGCTGAGACCGTCCGTGTGGAAACCGCCGGTGATCACTACGGCCTTGCGGATCCTGCGTTCCGTCATCGATTTGTCGATCCGCTTGTAGAACACCTCTTCGCGCCGGCACGCGTAATCATAAAATCTAAAACCTGTCATCACAAGCTCCGTCATCCGCTTCGAAAACTCCGGCGGCATCACCGGCCGCTCCGCGGACCCGGTTTTTCCGCCTACGGATGCGACCATTTCCTCAAGACGTGCGACCATGCGGTCGATCTCGAAAACATCCCGCCGCTCCAGAACCTCGCGCCAGCCGACACGATCCAACTCCAAAGAAAGTAATTTTCGGAGAAGTTCACAGTCACGGTAAAGCGCGAGAAGTTTCCTCTGGGAAGCTTCCCGGACCATCGTGTCGAGCAATTTCGTAAAAAGAGTTTCGATCTCTTCAAAAAGCGCCTTGGCGTCCAGTTCGCCTTTCAGGACCACATAACCGGCATACAGACTGAAATTCGGATAATCGCTGAACCGGAACCCCTTGGAACCCGCTTCGGCGGCCAGGCGCTCAAGAATGTGCCGCGGAAGGATCTCTTTCGGCTCTTTTCCGGACATCGTCCCGCCCACGCCGATATTGCCTTCCTTGAAGCGGGCAACGGAATCGACGAGGACGTTTGAAGCCCTTCGCCCACGAAGGAATTTGACGAGTGCATCGCGTTCGGCCAACGCCCGCGTTTTGTTGAGATCCTTTTCCATGTTCTGGATCGCGAGCAGGCGCGTGATCTGCGGCCAGCCGACCTGAGCAAAAAGGCTTCCGAGATCTTCATGAAGGACCGTTTTGGCTTTCTTGACGAGACCGTTCACGAACGGAAGGAATTCACGACGCCCTTTTTCGAAATTCCGCCAATCAGCGATCAGCTCCCGCATTCCGGGAGTGAAGATCCTGGACGAGGCCTGTTCCAGCTTACGGTCGAAGCCCGAGAAGAAACGGTCCACGTCATCCGAGGCTCCAAAGATCTTCTTCAGGGCCGCGTAATTTTCCTTGTAGAGAGGCGCGTCTTCGATGCCGAGGGCTTCGAAATCCTTCCCCGCTTCGAGCAGGTACAGCTCACTGCCGCTTAGCTCTCCTTTCCTGGCGAGAGCGTCCGCCAGCTTCAGGTTGCTCTTCGGGTCCGGGAACAAGCGAATGTAGTCGGCGTCGAGTTTCACGGCGGCCCCTTCGACGAACACCGTTTTGATCGCGTACCGTTTGTTCAGATAGGCCAGCAGTTGTTTGATCCGGATCTGGGCTTCGTAATTCGCGTGGGCGTCCTGGATATGGAGTATGAATCTCGAGTCCGCTTTGCCCGGTGCCTCATAGAGTTCGTCAACCGTCGCGAGGTCCGCCGGGATCTCGAGATTCAAGAACGAAGGCCGTTCCTTGCCCCCGAAGCCAGCACCCACTCCTGGGGCCGCTGTGGCGGTCTGGGTCGCGAGAAAGCAGACTAACGTCCCTGCGGCGACCCCTCTAAGCCATTTTTTCATAGTGCGCTACCTCTCCGACGTTCGGGAATTGGAACTTTTTAAGAAGCTGATAAAACTCAAGGAAAGGTAACACATTTTTCGCCATTTTCAAGGGGTTAAAGCGATTTAATTTCGGTAGGATCCTGGCAGGTTTTACGAATACAAATCACCGGCAAATAGCACCGGGCCGTTGCGGTTACGCCTCGCTCATTTAGGGGCTTTCCCGCGGAACTCGATGGCAAGTCCGACTTGAGTTTTCCGGATCTCTTTGCGCCGGATGATCCCTCGCACATGATACTCCTCGGGAAAATTCGCGCTCGGAAATATGCGCATATCCACAGGAAGGTTCTTGATAGGGTCCAGAGCATCGATCCGGTGCGCTACCGCGAGATCCAGGTAGTCCGCAAAAAGCCCTCCTTCGCTGATATTGGTCGCAATGGCGGTGGTCTTGACGACCTCCCCGCCGGAAGTTGCGATCATCAATTCCAACGGAAGCGCCACATGCATACGCTGGTTTCGGCGGCGTTCAAGCTGGTACCCGATGGACTCCTTGTGATGTTTCACGTCTTTCGCCGGGAACCTCTTTTCCGGGTCCTTTTCGAAGAGGAAAGGGCCAAAGCTCTCGGCCACCGCCTTTTCGTCGGCACAAACATCCACCCTCGTGGTAAAACAGTTCTCCTCGAAGAAATGGACCGTCTCCGGAGACGCGCCATAAATGACGCTGTGTTTCGGCCGGATACAGACCGCCAGCAGCCTTCGCACCCCTATCGCGTCCATCGTGCCCGCTTCCTGGAAATTAAGGATGATCCTCTGCAAGCGGTGCCGCCGGATGCTCTTCTGGATCTTCCAGGCAACCCCCTGCACCGTCTCGAAAGTCGGATCGCCTATCAGATCAAAAACCGCGACCCCACCGATATCTCTAGTGGAAAAATGAAATTTACTCATAGCGTGGTCTTCCTCTTTTTAAACCGCTCGACCCGACGAAGACACCGGTGAAGCTTGGGATACATGTATCCCGAGAGGATCTCACCGCGCATCGAGATCAAAGCCACAAGAGGAACTCCTTTCCCGTTTATTTTGCTGCTCCGAACAGCCGGTAGGTCGTGCGTCATATTTTAATCTCCTATGTTCTCAATGATTTCTGCGTTACGATTTCTGCCATACTCTAACAGAAACATAACTCATAGACTCTCTTTTGTCAATATCCAGAAGCTTTAAATACTATTATATTTAATGGCTTACCTATTAATTGTATTTACATACTATGGCTGTCTTTACATAGCAATCAATAACATGAATTGTGCCTTTTTGGCACGAATCGCATATAATTTGTATAGCAATTGGATTGGAGCACATTGTTCTTTAAGGTATCAAACAAGATGCGAAAAGGTATTTTAAAACTATTGAAGAGACAGAGCCGAACGCGTTATTTCGGGTCTGCAGCAGGCTTTTTGTCGTTTTTGCCGGGGATATAGTAGCGGGCGCTTTTATCCAGGTAGACCTGATCGAGCTTTTCCCCGGGGTGGTCATGCGGGTAAATGTAACCCTCCCCGTGCCCGAGCGCCTTGGCGCCCGAGTAGGCTGTGCTTCGGAGATGCTGCGGCACCTGCTCGGTCTTCTGATTTTTAACGTCCTCCGTCGCGCGCTCGATCGCCATGTAACTGGCGTTGCTCTTCGGCGCGAGCGCGAGGTACGTCACGATCTGCGCGAGGATGATCCTGGCCTCCGGCATCCCGACGAACTCTGCGGCCGTGAAGCCGCTTGCGGCGAGGATCAAGGCTTGCGGGTCTGCGTTCCCGATGTCCTCGCTCGCGAAGATCAATAAACGGCGAAGGATGAACCGCGGGTCTTCGCCGGCATAGAGCATTTTGGCCAGCCAATAGATGGCGGCATCCACATCCGAACCGCGCAGGCTCTTAATGAACGCGCTGATCGTGTCGTAATGGAAATCCTCGTCCCAATCGTAATGAACGATCTTTTTCTGGCAGGACTCTTCCGCGACCGCGGTCGTGAAATGAATGACGTCCTTCCCGTCCGGCGGCGTCGTCAAAACACCGATTTCCAGTGCGTTGAGCGCCCGGCGCGCGTCCCCCGAGGCCTGTTTCGCGATATGGGCAAGCGCGGCGGAATCCCTCTCGACCTTCAGGTTCCCGAACCCGCGCGTCGTGTCCGCCAAAGCGCGTTCCATGAGCTGGATCAGATGAGGCTCCTCCATCGGCTTCAATTCGCAGACAAGAGAGCGGGAAAGCAGCGGCCCGCGGATCGCGAACGACGGGTTTTGGGTCGTCGCGCCGACCAGGATGATCACGCCCGTCTCGACGTCGGGCATCAAAATATCCTGCTGGGCCTTGTTAAAACGGTGGATCTCATCGATGAAGAGCACGGTCTTGCGCTTCGAATGCTTGCGGAGCTTCCGCGCCTCTTCCTGGATCTTGCGCATCTCCGCGACATTGCTCAGCACCGCGTTGATGGAAACATAACGCGCGGAGGTCATCTTCGCGACGACCAGCGCGAGCGTGGTCTTTCCGATGCCCGGAGGCCCGTAGAGGATCAGCGAACTGAGCCGGTCGGATTCAAGCGTCCGCCGAAGCAGTTTCCCTTTCCCGAGGAGGTGGTCCTGCCCCAGGATCTCGTCAAGCGAGGACGGCCGCATCCGGACGGCCAGCGGAGCGTCAGCGGGGACATGAAAGATGTCCTCCACTTCGGACTGGCTGAAGAGCTCGTCTGAGGGAACCGGAATATTTTTCTGCATAAGGGACTTTTGTTATTCGTTCTGCCGGCCGCCCCGCCGACACCGGGTGCCGGTCCAGGGCCGATCAGCGGCCTTGAAAGGAGACCTGATATTTTTGGACCAGACTCTGGGCGATCTTTTCATGCACCTTCTGGACATCCTCGGAGACCAGCGTCCTTTCGGGTGACTGATACACGACACGGAACGCGAGGTTCTTGCAGCCCTCCGGAACGCGCTTGCCGCGGAACAGGTCGAAAAGCGAGACTTCGCGGATCAACCCCTCCCCCATTCCCTGGATCTCCCGCATCAGGTCCCCGCTCTTCACGGATTCCTTCACCACAAGCGACAGGTCGCGTTCGATCGCCGGATACCGCGGCCATTCCTTGAATGCCGGGATCTTTTGGGCGTGCTCCATAAGTTTTTCCAGCGAGATCTCGGCATAGAAGACCGGTTCCTTCAGGTCCCATTTCTTGAGAAGTTCCCCGGAGACTTCCCCGAGAAAAGCGACCGGCGTTTGCCAGACCCGTATCTCTTCCGCGCCTTGCCCCGCGAAATAACTCTTCTCGATCTTCGCGACGCATCTCTCCTGACAGCCCGCGGACGTGAGGACGGCTTCGACGTACCCCTTCAGGTCATAAAAAGTCACCGCCCGCGCCGCGTCCAGCCAGGACTGCACCGCTTTCTTCCCGTAAAGAGCGATCGCGCAGGTCCGTTCCTCGACCGGATGCTTGCCCCCGGCCGGCGCGCCGTAAATGTTCGCGATCTCGAAGATCTGGACCGAATCCGCGCCCGCGTTCACGTTTTTCCGGATCACGTTCAGGAGGCTGGTCACGAACGTCGGCCGCATCCAGTGCAGGCCGTGCTGCAGCGGATTCACGATCCGGACCGCGTGCTGAAGGTCCTTTTCGGGATCAAGCCCTTCATCGGAAACAAGGCTGAACGTCACGGCCTCGGAAAGCCCGGCGCCGCTCAGGAAATACCGTATCTTGCGCTCCAGCGACAACCGCGGATTTTCGCCCACCGAAAGCGGCGGACGCGCCGGAAGCGTCTCAGGAATATTCTCGAACCCGTAGATCCGCGCGATCTCTTCGACAAGGTCGATGGGCCGCGTGAGGTCGGGCCGGAAAGACGGAATGCCGACGGTCCAACTGCCCCGCTCTTTATTAAGAGTTGAAGGTGAGCGGGAGTGCTCGGCCGTCTCGCCCGCGGAACCGCCGGATGTGTGTTGTTTCACATGAAGTCCGAGCCGCGTCAGGATCAGCGCGATCTGGCTCGGTTTCACCTCGACCCCCAGGACCTGCGTCACCTCTTCGAACCGGAGATGAATAGACTTCACTTCAAGCTGTGGTTTTTCGCCCGCCTTGATGACGGCGCTGATATGGCGCGGCTTCCCGTACTTTTGGATCAACGCGACGGCGCGGCTCCGGCCGACATCAACGGCCTCGGGGTCCACGCGGCGTTCGAAACGATAAGAAGACTCCGACGAAAGCTGGTGCGCGCGGGAAGTCTTGCGGACGCGTCCGGGATTAAAAAAAGCGGATTCCAGAAAAACATTGCGTGTCCGTTCGTTGATCTCGGAATCTTTGCCGCCCATCACCCCGGCCAGCGCCACGGCACGGTCGCTGTCCGCGATCACGAGGTCATCAGGTCTCAGTTCGATCTGGGCGCCGTTAATGACCGTGAATTTCTCTCCCTGCTTGGGTTTCCGGACCTGGATCTCTTTGCCCTGGATCAGGTCCGCGTCAAAAGCGTGAAGCGGCTGACCGACCTCGAGAAGCACATAATTAGTAATATCCACCACGAGATTAATGCTGCGGATCGCGCAGGCCAGGAGGCGGTTCACGATGAAATCCGGCGTTTTGAACTCCGTGATCCCTTCGATCAGGACCCCCGTGTAATAGGGACATCCCGCGGCGTCCTTGATGTGGATCTTCCAGCCCGGAGGCGGCACGCGGCCGGTCTCGGGATCCAGCACGGGATTCTTCAGCGACAGATTCTCGACCGCCGCGATCTCGCGCGCCACGCCCCAATGGGAAAGCCAGTCGGGACGGTTCGACGTGATCTCGATCTCGAACAGCGTGTCCGACGGTTGCGTCAGCGTCTCGCACTTCTTGACCTCAAGACCCGCGAGCGTGAGCCGCTCCGCGATCCGCGCAAACGGCGGCGCGAGCGTCACAAAATCTTTCAACCAGTTCGTGCTGATCTTCATTGAACGGTCCCTTCTCGATTCCCTCCCGTAAAGGGAGCGAAAATGATCAAGCGAATTGCCTCAGAAAACGCAGGTCGTTCTCATAAAAATGGCGGATATCATTGATGCCGTGCCGGAGCATGGCGATACGCTCGACGCCGAGGCCGAACGCGAAACCCCGGGTGACGGCCTTGTCATACCCGACCTCGTCGAACACGTTCGGGTCTACGCTCCCGGCCCCCAGGATCTCCAGCCAGCCTTTCCCCCACTGGATATCCACCTCCACGCTGGGCTCGGTGAACGGGAAAAAATGCGGACGGAAACGGATCTTGGTCTGGGAACCGAAAAGTTCGCGCAGGAAAAGATGCAGGACGCCCTTGAGATCGCTGAACGTCGCGCCGGAGTCCACCATCAACCCCTCGATCTGGTGGAACATGAACGAATGACTGGCGTCCACGGTGTCCGGCCGGTAGACGCGCCCGGGAGCGATGATCCGGAGCGGCGGTTTGCGGTCTTTCATCACGCGGATCTGGACCGTGGAGGTCTGCGACCGCAGCAACTGTCCCTGCGGCGTATAAAAGGTATCGAAGGCGTCGCGCGACGGATGGTCGAGCGGGATATTCAGCGCCGTAAAATTATGGAATTCGGTCTCGATCTCGGGCCCTTCCACCGTCTCAAAACCCATGCGGTGGAAGATCGCGCTGATCTCCTGGATGGTCTGCTGGAGGATATGGATACTGCCCTGCGGCGGCCGGATGCCCGGCAGGGTTTCGTCGAAGATCTCCCGGGAAGCGTCCGTCCGTGGGGCGTTCCCCTTCCCCTTCTCCACCGCCTCTTCGAGCCACTGTTTCAGGCGATTGAGCTCCGCGCCGACGGCCTTTTTTTCCTCGGGAGGAACGGTCCCCAACAGTTTGAAAAGCTCCGTCAGTTTCCCTTTTTTCCCGAGGTACGCGACGCGGAAGGATTCGATCTTCTCGGCTGAATCGGCCCGGGCAAGGTCCTCCCGCGCTTCATTTTCAAGCCGGCTGATCTGATCGTTCATGATGGTCACTCCGAAGTCCGTCCGCCCGTCCCGCCCCTTCCGGGTCCGGTCCGCGCGATCCCGGCGGACACGCCGCCGGAACAGGTGCGACGCGCTTAGGCTTTCTTAACGAGCTTGACGATCTCCTGAAAAGTCTTTTCATCGCGCGCCGCGATCTCGGCCAGCGATTTCCGGTTCAACGTGACTCCGGACTTTTTGAGATCATTGATGAGCCGGGAATACGTCGTCCCGTTGGCGCGGCACGCCGCGTTGATGCGGGCGTTCCAAAGCGTCCGAAAATGGCGTTTGCGCTGCTTGCGGTCCCGGGTGGCGAAGGCCATCGCGCGGGCGATGGTCTCTTTGGCCGTCCGCAAAAGACTGCCGCGTCCGCCGACAAATCCCTTGGCGCGCTTGAAGATCTTGTTCTTTCTCTTGCGTGTTGCGACTGCGTGTGTGGTCCTTGGCATCGATAACTCCTTTATTTAGATGAATACGGCGTAAGACCCGTCACCGGTCATACGGCATGCAGCGCTTGATCGCATTGCAATGCATCGGCTCGATCTCGAGCATCCGCCGGGATTGGCGTTTGCTCTTCGGCGTGCGGTCGGTCATCATGTGGCGCCGCTTCGACCTCGAAGCCAGCACCTTCCCCGTTTTGGTGATCCGGTACCGTTTCTTCATTGCTTTTTTCGTTTTCAGCTTTGGCATATTCCCTTCCTCATTCTGTCTTCTGCGGCGGCGGTTCAACGCCGGCCGGTTTACTTGATAAAGCCTCTTTGACGTCCTTCCTCTTTACGGACGCTCCCTTGGTCAGGTAAAGCTGGATGGCCTTCCCTTCCAACCCGTCATTCCGCTCCACCACCGCGATGTCCGCGAGGTCCTGAACGAAACGGTCCACAAGCCGCCGCCCCGTGTTCACGTACACGATCTCGCGTCCCCGGAAGAACACTACCAGCTTCACTTTGTCGCCGCGCTCGATGAACCGGCGCGCGTTGCGGAGCTTGGTCTCGTAATCGTGATCGTCGATCTTGGTGGTCATCTTGACTTCCTTGATATTGATGACCTTCTGCTTTTTTCGGGATTCCTTTTCCTTCTTGCCCAGCATGTACAGGTATTTCCCGAGGTCCATGATACGGCATACCGGCGGTGTTGTTGCCGCCGCGACCTCGACGAGGTCCAGCCCCGCCTCCTGGGCCTTCTGCAGGCCTTCCTGCGGCGTCACGATGCCGAACTGTTCCCCCGCAGCCCCGATCAACCGGATCTGCGCCGAGCGGATACGCTCATTTGCCCGAACTTTTTGTGGACTGAGTGCCAATGATCCTCCTTATGGTTTGATGTTAGATCTTCCGGGCGATCTCGTCCTGGATCCGTGTGATCATGACGCCCGGGTCCTGAACGCCCAGGTCCTGCCGCCCGCGCATACGCACGGCCACCTGCCCCGATTCCGTTTCCTTGTCCCCCACAACGAAAATGTAAGGGACCTTGAGCATCTCCGCCTCGCGGATCTTGTAACCGATCTTCTCCGACCTGAGGTCTTGATCGACGCGAAGCCCGGCCTGCTTTAATTGCGCGACGATCTTCTCCGCAAACGCCTCCTGGCGTTCCGAAATGGTCGCGACGCGGACCTGGACCGGCGCCAGCCAGACGGGAAAGACCGCGGCATAATGTTCGATCAGGATCCCGATGAACCGCTCCAGGCTTCCCAGAATGGCCCTGTGAAGCATGACCACGCGGTGGTCGCGGCCGTCTTCCCCGACGTAATTCAGATCGAACCGCTCCGGCAGGTTCATATCCAGCTGGATCGTCCCGCATTGAAGCGTTCTGCCGATCGCGTCCTTCAGGTGGAAATCGATCTTGGGACCGTAGAACGCGCCGTCCGCCTCGTTGACCTTATACGGCAGCTTGAGTTCGTCAAGGGCGCTCTTCAACCCGCTTGTCGCCATCTCCCACTGATGATCGGAACCGATCGATTTCGGAGGACGCGTCGAAAGCTCCATGTGATAATCAAAACCGAAAGTCTTGTAGACCTCGTCCGTGAATTGGACCGCCTCGATCACGCTCGCCTTCAGACCTTCCGGCGTCGTAAAAATATGGGCATCATCCTGCGTGAAACCGCGCACCCGGAAAAGCCCGGCCAAAACCCCCGAACGTTCATAACGGTGCACCTTGCCGAATTCCGCCACCTTGAGCGGAAGCTCCCGGTAAGAATGCTTTTCCTCCTGATAAACGAGCATGCCTCCCGGGCAATTCATGGGCTTCAGGGCGTAAACTTCCTTCTCGCGCTCCAAGAAGAACATATTCTCCCGGTAATTGTCCCAATGCCCCGAGATCTTCCAAAGCTCTTCCCTGAGGATCGTCGGCGTCTCGATCTCTACGTAACCGTAGGCCGCCAATTTCTCGCGCATGAAAGCGATCAGAAGGTTCTTGAGCAGCAGTCCTTTAGGTTTCCAGAACGGTAACCCGGGACCTTCCTGATGAAAGCTGAAAAGATCGAGCTGTTTGCCGAGCTTCCGGTGGTCCCGTTTCAGGGCCTCTTCGCGGCGCTTCAGATGCTCTTCCAGCTCTTTCGCCGACGGGAACGCGGTCCCGTAAATGCGCTGGAGCATCGGATTATTTTCGTTCCCGCGCCAATAAGCGCCCGCCACCGACGTTAACTTGAAAGCCTTCACCTCACTGCTGTTGGCGACGTGGCCGCCTTCGCAAAGGTCAATGAACTTCCCGTTCTGAACGTAGTTGACCGTGTCGCCCGGAATGCCGTCGATGATCTCCAGTTTATACGGCTCCTGACGTTCCTGAAAAAACCGGCGGGCCTCATCCTTCGCGACGCTCGTCTGACGGAATTCTTCCCTGGCGTCGACGATCTCCTGCATCCGTTTTTCGAGACGCGCGAGGTCCTCGTCCTGAAAAGTCCGGGGACAGTCGAAATCATAATAAAAACCGTCGGCGATCACAGGCCCTATCGCCAGCTTGGTGCCCGGAAAAAGATCGAGAACGGATTGGGCGAGGATATGGGACGCGGAATGCCGCAGTCGGTAAAGAGGTTCGTAATTCTTATCGTCTGACATGCTGTATCATTTTAATTAATGAGATCCCTCGCGGCGCCTCTCCGGCCCCCGTGGAATAGGACGAACTTCCGCCCTTCAATTAAATTCCTCCGTTAATTTTTGAATTGGGCACGTATTGTACAATCGGCCTCCCAAACTCGCAACTCTTTTCCTAAGTCCTGTCGTAAGCTAATGAATTGTCCGCTTTCCGTAGCACGTGAAATGTCCGCTTTTATGCCGGACCGTATAATCAGCTTTTCAAGCTCAGAACAGGAGGCTGATTATGAACTATCCCCCGGCTCAATGGGAGCGGATCATGAAAATACAGGATGTCTTCACCAGGGCTTATCACAAATCCTTAACCTGGAGAGAGGTTGCTGAAATCTTGAAAGTCGACGAACGCACCATCCGCCGCTGGAAAGAGGCTGTCGAACTGAATGGCTACGAGAGCCTCCTCGACCGCAGAAGCAGGCGACCGAGCCCCAAAAGAGCTCCCGAACTCGTCAGAAGCCGCGTTCTCCAGCTTTACCGCGATCAGTACAAGGATTGGAACACACGGCACTTTTATGAGCAACTCGCCAAATACGGCATCGGTTATAAATATACTTGGGTTAAAAACCTGCTCCAAGGTGCTGGCTATGTCGAGGTTCACTCCAAAAAATCAAAACACCACCAACGCCGGCCCAGAAAACCCATCCCGGGAATGATGCTCCATATCGACGGTTCCACTCATTCCTGGGTCCCAGACCTTCCAGGTCACCAAGATCTTATCGTGGTCGCCGACGATGCCACCGGTGACATCTATTACGCCAAGCTCGTCCCCCAAGAGAACTCCCGAGAGTGTATGCTCGCTCTACGCCATGTCGTCCGATCCAAAGGGGTCTTTTGTTCCCTTTATTCGGACCGCGCCAGTCACTTCTTCCGAACCCCGCCGGCAAGTCCCAAAGTCGATCTCTCCAACCTCACTCAGATCGGACAAACCCTCTACGAGCTCGGTATCGAACCCATCCCGGCTTATTCCCCTCAAGCAAGGGGCCGATCAGAAAGAATTTTCGGAACATGGCAGGGTCGCCTGCCCAATGAACTCAAACTCTACGGCATCAAAACCATTCCCGATGCCAACCGATACATCCTTGAAACCTTTTTACCGCAGTACCGGACATCTTTCGTGAAACCCCCGGAACAAAAAGGAACGGCCTTTACCCCTCACCGCGGTAAAAACCTTGACCTCGTCTTCTCAATCAAAGAACAACGCTCCGTCGGATGCGACAACACCGTCCACTGGAATAACAGGATCCTTCAGATCCAACCTTCGAAATTCAGAATCTCGTTCGCTAAATGCAAAGTGACGATCCATGAACATCTGGATAACGCTATCACCGTCACCTACGGACCTCACATTATCGCTAAATTCAAACCCGAAGAAATACAGGAGAACGAAACAACCAAAAACCAAAAGCGGACAAATCACGTGCTACAAAAAGCGGACATCTTGACGTGCTCTTAACACTCTTTTCCTAAGTCCTTTGCCGCCTTTGAATTATGTGAATGGTGGCTCGTGAAAAAAATAGTCTCACGACTCACGATCGGCTCAGCCGCTGTGAAATTTGTTTACATTTTCTTGTGCCATATTTAAACATTGGCTTCCTGAACGATACTATTGAACGTTGCAACCAATTCATATTAAACGGGTTATGGAAACTAAAAAATGGCATAAATTTTGTGGTTAAAATGGCAGATAGCAAATAAAAATTAACTTCTCAAAAATAAGGAGGTACGTACAATGAACGCGTAACGAGGCACATTCACCGGTGGCATGATCCTTTTGATCTTCTCAGTGATTTTTAGGACGATATCGGGCGGTTGTTCTCCGCTGCCCTCAGGACAGGCGGTCTTGAGAAAAGCGGGCATGCCGTTCCCTCTCTGGAGATCCGCGAGGACGAGAACCAATTCACCCTGAACATTGATGTTCCCGGCATTGACAAGAAGAACATCGATATTTCGGTCACCGGCAACACTCTGACCGTCAAAGGGGAACGCAGTGAGGAGACCAAAAAGACCGAGAAGGGCTACTATTACTCGGAGCGCAGCTACGGCAGTTTCCAGCGCTCGGTCCAGCTCCCTTCGGAAGTCGACAGCGAAAAGATCGCCGCCAACTATAAGGACGGGGTTCTGGAAGTGGTCATTCCGAAATCGGAAAAATCCAAACCCAAACAGATTAAAGTCGATGTAAAATAACGCCTGACGCGTTCTCTTCCGTCCGGAATGAAACGGCGGAAGAGAGCGCCCAATGGAAAGGAGCTTCCAAATGACCGAGTCCGTTTCTGCGACTGAAAAGAAGGTTCGTGCTTTACTTATCACCAGCGCCGTTCTTGCCGTCGTTTCTCTGACGCTCGCGGCGGCGCTCATCACGCAACACAACCGGCGGGAAACTGCTGCGACTTCGCAATTGAGCCCACTGACTGCCAGACCGGCGGCTGTGACCGCGCCCGCCATCGCAAAAACTCTTCCGGCGCCGGCACCCGGTTTTGCCGCGAATCACTTTAACCAGCAGGACCCGTTCGAGGAATTTGACGCCATGTCCCGCAAAATGAGCAACATGATGCGGCGCGCGTTCATGATGGGCGTTCCGATCATGAATTCGCTGAACGCGAACTCCGGCTTTGACTTCACACCCGCCGTCGACCTTGAAGAAACGGCTACAGCGTATGTTCTCCGCAGTGACCTCCCAGGCCTGGACAAGGACAAGATCAACGTCACGGTCAGGAACAACATCGTGACGCTGGAGGGTACGCGTGAAACTTCGCAGGAGAACCGTGACCCGAGCAAAGGCGTTTACTCGCAGGAGCGGAGCTACGGCTCGTTCTCCCGGAGCCTGAGCCTTCCGGGGCCGGTCGATGATACAAAGATCCAGGCGACTTATCAGAACGGCGTACTGACCGTCACGTTGCCCAAGATCGCGAAGGCGCAGGACCTGAAGAAAGTCGCGATCCAATAGTTCGTAGAAAAGATAAAGGCCCGGGTATTACCGCCCGGGCCTTTTTTCTTATGAAACGCTGCGATGAACCGACCGGCGAAATTTCTTTACGCCGCGGAGGAAATAACGAAGTAGTTGGTGACAAGATTCTGCACAAAAGCCCGAAGTTCAGCCCGGAAGCGGCCTGTCTTGTCATACCGGAAGCCGTTCTTGACCGGAAGGTCCTCGGGTCTCGCGACCAGAAGCGACAGGAAAATACCTTCCCCGCCCTCCAGGGCAAAGTATTCCGTCACTCCTTTGGCCAGTCGTGAAGTCAACCGCCCGCTGAAAGCCGCCGCGGTGTCCTGTTCCTTGTCCGAGAAACCGATTACCCGGATCTTGGGATTCCGGGCGGCCTCCGGAAGGTCCATCGATACCCGTACGCCGAGCGTCTTCAGATCCTCGACGAACGGGCTCTCTTTCCCCTCGATCAAGTCCGGCACCACCAGCCACAACTTCTCTTTGTTGACCGCCGCAAAACCCATAAGCTGCCGCAATTCGGACCGCCCCATCATTTCAACGCGTTTTTTCTCGATCACGATCACCGCCGGTTCCTTGATCTCCACTCCCGATACCAACCTAGGAGCGTTTGAAACATCCGGCTTCGCGCGCACCTCGGATCGGACGGTGCCATCGAGGGTTAGAGCAACAACGGGTTGAGCAGCCGGGGTTGCATTTTGCCGACGCGCGTCGGCTTCTTTTCGCCGAAGGTTCCGGTCACGCTTTTGCCGGTTCCTTACATCTCTCATCACATTTTTTATAAAGTGGTTCCACCTGGAATAACCCCTGGCTTCCAGGTCCATGAAACGCTCCAACCTTTTTACGATCCCCCGGACCTGCGACAGCGGTTCGATCAGCTTGCTCATGAGCGGAGAATATTCATTTGCCTCTTCCAAAAGAGCGAACAGGACCTTTTCCCGAAGAATGCCACTAATATGGCCGTTCCCGGATTTCAGGATCTCAAGAGCGATATTCTCATACAACGGATTGTCCTTGAAAGGCACCGGATTGTCCCAAGCCAGCAAGGAAAACAATTGCGCCTGTGCCGAGGGGGTCCGTCGCAAAATATCGCGAAGATGCCTCTTCAACTCGGCCCCGCCGGCTGTCATTATCCACCGGGCACCCAAAACGATGCCCAAGGCCTTGATCAGCGGATCGACAATATACGCGGTCCCAATCATCCTCAGTATTAGAATTCCGGAGATCAGCTGGCCAAACGACGAACCGTTAGTAAAAAAATCACGGGATATTTTGTAACCGGTTTCTGCAAGGCTGGCGTGCGTATTGAGAGGCACAACTTGTTTATGAACTAACCCGGCATGATGGTCGTCCTTGATCTTGAGAGTCGAACCTCTGGACGTGAGTAAGGCAAAAGTGGCAGCGCGGTCGAATCCGGGATCCACCCGCAAGGAATCCAGCACCCTGCTTTTTCCCCCGAAATGATCGGTCCAGCATTGTGCCAATCTAGCCCCCCGGCCATACATCCGCTCCAGATCCCGGTCAAGGACCTGCAACGCATGACCAGAAGTTGCCAGGCCGGGATGCAATGAATTCAGGGCCGCCTGCCGGGTGAAATCAGCGGCGAACGCGGCGGAAGCAAGATAAAGTCCCGGTGCCAATTTCGTTGTATCGATCGGAAGAATTCCCGCGCGAATGAAAATGTCATGTGCGTTCGCCCAGTACCTGATCTTCCGAGGGATCTCCGACCCGTTCAACCTGAGGCTTCGTTCCCTGGGCGTCCACCAATCAATGCCCCCTTCGTTTATTTCGAATCGGGTCCGGGGTGACAAAACCATGACATCAAGGTCGTCATGTTTTTCAAGAACGGTACTTGTCGTCGCCGGGTTCCATAAGGCTGCGGCCATGCTTCCCACCACGATCCCGACCGCATTCTTCTCTTTGAGGATACGGTCCGCCCCGAAAAGCGCCTCGAGTCCGGTTTTCGCGCGAGGAATACTGGAGACAACCGGCGTCGCGCGCACCTCGGAACGGGCAGAGGGACCGGACGGTTCCCCGGGCTTGTCGGCTGAGAGCTCTTCGAGAAGTCGTCTGGTTTTTTCGTGGAGCCCCGGCATTTCGACCTTGGGAAGGAATAAGGACCGATATCTCCCGCCTACGCCCGGACTACTTATCAGAAATCCGTCGCTTCGCGAACGGATCACGTATTTGACCTGACCGATCAAAACTTCAAATTGCATCCCTCGCGCGACAACCTCTCCCCTCTTCAGGGATTCGAGTATCTTCACAAAATTATTGATTTTTGTAACACCGGCCGCGGGGTCCGCCGCTGCTTCTGCCTGTGCCATGTTCCACTCATAAGCCAGGGTCCTGTCTAGGGTCTCCTTGTAAGCGGGGGATATCTTTTGAAGCGCAGCCGTCTTCCTCGAATCGTAAATGCGCGAATTCTCTCTGACATCGCACTCGATGAGTTGCTTTTCGGCTTCATCCCCGGCATCCCGTTGCAGAGCCCCGATCAGATGAGCGATCAGCTTATCGTCAAAGTCGCGTTCCGGGATCTTTCCGTATTGTTTCAAAATGTTTTCTGAGATATAGATCCTGTAAGCTCCGAAAACAAAGAATATATTTCTCAGTTTGGCCGGATCGTATTGAGAACTGCCGGGATCGAGACCGTCAGCGATCCAGTTCATCGGGTCCCTTGCGATCTTCTCATTGCGCATGTTGTCCGGAACAAAAAAGACGATCGGTTTATCGGTCGAGATGATCCTTTCCAGGAACCTTGCCGTGTGATCCTCTCCGGCCGGTTTCATTTCGAACTCCGCGTGCGCCGTTGTTCCGTCCGCGAGACCAAAGGCCCTCGACAGCCCCTTATAAAGGTGTTGGCCCGTCAACAACCCCAGCGAGTATCCATTTCTGACTTTCCCTCTGCCATACTTCCCGGCAAAATCTTCGATGTTCATGACGCCTTGTGAATTCGCGTTGAGAAGAGCGATCAGTTTCTTAGCGTTGTTCATGCCAGCGATCTTTTCGAACGAAGTCAGAATGTCGCTTTCTTCAACCAACCGTACCAGCTCAAACGACGGCTCGTCCGGCTGTTCCTGACGCACCTCAGAACGGCGGACCACCTCTCCCGCCGACTGAGGAGTGCTTGAAGCAACCGGCTTCAAGCGCACTTCGGAACGACTGCCGGACTTTTTAAACTCCGGCGGGGTCATGCGGTCGATATCGCGTTGGATCATAGAAAGATCGGTTTCAGGGAAAAACATGCGCCGGTTCTGCGGGTCTTTCAAAAAATCGCTCAGAGCCTCTCCCTCAAGACCAAAATCTTCTTTTATTTCCTCCCTTCTCAGACGTTCGGCTTCCGCCACCAACTCAGAGAGCGGCGACAACTCCCCTCGTTTCGCCTTCTTGAGTTTTGACCCTAGTAATTCATGGAATACTTCGGAATCAAAATCAATGAGCGCTCCCTCAAATACCGCCAGGATGTGGACCAGTTCCATGATCATCTTTTCGTGGTTGCTTCTCGTGCGTGCCGCGGAAAAAATATGCCGGAATCCTGTCAAAGAGATGTCAAGAAGGTGGTGACCCAGGAGTTCTGCTGTAATATGCGCGAACGCAGGCCAAAGAACGGGGAATGCTTGCCGCAGCATTGTGTCATCCCCCTCTTCGAGAAATCTGAGGATGGCCTTATCTGCAGTGGCGAAACTTTTTCTCAACCGGTCTTCTAAACTTCTCACGAGCAGCACATACCCTATAGGTCCACCCGCACCTACCATGGCACCCATACAAATCAAGAGGCTCCTCCGAACAGCATCCTCACTGTTAAACTTGAAATGCCTCACCATCTGCCTTATTGCCAGTTCCTCTGTCATGGCCTCATTGAGAATAAAGTGTGCCGCCTGTAAATTTTGGGGCGTTTTTAATTGGCCTTCGTGAAACCTCCCATGAATAACCTCGTGGACCAAAGTCCCACAGATGCCGCCCGTCCCCCTGAGCGCGTCATCGATCACATAAAAGCTCTCCCCCGAGATATCGTCCGCCAGATACAGTCCTTTTGTTTCTGGCTCACGGAAGCGAAGCAGTAAATATAAAAACGACCCTCTCTCAACGAAAATAACGTTTGCCGGATCAAAGTGCAGATCAAGTCCAAAATTCCCGGCTTCACGCGACACCATTTCAACGGCTTGCTGCTGATCGTCCCGCAAGGTTGTTCGCGCACCGCCCCCGTCGAGTGAACGGAATCGTTTTCCAAGATCATTCCCGCCCCAACCTTCCATCGCTTTTCTCAATCGATCAACGTCAGCTCGCGCGGCCTCCAGACGGCGTTGCGCATCACGAACTCCCTCCGCCGTCCCATAGTTTGTCTCCCTTTGCCGCCATTCTTCGAGCACATTTTCATAAGGTTTTAGATAATCCCTAATTCTTAGATCTAATTTTTGTTGTATTGTTTTACGTTCGCCCCAAACTCCGCCTGTCAATCCCTCCCCGGGCTCCGGTTGCTCTCCCTGCCGCATCTCGGAGCGGATCATGGTAGCACCGGGTGTTTTGTGCGTTGACGTATCCGTGCGTATTTTTGACTGGGCCAGTGACAGTATTTTGATACTTCGATCCGGCTTGCGTTGCTCGCAAGATCTCAAAACACCGAGGCCTGTGATCTCGCGCTGTATCGCGGAAAGATCATCGGAAGCCCAAAGACCCTGGACTTCCGCGATCGTGATGCGGCCTTTGTCCGAGACCAGCGCGGCGAGGTTCCTGTAGAGCCGTTGCCGGGCTTGAACGGCATCAGGCTCCATGATTTTCATTGTCTTCTCGCGATTCGACCCCGACTCGCCCGGCCCTTCCACCGTCCGTCCGACCTCGTGGAGGACCCGGTAAAGACGGACCTCGTCAAAATCCCTGTCTTTTATCTTTTCCAAAAGAGCCGGGCTCGAAATATCCGCCGTGACCACTTCGGCGTTCCCGTATCCCGTGAGCTTCGCGTACTCCGTAAGCACCTGCCCGATAAAGGGGTTCTGATCGACAAGAAGCAGCCTTTGGAAGCGTTTCGCCGGAAGACTGCTCAGGCTGACAATGCCCTCCTCGAGCCCGACCCCCAGATGGGCGACCTTCCACGCACCATTCGAGAGAGGGGTCCAGCCGGTGAGTTCGCTCGTAACAACTGAAATATCTTCAAGCTGAATGACCGGGTTTTTGTTATCCTTAATAAATTTACCGTAGTTGCGGTAATAATATGCCGCAAGCTCGCGGGCAAACACGCTCCTCAACTCTCTATCCCCTCCCAAGACGCTGGAAGCCGCATTAAAAAAGGTTTCTGTCCTATCATCGAGCGCGGCCAATGCGTGCGCTGCGGCATCCGGTATTGATCGCTTGAGTTTTTGATGGGACAAAAACACTTCGCTTGCGATGGCAGGCAATACCGATCCCCCCGCATCGTGCACTGTCGTTTGTGTGAAGCGATCCAAATGCGGCGACTTTTCAAAGATCCCCTCGATCGTGACGGGATACGCGGCTTCCGCTTCCGTCTGACCCCGCATTTCGGACCGGGCACCGGATTTGACGGGTTCCTGCAAAGTCTGTTGTCCATCGCGGAGCCGGCGGTTGCGGCGAACGACCATGAGCGGAGTCACGATATAGAGGGCGCGGATCAATTCCTGAAGAGGATTGGGCCCGTTGACCGGCCCGAGGTCCTGACTGTTCATGCGCATCACCTTCTCGGGGTTCCGGCTGTTGATCGTGTATTCCGCCTCGCGAATGTCCCACTTGCCGTTACGAAACCCGCGGCCTTTCCGCAACGGGGCCACAGCTGTTCCCGGATACAGTACCTGAGGAATGGCGCGCCCTCGTTGAAAATCATGAGCAGCTTTTGAGGTCATGAAATAACTCATCTGCGCCGCCATATTTGGAATATGCAGATCCAATCCATCATGGGCCGCAGCCATGGCCTCACCGGTATAAGCCTCGAATACGACCATAAACATCTTTGTCAGCATCTTCTGGAGATAATTTTCATCCAGGTTTTCGGCATCCTGAACCGCCCGCCCACGCCTCAACAGATAGGTTGGCGGTATTAAGGACAGAGAAAGCAGCATGTCTCCGAGATAAGCGGCCGTAATATAAGAACGCGCTCTGTCATCATCCCGGCCCGCCATACGCGACAACCGGCTGAGACGATTGTCCGCTTGAGCGCGCACCGCGGAGTCTTTAACCAGATCATCGATAAAGCGCAGCTGCGCCGGGTCCGCGGGCCCTGAAAGCCGGACATTCGGGAAAAGCGTCGCTCCCACAAAATCATCCAGCCGCCCGGCGCCTTCTCCGCCTCGATGATTGGGACAGATCATCAGCATCCAATCATAGATTCTCGACGCGTGCTCCCTGCTGTGAAAGAGTTCGATGATCTCCGTATCAAACAATCCGTGCCTTGCCAATACAGCTCTATCGTGAACATTCTTCACGAAGGCCTCTTCGAATTCTTCCGGAGCCAGATCAACGTCATTAAGATAGACCTCATAAGGATTTTTACCGTCTTTTTCCAATTCTGCCTCATAGACCATTACGGTGTAATAACCCTCGTGGTTGTCCAAAACAACCGCCCCCGCCTCCCCGTCCCGGACCACTCTGAAATCATCCGGCAGTGCACCCACCGGCACCCGTGCCAGCCGAAACTTCCCCCGCGGATAGCTGGCCCACAGACCCCAAGCTGCTTTCCGGTCATTCAGGAAATTCAGCATGTCATGTTCATAGACCAGAACTGATGGGTCCTCGCCCTCTTTCAGGAATTTGACGTGATAAGCTTTGTTTCCACGACTCCTCACCCTGGTACGCCCATACCACTTTGCAGCAGGTTCTTTGAGATCCAGACTTTCGCCATTTCCAAAATCCAAAACCCCGTCAGGCGCGTCCACGGCGGATACCAGTGCGACCGTGGGAAGCCCTTCGGGTTTTGGAGGAGCTTTCGTCGAAAACATCCAGAACATCGCCCGCATAAAATCGGGGAAATTGTCTCTCGCATTGCCCTGGTCGTAAAACTCGATCGCGTCTAATTGAAGCGCTTTGCCGGAATCATTCCGGAAAAGCTGCTCGATAGCCTGGCGATAGAGTACCAAAGCGGCGGGATCGTTCTTTTCTAACGCCATCACGGCCTTTCCGATATCTTTCCATAAGACAGAAGACTTATTCGTTCCTTGGAATCGGACCGAAAGATATTCCGCCAGATAATCAAGATGAAGATAAAACTTTTCCTTCGCATACTGCGGAAGCGAGTGATAAGCTGCGGCGATCAACCATTTCCCCTTTCCACTAGTCCGCTCAAATTCTCCGGAAAGTCCGGAAACGCCCATGACTGCCGAAAACAGTCCCGTCTCACTCAGATGCCGGAGCGTTTCAGCACACCAGATCATCGTGGCGATATCTTCCTGCATCAGTTCTCGCTTCAATGCCGAAATAATTTCGGGTGCTTCTGCGGGGCTGATCAACCTCGCTTCCGCGAGAAAATCCAGCGCTTCGGCGCAACGGCGCCCGGTGACGGCATAGCCGTTCTTCAATTTCTGTCTTAAAGCGGAGGTGTCTATGGAAATTTTGGAAGGGTCTATCAGTTTTGCTTCCGCAAGGAATTTCAGCGCGTGAGCGCACCCCCGCATCGTTTCGGCGTCTTTGCTCATCAGCCCCTCTGTCAGTGACGGGACGATCCCTGATATATCGGAAGAACTGATCCGTCTTGATTCTGCGAGGAATTTCAGCGCTCTGGCGCATTCACGGAGGGTCGCGATGTTCACGTTCCTTATTTCCCGCAGAAGACCGGAAATGTTCAAAGGCGCCCCGGACGGATCGATCACCCCTGCTTCCGTAAGAAATTTTAACGTTTCGGCGCGCAAGAGGATCCCCTCGGAATTTTCGTTCTTCAGTTTCTCCGTCAGCACTGAAACAACTGCAACAATTTTTAATCGTTGGGACGGAGTAATCTGTTTTGCTTCGGGAAGGGCCTTTAACGCTCCGGCGCACTCGTACTGGATCTCAGCATTTCCATCCTCCAATCCCAGTACCAACATTGAAATGACCTTCGGTAGTTGAGACGGTGCAATTAATTTTGCTTCCGCAAGCAGCCTCAACGCCCGGAACCTGTTCTTAGCATTCTTAGCCGTCGGTCTCTGCATTAAACCGGAAATCTCCAGGGATGTTTTGGAGGGATCGATAAGTCTTGCTTCTGTGAGTATTTTTAGGGTTTCAGCGCGCCGGGATGCGCGGGAGTCATCTTCGCTCATGAGCTCTTGTTGCAGGCCGGAAATGTCCAAAGATACCCCGGAAGGATCGATCAGCCTTCCTTCCACGAGTAACTTCAGCGCTTTTGCGCACCAGAGCTGGGCCTCGGCGTTTCCCTCTGCTAATTTCCGCTTCAGCCCGACAATATCCAAAAACACCTTCGAAGGGTCAATGAGCCCCCCTTCTGCGAGCACCCTCAATGCGTCTGCACACAAGAACATGACTTCGGCGTTTTCATTCATGAGTCCCTTTTTCAACACGGAAATGTCCGGCGATACCTTTGAGGGATCGATAAGCCTTGTTTCTGCGAAAATTTTTAACAATTCGGCGCACCAGACCCTGGTTTCGACATATCCCCCTTCCGGCATGCGCTCCAGGATGGGAACGATCTCCGATGCCTGAGAAGAAGTGATCCATTTCGCTTTCGCGAACGGCAATAAGCTTTGTACTGCCTCAGACAATTTTTCGGGAGTTGTCGGACTCTTCAGGTTATTAATAAGAGAACGCATCTGCCATTCCATGAAAACGGCGTTCTCCAGTTCCGCGCGCCTGCTTTCCGTCAATTCCCTCGCCCCGCGAGCTTTCGAGGCCGTAGCGCCAGCCCGCATCTCCGAGCGGACGGGTCCGAAAAGAAGGATGTTTTGGCTGATCTCCTCGCCTCCAAAAGTTTTTGAGCTGTATTTTTCATCTTTGTAGAACGTTCCGTTGCGCGAAAGATTCTGGAACCAAACACACCCTTCGTCGTCACAGGATAACTTTAACTGCTTCCGGGAGATCATTTTGGTGACCGGCTCATCAGGCAAGATAATATCGTTTCCTTGGCCACGGCCGACGCTGACAGATTCTCCGGGACGGATCTCCGGGACCTCCTCCCACCATTCTTCCGGATCGATCTTTTCGATCTCTTTCATGAGACCAAAGCGATAGGACAGCGGCCCGCCGGCTACCATCCGCCGGACCTGGAGCACCCACCCGTTTTTTCCCCCCAATCCAAGGGACTGGACACCTGTCGGTTCTTCCGTCCCTGCGACAGTGACCTGCCGGAATAAAGGAACGTAGCCGCTCGGCTCTCCTTTTCGGCCATATTGTTTGCCACCATAAAAAGTCCCGTTGAGGGAACCCAGATCCCGGAACGAAAAACTTCCGTCATCGTTGCGCTTTATTTCGAGATGCCTGCGAGAAACGCTTCCGTCCTGGATCGCGATATCGTTCCGGTCGCCAGTCTTTGGATCGTTCCGCCCAACCGTCACCATGTTCTTATCTTTGGAAAAGGGCATCTCTTCCCACCCCTCGTCTGGAGCAAGTGTTTTCCCGGCTTGATACCACCGGTAAAGCAGTTGACCGTCTGTCGTCAGTTCAAGCTCAAAAACGCTCCCGCCGATGTGGTAGGTCTCACGTCCGACCCTTACCTCCGAGCGGGCGGAGGAAACTTTTTTCTCCTGACCGATGGCAGCTTCGCCTCGCGCCTCGGAGCGGGACTGAGTAATTGCTGGCACTTCCAACAATGGGGTAAGGGCAAAAACAACACCCGAGGGCCCAGTCTGCCCCGTTTCCCACCGGACATCGGAAGACAACTTGCCGCTCTTATGGTCCGCTTCCCCCACAGACACGGTCATCGCCTCAGGAGACTTCGCCCTAAGAAATTCTCGCATGAGGCCATCGTTACCCGTTAACGAATCGCCAACGGCCAGTGCCTGCCCCCAGGGAATTTCACGCTCATTCAAAATGCCCTGAAGCACATTAGCCTCTGCCAAATTTTGCAATCCTTGCATTTTGGTAAATCCGGGAATAAATGTCAGGTCGATGTACTGCTCTCCCGACAGCATGGCCAATGCCCCCTCAAATCCCCAGGCTTTAAATTGTTCTTCATGCTGCGTGATCCAACCCGTCATAAATGCTTTTATCTTCAGCCGTTCGACTTGCAAATCACCGTCAATCGCCGCCTTATCCAGTGCAAAAGCCAGCTGGTGGCTGCGGATCATGATACTGCCGCGCTTGTACTTAAGGACGGTCGTTTCGGATTCGGAATCCGCGGTTTCCGTCAGGAAATCCCCCAAGAAATGAGCCGCCGTACCTTTGGCGAGTTGGATCAAGGCATCCTTGTATCGCACCCAATTCCTCTTTTGCAGACTCCCCTCGCCAAAATCAGCTGCGTCCAAGATTTTTTTCCAACTCGCTGTTTCATAATGGTGTCCGACCATCCCGCTCTGGGACAGAACCACGATATACGGCCAAACATCCGGAGAAAGCTGATCAATAACCCATTCCTTTGCGTCTTTAAACCTATCCCCGGTGGCCACAATAAGGGCGCTGCCTAACCTTAAACGCCGCTCCAATTCCTTCTTAAGGTCTAAGGGCATCGGTTCGGCTTGGATCTGACCGGTATCAAGACGTTTGACCGTCACCAAAGTTCCCGTAAGATCCGCAAGAATGATCCTTATCGGTTTTCCATTTGAAAAGCGTGTGGATAGTTCCATTGTCTCCCGCATCTCGGAGCGGCGGTCCTCTCCTTGCGCTAGCCGAGGGGGTCTTAAAGCAACCGGCTTCGAACGCAAGGCCTTTTCCGAAGCTCGTCCTGGTTTGGTATCCAAATCGCGAAGGTAAGTGATGTTTTTAGGTTTGTGTCCGGTAAATTTCAAGAAAATGATCCGGCTTTTCACGAGGATGACCCAGAGGGCGATCACACCCAATGTTGACACGATTTCTAATGCTTCCACCGGCGATGTTTCTTTTAAAATACGCCCCCACCAAAAGGGAGATTCTACCTGCTGAACGGACAGCATCCCGGAGCCGCGGAACATTTCCGCAAGCTGCCACCTTCCTAAGAGAATGCCCGTCATGCGTTGAAGGTAGGGTAGTAATTTCTTTTGGGGCAAAATATAAACGCTTCCTCTTTCCGCTTTTTCGATCCTCTGGCCGCCTTCTTGCCAGCTTTTTTTGTGAAAATAACGGTGAAGATAGCCGTCATCCAAACGGACATACTCAGGAATGAATGGGAAAGTCCTTGCATACAGAAAAGAGCTGTTACCATGCGGGTATTGCCACGCGGCAAAGCGCGCCTCATATATTCTCTCCAAAGCACTCGAACTGACCTCCGCCTCAGGTTTGGGACCCGAAAGAAAGACTTCGCCCTTGTCCACCAAATGCGAAACAGCCCCTTCAATGGCGTCCGGAGAAAAACGGATATCATCATCCAGGAAACCGATAATTTCATTGCCACGTTTTTTTGCCAGAAAAGCAGCTGCGTTCATAGCGGCAGGTTTTCCCTCCCTGTCCCCCATGTCCAGAACAACGATCTCATGCCCAGAAAAAATAAACCTTCTCTGCGCCTTTAAAGCCGCCTGAAGGGTCGCTGCGCGGGCCTTCCCGTTAACTGTTAGAAAGATGGTAAACTTCCAGCCCGGATACCTCTTTAAGGCTTCACTCGCAGTTTCGATCACGCCCGCAACGGTTTTTGGGAGATAACTATCGCTATCCATCGTAGGCATGACCAAAGCTATTTTGAGGCGTTCTTTATGAAGCCGTATCTCCCGTTTTAGTGCGGATTGTTCTTCCTTCGTTAAAAACTGACCCAAATCCTGGTATGTCTTGAAAAAAACCGGGTACGCTTCTTTTTCCCCCGTTTCGTTCGGGAAATAAACAGTAAAAACATCCCCCGCCTCACGTTCACCAATCGCAGCCCCGTAAACATCCCGCAGCTCGGAGCGGGTGGATGGGACACCGTCCTTGACGGCTTCGATCAGGACGATCTCGAAATATTCCCCGCCGGCGTCTTTTGAAAATTCGTATCCGAGGTTCTTTCTGATATGGTCCGCGGTCGCGGCGGTATGTTTCGTTTCATTGAGGTATTTTTTTATCGTATGGAGCGCCGCGGGCTGAAGGTGGTTGCGATGCAGGAGCTTCAGCGTCTTTTCGACCCCCACAAAATCCGAGATCGGAAAATACATGCCGGCACCTTCGGACAGGTACGGATAAATGGTCCCGATGAATTTATCGATGTTCTTCCGCCCGTCGGCCCCGCCGTCCAGGAACATCTTCTGATGCTCGGACATGGCCATTTCCGGCGTGAAGATGGTGGTGGGCAGCGTCAGAATGACGCAATCGAACAGTTCCCCCTTTTTCAGAACGTCCGCTGCGTCCCCGGTCCGCGTTTCAAAACGCTCCTGCGGAACACCGTTCCTTGAGGCATTCCGGGTAGCAAGCTTGAGTGCCTCCGGGTTGAGATCATTGGCAACAATATGCGCGCCGGGGAAAACATGGCTGGCGGCCACCGCGAGCGTCCCGCGGCCCGTTCCCGCCTCAAAGACCTTTGAAACCGTTCTCCCCCGCTCCCGGAACCGCTCGCGTATCTTCCGCATTTGGGAAATGACCATATTTGTGTAATAATCGCTTTTGACCACTCCTTTGTCCGAAGAGATCGCGATCTTTGATTCGCCCGGTAAAGGCTCGAAATACTCAACGTCGCTCCCCATATCTCCGGTGGAAACGACGGGCAGGACCTCGCCTGCGGCCGCCTCCGACGACCGCATTTCGGAGCGGGAGCCGTGACTTTTCTGCTCTGCTTCTGCCGCAGGCGCTTGTTCTCCAGGCGTGAAAATGGGCAATAAAATTGTAAACGTGGTTCCTTTATTAACTTCACTTGAAACAGTGACGATGCCGCCGGCACGGCGGACAATATCAAAGATACCGGGAATCCCCCGGCCGGATCCCCTTCGCTTCGTTGTAAAACTCTCACCGCGTCTCACACGCTCAAGAGTCTGCGCGTCCATTCCTGCCCCGTTATCGGTTAACGAAAATCCCAAGAATTTTTTTTGTCCCTGAACCTCTGTCCAGAAACGAACACTAAGATCAAGCGGCACGCCTTTCCGACTCGCCTCGATCGCATTCCCGATAAGATTATCAACAAGCGCCAGCATGTCCGATTTTGATAAAGAAATGGATTGCGCGCTATGAAGATAATTCGGTTTTTCCCTGGCAAGCCGGTCTGCAGAGCTAACACTAATCTCGGCAATTCTAATTACCAAATATCCTAGCAAATCATTTCCCCCAATATATTTTTCAAAATCGGCGAGACCCTTCGCGGCCCATTCCCCAAGCAAATGGAACGACGAAATCGTCTCGCGATGATCGTTTGCGGCGTCTTCAGTGCGAGTGGGATTAGCTTTTTTCAAGAATGCAGCATAACGCTCATTTAAGGGAATGTATGCGGCAAGATATTTTCTCAAAAGCCGGACGATATAGGCGGCCACCCGTGCAGATGTGTGAAACCGAAACGTTGACAAATTGCGATCCAGAATTTCAAACTCATCACCTATCTTTTGTCCCTCGTTAAGGAGCTTTGTTGCTTCAGCTATCGTTTGTGAATCAGCTGCTTTGCTAAATAATTCAATAAAATCTTGAATTTCGACGTAGGGACGGCGAACGTGAGAAAGCTCGTGGGCAAAAATTTGCCCGCTAAGTTTTGCGCCGACGTCCTTATAACGACATTCTTCCTCTAGCGTCATCGCCCTCGTAAATGTTGCCATATCAAGGTTACGCATAAGAATAAGCAATAATTTCATTTTTTCGCGGATCGTTTCGACGGAGGTTTTTGCTGTGGGAAAATACCTGGGATCGAAGGTAAAAAAAACCAAGAGTTTGTTGACAAAAGCAAGATCGGATTCGTCAAGTTGCTCCTTTAAAAGTAATCGCTCGAACTGGGCAATGGTGGTTTCTTTTTCTTGAAGCTCTTCCGGAATATCCGTCACTTCCAGATCCGAAGACCGTACCTCGGAGCGGACGGAACGATAGCAGCTGATCTGATTGGAATGGGTAATCAATGTGTCCGGGATCTTTTCAAAAAGTTCCGGAGGCGGAGCGGCCGTATCCATCCCGACAAATAGATAGCGCTTTGTTTGAGAATGGATGCGCTGCCAAAATTCGGGATTTTGAGCAAGGCGGCCTCCCAAACCCGGATACTCGACAAAAACAGCATCAAATTGTTCCTGGACCGAAAAAAGATCCTGTATCAGGTAGCGGACCGTGAACCTACGGCCCTTCAGGTCTTCATCTTCATACGGATCATTTCTGTAACTCAGATCGATCTCGAGATCCTCGCCTCGACGCCGGATTTCTCTTTTGTCAAACTTCAACCTGAATTCCTTATCAAGAACTAATTTCAGTTCGGGTAACGCTCCTATCGCGCCGGAACCGCCAATAACCTTTGGCGTAATGGTTTCCCACGGGGCAAAGTTATCCGAAAAAACAAGGCGCTTGAGCTTGGGAAAGGTCTTAGCAAGCCGTGACAAACTGTAAAAGTCGGTCCCGGCTGCCGGATAATAGATCGGCCCCTCAAACGACGCAAAAAACTGATCGAGATCGTTAGAATCATTGATTTTCGTTCTCGATTCCGATCTCTTCTTCAGGCCGGAGGCGCGTTCCCCTGTTGGTAGATACCGGTCCAGTATTGAGGGATCCGCCTTGGGATTAGCGAGCAGGGTGTCATAAACCTCCCGGACTTCGAGAAAACCTTCGCGGGTACTAAAAACACGCTCCGGACTTGTGGCGGTGGCCGGAAGCATCGCCTGCTCGAACGGTAATGCTCCGACGGTCATGAGTTTTTTATAAAATTCCTGATGTCGCTGGCTGAGCTTCGTGATCTTTGGGCTGATGACGCGGTATGCGAGGCCTTTTGATTCCATGAGACGCTTGATGTCTTCCTTGTGGAAGCCGCCGAACACGAGCACGGCCGCGGTCTCACCGGAATTTTTCATGAATTCGTCCAGCCGCCGCCCCACGGAATTGTCGCGCTCTTTGGCGATCTCATAGAACCGGACCGCTTCCCGGACGTTCCGCTCCCATTGGCGGGAAAGAACAAGAGGCTTTCGGATGTTCCGGTGGATGAAAAGCCCGAGCGCCTCCGTGTTGAAGATCTTGAGCGTCGTTTGGACAGCTTCGAATTCCTCCTGTGTTATCTGAAGATCGTTCAGACGATTCAGAAGGCCGAGGACCTTGCAATAACCGAAGAGCTCCCTGTCCACCGTGTCCGTCAAATACGTCTCCGACATAGCCCCCTCGAGCTTCAGAAGTTCCGTATAGATCTCGCGGGCGTCAATGCGTTTGATCTTTTCCGCCACGACGGGATCATGGGAACTCCGGGCATCCAGCAGGAACCTGGCAAGCGCGAGACGATCTCCGGAAAGGGCGTTTTTTTGCGCCAGCAATTTCATGGTGCGGCCGAGATAATCCAGGAGGTCGATCTTCTTCGCGTCAAACCGTTCTTTGATCTTGATCCATTCCAAAAGTTCCCGGGAGAAACGGCGGCGAGCCATGGATCGTACTTCCGTCTCCAGAGCTTTGAGGTCCTTCGTGATCGCTTCCTGCTGACCGACCGAGAGGCGGTACTGACGGATGTTCTCCTTGTGGAGTTTAATCGAATCCGCACCGACCAGATCGAAGTCTTTGGCGCGGTTGATGTGGGCGTATTCAGCGCCGCCGATTCGGAGGTGATCGAGGAAAAAGTACGCGACCTTCTGCTTTAACGCGGGATCCTTGATAAATCCAAAATACTTGTCCGTGGGGACCGGGCCTTCGTAGCCTTCCTCGAACACCGTCCTGACCCCCCGCGCGCCGACAAGATGTCCGACGATCTTCGAAATGTTCTCCTGCGCCTCCAGGGAGTCGTGCGCGTCCTGGACGAAAAAGACGGTCTTGGCACCCGGGGAACCGCTGTAGATCTCTTCCACTCTCCCGAACTCCGCCGGAATGAGGGCAGAAGATGCTCCGGAAATTTCTTCTCGGGGAATGTTCGCAGCCGGCGGATTGGCAAACGCCGCCGGAAGATGGCCGCACAGGTCCATGGTCAGGAATATCGCCACGGTCAGGACAGCGATAGCCCTTGTGAACGGCGTGATCCTTGAGTCAGATTTTTGTATTCTCATAGGTCAATTTAATAGCTTTAATAATGATTTTAATTATTGAAAGGTAACATGAAATTTCTATATGTCAAACAGCGCAAAAATGAGGCTGGACGGACGGCTCTGATGCTCTATATTGCTATGAGATGCTACTCCGTCCCCCACCCCCAGTTCGGTGTGGATCCGCATTAGGATTTGCGGAACGGTCGGGACAGTTCAGCTCGGTGAGATGTTGCAGATAGAACGGCGGCTTCGGCAGCCCTGACCTCGTACAAAAATTCAAGGTTGTCAGGACAGTCCAAGTCACCGTTCGGGAAATGAATATGAAGACTTGGGCAGCCCTGACCTCGTACAAAAATTCAAGGTTGTCAGGACAGTCCAAGTCACCGTTCGGGAAATGAATATGAAGACTTGGGCAGCCCTGACCTCGTACAAAAATTCAAGGTTGTCAGGA
>CAIJHQ010000046.1 GCA_903820505.1 Candidatus Omnitrophota bacterium
ACACGACCTGGTACAACGGGAGTACGCAGACCGGGAGCACGTTCGAGATCGGGGATGGGAAATTTTGGCATAGCAATATTAACGGAACGGTGTATGACTCCACGGGTGCTGTCCCGATCACGCAATATACGTTCAACGGTAATTCCTACCTCGGCGAGTGGACCACGCTCAAAGGTGATGCGGTGTTTAATGACACGTCCTACCTCAACGACTACCCCTACGGTGCCACCTGCGATGTCACAGGAAATGCAGTGATGAACACGACTTGGTACAACGGGAGCACGCAGACCGGAAGCACATTCGAGATCGGAGATGGTAAGTATTGGGGTGGTAAGGTCCAGGGAACGGTGTATGACTCGACGGGTGCCGTTCCGATCACGCAATATACGTTCAGCGGTAATTCTTTTCTCGGCGTCTGGAGTGCAGTCACAGGAAATGCGGTTTTTAATGACACGTCCCACCCCAGCGCCTACAGCACGGTCACGGGGGATGCGGTGATGAACACGACCTGGTACAACGGGAGTACGCAGACCGGGAGCACGTTCGAGATCGGGGATGGGAAATTTTGGCATAGCAATATTAACGGAACGGTGTATGACTCCACGGGTGCTGTCCCGATCACACAATATACGTTCACCGGTAATTCCTACCTCGGCGAGTGGACCACGCTCAAAGGAGATGCGGCGTTTAACGATACGTCCTATCTCAGCGCCTACGGTACGGTCAACGGGAGCGTGGTATTCAACTCTACCGCGGATCAAGGCGGAACGATCGACGCCGGAGAAACCGGAACCGTCACGGGAGATTTCCAGACCACGAGCGGCATCACGTTTATGAGCGGCACAGTTTCGTCTGCGATCAGCGGCACAGGCGGTGTGACCAAGACCAGCGATGGCACCGTAACGCTTTCAGGAGTCAACACCTATACTGGGAAAACCGCTGTCAATGGCGGCACGCTTGTGATAGCAGATGAGACCAGTCTTGGCGCGGATCCCGGGGAATCAGCGGCAGACCAACTTAAGTTGGATGGTGGGACGTTGCAGACGACGGCTACTTTTTCGATCGATGATGCCAATAGAGGCATTACGCTTGGTGATTCAGGGGGAACGTTCAGTCCCGATGTCAGTACAAACCTAACTCTCGCGAATGTTATCGCGGGGACAGGCGCGCTAACCAAGGCCGGGTTGGGACAGCTTACTTTGACGAACGCTAACTCTTATTCAGGCATTACGGATATTCAGGAAGGAACCTTGGCGCTGTCGGGTTCCGGCAGTATCACTAATTCCTCGCTGATCAGCGTCGCAAGCGGCGCGACACTGGATGTGACGGGATTATCAGGCGGCCTTGAATTGGCCGCTGGCCAGATCCTTATGGGCACGGGGGAGGTGACCGGAATTCTTACCGTCGGGGCGGGAAGCATCATCACCCCCGGAAATTCCCCGGGCATCATTACCGTTAATGGTGACTTCACGCTGATTGGCACCTATGAAGCGGAACTCGGAGGAACCACCCCGGGAACGGAATACGACCAGATCCTCGTTTATGGCGGTGATGTTGTGTTCGGTTCGGGGAGCGAGATCAAGCTTGTTCCTTATCCTTTAGTAGGCGGCTTTACTCCAACGGCTGGTGACATATTCACACTGATCGACTGGGATGACAGCAAGTCCTTCGCGATGGACCCGACCTTCACGGTGAATACTGACGCCTTTGGTTCCCCCAGCGATTGGACCTTCGCGCAAAGCGGGTCGTCGTTTACGGCGACCTACAACGGTCCTGTGACGGGCGTTCCCGAGCCGTCTTCCATGGCCGTGAGCGGTCTCGCGATCGGACTTCTTGGATTACTCAAGCGATTCCGCAGAAAAAAAGCGTAAGGTTTTTCCTCCTCCTTGAAGTGGTTTTTTCTCCAGGGACGGGGACGGTTCTCCCCGGGAGAATCGTCCCTTTACGGTGACATGCGACATTCTTGCCGTAGAATAACGGAGGTGACAGGCAGTCCGATAATGCCAGTCCAATAAACGTATGCTGTTATAGCAATATAAATATGCAAAAAAAGCATTGACGTAGACGGGGCTCTGTATAGAATACCTATATGATCAAGAGTCTCAAGGATTGGCCGGAGAATGAACGGCCGCGGGAAAAACTGCTTCAAAGGGGAGCGGAGGTACTTTCGGACGCGGAGCTTCTGGCGGTACTGTTCGGTCACGGGACACGGGGCCAGGACGTCGTCAGTTTTTCCCGCGACCTCTTGCAGCAGTTCACGGGATTGCGGGGTTTGCTTAACCAGAGCCAGGGAACGTTGAGGCAGGTCAAAGGTCTCGGCGCGGCGAAGGTCTGCATGCTTTTTGCCATCAAAGAGATCGGGCTTCGTCAGTTGCGGGAGAAAGTGGTGGGGCAGAATTTCGTCCGCAGCCCGCAGGCCGTGACGGATTACCTGTGCGCCGCGCTCCGGGACCAGAAGCGCGAGATCTTTAAAGTTCTTTTTCTGGACAAAGCCCTCCGGATCGTCGGGGAGCGCGACCTTTTTTACGGAACGATCGATGAAGCCGCGGTGCATCCGCGCGAGGTCGTCAAGGCGGCCCTGGAATTCCACGCGTCGAACCTTGTGCTGGTGCACAATCACCCGTCCGGAAAGATCGAACCGAGTCGCGAGGATTACGAGATCACGCAAAAGATCAAAGCGGCGTGCCAGACGGTCTCGATCCGGATCCTGGACCACATCATTGTCGGCGAGAACCAGTACTTCAGCTTTTCAGAACGGAATTCGCTTTAAGGAGTAGAGTCCGTCGAGACAGGCCATGAAGGCCGGGATGTGGGAGAGGTCCTTCAGAAGGTGGTCCGGCGGCGAGCCCCTGAAATCTTCCTTTTGGGAGTGATTGGTCAGGACGGCGATCGTTCTGAGGCCGACGGTTTTCGCCGCGCGGACATCGTGGATCGTGTCGCCGATGACGTAGATGCATTCCTTGGGGATCGGGCTCCCCGTGATCTTTTCTGCGCGCCGAATGGCATGACGCAGGATCCCCGGACGTTCGCCCGCGTCCGACGCGAACCCGCCGCATTTGAAATAGTGATAGATCCCGCCCCGTTCAAGCTTTATCCGGCTCGCCAGCTCGAAATTCCCGGTCCCAAGCGCCAGGAAAATCTCTTCGCGGCGGGACAGATGTTCCAGAAGTTCTGTTATGCCGGGCATCAATCGGTACTGATCGGTGATAGCGACTTCTGCACGGAGAAGTTCATGATAGCGGTCGCGTAAAAGCCTGTTCTCGTCCCCGGTCAGTCGCCGGCCTAGAAGTCTCTCGCAGATCGCGTCAATGATCGCGGGATCGGTCTTGCCGTGGGGCACGGTGTCACCCCAACAGTCGGCGATCCCGAACATCTCCTCGAAGGCTTTTTCCAGGGCGACTTTTCCGCAGCCACCCGTAAGAAGGAGTGTTCCGTCAATATCGAAGATCAGCAACATCTTTGTCGTCATGGGGCGGATTTTACCACAGCGGGCCGGCGCGAGAATATGATATATTACCCGCTCAACAAAGGGGCGATCCGTTGAAGGCAAGAATTTCTGTCATTTTTCTCGCGCTATCGCTGGTCACTGCCGGCACGCCGCTCAGGGCGGCGGAACAAAGCGATTTTTTCGATAAAGCCCTCGTCCTTTCGGTTTCCACGGAGCCCAAGACCTTCAATGTGATGGTGGCGCAGGAAACCTCGAGCACCGAGATCACGCAATTGCTATTTGAAGGCCTGACCGAATTCGATCCGCGGACCGGCCAGGTCGTTCCGAAACTTGCCGCAAGCTGGGAACATTCCAAAGACGGCCTCGTCTGGACGTTCCATCTCAGGAAAGATGTCCGGTGGTCGGACGGCGTGCCGTTCACGGCGGAGGACGTGCAATTCACTTTTGAGAAGATCATCTTCAATCCCGCGATCCCCAACGGCGCCCGGGACGTTTTCACTTTGCGCGGCAAACCCGTTATGGTCAAAGCGACCGGCGCTTCGACCGTAAAATTCGTGCTTCCCGAACCCCTTGCGCCGTTCCTTTTCGCCCTCTCCCAGCCGATCGTTCCAAAACACATCCTGGAAAAAGCCGTCGATGCCGGTACCTTTCAAAGCGTGTGGGGACTTGGGGAAGATCCGTCACGGATCGTGGGAACGGGACCTTTCCGGATCTCCAAGGTCCTTCCCGGCGAGCGGATCGAACTGGTCCGGAACGGTCATTACTGGAAAAAGGACGCCGCCGGGAACGCGCTTCCCCGTTTGGAGCGCATTCTTTTTTTGATCGTGCCTAGCGCGGAGAACCAGCTGCTGCGTTTTCTGGACGGGGAGACGGATGTTTACGCCGTGCGCGGTGCGGATTATCCGCTTTTAAAACCATTGGAGTCCAAGAAGAAATTCAAGATCTATCGCGCCGGACCTTCTTTGGGTTCCTATTTTGTCGCGTTCAATCAGCAAACAAAGACGCCATGGAAAAAAGCCTGGTTTCGGAGCCGCGATTTCCGGCGGGCGCTCGCTTTCGGGATCGACCGCGGATCCATGATCGATATCGTGTTCAACCGGCTGGCGGTGAAGCAGTGTTCGCCGCTCAGCCCTTCCGCGCCTCTCTACTTTGATCCGGAGACCCGGTGTTACGATCACGATCCGGTCGTGACGAAAACGATCCTTGCCGATGTGGTCGGGTTGGCGGACAAGAACAAGGACGGTGTGCTCGAAGACGCGGAGGGGCATCCGCTGGAGATCGTGATGATGATAAGCTCCGAAGATCCTACGCGGCTGGAATTGGCCCAGATGATTCGCGAGGACTGGCGGAAGCTCGGCATCAAAGTGCATTTGCAGCCGCTGGAATTTAACACGCTGGTGACCAAATTGACCGTGACGCATGATTGGGAGGCGGTCCTGATCGGACTCACGGGGCCGGTCGACCCGCATTTTGGCGCGAACGTGTGGCTCTCGAACGGCAATCTCCATTTCTGGAATGAGGGAGCAGCCAAGCCCGAATACTATGAAACCAGGATCGACGAGCTTTTCCATAAGGCAAGCGTCACGTTGGACCCGGAACGGCGCAAGGCCTATTACAAGGAGTGGCAACGTCTGGCAGTTGAGGAGCTTCCGCTCATTTACACCGTGGCTCCGGAGATCGTGTACGCGGTTCGGGACCGGTTCGGGGCCTTGCAGCCGACGGCGCTCGGCGGTCCGTTCTATCCGATCGAAGAGCTGGAACCGCAGAAGGGGACGGCATGAGGAAACGGGCGTTCCTTTTCCACCGGTTCCTGACCACGCTCCCGCTTTTTTTCCTTCTGCCGCTTTTGACCTTTTGGCTGATGCACCTGGTGCCGGGGAATTATTTTGATCAGCTGCGCCTGAACCCGCAGATTTCGCAGGCAACGGTTGAAAAATACGAACAGCTTTATCATTTAAAAGAGCCGGTCGGGATCCAGTACCTTTATTGGCTGCAGCGGATCGTCCGTCTGGACCTCGGTTTTTCTTTCGCTTATAAACAACCGGTCCTCGATGTCCTTGCCTCGCGGCTCGGGAATACCGTGCTGCTGACCGGAGTGTCGTTCCTTTGGGCATGGTTGCTCGCGGTTTTCCTGGGGCTGCTGGCCGCCCGCTATCCCAAGTCGCTTTTTAACCGCTCTCTGGAAGCGATCGCTTACTTCGGCCTTTCCATCCCGAATTTTTTCCTGTGTATGCTGCTCTTATACGGCGCGTCGCGGTGGGGAGGGCTTCCTTTGGGAGGGATGCGCTCGGTGGGGTATGAAGAGCTCACGGTAAGCGGGAAAATAGCGGATCTGCTCAGGCACCTCGTCATCCCGTCTTTTGTCCTCGGCCTCGGGATCTTTTCGTTCCTGTTCCGGCTGATGCGCTCTCAGGCCGCGGAAGTGCTTGATAAAGATTTTATCCTGTATCTCAGGACCTGGCGGATCTCGGAATCCAGGATTCTTTTCAGGCACGTCGCCCGTAACGCCATCAATCCTCTGATCACGCTTCTCGGTATGCAGCTTCCGGCGCTGGTGAGCGGGGCCGCGCTCGTGGAAATATTCACGGGATGGCCGGGTCTCGGTCAGGTCATGCTCCAGGCGGTCCGGACGCAAGACCTTTTCCTGGTGCTTGGCAACATGGTCATGGTCTCGTGCCTCCTGATCGTGGGGAATCTCCTGGCCGATCTTCTGCTATTGTGGGTCGATCCGCGGATCCGGACCGGAAGCGAGGTGCGGGCGTGAGACGAGGTCTTCTCTATTATCTTTCGATCCTGTTTCTGGGAGGGATCATTCTGAGCGCGTGTTTCGCCGACCGGATCGCGCCGTACGAGCCGAACAGAGAGGACCGGAAGGCCTCGTTCCATCCGCCGGCCAGGATCCACTTTTGGGACGGAGAGGGGCGCTTTCATTTGCGGCCGTTCGTCTATCTCACGAAAATGAAATTCGATGAAGATCTCAAGCGGTGCTACGAAGAAATCCCCGGGAGAAAATATTTCCTGCGGCGGGGACGGCACTCGCTCTTGAGCGTCCAGCCGCCGGCCAAGGTCTATTTGCTGGGGACTGATTCGCGCGGGCGGGATCTTTTTTCGCGGATCCTTTACGGCGCGCGGACGTCGCTTTCCATCGGATTCTTCGGGGTCCTGGTGGCGACGGGATTCGGATTTTTACTCGGGGCGGTGGCGGGTTATTACGGAGGGTGGCTGGATACGCTGCTGATGCGTTTCGCGGAATTCTTCATCATGATCCCGGCGTTTTATCTTCTGCTGGCGCTGCGGGGTGCGCTGCCGCCGACGCTGGATTCTTCGCAGATCTATTTTCTGATCGTCATGATCCTGAGCCTGATCGGATGGGGCTCTATCGCGCGCGTGGTCCGCGGCATGGTGATCTCGCTTCGGGAGCGGGAATTTGTCCTGGCGTCCCGGATGCTCGGTCGCGGGACTGCGGAGATCCTGGGCCGGCATATCCTGCCTCATACGCTGAGTTATCTCGCGGTCATCGTGAGCGTTTCGATCCCGGGTTACATCCTCGGCGAATCTTTTTTGAGCGTGCTGGGTCTGGGTATTCAGGAGCCGGCCATCAGTTGGGGGAATCTTTTGACGGACGCCCTTTCCATCGCGCGGGTGCAGCTGCACCCCTGGGTGCTTACTCCCGGATTGTTCATTTTCATGACCGCGCTTTCCTGCAATGTGCTGGGCGATCATTTCAAGCAAGCGGCCGCCGGAGAAAAGATCGGAGAACCGTTATGAACCGGACGATCCTCGAGGTCCGCGATCTGATGCTGGGCTATCCGAAAGGTCCGCAGTTCGGGCCGCTGACTTTTGAGATCGGTACCGGAGAGGCCTTCGCGCTGGTCGGCGAGTCGGGCGCCGGGAAAAGTACCGTGGCGTTCGAGCTCATGGGGGTTTTGAATTTCAAGGGCGGCAAAAGGAGCCGCGGAGAAGCCGAACTCCGTTGTTCCCGGAACGAGGTGGCCTATATTCCGCAGGACCCGGCGGCGGCCCTGGACCCGCTGTTCACGATCGGCGATCACATCCGTGAACTGAATTGCTCTGAAACGGTGGTCCGCAGCGTCCTGGAAAAAGTGAAGCTGCCGCTCGAGAACATCAGTTTAAAAAGTTATCCCCACGAATTGAGCGGCGGAATGCTCCAGAGGTTCCTGATCGGCATGGCTTTGGTGCGCGTGCCGCGGCTTCTTATTGCCGACGAACCGACGTCCTCCTTGGACGTGGTCCACCAGGCGCAGATCATGAAGCTCTTTCACGCGGTCCGGGACGAAGGGATTTCCATTCTCTACATCACGCATAACGTGCCGCTGGCCCTGGACCTTTGCGCGCGGATGGCCGTGCTTTATCAGGGTGAGATCGTGGAAATGGGCAGCTGCCGGGAGGTCTACAGGAACCCGCGGCATGAATTCACCCGGAGACTGTTCCGTTCGGTCCCCGTTCTGGAGGTTTCATGACAGCCGTTCCCGAAGAGAAGGGCGTAATTGAAACGGCGTTCCGCCTGAAGCAAGTGACAAAAACTTACCAGGTGCGTCACGGTAGGAAATTCAATGCCGTGGACGGGATCACGGTCGAGTTGCGGCGGGGGACAGCCTACGCGATCGTGGGCGAAAGCGGGTCGGGGAAGACGACGCTCGGGCGGATCCTGACCGGACTTGTTCCTGCCACGGAAGGGGAGGTTTTGTTCGAAGGGAAAGAGGTTCGCCGTTGGCTCCGTGAAGACCGGAAAGGTTTTTGCGGGAAAGTGCAAATGATCTTTCAGAATCCGTACCTCTCGCTCGATCCAAAATGGTCCGTCAGCACCATCCTGGAAGAAGGAATCCGGGAACTGCCGCGGCGGCAACGGAAAGAAAAAGTCCGTGAAATGATGGGGCGCGTCCATCTGCCGGACAGCTATCTCGGGAAAAAACCGCAGGCCATGAGTGGCGGGGAAAGGCAGCGCGTCGCGATCGCGCGGTCGCTCATTATGGAGCCCGAATATTTGATCCTGGATGAACCGACTTCACAGCTTGATGTCGCGACGCAGGCCGAGATCATGGAACTGCTTGGGGCGCTGAAGACGGCTTTGCGGGGCGGCCTCGTTCTTATCACGCACGACCTTGCCCTCGCAAGTGACGTCGCGGATGAACTGATCGTCCTCCGGCAAGGGAGGGTCCTTGAGCAGGGGCCTAGAAAGAAGGTCCTGCTTTCGCCTGCCCAGGACTACACCCGCACGCTTTTGGCGGCCGTTCCCTCTTGGCCGCCTGTATTTTCCTGATAGGTCAGTCGCCGCATCCTTGCCGCCCAGCCCCCGTTGGTGACAGTCACCAACGGTGACTGTCACCCGTTTGTGCTTGAGGAATAAACCCCCTAGAAATCAGTGTAAATTCCGCTATACTAGGCCCCGAATTTCTTTCAGGAACACGACAAGACCACCAGGCATTTCTCTCAGCCGGTCGTCCCCGATCAGGAGAAGGATCTTGGCCCAGACAGATTCCGCGAATTTAGATGCCGGGGTGAAACTTACCCCGATGATGGAACAGTACCGTTCCATTAAGAAGAACCTGCCCTCGGACACTATTCTGTTCTTCCGCCTGGGAGATTTCTTCGAGATGTTCTTCGAGGACGCGGTCCGGGCCTCCGACATCCTGAACATTACACTGACGGGGCGCGAGGGCGGGGAGGCGGGGCGCGTGCCGATGTGCGGGTTCCCGCATCATGCGTTCCAGGGTTACGTGCGGACGCTCCTGGACAGTAATCTGAAAGTGGCTATCTGTGAACAGATCGGCGACCCCGCGCTGGCGAAGGGGCTTGTGGAGCGCAAGGTCACCCGCGTGATCACGCCGGCCACGTATCTCGACGATGAAACCCCTGTCGCGGCCCGCCAATACCTTGCGGCGCTTTATACGGACGCGACCTCCGCGGTCATGGCCTATCTTGAACTCAGCACCGGCGATTTTTACGTCCGTGAGATCACCCCGGACAGGATCCTGGATGAACTCATGCTGCTTTCCCCGCGCGAAGTGGTCATCCCCAAACTTTTGGAGAAACGCCAGGACCTTTCGAGTTTCGTAAAAGAGAATCTCCGCGCTACGCTCACGGTCTACGAAGACTGGATCTTCGAGTATGACGATTCCATAAGGATCGTCATGGAGACTTTTAAATTGGGCTCCCAGAAGGGGATCTCCTTCCACGACCATCCGCTCGCGGTGGGGGCTTGCGGCGCGGTCCTTTATTATCTGAAAGATCATTTTCACGGCGCGCTGGAGCATATCCAGCTGCCGCGGCTTTTTAATGCCAGCCAGTTCATGGTGCTGGACCGCCAGGCGCAGAAGAGCCTCGAGATCGTTACGTCCCTGAGCGGCCGCCGGGATTGCGGCACGCTTTTTTCCGTAGTGGACCGCACGCTGACGGCCATGGGCTTGCGCAGTCTTCACCACTGGCTCACGCATCCTCTCCTGGATATTGCTGAGATCCACCAGCGGCAGGACGCGGTCGTGGAGCTGGTCAAAGAAAGCCGCGCGACGGACGATCTTGTACGGCTCCTCAGAGGAGTGAAAGATATGGAGCGGACCTTGAGCCGGCTGAATTACGGCGTCGCGAATGCCCGCGATCTCGTGAATCTGAAAGCTTTTTTAGAGCGCGTGCCGGAAATACGGAACATTCTCGCGAAATTCGACTCGCAGAAAATACGGGAAATCCAAAAACACATCCAGCCGTTCCCGCGATTGAGCGAATTGATCGGCCGGGCCATCGTGGCGGAGCCGCCGCTTGCCGTGAAGGACGGCGGTTTGATCCGTGACGGTTATCTCGCGGAACTTGATGAGCTGCGGGATATTTCCCGGAACGGAAAGAACTGGATCCTGGAATTCCAGCGGCGCGAGATCGAGCGCACGGGGATCAAATCGCTGAAAGTGAAATACTCTCAGGTCTTCGGCTACACGATCGAGATCAGTAAATCGAACCTGAACGCGGTCCCGGAAAATTACATCCGTCGTCAGACATTGGCCAACGCGGAGCGGTTCGTCGTGACGGAGCTGAAGGCGTGGGACGACAAGATCTCCGGGGCGCAGCAGAAGATCACGGACCTCGAATACCAGATCTTTCTGGAGATCCGCGGGAAGGTCCTGGAGGATCTGTCGCCGCTTCAGGAAATGGCCAAAGCCATCGGAACGCTGGACGCGCTGATCTCGCTTGCCCGCGTCGCGGTCGAGAAAAAATGGGTATGCCCCGAGGTCCACGATGATTCGAGGATCACTATCAAAGGCGGCCGCCATCCCGTGGTCGAGAACATGTTGCCGGCCGGAAAGTTCGTTGAAAATGATACCGAGTTGGACGGCGAAAAAGAGCAGTTGATCGTCCTGACGGGGCCGAACATGGCGGGGAAATCGACTTATATCCGGCAGACGGCGCACATCGTGCTTTTGGCGCAGATGGGTTCGTTCGTGCCGGCCCGTACGGCGCACATCGGGCTTGTGGACCGGATCTTCACGCGCATCGGGGCTTCGGATGATCTGGCGCGCGGCGAGAGTACGTTCATGGTGGAGATGCTCGAGACCGCCCATATCCTTCAGGAGGCGACGGGCCGGAGCCTTTTGATCCTGGACGAAGTCGGACGCGGAACGTCCACCTTCGACGGCGTCAGCATTGCCTGGGCGATCTGCGAATTTCTTGTGCGCGGCAAGGCGCGGCCGCGTACTCTTTTTGCCACCCATTATCATGAACTGACGCAACTCGCGGACCATTTCGAGGGGATCCGTAATTACACCATGACGGTCAAAGAGACCGCGGACGGCGTACTTTTCCTCCGCAAAGTGGCGCGGGGAGCGGCGGACCGCAGTTACGGGATCCATGTGGCGAAATTGGCGGGGATCCCTGCCGAGGTTACGGATCGCGCGCATGAGATCCTGGCTATTCTCGAAAGTGAAAACACCGAAGCCTCGCAGATCATTGAATCTAAAAAGCCGCGCGGTACGAAGAAGGTCAAGGAAACCGGGCCGACGCTTTTTGACGTCCCTGTCCGGAATGAGAGTCCCGTCGAAGAGGCGTTGAAAAAGCTGGATGTGGACCGTCTGACGCCGCTTGAAGCGTTGAAGAAGATCGCTGAATTGAAATCCGGCCTTGAGAAAAGAGCGAAATAATAGTTATGGGGAAGATACACGTTCTGTCCGAGCAGGTGGCCAATAAGATCGCAGCCGGGGAGGTTGTGGAAAGGCCGGCGTCGATCGTCAAGGAGCTTGTCGAGAACTCTCTGGACGCCGGAGCGGACCGTATCGAGATCACCATCAAACACGGCGGGAAAAGCCTTATCCGGGTCGCGGACAATGGCTGCGGCATGACACCGGAAGACGCGGAATTATCGCTTCAGCGTCATGCCACGAGCAAGATCACGGACACCGAGGACCTTTTCCGGATCGGAAGTTTCGGGTTCCGGGGAGAGGCGCTTCCGAGTATCGCGGCGGTTTCGAGATTTTCGTTGCAGACAAGGACGCCGGACGCTTCGTCGGGCACGTTGCTGGAGGTGAAAGGCGGGAGTCTGGCGAAGGTGAAGGAATGTTCCTGCTCCTCGGGAACGGTCCTTGATGTGCGGGACCTTTTTTTTAATACGCCGGCCCGGAGAAAATTCCTCAAGCAGGACACGACCGAGATGGGACACATCCTCGATATCGTGACCGCGCTCGCGTTGGCCAATCTTAAGGTAAGATTCCTGCTGGATACCGGCGAAAAAAAACCGCTCGATCTTTTACCCGCGGCGGACCTGAGCGTGCGGGCGCGGGCGATCTTTGGGGATGACTGGGCGGACCAGACGGTCACGATCCAGAATGAAGTGCCGCATATCCGCCTGTCGGGCCTTATCGGGAAGCCATCGCTGGCTTCGGGGAACCGCGCCCAGCAGTTCTTTTTCGTGAACCATCGGTGGGTGAAGGCCTACGGTTTGAGTCACGGTCTTCAGGCCGGCTACCACGGATTCCTGATGCAGCATCAGTTTCCGACGGCGGTCCTTTTTCTGGAATTAGACCCGCAGTACGTGGATGTGAACGTTCACCCCACCAAACAACAGGTACGGCTTTCTCATGAGGCGCTGATCAAATCCCTTATCGAAAAGACGGTCGGTGCGGTCCTGAAGGAACACGGGGATCTCGCGCCTTCCGTGCGCGTCAGCGCGGGACCTTCTGCCGGTCCCCGGACGGGGGCGGAGGACCACGGGCGGACGTTTTTTTTCGAAGGATCGAAACCGGCCTATGAAGCGCCGGCGAGGGTTGCGGAGGCGGAGGTCGAGACGCCGGTCCCGTGCGAGGAGAGTTCTTTCGAGGCCGTGAAGATCGGGAAAGGTCCAAAGATCACCCGCGTGCTCGGCCAGGTTCACCGGACTTATATTCTTGCTGAGACAGAGGAAGGCTATGCGATCATTGATCAGCACGCGGCTCACGAACGTGTCATGTTCGAGGAGCTTTTGAGGAACTTCGAGTCGGAACGTCCGGTAAGCCAGGGGCTTCTTATGGAGGAGGTCCTGGAGCTTCATCCGCGGCAGGCGGCCATTCTGAAAAAAAATATCCCGTTCCTCGGAAAACTCGGTTTCGAAGTGGAACCTTTCGGGGAAAAGGCGTTCGTGGTCCGCGCGTTACCCGCGATCTTAAAAGAAGAAAATCCGGTAATCCTCATCAAGCATTTTGTCGATGAATTAGAGGCCGGAAAGGTTCAGACGCGGCTCCGGGAAGGCCGCGAGAATATCGCGGCGATGATCGCCTGTAAGCGGAAGTCCGTGAAGGCTTCGGATGTCCTGACGCTGCCGGCGATGCAGGGACTGTTGGTTCGATTGGCGCGGTGCGAGAACCCTTTCAATTGCCCTCACGGGCGCCCTAGCTTTTTTAAATATTCATTACTGGAGATCGAAAAACAGTTCAAACGTAAATGATCGGATCGATCGGGAGGGATGTTTCGCGATGGCCAAGATCCTTGTTGCGGATGATGTCGAAGATGTGGGGTTGATCCTCTCGGAACGCTTACGCCGGGGCGGGCACGAAGTGGTCTGTGCGGCGGACGGTAACATCGCGGTCAATATGTTGGAGCAGTCCAAATTCGATCTCGCGATCCTGGACATCCGCATGCCGGGCCGTGACGGGTTCGATGTCTGCGCGTGGATCCGGAATTCCCCAGTGCACAAGTTGATGCCGGTGGTACTGATGAGCGCTTTTTCCGAAGAGCAGTCGAGATGGAAAAAAAGCGCGGCGAATTTGTTCTTGGCGAAGCCTTTTGATGGATACCAATTGCTCGATGTGGTAAAACGATTGCTCGATGCGCCAGGGAGCGCGGCTCAGCAAGAGGCGGGATGATCAGCGTCAAACGGGACGATATTACCCGGGAAGACGCGGAGGTGATCGTCAATGCCGCGAACGCAGGACTGCGGGGCGGCGGCGGTGTGGACGGTGCCATTCATCGCGCAGCCGGTCCCTCCGTGATGGAAGAATGCCGGCAGATCGGTCATTGCGCGACGGGGTGCGCGGTCATCACCCAGGCAGGGAAGCTGAAGGCCAAAAGGATCATCCATACCGTCGGGCCGGTGTGGAAGGGCGGGACGCACGGAGAGCCGCAGCTTTTGCGGGACGCTTACCGGAGCAGTTTTCTGTTGGCTAAGCGGCATGGTCTGAGGAGTATCGCGTTCCCGGCAATCAGTACGGGTGTTTACGGTTATCCCAAGAAGGAGGCGGCAGCGATCGCTCTCGCCGCCGGCAGGGAATTCGAAAAGGATTTTGACGAGATCCGGTACGTGTGTTTTTCCGATGAAGATCTGGAGATCTATCAGGGAACATTGAATTCAAAAGCAGGGGCGGGGGCCGGCCAATGACCAGGGAAACGATCGATCAGTATGTAAGTCAGACGAGGCAGGCGCTGATCCTGTCGATCAGCGTGGCGGCGCTGTTAATGACGGTGAAATTCGCAGCGGGGCTTATGACCCATTCTATGGCCATCATGGCTTCGGCGCTCGATTCCACGCTGGACCTGATGATGTCGGCGCTGAATTTGTTCGCGTTCAAGGCGGCTTCCAAACCTCCCGATACCGAACACGCTTACGGCCACGGGAAGATCGAAAGCCTGGCGGGGCTTTTCCAGAGCCTTTTTATCGGGATCAGCGGGTCGTACGTGATCTTTGAGGCCGTGCGCCGGCTTATTCTCGGGAGCTATGTTGCCGAGATCCCGCTCGGGATCGGCGTGATCGTTTTTGCCGCTGTCATGACGGCGTTGCTTACGTGGCGCTTGAAGCGTCTTTCCTTGCAGAACAGATCGCTGATCCTCGGGACCGAGAAAGTCCATTATTCCATGGATTTTGTCTCTTATCTGGGCGTGATCCTGGCGCTGGTCCTCGTCGGGCGGACCGGAAAAGTGTTTTGGGACCTGATCGTTTCGATCCTTGTTGCGGCGTATATTTTTAAAGAAGCCTTCGGGATCTTCAGGCGGGCCGTTTCCGAACTGTTGGACCGCGGGCTTTCGAACACCGAACTCAATAAAGTCAGGATGATCATCCTGCGGCACCACCCGGCGATCGTGGGAGCCCACAGTTTGCGCAGCCGGATGGTCGGCAACCAGGTCTTTTTGGATTTCCACATCGAGATCCGGGGCGAGGATGATTTCAAGAAGGCACATGACATGACGGAGTCCTTGATCGCGAAGATCCGGGAAACGTACGTGAACGCGGACGTCACGGTCCATTTCGACCCGGAAGGGGAATGAGGAGGTTTTTATGAAGATCCTGATCGTTGAAGATGAAAAGAAAATGGCAAGCTTTCTGGAGCGCGGTCTGAAGGAGGAAGGCTTCGTCGTGGACATTGCCCCCGACGGGGAAAAGGGCCTGGAATATTCGGTGATCAACGAATACGATCTGTTGATCCTGGATTGGATGCTTCCCAGGATGAGCGGCATCGAGCTTTGCCACTGCCTTCGAAAGCAGAAAAAGCAGGTCCCGATCCTGATGCTGACGGCGAAGGACTCCGTGGAGGACAAGATCAAAGGGCTCGATGAAGGGGCGGATGATTATTTGACCAAACCGTTCAGCTTTGAGGAGCTTTTGGCGCGTGTCCGTGCCCTTTTGCGGCGGCCGCCGCACTTGAAGGACAAAACCATCCTGCAGTGTGCGAAACTGAAGCTGGATCTGATCAAGAGGCAAGCTTGGGCCGGTCCGCAGGAGGTTTCCCTCTCGCAGAAAGAATTTGCCTTGTTGGAATACCTGATGCGACATGCCGGAGAAGTCGTTTCCCGGACGGCCATCGCCGAACACGTGTGGGACCTTCATTTTGACCCCATGAGCAACACGATTGACGTCTACATCAATTTTCTCAGGAAAAAGATCAATGAAAAAGAGGCGGGTACTAAGATCGAGACCGTTCGCGGAACGGGCTACCGTCTCGTCAGCCAATGATCCAAGTCCGCTCCTTTAAACTCCGTCTGACGTTGTGGTATGCGTTGATGCTGACGGTGTTCCTTGCCGGTTTCGCCTTTTTTATGTACGCGGAATTGTCCCGGGCCTTATACCGCGACGTGGAACAAAGTATGCGCGGCGAGGTCCGGAACATTGAAGATGCCCTCCTGACGTTCTTTCTGGAAACGAGAGATCCGAGGTTATTAATGCTTCCCAGGGCCGAAAAAGGGGTCCTGACGTTCCCGCCGGAATACCAGGAAGTTTTGGCGAAAACCGTCCTGGAATTTGAAAGGCGCCAGCGGCGGATCGTGCGCAGTCTTCTCCTGGTCCGGATCGTGGGACTTGATCACTCGATCGTCGTGTCCAACCTGGAGGGGTGGGGTCGGGAGATCATTTTCCCGAATTATGAGCGCGATTCGCTTTTTATGGAGAAGGGAGACTCCTACCAGACGATCCACTTCCAGAAAAATCCGATCCGTTTGTACTATCACCTCGTCCGTTTTCGAGACAGACCCTTTTTCATTATTCAAGCAGCCAAACCTCTTGCCGAGATCGAAAAGACGCTCACAAGGCTCGCTCTGATCATCATTGTGATCATCCCTCTGGGAGTGGCGGCCGCCTGTTTCGCGGGGTGGTTTTTGGCAAAGCGGTTCCTGAGCCCCGTGGACCAGATGATCCGTCAGGCGCGGAAGATCACGGCCGCATATTTAAAAGGCCGTTTGCCCCGCACGCACACCCAGGATGAACTCGACCGTCTGGCGGAAACACTGAATGAAATGATCGACCGGCTTGAGGCCTCGACGCGTGCCGTGCAAGAATTCAGTTCTAACGTGTCGCATGAATTTAAAACGCCGCTCGCCATCATACGCGGGGAGATCGATCTGGCGCTGCGGCGGGCCCGGTCGGCCGAGGACCTTCAACAGACCATTTTTGTTATTAATGAAGAGGTAAACGGCCTTATTCGTTTGGTGGATGACCTGATGCTTCTTGTCAGAAGTGATGCTCATCAACTGAGCCTCCAGGTCAAGCCCGTTTCGCTCGTTCATACGGTGGAACATGTTATCAAGCTTTATCAGGAGCGGGCCCGCAAGGAAGAGATCGAGCTTATTTTGGAGGCTTCCCGCGGGGAGGTCGAGATCATGGGGGATGAGGTCTACCTCAAGCGTCTTTTTACCAATCTTCTGGATAATGCCATCAAATTCACGGAGGCGAACGGCAAGATCACTGTCCGGATCTACACGAGCAACGGAAAAGCCGTTGTTTCGATAGAGGATACGGGAATAGGGATCGATGAAGAGACCTTGAAGAATTTGGGGACCCGTTTCTATCGTGCCGACCAGGCTCGTTCCAGGGAGGGGGCGGGGCTCGGTCTCAGTATCGTCAAAGCTATTTGTGATGCTCACCGCGGAGACATAAGGATCGAAAGTCGTCTCGGACATGGGACGCGGATCTTTACGGAGTTTCCCCTGTCAGCGGCGTAGGTTTTCCCCTCTTCTTTTCGGGCGAATAAGTCCCAACGCTCACCGCAGTTAAAATCATTTAATCCTATTTTAATCCGGTTTTAATCTCATGATGCTAACATGTCTACCAAGTACTAAGGAGATGGAAGCTATTTACAGTTGATAATTTTACAAATTTTAAAAAGGGTTTAAAAATGGAAATCAGCGCACAGCTTTTAAGGCCGTTCATAGAAAAGATGGAAAATGAATGGCGTGATCTTTACACAGAAGTATCGGGTCACGTAAGCGGTGAAGCCGTTGCGATGTGCCCGTCCATCCAGCAAAGGATACGTCAGCTGGAAAAGTTTCGCATGTCGGCAATGTACTACGAGCGGGACGGGGCAGTATCGGGTGAGTTTCCCAGTTTGCGAGAGGCCCTGCGGTTTTTAAAGCTTGATCTCAGAACCTCACGGCGTAAATGGCGGCGGCACTTGGTTTCGAAAATGCGGACCCAGAAACGCCAGGAAAGGGCCAGCCATGCGGCATCCGCTACTGCGTGAAGAGAACATTGTCCCCGAGTTAGAGGCTTCTGATTGCGAGGAGGCCTTGGAAAAGATCGTTGATTGTTTGCCGGACTGGACCTTGACAGCGGGAGAAAAGAAAAAAATATTTCGATTACTTCTCATACGTGAACAGTTGGGGACCACGGCGGTCGGAGGCGGGATCGCTTACCCTCATTGTTTTTCCCCAGAAGTTCATGAGCCGATCGTGGCTTTTGGCGTCAGTCCCTCCGGTATCTCTTATCCGTCCCTGGACGGCCGTGCTGTCCACTTCATTTTTATGCTGATCCTCCCGCGAACGGAGGCCGCCGAACAGCAAAAGCGGCAGATTCTTCAGAACATCAAGTGGTTCCTATGTGACCGGCATCTTCAGGAGCGTCTTCGGACGGCCGGGACCGCTTCTGAGATCTATCATCTGCTTGTTCCCGACGCGCAGCGCCAGATCGCGCTCGGGGTTTGAGATCCAGTCATTTTTGTAGGTAGCAAAGCGCCCTGGACCATGAACGGTTGGAAGGCGGGGGGTCTGACAACCGGGCTTGCCAGGGCGTTTGTTTTTTCAGAAGTTTCATTTTTTGGTCCATTCCGTTCCGGCCGGCGAAATATTTTCCAGCGGATTTTTCGGATTAAAAAGTTTTGAGGTCCAATCCGGAAATGCTTCGACGAGCGTCGCGGGAAATTATTTTTCGTGCTTGAATTCTTTTTTTTAGAAAGTAGTATAGACCGTGTTCAAGTACTCATCAGTTTTGCACGGAAGAAGCATCGGTTTTTGAGGGACGACGGCGCGCTTCGGGATGTAAGCGGTACGTTATAATCTTTATAGTTGACCGGCGCGGGTCAGATTTTTGTCCTTCCTGATATCGATCTCCTCAGAGCAGGGTTGCACGCATGCCATTTCTGACGCGAGAGGCTATTCAGATGCGCTTGAAAAAGCGCGTTGATGACATCGAGAATGGCTATCGCCAAAACGTTGGGATCACCGGCCCTTCCGGGGTTGGCAAAACCACGTTACTCTGTGATTTTTTTCAGGCCGTTTCGCGTAATTCCAGAATGCTTCCCGTTTATGTCAAAGCGCAGACCATTGACGGACGTCAGCTGACCCAACAGTGGATGGGGGCCGTACTGAGCGCCGTGCTGCTTGATCGCACGCTGAACATTCCAAAGACCCTCAACGGTTTGTTGCGGGAGGCCGAACCGATCATCCCGCAGACCGTCACGGCGGTGAAGCACCTTCAAAAGATCATTCGTCAGGAAAAGTATTCCTTGGCCGTCAAGGAGCTCATGATGCTGAGCGGTGCGCTGGCGCGTGAGACCGGGAAGAAAGTCATTTTGATGATCGACGAGTTCCAGGCCCTTGAGGAATTGCCCGGGGCGGATCCTTTCGCGTTGCTTGGAAAGCAGATGATGCTCGACAAGGATGTTCTTTATGTCGTCACGAGTTCCGCGGTTGATCGTGCCCACGAGATCTTCAGGGATAAATTGTCGCTCCTTTTCGGGAATTTTGAGGTCCTGTCGCTGACACCGTTCGGTTTTATGGAAATGGACCAGTATCTGGCATCGCGTGCGCCCGTTTACCGGTGGCCGCTGGAGCTTAAGAGGTTCCTCTTTCACATGACGGACGGGGAGCCGAACTATCTGGACTTGTTGGTCCACCGGCTCGAAAGCCATGAAGTGCGTGATTTTCCCCAGACTGTCAGCACGACGGCGCTGCTCGACGTTTTTTGCCAGGAACTTTTTGACCGCCGGGGACGTCTGGCGCTTCTATTTGAACGCCAGCTCGAACAATGCGCCCACCTCGCCAAGAGCAGCGGGCCCTATGTTCGCGCCATGCTGGCTTTGAGTCATGGCCGCCATAAATTGATCCCCATAGCGGCTTTTATCGAAGAAACGGTGGCCGAGACCAAGAAGATCCTGAAGCGGTTGGTGCAGGGCGGGTTCGTGGTCAAAAGCGGTTCTTTTTTCCACATTCCGGATTTCCTTTTCCGGTTCTGGTTACGGGAAGTTTACCAGAAAAGGCAGGGACTTTTCCTGCCGGAAGAGCGCATTTTATGGAAGCATCTTTTTGACGAATTGAACCGTATTCTGGATCTCTGTACCCGCGTCACGGAGGAAGATCTCGGGGCCCGTGTCGAGGCCCTGCTGAAGGAATTCCGCAATGATGTCGTGGAGGTCGATCGAAAAAGGATCCAGTGCCCGCAGTTCTCGGAAACGGTTGTTCTGCGACATTTGCCCCACGGGATATTCTCCCTTTCGGCTCGCGGACCCCGGGGGCGTTGGCTGTTTTACTTGAGTTCCGAGTGGATCACCGAAGCCGAGATGGAGAAGGTTGTGGCGGACGCACAACATTTGCGCAAGATCCAGCGCAAGGTCCTGATCTCCCTGGGGAGCATGGACCAGAACGCGAAACTTATCGCGCAAGAGGCGAAAATGCAGCTTTGGGACTTGAGGGACCTGAATTGTCTGTTGGACCTTTACGATCTTCCGAAGATCATTCTAGCGCCGGTGAAGGGAAGTCATGAACTCCAAGAAAATCATGAACCGTTTGTGGGCACCATGGCGCAGGACCTATCTGCGCTCGAGCCCCGATAAACGGACAGGCTGTCTTTTTTGCGGCCTTTTGAAGGATACGAAAGACAAGAAGAATCTTGTGCTCTCCCGGACGGCCCACTACGCGGTCATTCTGAACCGTTATCCTTACAATAACGGCCATCTGATGATCGTTCCGAGGCGGCATGTCGCGCATCTTGCCCAGTTAAACGCTCTGGAGCGGGCTGAATTTTTCGATGTTCTTACCCGGATGCAAAACGCTCTCTGCCGGGCCATGAAGCCGCATGGTTTTAATTTGGGAATGAATATTGAGGATATTGCCGGCGCCGGGATTCCCGACCACCTTCACTGGCACATTGTGCCGCGGTGGAAAGGGGACGTGAACTTCATGCCGGTGGTAGCCGGTTCCAAAGTGATCTCCGAGTCCCTGGAATCGGCCTATGAAGTCCTGAAAAAGGCGCTGGCCGAGCAGGACGCGGCGCGGCGGAAGCAAGCCGTGAGCCGGAAAGGCGGGAAAAAGAAATGACGTCTGCGGAAGCCCCGCTTCATGTCAATGGTTCGGAGAAGGGAAAAAGGGCTTTAACGCCGTTGGAGCGGTTCCTGCTGCCGAACCCTCAGTGGGAGGAGGGCTACGAGGCCTTCGCCGGGTCTTTCGGAAGGCCGATCGGGTGGATGGTCCTTTTCGAGGAGCAGGACAAACAGCGTTTTATCCGTTTGGACCGGAAGCAGAACTGCTCGTTCTATTGCAAGTCGGGGGACAATCCCCGCGGGTGCGAGGCTTTTCTTACAAAATTCACGGACCAGCTGGTTCATAATGAAGATTCCCTGGAGAAGTTGCCTCTTTTTTACCGTTGCTCTTTCGGGAAAAATTCCATTGTCTTCCCGCTCCGGTACCTGGGGGTCGTGAAGGGGTTCCTGATCCTGTGCAGCGTCAAGCGTCCGGAAAAAGAGGTCCGCTCGCTGATTACCCCGTTCTATTATTTCCTCTCGACCCACGTCGAATTGGCCTTCAAGAATTTCGAACTGAACAATTTCTATGAGACGGTCCATCCGCGGGCGCTGGCGCTTTCGACCATGCATTCCGTGCATCGCGTGATCAATTCCTCTTTGCGCCTGAAGGAGCTTTTGCCGCGCATCGGGCGCCTGAGCGCGCAGATCCTGAAGGCCCAGGGATGTTCGATCATGCTGACGGACCCTCAGCGCAAATACCTCATTCCGTTCTTTTCATTCGGAAGCCACCCGAAGTTCGTTCATTCCCAGCGTCTCCGGATCAGCCGCGGCCTTGAGGGCCGCATCGCGGAGACCGGCGAGTTCTGTCTTCAAAAGCGTTATATTGCCGTGCCGTTCATCGAGGACGATGTGGTGGGGGTCATGACGCTTTGGGGCAAGATCGACAAGCAGGTCTTTACGCGGACGGACCTGGAGATCCTCAAGTCCCTTTCCGAGCAGGCGGTGGTCGCGATCAAGAACGCTCAGCTTTTTGAGCAGACCGAAGAATTGACATTGGGCAGTATCAAGACGATCAATGAACTCCTGGAAAAGCATTTTGGCGAAAAACGAAGCCACCTGGAAGTGGTTGGGGAGATCGCCGTGGAGGTCGGGAAAATGCTGGAGCTTTCGGGCCAGGACCTCGTGCACATCGAGCGGGCCATTCTTCTTCTGGATACAGGGCAATTGGTATTGACCGACAGGACTTGGCGGGAAAAGGGAAAGTTGACGCAAAAAGAACTCGAGAACGTTCGTAGTATCCCGATCCGCGGCGCGAATCTGCTCAAGTCGATCACCTCGCTGAAGCCGGTCATTCCTATCATCATGCATCACCACGAACACTACGACGGCAAGGGGTATCCTCAGGGGCTGAAGGGCGATGATATCCCGATCGGCGCGCGTGTCGTGTCGGTGGTGGATTCCTTCATGGCCATGATCTCCAAGCGGCATTACCGGCAGCAACTGACGGTCCAGCAGGGGATCGAGGAGATCCTGAAGTTCAGAGGCACCCAGTTCGATCCGCGGGTGGTGGATTGTTTTCTGAAGGTAATGAAGGACCGGACGATACAGGAAAAGGTCGCTATTTGCATTCAACCTGAATGATCATTCCGCAACGTAATAGGTGGAGGACAAAGTGGCAAAAATAAAGATCGAAGTCAGGAAACCCCAGCCTGTGGCCAGCAAGCAGGCGACCGCGATGGATGTCCCCGGGAGGGTCGTTCCCGGGGTTCCGGCATTTTTCCGGGTATTACTTGTGCTGACATACGCGTGTTCGGCGCTGGCGTTATGGTTCGTTTTTCAGCGGTTCAGCCTGCGTTCCTAAGAGGCTTTTCCGGAGAATGGAGCGGTATCCAATGAAGCGTGTCGTAGGTTGCATGGCGGTGGCCGTAGCCGGTCTTTTATTGGGCGGATGCGCTGGCGATGAGGATCGCGCGTTGCGGCAGGTCAATCGGCAACAGGCGGCCACGGTCGAGAGTCTGAGAGCCGAGATCGTGAAGCTTAATCGTGAACTGGAAGGGGCGGTCGGTTCCTGGGACGATCTTCGGGCGGCGGTGCCGGTCCTGGAGAGGGAATTGGCAGATGAGATCTCCCGCGGGGCGGTCCATATATCGTTAGGGCGAGAAGGCCTCGTGGTGACGGTGCGTGACAGTGCCCTTTTTGATCCTGAAGAGGTCCGGTTATTGCCTGCCGCGGAAGAGTCTTTGGATAAAGTTGCCGCAGTCCTCGCCGGCGAGCTTTCCGGGCTGAAGGTTTCGGTGGAAGGGTATACGGACAACCAGCCCGTAAGCGGCCCGGAAGGGGTCACGAACTGGGAATATTCGGTCGACTGCGCGACGGCCGTGCTTCATTACCTTGTCGATTCCAAAGGATTGTCCCCGGAGCGGTTCGGGGTTTCCGGTTTCGGGGAACACCGGCCTGTGGCTTCTAATGAAACGGAGGAGGGCCGCGATCAGAACCGGCGTGTCTCGATCGTGATCTTCCCATCGTCGTCGGCGGACGCAGGCGAAGTCTCGAAGCACTAAAGGAACCATGTTAAAAAGATTAGTAGCCGTGTTAGGGATGGCCGCATTCCTTTGCGTACTGTCCCTCGGCGTCAATTATTGGGCTTATACCGAACTTCAAAGAAGATTGGAGATCCGGTTCGCCGGAAAGTACGTCCCCGTTCTCTTTATCCCGTCCTTCGAGTTGAGACAGGGAAGTTTCTCCTGGGAAGACCGCGTCCAGCTTGTGGACGGTAATTTCAAGGTGACGTTCGATCCTTTGACGCTTATCTCCCAGCACGGTCTTCGGATCATCGTGACAAGCCATGACAGTAAGATCAAATTCCTTGGGAATTGGGCGCTTCAGCAAGGGGTCGAGACCGCGACGGTGGATTCGCTGATGGCGGACGTTGTTCTCGGCAGACACGGTCTGTCCGGTATCAACGAGGTCGAAGTGATGTCGAAGAGTTTTCAGTTTTCTCTCAGGAACGCCGATAAAAAAGAGCGGAAAAAACCCGGGGTTGTCTAGGATCTATGCGCAAACGTCTTGAAGACCTGTTTAAAGACATTCCCATTCTCGAAAAGTATCATTGGGATCCCAAACGGATTTTCCGGAAGATCACTTCCGATTCCCGTGCCATCGAACCCGGGGATATCTTTGTCGCCTGCCCCGGTACGAGGATGGACGGGCATGACTTTCTTGGCCAGGCCATTTACGCGAAGGCCGCGGTCGTTGTCTTTGAAAAAGATCCCGAGGTGGCGATCCCGCCTCACGTGACGGGCGTCCGTGTCCGCGATGCCAAAGCCGCCCTCGCCGTCCTTTTTAACCATTTTTATGACCGGCCGGACCGGAAGATCAAACTGATCGGTGTGACCGGCACGAACGGGAAGACCACGACGACGTATCTTTTGCACCGGCTCTTGCGGGAGAAGGTCCCGACGGCGTATCTCGGGACCTTGTGGTACGAACTCCCGTCCGGCAAAGTGACGTCGGTCAACACGACCCCGGGGCCCGAGGTGCTGATCCCGATGTTCCACCAGATGCAGGAGGAGAGTGTCCAGTATTGCGTCATGGAGATCTCTTCGCACGCGATCAGTCAGAAGCGCATCCACGGGCTCGAGTTCGATCTCGGCGTTTTTACGCAATTGACGCAGGACCATCTGGACTATCACCACAACATGGAACATTATTTCCAGACCAAGCGCAGTTTTTTTTCAGGAAATCCCGCCCCGCGCAAAATGCTTTTCAATAAGGACTGCGTTTATGGACGGCGGCTCATTGAGGAATGGCCCGAGGCCAGGACCTTCAGCGTTCTGAGCACGGCAGATTACTGCGTGAAGGACCTCAATATGGGGTTCCAGGGGAGCGGCTTTCAAATGTCCTACCGCGGGAAGGCTCTTCCGTTCCAGATCCGGTTGCCCATGCGCTACAACGTGTCGAACGCTCTGGCGGTCCTGGGAGCGATCGATCTTCTCGGTTATGACCTCAAGGATTTCCGCGGAGCGCTGGAAGAGATCCCCGCGATCCCCGGGCGCATGGAGAGGATCGGGACCGGGACGGATTACACGGTGTTCGTGGATTACGCGCATACGCCGGATGCGTTCGAGCAGGTACTTCACGATGCCAAACAGATGAGCCCTAAGAGGATCATTACCGTTTTCGGTTGCGGCGGGGACCGCGATCGCGGAAAACGGCCGCTTATGACCGCCGCGGCGTGCCGTTATTCCGACGTCACGATCCTCACGACCGACAATCCCCGCTCCGAAGATCCCGACGAGATCTTCAGGGACATGCGCGAAGGTTTCCCGAAGCCGCTGCCGCCCCAGGGCAGTATTTTCGAGATCCCGGACCGTCAGGAAGCCATCGAGAAAGCCGTTGCCCTTGCCAAGAGCGGGGACGTGGTTTTTGTCCTGGGTAAGGGGCATGAGGACTACCAGATCCTCGGGGACGGGAAGATCCCTTTCAACGACCGCGAGGTGGTCGACGCAGCCCTTAAAAGACGTAGCCGTGTTTTCCTATCCTGAAGCGAGCCGCCTTTTACGCACGTCTTGTGAATTTCCGCTGGGTCCGCAGGACATCCGTCATCTTTCGATCGACACACGCACGCTGACTCCCGGGGACCTGTTCGTGGCGCTGATGGGAGAACACGCTGACGGGCACGGGTTCCTCCGGACCGCTTTTGAAAAAGGAGCTTCCGGGGCACTGGTCGACGCACGGCAGAAAGATACGATCATTGCCGGATCAAAAAAAGACAACTGGAAGATCCACAATCTCCTGGCGGTGCCCGATCCCCGGCAGGCCATGGCCGCGCTGGCCGCGGCATACCGCAGGAACCTTTCCGTGAAAGTTATCGGGATCACGGGAAGCGTGGGTAAGACCACCACCAAGGAATTCCTCTATTATCTTCTGCGCCAACGGTATTCCGTGCTCGCGACATCGGGGAATCTGAACAATCATTTAGGGGTTCCTATGATGCTTTCGAGGCTTGAGCCGGCGCATCAATTTTGTGTTCTGGAAATGGGCGCGAGCCATCTCGGGGAGATTCGCTACCTCGCGGACCTGGCAGGACCTTCGGGCGGGATCTTGACGCCGATCGGGCCGGCCCATCTGGAGGGGTTCGGTTCACTCGAAAATGTCTATCGTACAAAGCTCGAACTCGCGGACAGCCTCGAAAAGGACGGACCGCTCGTTGTTCCCGCGGATGACGCGTACCTGCTTGAACTGATCAGTTCAAGAAAAATGCATCCCGTGACCGTCGGGACGTCGCCGAGGGCGGATTACCGGATCGGTCAAGTTTTTGTGCGGGGCGGTGAAGTATTCTTTACGGTCAACGACCGCTATCAGTTCTCATTTCCGGGGCAGGCGCCGTTCCTCGCGCTCAACGCGGGTCTTGCGATCGCCATGGCGCGGAGTCTTGGGATGGCGTGGGAGGCATTGCCGCAAAAATGGCAGGATGTGGGCTTTGCATCGGGAAGATTTCGTGAGACAATACTGCCCAATGGCGTGCGTGTCATCGATGACAGTTACAACGCCAACCCCGTTTCTTTTGAAAATGCCTTGAAGGCATTTCATTCCCTGCCGCGGACCGGGAAAAAGGTCGTGGTTTTCGCGGACATGCTGGAACTGGGAGACGGCGAGGACCGCTTTCATCGGGAACTCGGGGAGAAGATCGCGTCGATCGACGCGGACCTTGTTCTGGCGTACGGGAAGAGAACGGTTGCCAGCATCGATGCGGTTACGCATGCCAGGGCGGCCTGCGTCGCGCGACATTTTGACGGGGCCGACGCGCTGGAGATTTTTCTCAAAGAGGCATTGAAACCGGGCGACGCCGTGCTTTTCAAAGGCTCGCGGAGCATGCATGTTGAGAAAATTCTTGCCGGCGTCACGGCCATGACTTTTAAAGACTAAAACGTCTTTCGGGAACTTCACTTAAAATGCTTTATTTTCTACATTGTTTCAAAGACAGTTCCATTCTCTTCAACCTTTTCCGCTATATCACGTTCCGCTCCGCCGGGGCGAGCATCACGGCTTTTTTCCTTTGCCTGTGGTTCGGTCCCGCTTGCATCGCGTGGCTCAAACAGCTCCGTGTTGTCACGGACCAGAAAAGGGCCTACGCGGAATCCATTCACGAGCATTTCGAACATAAAAAAAACGTTCCCATGATGGGAGGCGTTCTGATCGTGGGGAGCGTTGTCGCTTCCACGCTGCTATGGGGGAATCTCGAGAACCGCTTTGTCTGGATCATGGTCTTCGTGATGCTCTGGTTCGGGTTCGTGGGATTCCTTGACGATTGGCTGAAAATGAGGTCCAAGAGCTCGGCCGGCCTGAGCTCGGCGACGAAATTCCTGGGGCAACTTTTGATGGGGCTCGCGATCGGGATCTATCTTTACATGGACCCGGGTTTTGACAAATGGCTGTATCTGCCCCTTCTGAAAAAGGGGGCCTTCTACATGGGGATCCTCTTTATTCCTTTCGTGATCCTGGTCCTGGCCGGGACCTCGAACGCCTTGAACCTCACGGACGGACTGGACGGCCTTGCGATCGGCTGCACGATGTTCGCGGCCACGACCTTCGCTCTGATCACGTACGTAACGGGCCATGTTGATTTTGCGGCTTATCTCGCGATACCCTATGTTCCCGAAGCGGGCGAGGTGACCGTTTTTTGCGCGGCTCTTGCCGGGGCAAGCGCCGGTTTTTTATGGTTCAACTCGTATCCCGCCGAAGTTTTTATGGGCGATACCGGGTCCCTTTCTCTGGGAGGCGCTCTGGGAGCGATCGCGGTGATCACCAAGAAAGAGCTGGTGCTCTTCATCGTGGGCGGCATTTTCGTGTGGGAAGCGCTCTCGGTCATCCTGCAAGTGGCGAGTTTTAAACTCTTGAAGAAAAGAATTTTTCTTATGTCGCCCTTCCATCATCATCTCCAGCGCAAAGGCTGGCCGGAATCCAAGATCACCGTTCGCCTTTGGATCATCGCGTTCATTTTGGCCATTGTCGGTCTCAGCACCTTGAAGGTCCGTTGATATGAAGCCGGAGTCAGGGAAAAAAGTTGCGGTATTGGGTTTGAAGGACACGGGCTATTTGAGCACGCTGTACCTTCGGGACAAAGGCTATCAGGTTTTTGCTTCGGACGTTTCCGGGCAAGAGGAGATCCAGTCGAACGTCCTGAAACTGAAGAAGCTGGGCGTTGATGCGGAATGCGGGGAGCATTCTTTCGACAAGATCCTGGATGCGGACTGGGTCCTGATCTCACCGGGCATTCCGCCTCAATCCGCGATCTACCAGGCGCTTCGTGCTGCCGGCAAACCGATCTACAGCGAGATCGAAGTCGCAAGCTGGTTCTCTCCCGCGAGAACGGTCGTTGCCGTGACCGGCTCCTGCGGGAAGACCACGACCGCGACGCTTATCGCGAAAACTTTGGAATTGGCCGGCCGGCCCGCGGTCTTGTGCGGGAATATCGGGAACCCCTGGATCGGTGAGCTTTCCAAACTTACATCGGAAACGGTCGTGGTCCTGGAGGTCAGCTCTTTCCAGCTTATGCATTGCACGGGTTTCGCGCCGTCGCTCGGCCTGCTTCTCAATGTTTATCCGAATCATATGGACTGGCACGCCGACATGCGGGAATACGCCGAGGCCAAACTCAATCTCTTTCGCTACATGAAGGCCGCGGACGTGATGATCTGCCGCAAGAGCGAGGAAACGGCGATCTTTCCGGACTTTAAAACCAAGGCCCGTCGTGTTTATCTGGACGCGGATGCTTCGGCCGATCCGACCGAGGCGGCGTTGCTTTGCGCGGCGGATGCCCTGGGCTGCCCGCGGAAATTCGTGCGTGAGGCGCTGGACGGGTTCCAGGGGATCGAGCACCGGCTTGAGAAATTCGCGGAATGGAATTCCGTCTCGTTCGTCAATGATTCCAAGGCGACCACGCCGGCCTCGCTGCTGTGGGCTTTGGGGAAATATCCCGACAAAAGCGTTGTGCTGATCGCGGGCGGGAAGGCCAAGAGCAAGGATTTCGGCGATCTGAAGGCTTTTATCCGTCAAAAGGTGAAATGCGCGGTCCTGATCGGCGCGGCACGGGACATGATCAAAAGGTCGTGGGAAGGGGCGGCTGAGATCGTTGAAGCCGCTGATCTGGACGAGGCCTGCAACGCTGCGATCGCCCGGGCCGGCGCGGGGGACGTCGTTCTGTTGTCGCCGGCTTGCGCCAGTTTCGATATGTTCAAGAATTATCAGGAGCGGGGAAAACTTTTTAAGGAAATAATTCTGAGAACGTTGAAGAACAAAGGTCAAACCCTGAAAGAGGAGAGCCCGTGCCGATCTTAACGGGTTCGGGATCGTAACGATGTCTAAAGAAGCGCGTTTCTTATTTCTGGCGACTTTCCTTTTGGTCAGCATCGGGGTCGTGATGGTCTACAGCTCGAGCGCGGTGCTCGCCCATGACTGGCACGGGAACGCCCAGTTCTTCCTGGTCCGCCAGTTGATCTATGTGCTGCTCGGAACCATCGGGTTTTTTATCGCGGCCGCACTTCCGCTTGATTTTTACAGGCGTTTTGCCCGCGCGTTCATGCTTCTCGCGATCATGCTTCTGATGACCGTTTATCTTCCCGTGATCGGTCATGCCGCGGGCGGCGCGAGGCGGTGGATCCATCTCGGTGCGTTCCAGTTCCAACCGGTGGAATTCGCGAAGCTCGCGTGCTGTATTTACCTTGCGGACTATCTCGGGAGGAAGATCGCGCGGGTCCAAAAAGGGGAGCTCCTGGTTTTTGTCCCGCCGCTTGTCCTGATCGGGTTTGTCTGCGGGTTGACGCTTCTGGAACCGGACCTGGGTTCCGTGGCTTTCATCGTGATGATGACCTCGATCGTTTGCTTTGTGGCGGGGATCCAGTTGCGCTATGTGGTCGGAGCCGTACTGCTTTTTATCCCCGCGCTTTATTTTCTGATCATTCGCGTCCCGTACCGTTTGAGCCGTCTTGAGGCCTATCTCAATCCCTGGGAGGACCCTCTCGGATCGGGATTTCAGATCATTCAGTCCTTTCTGGCGTTCGCCTCCGGCGGATTGCACGGGGTCGGTCTCGGCCAGAGCACGCAAAAACTTTTTTACCTGCCGTCCAGTCATAACGATTTTATTTTGGCGGTGATCGGGGAAGAGACCGGCTTTATCGGACTGATGCTCGTGATCGCCCTTTATCTGGTTTTCTTTATCTGCTGCATCCGGATCGCCCGGCGCACGGAGCAGCCGTTCGAAAAACTTATGGCCACTTCGCTTACTTTACTGATCATTCTGCAGACCGTGATCCACATGATGGTCGCGACCGGCCTTGTGCCGACCAAAGGACTGCCGCTGCCTTTCATCAGCTATGGAGGAAGCTCCGTCGTGATCGACCTTGCGGCGGTAGGTATCCTGATGGCGGTGGACCGGCGCAAGCATCGAAGTTCCTGACATGGCTCCTTCCGCAAGTCCATCCGGTTGTTCGCTCGATGAACCTTTGGGGAAAGGGTATCGCGTGGCGGTTTTTGCGGGCCCCACGGGAGGGCATCTCTTTCCGGCGCAGTCCTTCAGCGAAGGTTTTCGCGCCCGATTTCCCGGCGCGGCGATCGAACTTGTCACCAGTCATCGCGCGAAAGACCTGGTCGCGAAAGTGCCGCCCGGCATTTTTGACCGCGTGCATTTCTTTCCGGATTTTGGTTTTCCGGTACGTTTCTCGCTGGAGTCTCTTAAGCCGTTCGTCCTGGCGCCGTATCTTTTTTTAAAGTCGTTCCTTTATCTTAAAAAGACCTGTCCGGATATTTGCGTGGGATTCGCGAGTTTTGTTTCTTATCCAGGAATGATAACGGCCCGTTGGCTGGGGATCCCCACGCTCATTCATGAGCAGAACTTTGTTCCGGGGAAGGCGACGCAGTGGCTTGCGCCGTACATGGACGTGGTCGCCGAAAGTTTTCCGGGGACGAAATTTTCTTCGGCCGTCAAGAACGTCCGTACGGTCGGACTGCCCTTGCGGTCAGGACTTCTCGATGGCGGGGTGAAGCGAGACGCGCGCGCGGCAACGCGGCCTTTTACGATCCTCGTGGTCGGCGGATCGCAGGGCGCGCAGGGGCTAAATACGGCCGTGGTGGACGCGCTCGGACAATTATCCCGTGAAGAACGGGCCCAAATTGCCGTTATTCATATCACGGGAAAACGGGACCAGGCAAGGGTCGCCGGACAGTATGCACAGTGGGGTTTTTCACATGAGGTGCATGTTTTTCATAACGCCATGCATGAACTCTTCAATAAGGCCGACCTTGCGATCACCCGGGCGGGCGCGAACACGCTTTTTGAACTGGCGTTCTTCGGGGTCCCGGCCCTCGTTGTTCCGTATCCCCATGCGGGGGGGCATCAAAAGTACAACGCGCAATGTTTTGCCGCGAAGGGTGGGCTTTTATATCACGATGAGGACCCGGAAGCGGCCGGTTGGTTGCGGGACCATTTGAAAAAATTCATCAAAGCTCCGGAACAGCTGAGCACGATTGCCGGGGCAATGGCAGCGTTGGCGCGGCCGCGGGCCACCGAGGAGCTTGTAGGGCTTGCACAAGGACTCATTAAAGACCATGAAGGTCATCGATCAGGATCTAATCCAGGATAGTCGCGAAGCTTATCTCATCGGGATCGGCGGTTCCGGGATGAGCGGGCTTGCGCGCATACTGAAGCACCTCGGTTTGGCGGTCTCCGGGTCCGATACCAAGGAGACCCGCGTGACCCAGGCGCTTCGTCAATCGGGCATCCCGGTCTTCATCGGCCAAACGAGCGTCGATTTCGGGAACGCCGACCTGATCATTTATTCTTCCGCGATCCATAAAGACCACATCGAACTTAAAGGGGCCCGGGCGCTGGGCCGCAAGGTCCATCATCGCGCGGAAGTGCTGGCATCGCTCCTGAACCATGCCGGGACTTCGATCGGAGTGCTGGGAACGCACGGCAAGACCACGACGACCGCCATGGTTTCCCATGTCCTGTCCCAACTCGGCGTGAATCCTACCTGTTTCGTTGGAAGTGACATGCTTAATTATGACACCAACATCGTGGCGGGCAGTAAGGACTACATGGTCTGCGAAGTGGATGAAAGCGACAGCTCCCATGAGTTCTACGCGCCGCATTACTCCATCATCACGAACCTCGAGCCCGAACATTTGGACCATTACAGCAGTTGGGAGAACCTGACGCAATCCTTCCGGCGCTTTCTGGAGCAAGTCCACGATCCGGGGCTGGTTTCTTACTGGGGAGACGACCCGGCATTGAATTCTTTGGTGCGGGAAAGCGGCCGGCCGTTCGTCAACTTCGGATTTTCCGAGGATTGCGTCTACGCGGCACGGAACATCCGGCTCCACGCGTTCGGGTCCGAATTCGATCTTTACGAGTCGGGGCTTTTCAGCATGGCCATGAAGCTTTCGGTGCCGGGGCGGCACAACATTGCCAACGCCCTCGCGACATTGTCCATTTTGCTTCACCTCGGTTTCGATCTGGAATCGGTCCGGGAAGCGCTGGCAACGTTCAAGGGGACGCGCCGCCGCATGGAATTGAAATGCCAGACTCCGGAGTTCCTTGTGCTGGACGATTACGCGCATCATCCGACCGAGGTCAAGGCGGTCCTGCGCGCGCTCCGGGAGGCCGGAAAGTATATTCGCGTCATTTTTCAGCCGCACCGTTTTTCCCGCACAAAAAATCTTTGTGTGGATTTTGCCCACGCGTTCGATGACGCTCACGAAGTCGTTCTTACGGATATCTACGGCGCGGGGGAGGCTAATCCCGGCGGGGTGAGCGTTGAGCTGATCTATGACGAGGTCATCAAGACCGGACATAAACACGCTTCCGTCGTTCACAAGGAACAGATCATCCCTTACCTCATGAAGCATCCTCTGCGCGACGGCGTGATGATCTTCATGGGCGCCGGGGATATCGGAGAGATCGCGAATGAATATGTCCGGAATATCCGTGCCGGCGCTGCAGCGTAACATTCCGCTGGCCGCGCATACCACATTGAAGATCGGCGGGGCAGCGGACTATTTTGCGGAGCCCTCTAACGAGGAGCAGCTACAAAAACTTCTGGCCTGGGCGAAGCAGGAGCGCCTTTCCTGTTTTATTCTCGGCAACGGTTCCAACCTGGTATTTGACGACGCGGGATACCGGGGGCTCGTGATCTCCATGCGTTGTTTCGAGAACGATCTGATCAAGGTCGATCTGGACGCCTGCCGGGTGACCGTCTCCGCGGGAGTGAGTCTCTCGCGTCTCGTGCGATTTTGTCATGAATCAGGCCTTGCGGGCACCGAGTTTTTGGCCCATATTCCCGGAACGGTGGGCGGGGCGCTCATCATGAATGCGGGGTTCAGCCGTCATGCCGGGCAGCAGAACGCGATCGGGGATCTCGTGGAGGAGGTCCGGGCCCTGGCGAAAGAAGGCGCGATCGTTCACCGGGGCCGCTCCGAACTGAAATTTTCCTACCGCCATTCGAACCTCGGCGACCTGATCGTGCTTGAGGCGACCCTACGGTTGTGGCGCCGGTCGAAGGAACAGATCCGCAAGGAGATGGAGGCGAATCTGGACCACCGGACCAAGCGGCAGAATGTCCGGGAGCCGAACGCGGGATCGGTGTTCAAGAATCCGCCGCCTCCGCACCCGTCGGCGGGATCTTTGATCGAAAAGGCGGGCCTGAAGGGGAAGCGGATCGGCGGGATCCAGATCTCGGAGCAGCACGCGAACTATTTTGTCAACAAGGGCGGCGCGACGAGCGCGGACGTCATCCATTTGATCGAGGAAGTTCAAAAGACTATTCTGCATGCAAACGGCATTACTCTCGAACCCGAAATTCGGATCGTTCCGGAAAATTAAAGTCGGCGTCGTGCGCGGCGGTTCCTCAGCCGAGCGGCGTATTTCTTTACGTTCCGGCCGCGCTGTCATCAATGCCTTCAAACGGTGCGGCATTCCGGTCCTCTCGATCGATCCCGCGGTCCGTCCGGAGTTCCTCAAAAAGATACGGCGTGTCGACATTCTCTTTATCGCCCTTCATGGCAACGGAGGCGAGGACGGCGTGATCCAAAAAATGCTGGAACGTCTTGGGATCCCGTTCACGGGGTCGCCGGCCGAGGCGTGCCGCCGGAGCTTTAACAAGCAGATCAGTAAACGGCACTTCGAGCGCTTGGGGGTACCGACGCCCGAGTACGCGGTCATCGATAAAAAGAACTGGCGGACGAAGGCAGCAAGCTTTCCGGCGCCCTATTTCGTGAAACCTCTGGACGGGGGATCGAGCCAAGGCGTGTTCCTGGTTGAAGATTTCCGGGATTCCGCCGAAAAGATAAGACAGTCCATTCGCCGTTTCGGCAGGCTCTTGATCGAGAAAAGGATCGTCGGGCGCGAGCTCACGGCCGGATTATTGGGAGACCGGGCGCTTCCCGTCGTCGAAGTGAAGCCGTCGCGGACGTTCTACGATTACAAAGCGAAATACACGGCGGGGATGACCGTGTACGAGGTGCCGGCGAAGATCCCGGCTGCCGTTGCCGGAAAGATCCGGAAGATCGCGCTACGAGTGCACCGCGGGCTGGGCTTGAAGGGATTTTCGAGAGTGGACGTGATGCTGGACAAGAAGAACCGTCCGTATGTTCTTGAGGTCAACAGCATTCCGGGATTGACGGAATTCAGTTTGCTGCCGAAGGCGGCCAGGGCCGTCGGGATCAGTTTCGAGGAACTTTGCTTGAGCGTCCTGCGGGACGCGATGAACCGTTCAAGAAAGTAATAATATTTTATGGGAAAAAAATTCAAAAAGGGAAGGCAGGGCGGTTTTTTCCGTGCGACCGGAGCGGTCTTCGGAATGATCGGAAAGCTGCTCCTGAAGCTGGTCCCCGTCCTTTTGGGCGTGGCGTTGATCGGCTTCGTCGGAATAAAGATCGAACGCATCCTTGCGGAGGACAAGCTTCTGCAGATCCAGGAGGTCAAGGTGGTCCCTCCGGAAGTTCTTTCGCCACAGAGCGTCCGGACCCTCGAGAGCAAGATCCTTGGGAAGAACATCCTGACGCTGGATCTTCGCAAGATCGAGAAACAGATCGAGCTTGGGCCCGGCGCGCAGAGCGTCCGCGTGGTCCGTGAAATGCCATCGACCATCCGCATCGAGATCACGAAACGCAATCCCATCGCGAATGTCCGGTTGAAAGAGACCGGGGCCTACGCGATCGTTGCTGACGACGGTTATATTATTGATACCCGGAGAGAAGCGGATCCCGCGTGGATCTTGATCGAAGATTACAGCGAAGCCTTTAAAGAGCCCAAAATAGGAATGAGGCTCCAGAACAAGGGTTATTCCGAAGCTTTGCGGTTCCTGACGGTTTTCCGGAAAAATGAGCTTTCGCGCCGCGAGACAGTCACGAAGGTCGTTTTGGACCCCTATGGGAACGTTACGGTGCGGCTCGGAGAGGGGCCGGACTTTCAACTCGGACGCAAGGCCTCGGAACGGCTTCCTTTTTTGACCAAGGCCCTTTTTCTTTTCAAGACCGAGCCCCGGGAAAATATTGAATACATGGACCTTCAGTACGACCGTATCGCGGTCAAAAGGAAACAATGAGTGATCCTGCGGAATTCCGGCATAAGTGCGTCGTGGTTTATATCGGGACCCGCAAGCTTGTGGCCATGCTGGGGGACATCGGGGAGGTCAATCCCCGTATCAACCGTGTGGAAGAAAGTTTGTCTCCCGCGGGATTTGATAAAGGGCTTGTCTGCAACCTTCAGAATGCGAGCGCCTCCCTGGAGAAATTACTGAACGCATTGCTGCCCGCGGAAGCCTGGGACCAGGTCCCCGTCTACGTGGTGCTGGGGAATAGCCGCATCAAGATGCACCGGTTCTCGAGCTGCGAATATTTCGCGTCAGAGCGCCGGACGATCACCTCTCATGAGATCAAGTCCGTGGTGCAGCAGACGCGCAATGTAGCCACGCTTCCGCTCACGGAGTCGATCCTGCAGGCGATTCCCGAATCTTTTCTCGTCAATGATATGCCGGCGGTGCGGAATCCTGTGGGGCTGGAGGCCGAACGGTTGGGGGTAACGCTGCAGATCTACACGATGGAATTCCAAAGTTTCCGCAATATCGCCAAGGTTTTTGAGGCGCTTGACCTCACTGTCGAAGGGTATTTTCCGAAGACGCTGCCGCTCTCGGAAGCGGTCCTTGAAGATGCCGAAAAACAGGAAAGCGTACTGATCATCGATATCGCCGACGACGCGACCCAACTGGTGCTCTGGAAGAACGGTATGCTCGCGGGGGTCCGGACCCTGTCGCGGGGCGGCCATCAGCTCACGCAATGTCTTGCCCGTGACTGGAACATTGAAGAGCGCGATGCCGAAAAGGTGAAGGAAAAATTCGCGACACTTGACGCGCGGGAGCAGGCGAGCGAAGAACTCGTGCCCCTTGTGACGCGCAACGAAAAGGTCCAGCAATCGATCCCGCGGAAGGATTTTCTCGCGAATTTTTTCAAACACGCGCACGCCTGGATGGCCGAGATCCTGCGGGAGGCGGACGGCTTTCTGCAGGACGAAAAGATCCGTCATCCGCATATTCTTTTCACGGGCGGGGCGGTCATGACGGAAGGGTTCCTCGAATGGGTCCAAAAGGAATTCTCCAGGGACGGCAGACTGGGAAGCACCCGCCACGTGGAAGCTGCGCAGGAAATCGTCCGTGATCCATCGATGGCTCCGGCGCTCGGAATGTTCCGCTGGGTCGCTACTTATGAGCGGGCGCAGGAGGCCCTTTTCACCCCACGCGGTCTGGTCTCCAAGACGGTTGCCGCTGCCCGCGATTGGTTCACCAATTACTTCTAGTACCGGTACTCATTCACGTCAGCCGATCGGTTGACGTGATCGGCAGCCGCGCGGTCCCCTTTTTTTTGCCGTTGCAATTTCTCATCCAGCTCTTATAATCAGCCTTCCATTTTTTGAATGCTTTTTAGGTCCTACGATCCCGTATGAGCATGGCATTAGAGACAGAATCACGTAAATTACCGCTTCACGATGAGCATCTCCGGAAAGGCGCCCGGATGGGCGATTTTGGGGGATGGCTTGTTCCTCTTTTTTATACGAGCATTGTGGACGAACATACGGCAGTTCGCTGCAAGGCCGGCCTCTTCGATATTTCCCACATGGGAGAGTTGCTGGTCGAAGGACCCGGGGCGCTCAATTTTCTCGAGAAGAACCTGCCGCGCCGCGTTGCCCCCGTCAAACTTTACCAGGCGATCTATATGCCGCTCGTGAATGACCGGGGCGGGATGGTGGATGACATCATTGTCTACCGGATGGCCGAGAGCCGTTTTTTGATCATCGTGAATGCCGGGAACATTGAGAAGGATTTTCAGTGGTTCAAAAGCCGGGCCCCGGACGGCGTGACGGTCACGAACATCAGCGAGTCCATGGGGCTTTTGGCGCTCCAGGGGCCGCTCAGCCGCGAGATCCTCGCGGAAGCATTTGGCGCGTACTACAGGGACCTGAAACGCTTTTATTATCTGGATTTTGAAGGCGGGATCATCGCCCGGACCGGTTATACCGGAGAAGATGGGTATGAGATCATGGTTCCGATGCACAAACTGAAAGCGATCTGGGATGTTCTCTTTCGCGTGGGCGGCAAAAAGGGATTAGTTCCTGTCGGTTTTGGTGCGCGCGATACTTTGAGGCTTGAAGCCGCCATGCCTCTTTACGGCCATGAACTGAACGACACGCTCACGCCGCTTGAAGCGGGTCTTGAATGGGCCCTGGATCTCAGCAAGGATCAATTCCCGGGCAGTAAAGTCCTGAAGGCGCAAAAGCGGGAGGGACTTTCGCAGAAAAGGATCGGTTTCGAGATGATCGACCGAGGGATCCCGCGCCAGGATTGCGAGGTCCGGAAGGACGGCCGGCTTGTCGGCAAGGTCACGAGCGGGAGTTTTATTCCGACCACGGGAAAGAGTATCGGGATGGCTTATGTGGAGGCTTGCGAAGCGGGCGTGGGGAATGTCCTCGAGGTGATGATCCGTGACCGGGCCGCCAAAGCCGCCATTGTTTCGCTACCTTTTTACAAAAGAAAAGTATAAAATACGCTTTCTTTTTTCAAGAAACGCATACCCCGCAAACTTCCATGGTGGTGGGGGTATCATGTCAGGAGGCCCTAATGGATTTTCCGGAAAATTTGCGGTACACCAAGACCCACGAATGGATCGCCGTCCAGGGGAATAAGGGCAAGGTCGGCGTCACGTCCTACGCGCAGCAAGAGATCTCGGATGTCGTGTTCGTGGAGCTTCCCAAAAAAGATCAGGCGGTGCAGCAGGCCAAGACCGCGGCGGTCGTCGAATCCGTGAAAGCGGCCTTTGATATTTACGCGCCGATGTCGGGCAAGGTCACCAACACGAACAAAGCGCTGGAGGCCAATCCCGGATTGATCAACCAGAGCCCTTACGGGGACGGCTGGCTTTTTGAGATCGAGTTGGCGAATGCCGGCGAAGTGAACGCTCTTATGACGGCCCAGCAATACCGCGACACGGTCCAGCAGGCGCCCAAACACTAAAAGCAGGTCAAACGAATTTCATGCCTTATCTTTCTCTGACGGACGAGGACCGGGGATCCCTTTTACGGACGATCGGTGTGCGTTCCCTCGAAGACCTTATCAAGGATATTCCCGCATCGCTGCGGAACGCCAGGATCTCGCTCCCAGAAGGTCTGAGCGAGCCCGAGGTCCGGGCGCTGATCACGCGACTCGGCAGGAAGAATACGACGACTCAGGATTGTCTTTCTTTTCTCGGCGCGGGAAGTTACGAGCATTTTATTCCCGCCGCAGCGACGGAGATCGCCGGCCGTCAGGAATTCCTCACCGCTTACACGCCCTACCAGCCCGAAGCTTCCCAGGGGACCCTGCAGGCGATCTACGAATACCAGAGCCTGATGACCGAACTCACGGGACTGGATGTTTCCAATGCCTCGCACTATGACGGCGCGACAGCGCTGGCGGAAGCGGCGCTTTTGACCTTGCGGCAGACCGACCGTTCCAAGGTCCTTGTGGCACGCTCCGCGCACCCGCATTATCGCGAGACCCTTCGCACGTATCTGACGGGGACGCCCTACACGGTCGAAGAGTTCGGTTTTGACGCGAACGGGAATTTTGACAGGAATGCCTTTGCCTCCAAACTTGACGCAACGGTGGGCGGCGTGATCTTTCAGACGCCGAATTTTTTCGGAGTGATGGAAGATCTGGAAGGCGTTAGTGAAAAGATCCACGCGAACGGGTCTCTTATGATCCTGACGGCGGACCCGCTGTCGCTCGGTGTTTTTAAGTCGCCGCGGGAATGGGGAGCCGACATTGCGGCGGGCGAAGGCCAGCCTCTGGGGCTTTCGATGGAGTTCGGCGGCCCGTACCTCGGGTATTTCGTGGTCTCGCAGGCACTGATGCGCCGCATTCCGGGCCGGCTGGCCGGTCTGACGGAGGACGCTGACGGCAAACGGGCTTTTTGTTTGACGTTGCAGGCCCGCGAACAGCACATCCGCCGCGAACGCGCGGGTTCCAACATTTGCAGCAACCAGGCGCTTTGCGCTCTCGCTGCGTGCGCGTACATGACGCTCTTGGGCAAAAAAGGGATGCGGGAGATCGGAGAGATCAACTGCGACCGGGCTTATTATCTGCGGCAGAAGATCGCAAAGACCAGGAATTTCCAGGTGAATACGACCCAGCCGATCTTCAATGAGTTCCGGGTCATCTCCAAAAAGCCCTTCGCGGAAGTCGAACTGAAGCTTAAAACCCAACGTTTTTTTCCGGGCGTCCGGCTCGAGACTTTCTATCCCGAGCTCAAGGACCAGTTCCTGGTCTGCGCGACGGAAACGAAAACCAAAGAGGACCTTGACCAGTTCGCGGAGGCCCTGAGCCAATGCTGATCTCCAAGGACGACCGACTCAGTTTCGAAAAGAGCAAGCCGGGGCGCCGCGGAGTGACCCTGCCGCGGGAGCGTTTTTGTTCCGCCGATCCTCTTCAAACGGTTCCGAAGCATCTCCTGCGTCAAAGTCCGCTCCTTTTTCCGGAAATGAGCGAGTCGGACATCATTCGCCATTTTATCAATCTCTCGCGCAAGAATTTCTCGGTCGACACGCACTTTTATCCGCTCGGCAGCTGCACGATGAAATATAATCCCAAGGTCAATGAATGGGCGGCGCATCAGGAAAAATTCACGGCCCTGCACCCGCTCCAGTCCGAGGAGACCACGCAAGGGATCCTCGAGATCCTTTACGAGATGGAAGAGGGGCTGAAAGAGATCACGGGGATGGACCGGTTCACGATGCAGCCGGCGGCCGGCGCTCACGGGGAACTGACCGGCATGATGCTCGTCCATGCTTATCACGCTTCCCGCGGGGACAAGGCCCGGAGAAAAGTGCTGGTTCCGGATTCCAGTCACGGCACGAATCCCGCCAGCGCGGCGTTATTGGATTTCCACGTGGTCGAGGTCGCATCTGACGCTCACGGCTGCGTGGACCTTAAGGACCTCGAGCGGCATCTGGATGAGCAGGTGGCCTGTCTGATGCTTACGAACCCGAACACGCTGGGGCTGTTCGAAAAGAACATCCTGGAGATCGCGAGGCTCGTACACGAAAAGGGCGGGTTGCTTTACTACGACGGCGCCAATCTCAATCCTCTGCTGGGCCTCGCACGGCCGGGGGACATGGGGTTCGACATCATTCACGTTAATTTACATAAGACCTTCTCGACCCCTCACGGCGGCGGCGGTCCCGGTTCCGGCCCTGTGGGCGTCAAGAAGCATTTGATCCCGTTCCTGCCGGCCCCGCTCGTTGAAAAAGCCAAAGAAGGCTACCGGTGGGCGAAAGGTGACCCGCGATCGATCGGACGCGTGAAACTTTTTCACGGGAACATCGGCGTGATTATCCGCGCGTACACTTACCTGAAGGTCCTGGGCCGGGAGGGACTGCTCAAGGTCAGCGAGGCCGCGATCCTCAACGCAAATTATCTGAAAGAAAAGCTGAAGCCTTACTTTCAAGTCGCGATCAACGGGCCTTGCATGCACGAGTTCGTTCTTTCTCTCAAGTCATGCGGTGCTCAGGGTGTCCATGCCGGCGACGTCGGCAAGAGACTGCTGGATTTCGGGTTTCACGCGCCGACGGTCCATTTTCCGATGGTGGTGCCGGAGGCCCTCATGATCGAACCGACGGAAACCGAAAGCAAAGAAACACTCGACCTATTCGTTGAGGCCATGAAACAGATCGCCCACGAGATCGAAACGGACCCCGAGAACGTGAGACAGGCCCCTTTCACGCTTCCCGTGCGCCGTCCCAACGATGTTCTCGCGGCCCGGAAGCCCATTCTTTCCTACCGGGATATGGTACGCGAGAAAGCTCTCGCGGCAGAAGTCGCCGCATGAGCCAAAAACCGGTGACGGAAAAACTGCTCCGGCAATTTTCAGTCTCTAGCCTGTAGTCTATGTTCTGGCAACTTCTGCCGACGATCAGCGCTCCCATGCCGTTCCAGATGGCTTTGGACGAGCTCCTGTTTGAAAGACTGATCCGGGAACCTCATCAACCTGTCCTGCGTTTTTATATCGCGTCAGATCCCTGGATCAGCGCGGGTTATTCGTTCCGGCGCCCGGACGATCTCGCAAGATCTTCCCTGGTCCGTGAAAATCCCGGGATCCCGGTCTGCCGTCGCGTGACGGGAGGCGGCTGCGTGTTGCACGGGCCGGACCTGATCTTCGCGCTTGTCGCGCGGTATGATCCGGACAACGGTCCGTTGAGTTCGGTCCGAACGAGCTACAGGAAGCTCCACGAAGGTGTTAAAATAGCACTGAGGAAATTCGATCTGGACCCGGATTTTTATACTTCGCAAAAAACTTTGCTGCAAGGGACCGACTGTTTCCGGTTCCCCGTGGCAAGTGATCTTTCCTGGAAAGGACGCAAGATCGCCGGAGGCGCCCAGAAACGTTCCCGCGGGGTACTCTTGCATCAGGAGTCGATCCAGATACCCAACTGCGCGGGACGGGAAGCGCTGAGCGAAGCGGTCCTTAAGGGGTTGGAATCGGTTTTGGGAATCACAGTCCGGACCGCGGACTTTGATCCGGAATTATTTTTTCAGGCGGAAAGGAAAGCCGCTCTTCAGAGCGCGGATCTATGGAAGAATTCGGAAGTTACCTAGCCCGGATCGAGGGGATCCTCGAAAAGGACGCGACTTATAAGTTCGAGGCTTACACCTTCGTGCTCGCGGCGCTTCACGATACCGTGACCAAACTCGAAAAGCCGCGGCACGTTACGGGGCAGGAGCTCGCCGAGGGGATCCGTGTTTACGCGCTCCAGCAGTTCGGCCCCATGGCGAAGACCGTTCTGAATTATTGGGGGGTCTATAAGACGCTCGATCTCGGGAAGATCGTTTTTTTACTCATCGACGTCAAGCTTCTCAGCGGGCAACCCGGGGACAAGCTCGAGGATTTCGACAAGATCTACGAGTTTGATGACGCGTTCGATAAAGGCTACAAGATAGACGATGAATAGCGACCTGCTGAAAGAACTGAACCCGATCCAGAAAGAGGCCGTGACGTGGTTCCCGGGAAAGCCTCTTTTGATCCTGGCCGGGGCGGGAAGCGGGAAGACCCGGATCCTGACCCGCCGGATCGCCCATATGATCTCCTGCGGCGTTCCCGCGTTCAACATCCTCGGCGTGACGTTCACCAACAAGGCCGCGCAGGAAATGCGCACGCGTATCGAAAAATTGGTGTCCCAGCACGTCTGGGTGAACACGTTCCACTCCACATGTCTCCGCATCCTCCGCCAGGACGGCCCCGCGGTCGGGATCGACCGGAATTTCATCATGTACGACGAGTATGACCAGCTCCAGATCATCAAAGAGTGCGTGCAGGAACTCGGCCTGAACGAGAAGCAGGTGCATCCCAAAGGCGTCCGGGAGGAGATCCAGCGCTCCAAGGATTATCTCGTGACCCACGCCCAATATGCCGCGAAGGCGTCCGATCTTTACCAGGAATCCGTCGGGAAAGTTTACAAGCTCTATGAAGAGAAGCTCCGGAAGTTCAAGGCCTGCGATTTCGGGGACCTGATCATGAAGACCGTGCAGCTTTTTGACAAGGACCCCGGCATTCTCAAAGCCTGGCAGGACCGCTTCCAGCACATCCTGATCGATGAATATCAGGACACGAACCACGCGCAATACCGTTTCGTGAAGCTCCTGGCGGCCGCCCGGCGCCAGATCACGGTGGTCGGCGACCCGGACCAATCCATTTACGCCTGGCGCGGCGCGGACATCAGGAACATCCTGAATTTCGAGGAGGATTACCCGGAAAGCGGTTGCATCCGCATGGAGCAGAATTACCGCTCGACGGCGGTGATCCTCGATGCGGCGAACCACTTGATCAAGCACAACGCGATGCGTAAACCCAAGGCGCTGTGGACGGAGCGCAAAGGCGGCGAAAAGATCGAACTTTTTAACGCTCAGGACGAGATCGCCGAAGCCCAGTACGTCGTGCGGAACGTCCTACAGGAAAAACAGCGGGGGCGGAGCCTCGCGGACCAGGTGGTCTTTTACCGCGTTCACGCCCAGTCGCGCGTGCTGGAAGACGAATTGATGCGGTCGAATCTTCCCTACAAGATCGTCGGCGGAACGCGGTTCTATGACCGCAAAGAGATCCGGGATGTCATCGCTTATCTCCGGATCGTCGCTTTCCCCCATGACGCCGTCAGCCTGAAGCGCGTCATCAACGTTCCCGCGCGGGGGATCGGCAAAAAAGCGCTGGAGATCCTCGAAGCGGAAGTTCAAAGGATCGAGAGCGGCAGACCGGGGACGGATGACGCAAAGGCGAACGCGCCGTGGGAGGAAGTGCTCGCGAAAGTCGAGGGCGTTCCGGGTTTGACGCCGCGGGTGAAGAAATCCCTCGGCGGATTTTATGCTTGGCTCCAAAAGATCCGTAAGAAACAGCGGGAGCTCAAGGTCCGCGACCTGTTGGAGCGGATCCTTGAGGACACGGGTTACGTGGCGGCGCTGGAAGCGGAGCGGACTCCCGAAGCCAACGCGCGTCTTGAGAACATCGAGGAATTTTTCAGCGTGATCGAAGATTTCTCGGAGCGGCCGCCCATTCCGAGCGACGGAGAACCGAAGGACCAGACGCCGCTTGAATTCTTTCTGGAATCCATCGAACTTGTGACCGATCTGGACGTTTGGGACCAGGGAACGAACGTCCTGACGCTCATGACGCTGCACACCGCCAAAGGGTTGGAATTTCCCGTCGTGTACATGGTGGGCCTCGAAGAGGGGATCTTTCCGCACGCGAATTCCTACGCGGGGTCCTCGGACGAACTGGAAGAGGAACGGCGGCTGTGCTATGTCGGTATTACCCGCGCCCGGGAGAAACTGCATCTGTCCTACGCGACGCAACGGCGCATGTACGGAGCGACCCATCATAATCTTCCGTCGCGTTTTTTGAACGAGATCCCGAGCGTCCTTTACGATGCCGGCATGACCTACTCCGCGGACCGGTCCTTTGATCAGGACGAGGATCCCTCTATTCATGAACCAGTCATCGAATTCGACGACGACCCTCCAGCTTTTCCGAAGAACCGCTATTCCCGTTAGAAGTAGTTTCGCAAGTCACCCGCAGTGCCTTTGTAGCATCTATTCCCGCCCGCTAAAGGATTTCAAAATATCAAAAGACGAAAAGACTGGGTGTCCCGGTTGGTGACAGTCACCAAAGGTGACTGTCACCAATCTGTTCAAAAACCGTTGAAAATGCAACAGAGAATTTGGTGCCTAATTTTTCGTAATAGTTCAGCCCCTGGAAGCGCCCCCCCCTACAGGCGTGGACCGGAAAAGTTCAAAAAATCGTAATAGTTCAGCCCCTGGAAGCGCCCCCCCCCTA
>CAIJHQ010000047.1 GCA_903820505.1 Candidatus Omnitrophota bacterium
CATTCCATTAATGGCCGACGAGGACTGGCCCCATTGACCCTCAACTTCCAACAGGAGAATGGGTCCTGCCCTCGCCCTGTATATCATTCCATTAATGGCCGACGAGGACTGGCCCCATTGACCCTCAACTTCCAACAGGAGAATGGGTCCTGCCTCCTTCTTTTTCCGCTTTTCCGTGAGCGCTTAAATTGGGGTGGAATTTTTCCTGCGTTGCGCTATCATAAGCGCTCATTCACCATGTAAATCCTTCAAGAACCTTATTCAACATCAACAATAAAAGATAATTATTAGCTTGGGCACTGCGTTCCTTGGTCATTCCACCGAAGATCCGCAAGCCTTGAGTTATTAATTCAGCCGGAGACATATGAAAAAACTTTTTACGCGACTTTCTCTTCTAGGCATGATTTGCCTGTGGCAAGGCGCCGCATGGGCCAGTGAAGCGGATCTGAAGATCCCGGATCTCCATGAGGGACATTTCAGTCTGTTCGGCGGTCTTACGGGCTTCCAGATCCTCCTCTATGGCGCGATGGTGATCCTCGGAACGGTCGGCCTGTCTCTCTACCAATTCATGAAGATCAAGTCGCTTCCGGCGCATAAATCGATGCTTGATATCGCCGAAACGATCTTCCAGACCTGCCAAACCTACCTCAGACAGCAGGTCAAGTTCCTGGCGATCCTGTTCGCGATCATCGCGTGTGCGATGAGTTATTACTTCATGGGACTCCAGCATGAATCCGCGACGACTTTGGGCATGGTCCTCTTCTTTTCTATCGTCGGCATGGCAGGCTCGACGCTCGTGGCTTATTACGGGATCCGCGTCAATACCTACGCCAATGCCCGGACGGCTTTTGCCTCGTTGCGCGGCGTGCCGTGGGATGTCGTCAATATCCCGCTCCGCGCGGGAATGTCTGTGGGTCTTTTCCTGATCTCCGTTGAACTGGTGATGATGGTGATCATCCTTCTTTTTGTGCCGCGCAACATCGTCGGCTACTGTTTCCTCGGTTTTGCGATCGGGGAATCCCTGGCGGCGAGCGCTCTCCGAATCGCGGGAGGCATCTTCACCAAGATCGCCGACATCGGCTCGGACCTCATGAAGATCGTCTTCAAGGTCAAAGAGGACGATCCGCGCAATCCGGGCGTCATCGCCGACTGCGCCGGGGATAATGCCGGCGACTCGGTGGGTCCCACCGCGGACGGCTTCGAGACCTACGGCGTCACGGGGGTCGCTCTCATTTCGTTCATTACGCTCGCCGTGAAAGATCCGACCCTCCAGGCCAAGCTCATCGTCTGGATCTTCGCCATGCGTTTTTTGATGGACTTCATGTCGGGGGTTTCGTACTTCATCAACAAGGCCATCTCGGAACCCAAGTACAAGAATTTAAAAGAATTCAATTTCGAGGAGCCGCTGACGCGTTTGATCACGATCGCCACAGCGCTTTGCATCAGCACCTCTTTCGGGATGTCGTACCTGCTCGTGGGCGACCTTCCCGATCCGACGCTGTGGTGGAAACTCGCTTCGATCATTGCCTGCGGAACTCTCGCCGCGTTCCTCATTCCTGAGTTCACCAAAATATTCACTTCCTCTCACTCTAAACATGTTCACGAGATCGTGACGGCCTCGCGCGAAGGCGGGGCTTCGCTGACGATCCTCTCAGGTCTTGTGGCAGGTTACTTTTCGGCGTTCTGGAAAGGGATCCTCATTGCGTCCCTGATGTTCGCGGCCTACCTGATCTCGGGGACAGGGCTTCAACACATCATGCCGCACGCCTCGATCTTCGCTTTCGGCCTTGTGGCTTACGGCTTTCTCTGCATGGGCCCGGTCAATATCGCGGTGGATTCCTACGGCCCGGTGACGGATAACGCCCAGTCGATCTTTGAATTGGCCCAGACGGAATCGATCCCCGGGATCGAACAGGAGATCGAGAGGAATTTCGGTTTCAAACCCGACTTCAAAGTGGGTAAGCACTACCTTGAGGCCAATGACTCGGCAGGCAACACCTTTAAAGCCACGGCAAAACCCGTGCTGATCGGGACAGCCGTCGCAGGAGCGACCACCATGATCTTTTCGATCATCCTGCTCTTGCAGGAGCATCTCCATTCCACAGCGGTTGCCGCGGCGGCAGGCGGGTTCGTTCCCGCGAACATCGGAGAGATCCTGCTGCACGAAAAACTTTCCCTCACGGCCGCACCGATCCTGCTCGGACTGATCTGCGGCGGGGCGGTGATCTACTGGTTCAGCGGCGCTTCGATCCAGGCCGTGGCCACGGGCGCCTATTCGGCTGTTGAGTACATCAAGAAGAACATGAATCTCGACATGAAGGAAGCGAAGCGCGAGGATTCCATCAGGGTCGTGCAGATCTGCACCGAGTACGCCCAAAAAGGGATGTGGAATATTTTCCTCGGGCTGCTCACGCTCACGCTCGCCTTTGCGATGTTCGACCCCTATTTCTTTATCGCTTACCTCCTGGCCATCGCGGTCTTCGGGCTCTTTCAAGCGATGTTCATGGCAAACGCCGGCGGTGCCTGGGACAACGCCAAGAAATTCGTCGAGGTCGACCTTGGAGAGAAAGGGACGCCGCTTCATGCCGCAACGGTCATTGGCGACACGGTGGGAGATCCCTTTAAGGATACTACTTCTGTGTCCCTCAATCCGATCATCAAGTTCTCGACGCTCTTCGGCATGCTTGCCGTCGAGATCGCGATCAAGATGAACCCGGCAACGACCCGCATCAGCGGAGCGGCCTTTTTCGCCGCAGGCCTGTTCTTTGTGTGGCGCTCCTTTTACAAGATGCGGATCCCGAAACTGGAGATCCCGGCGAAGGCCTGATTTTTCAGAAAAACACCATAAAAAAAGAGCCCCGCCTCAATAACGGCGGGGCTCTTTTTTTGTCCGTAGTTCCCTCACCAGCAACCGCATGACCATCACAACTGTTTCACGAGTAAGACGATCCCGATCACGAAAACGCTCATGGATGAATATCAGTCCGCCTTACGGAATGATAAAGGCTTCTCTGCGGAGGCCCGGAAGGGTCAAACGCTCTTGCACTCCCCCGATTTTTGGGGCCAGATCATGGACGCAACGACCGATGCCACCAGGATAAATAAAATAGCGCCGAGGGCGACTGCCGTTGAAATATGAACATAGTGGGAGATAAGCATCTTGACGCCGATCAGGGACAGGATCAGCGCAAGACCGTAGTGCAGGTGGTGAAAAAGCCGCATCAGTTCCGCCAAAGCAAAATAGAGAGCGCGGAGACCCAGGATCGCGAAGACATTCGAAGTATAGACAATGAAGGGGTCCCTGGAGATCGCCAGGATCGCCGGAATGGAATCGACGGCAAAGACCACATCGGTGGATTCGATCACGATCAGAATGACCATGAGCGGGGTCGCCAAAAGGGCCCCGTTCCTGCGGGTAAAGAATTTCCCCTCTTCATAGGCGTCCGTTGTAGGAAAAAAACGCCGGAAAACCTTAACGAAAACGTTCTTCTCCGGCTCGACCTTCTGATCTTTTTCTATCGCTAATTTGATCCCCGTCCAGATCAGGACCACCCCGAACAGATAGATCACCCAGCCGAAATGACGGATCGCCTCGATCCCGAGGGCGATAAAGATCGCGCGCATGATCAAAGCGCCGAAGATACCCCAAAAGAGGACCTTGTGATGATAACGGCCGGGCAAGCGGAAATAGTTGAAGACCAGCAAGAAAACGAACAGATTATCGAAGCTCAAGGAACGTTCGAGGACATAACCCGCGAAGAACTGCAGCGCCGCTTCCTTGCCTTTGGCGTAATAAACGCCCACGTTGAAAAGAAGGGCCACGACGATCCAGACGCCGCTCCAAATGAGAGCCTCTTTCATTTTCACTTCATGCTCGCGGCGGTGAAAAACACCGAGGTCCAGCGCGAGCATAAAAAGGACGACGACACCGAAAACAACCCAGGAAAGCACGTTGGTCATGAAGGCCTCACAAAAACGTGTTTAAAATCACAAACGCGAAGATCTGAATCTGTTCCTGCCCGCTACTGAGTGGCCAGTCCTGGATACCGTCATCGCTGTCATGACGATCAAGGACCGGCCGTCCCAGTCCTAACGTGTCTTATACTCTGTAGATAATAACGACCTGCAACGCCGACGGAATGAGTCCCAATTCCCTTCAATTTCAATTCTGTTGAAATCAAGGTGATCCTCGTCATCTATCAAGGGACTAAAATCCAAGACAAGGATAGTTCTCTGGTTCGGACCGCAGATTAGCCCGCTCCGCTTCCGAAGAAGCAAAGTTAACCCTCTTTTTTCCCGTTCTTCCGGATATACCGGAAAATTAGGCGATCTCATCTCCCGCTTTACAGCGGAAGGAGCTCCTGTTACATCTTCTTTGCTTCGGGAGTTTCCGCCACGGCTCCCTCTTGAGCAGGCTGGTCGTCAGGCGTGTAAAGCTCATCCGCCGGAGCAACGTTATCATCCCCGGCCATCATGTCCATGGGATCCTCCCCCCCGGCGATCGCATCCTCCGCCGTGGCTTTTGCCGTTTCAACGGTTTCCGTGGGTGCCGCGAACGCTATCCCCTGGCAAAGCAGGATGGCAAGCACCAGGATCCCAATGACTATTTTGCTTTTCATGTTCGTAACTCTCCTTTTTGATTTTCTTTTACGCGGTACAGCCAAAATCATTTTGGGCCGTGCGTGAGGCGCTTCTGTACCGTCACACGATCAAACCTTGTCTTTCAGGTCCGAGGAGGTAAAAAAAAACCTTTGTGTTCCAAGCGACATCCCCCTTCAGGGCGGGCGGTCACTCAAAACCAAAGGTGCTTTACGTTCTTCTCCACGTCACGGGAAAGCTTTGGGCCGTCCCCGTGCTACCCTCTCAAGAACAAGGGGTTCTTTCGGGTTTCACCTCACATTTGTTAAATTCAACTTCCGGAATTGTACGTTGTAAATCGTCGCCTGTCAAATACTCAGCAGAATACTTCCCTTGAACTAAAAAGAACTAGCATTAAAGCGCACGCTATTCTTCTAACTCATTTTCCATAAATGGATACGAAGTTCTTAAGCCCGCCTCTTGTCCGAAACCCAGAACTCCATTCTCCGGTTGAACATCAGCCGGGTCTGGGCATCCAGTGCGGGCATGGCGCTTAAAAATATGAGGATCAAGGGCACGAGGAACCACTCCAAACCGTGGATCAGGGTCCAGAGCAGTGAGGTTTTCTTCTTTTTTCTTGGAAGCAGCCACATGCTCAGGAAGATGGTCCCGATAAGAGCCAACGAGGACAGGCTGAAAATGGCCTGTGTGAAGCGGCTGGCGCTGTAATAAAGGACCGTCTTTGAGAACTCCTCGCCGGCAAGGATCGTGGGCAACCAGCCGACGAAGGTGAGCAGGAACGGTAGCGCCGCCCAGGTCACATGCGCCTCAAAAAGTTTGAACCCGTGGCGCATCTTATTATAAAGCGATATTTTCTTGTTCTTCAGGAACCCGCGCATAACAAGCGGGAAGTTCTCCACGCCCCAGGCCCAGCGCCTTTTTTGTTTGTAAAGGCTCATGACCGTCCGCCACCAGGCCCCGGCGTCGACCACATCCATCGACAGCGTCATCAACATCGGCACCACCTGGTAGTGACCGTCGAAATGAAGGTAGGCCTTCCAGAAGATCCCGGAGTCGTCCGAGATCATATCCGTCGGCCAGTACCCTACCTCGACCAGTGCCTGAAAACTCATACTGTGACTGGAAAAAGTCACGAGTTTTTCGGGGTCCGTCGTTTCGATCAATTGAAAAAAAGAAGAACCGGTCTCCACCACGCGGGCAAAGCCCGGTACCTCCCAGATATTGTTGTGGTAAACGGGGATCGGTTGAAAACTCGCCCGGTGACGGTCCGGACAGACCATGAAGCAGTAGGTCAGACAGCTGAAATAGAGCGACGACACGACCGTGTCCGCGTCAAAACAGGACACGATCACATTCTCGAACGGGATCCGCCGTTTTTCAAAATACGCGGCCGCGGCCTTGGCGGCATAAGTCGTGTTGGCCCCTTTCACACGCGCTTCACCGGGCAGTCCGTCCGGATGCTCCACCACGAGAAGGTCCATGAACCGGGTACGGTATTTCGCCGCGACCTGGCGCACCCCCTCCTTCAAGGAAGCCTGAGCCCGTCCCTCCAAAGCGATCGCGACCAGGATCTGCTTGGCAAGGACGTGATTTCCGGCAATGCCGGCGATATTGGCCTCGATCACCGCAGCTGTCTCTTTCACTATCGGAATAACGACAAGGTGATAGATCTGCGAAGAAGGCGGAGGGATGTCCTCCCCCATCTTCTTCAGTTTTATGAGTTCCTTGCGATGGAACCACAGGGACATCCGGGACTTCCAGTCCTTTCTCCCGTTCACTTTACCGAGAGAGGCGAAATAATCGTCAAGACGATCCATGCCCCGGATCCTCTCCAACCAATCCGTATTCTTTTCCAACGACAGCCTCAGATAGGAAAGCACAAGGAAGAACGTCAAATAAAAAAGCCGGAGGATCCATCCGAGAAGGAACGCGATCACCAGGATCGACGAAACAAGCGGCATCCAGAATGAAAGCGCCACCAGACCCAGGATCAGGGACCAGCTTGTAGCGCCGGGCAGGACCTCGAATAAACGCTGGAGGAACTCGTCTTTACGGCGTAATCTCTTCCGGGAATAAACGAAGGTCACTTCGCCGGCTCCTGGCCCTGGCCTTCTAACTCCGTGAACATCCCGGAAAAACCGGCCCATTCGGGGAGGATATCGACGGAGAGAAGATGCCCACGGCCGGGTTCCAGATAATAGAGACGTCCCGTTTTGTCGGAATAAAAAACGGAACTCCCCTCCCGGACCGTCACCATCTTTTCGGCCGGGACCCCGCTCCCGCCCACCGGGGCAAGAAAGACCCCTTCCTTATCACGAAACAGTACGTGGGAAGTTCCATAGACAAAGTAGGCCTGCGTAATATCCATGCCTTTTTCAAAGATCCAGTCGATCTCGGGGCCCCGCTCGAACAATTCTTTCCTCCGCATCTCTTTCGTGAAATCCAGCACCCCCAATCGGTCCTTCTTCCATAGCGCGATCTTCCGTCCTCCGCTGTCCGGTTGGTAACCTCTCAACCCCTCGCTGACAAAACGGTACGGGAGGTCATTGGTAAAAAATTCCCCCTTCGCTCCGAAAAAACAAAGTGTCCGTCCGGAAATAAAATCGACCCTGAAAGTCCCCGTGTTCCTGAAAAGATCCTCCAGAAAAGCTCCTCTTTCGGCAACGGCTTCCCTTCCTTCTTCCCCGCTGGAATTCGTCTGAAGCAGGGCGCTGGCGCGAAGAGCATAGATCTTCCCTCTGAACGGGTCAAAACCCTGGATGTTCTCCAGAAAACCCGTGTGGAGTTGCCTTTTCTTAAGATCCATCCGGTCAAGACGCCCACCGTAAAGGGCGAAAAGGTTCTCGGGATTTTCGCTTTCCCATTGGATATCCGAAGGATCATCGCCGGCGAACAGATCCGAAATGTCTTTGACCTCGGGTCTTTCCTTGTCCAGCTGGCACCAAAGGAACCGCGTCTGCCATTTCATTTTTACGAGAAGCAGTACGAAAGGACTTTTTCTCGTCACAAAAGACCTGACGATCAGCGCATCACGAAAAGGCGTATCTCCGGCAAGGAGCGGCCTGGCAATTTCATCTTTCCAGTCGAAAACGACCAGGTCTCCGGCCTTTTTCGTTTGAAAAAGAAGCAGAAAACGCGTTGCCGGAACCGGCAGGAGATCTTCAAAAGACTGCGGGATCAAGGTCTTGACCTTCAACTCATCCGGCATCAACAAGATCTTGTCAAAAGCCACGGCTTTTCCCGGAGCGATCCCGATCGTCTGGGTCCACGAACGGTAGCCGGGTCGCGAAATTTTCACATCATAGGTTCCCGCCAGAAGATTACGAACGGTCGTCGGTGTTCGTTCGGCGTACTGCCTGTTCGCGATCGAGACGGAAGCGCCCGACGGCAGCGTCTCGAAATGCATCAAGCCGGTCTTGGCGAACCCTTCTTCGACCTTCGGCGTGAAAATGTACCCGAGCGCGTAGAGAATGATAAGCGGACAGAGCACGAGATAGAGCGCGACAAAAAAATAAAAAAGGATCTTTCTCAACGTAACCATGGGAGAACATTATGCCATAGGGCGCTCCGTCTATCACGCCTCTTGTTAGGTCGAAGGAATTTTAGGGAAAGAACCCAGGAAGTGAAACTGTGAATGCCGCACCCTGCCCAGGAGCGCTGGTCACTTCGATCGTTCCCTTGTGGACCTCCGCGATCCAACGGCAGAGCCCCAACCCGATCCCCGTAGAGGAAATACCTTCCGGAGAACGCTGGCGGCTAAAAAATTTTTCGAATAATACCGGGAGATCCTCAACGACAATGCCCTTTCCGGTATCCTTCACGACCAAAAAGCACTGTTCCCCGTGCCGGGCCGTTTCAATCGTCACCTGACCTTCCGAAGGTGAATGTTTGATCGCATTTTCAAGAAGATTAGCAATGAGATGCTCCAAAAGGCTCTTTTCTCCACGGACCGGCGCCGGGACCGGCGCGAACAGCCGGAGCAAGACTCCCTTCCGCGAAGCGATAAGTTCATAACTGCGGGATACGGAACGGACCAACGCCCCCAATTCCAGCGCTTCCCAGTTAGCGGCCAGCTCTCCGTCCTCGGCATGTGCCACCGCCAACAATTGTTCGACAATGTGGACCATGTCATTCACCACATTCAGCTGGTTACGAAGCACCCTTTCATATTCTTCTTCCGTTCTGGCCTTTCGCAAGGCAAGTTCCATTTCCCCCTTCATCACGGTCAAGGGAGTACGAAGCTCATGAGAGGCCGCGGCACTGAATTGGCGCAATCTCCTGAATCCGCGCTCAAAACGGTCAAGCATCTCATTGAACGTCGTCCCCAATTCCTGCAGCTCGTCTCCGGTCTTCGGGATCTGGATCCTCTCGTGAAGCCGCGACTCACTCATCTGCCGCGCCTCATGGATCATTTTCCCCACCGGACGGAGGGCGAGACTTGCCAAGAACCATCCGACCAGACTGGTCAGGATCCCCGTGAGAGGGATCAACCACAATAACCAGGCCTTTAAGCGGTCAAGGGAAGCTTCCGTCTGAAAGAGGGATATCGCGACCTGCACAAAATAAAGCAGATGCCCTTGTTCTAAAATGGGACGCGTCACCAAGTGCACCCGGCGGCCGTCAAAAACACGGTAGCTCTCATAGGTCGTTTTCCCCGTCCCCAAAGTGCCGAGCCTTTGCACATCAACAGGGATCTCCCATCTCGAGAAACTCGGGGAAGATGCCAGGACCTCACCGTCGCGGGAAATAATGCGGACAGGACGAACGGTATCAAGTTCTTCCGTCATTTCGACCCAGCGATCGACAAGCCCGTGAAGTTTTCCGCTGCCGACCACTATTTCGTAAAAACTTTGATGAGCGGCCTTTCGAAGAGGGACCGCCGGGGATCCTGTTTCGAGCTCGGCCTTCCAAAAACTCGTGAGGGTGTCCTCGATCCCGTCCGCTTCAGAAACCAGCAGTCGATCAATGTCACGGAAAAGATTTGCCCTGACGTTGGTATAGAGGACTCCTGCAAAAAGCGAAAGGATCAGGATCAGGATCACGCCGTACCAAAGGGTCAGAGAAAAACGGACGGAACGGATCATTCGCCTTCCGGGATCTGAAGGATGTAGCCTCTGCCGCGTACGGTGTCCAGAAGCTTTAATGAAAAACCGTCGTTGATCTTTTGCCGTAACCGCGCGATGTGTACATCGATAACGTTGGAGAATGTGTCAAAATCTACTTCCCACACATGCTCGGAGAGATTGGTCCGCGTAACGACCTCGTTGGGATGACGCAGGAAGAATTCCAGCAGAGCATATTCCCGGTTCGTCAGGTCCAGATCCTTACCTCCCCGTTGCACGCGATGTTTTAAGGTGTCCATTTCCAGATCGGCGACGGAAAGAACGGTTGCAACCATGTCCCCGCGGCGTCTAAGAAGCGCCCGGATCCGCGCTAAGAGCTCCTCAAAACCAAAAGGCTTGGTCAGATAATCGTCCGCCCCCGCATTCAGCCCATTCACTTTGTCCTTCGGCTTGTCCTTAGCGGTCAGGATCAATACCGGCACGGCAATCTTCGACGCGCGAAGTGTCCGCAAAACTTCCAGGCCGTCTTTTTTAGGAAGCATGAGGTCCAGGACCATGAGGTCATATTCTCCGGTCTGGGCCATAAAAAGCGCTTTCTCTCCGTCCGCTGCCACGTCCACCGCGTACTGCTCTTCTCTCAATCCCCGGCGGACAAAACCAGCGACCCTGCTGTCATCTTCTGCTAAAAGAATGCGCATCGGAACCTCTTACAGTGATCCGGCTGAAATTCATTTTTATTCTGGCAGTAAGAATTCTAGCATCTATCAATGAATCAAAAACAAAAAAGAGCTGCCGGTCACCGGCAGCTCTTTATGCTATATCATACTTCTCTCGAAACGCTGAAAAACGCTTCTTAGGCGACTTTCTTCGCTTCAACCACCGTGCCCCCTAAAGACTTGCAGGCATCGACCGTCTTGACCAACTTTATCTTACCGTTGCTCAATTTGCATTCCACCCGTTTTGCCGCTGCGCCCGTATTGCTGGCCGGCAAAGCATAAGCGGCCGTTCCGGCAACCAACAACATCACAACAACCAATAACACTCTTTTCATGATCTTCTCCTTTTACCTGGCGAGGTTTCTTCTCTCGAATCCCCATTGGTCCATTGCAACGGTCACTTTTCCAATGCGAAGCCGTTCTTTCAATAGGGCATGATAGCTTGTCGACATTACGGCATCATGAATCCAAGATTACTTTTTCTTCATCTTCTTCTTTCGCTATACGGATAAAGGCAACAGAAGCTCGTGTCGATGACTATGCCATGATGAATTTAACGGACTTTGCGATTCTGTCGTTCGCTTCGCTTTTCGTGATCGTCGACCCCGTGGGGCTTATCCCCGCTTTCCTGGCCATGACCCCGTCCAACACTCCTGCCGAGCGGATCCGTATGGCACGTCTTGCATCGGTCGTTACGTTCGGGATCCTGATCCTGAGCCTCCTGTGCGGGCAGAGGCTGTTGTTGACCTTCGGGATCACACTCCCGGCATTTGAGATCGCGGGCGGCATTGTGCTCCTCCTGGTCGCCCTCGACATGCTCCGCGCCCGCCGCACGACGATCAAAGAAACCCAGGAAGAAAAGGCGGAGGGCATTACCAAAGAAGACGTCGCGATCACGCCCATGGCCATTCCGATGCTTGCGGGCCCCGGAGCGATCACCGCCGTCATTCTCCTGTCACAAAAAGCCGCGACCGTTTCGCACCAAGTCGTCCTGGCCGGCAATATTCTCCTGGTGTCTCTCCTGACGTTTCTCGTCCTCTGGTTCGTCGCGATCCATTCTCACAAGATCAGCGTCATCGCCCTCAAGATCACCGGCCGTCTCATGGGGCTGCTTCTCGCGGCCATCGCCGTTCAATTCATTTTGAACGGGCTTACGGTCACCGGTTTCTTGAGACAATAATCCTCCAAACCATTTGCCTTTCTGCTGGTCCCCGTGTATACTTCAAAGTGTTGATAGTTAAATGTTTGAACTAATAACACAAAGAACTTTTACAGGAGGTCCTAGCATGAACACTCGCGAACAATTCGCGACTCATTTTCGGGAGATCCACCCCAAATTTTCACGCTTTTACGTCCACATTCTGGCAGCAGTCGATCTGACCCTGCCACAATACGCCCTCCTCAATCAGCTGACTCTGTCAAATCCCATATCCATGACAGAGGCCAGCAGCCGGCTTCAGATCACCAAACCCGCCGTCACGAACCTTGTGGACCGGTTGGAAGAAAAGAAATTTCTGAGACGCGTCCCCCACCCCAAGGACCGCCGGATCATTTTGCTCTCGGTCCTGCCGAAAGGTGCGAAGCTTATCTCAAGGGTCCAGGCGGCCAGTCTGGAGCTTCTTTTGAAAGCCTATGACCGTTTTGATACTAAAGAGCATGCCATCATCAGTCGCTTTTACGTCACCCTTTCCGAAACCATGGACGAACTCGCAGCGAGGGCGAAAAATGAAAAATAAACTATTTCTCAAGAGCGGCGCTTTGCTTCTCAGTTTCTTCTTTTGTTTTTCCAGTTGCCCGGCGCTTCGCGCCGAAACCCCCGCGACGGCAAAACAGGACGAAAGCGTCATCCTTCCTCCTCAGATCGGACCGGCACCGCTCACACTGGAAGATTGTTACAATCTGTCCCTGGATACTTATGAGACGGTCGCGATCCAAAAAGAAGCCATCGAGCGCGCCAAGGCGATGATGTTCACGGCCGCAAGCGAGGCGCTTCCCGAGGTCGACTACATCATCACGCGGGAAAAGATGGAAACACAGAAAGAATATCCCGGCAATTACGCAAGCAACACCACCGGAGGTTCCTTTGCGGACCCGAACATCCTGCAGCGAAAATTCGCCATCAGCCAGCCTCTTTTCCAGGGGTTCAAGGCCGTGGGCGCCATCGTGGGAGCCGGAAGTTTCAAACGGGAACAGGTCGAGAACTGGATCCGCACCAAGGAACTGCTTTACAGGGATGTCGCTCTGGCCTTTCACGGCGTCCTCCGTTACCAGAAGGAGCTGAGGATCATCCGCGATATTCATGAACTGCTCCAACAACGGATCAAGGAACTCGAAGAACGTGAAAAGATCGGCCGGTCCCGTCCCAGCGAGGTAGCCATGGCGACCACAAGCCTTAAGTCCCTCGAGGCGGACCTGGCGGGCGCGAAAGGATCGCTGGCGACCTTCCAGTATCTTCTGGAATATCTTATCGGGATGTCGCTCGAGGGCCGGATGCTTCAGGACGATAGCCCCAAAGATCTTTCCTCGAAAACCCTTGAGGAATACTTGAAAAGAGTGATGGAGCGCCCAGACGTCAAGGCCGCTCAGCAGGCCATCAAAACAGCCCGGAGTGGTATTCTTGTGGCCCAAAGCGGATTTTGGCCGACGATCGATCTGGACCACACGCAATACATGCGGCGCGAAGGTTCTCTGGCCAATGTGAATTGGGACCTGCTCTTTACCGTCACTGTGCCGCTTTTTTCCGGGACCGCGACCATCGGACAGGTCAAGGATTCGATCAGTATCTTGAAACAGAAGAAGCTTGCGTTCTCACTGGCAAAACGGCAGGCGGAACTCGAGATCAAACAAAGTTATGAGAGCTGGCGATATTCCCACGAACAATTCACCTCATGGACCGAGGCCGTCGCTTCGGCCGAGGAGAATTATAAATTGCAGAGCGACGAATACCGCCGGAGCCTCGTCAACAATCTTGACGTCCTTCAGGCCCTGCAATCGCTGAACCAGACGCGCCAGAACGCGAATATCGCCTTTTATCAGGCGAAGAACGACGAGGCCCGGTTCAAGGTCGCGATCGGTGAGGTCTCATAATGTCATGACCCTTTCCGAGATCTCCATTAAAAATCCGGTGTTCGCATGGATGCTCATGCTCGGCCTCATTTTTTTCGGCTGGATCAGCATCGCCGGTCTCGGAGTGGGACAAATGCCGGACGTGGACTTCCCCGTCCTGAACGTTTCCGTCAATTGGGAAGGCGCCGCGCCGGAGGTCATTGAAACGGACGTCGTCGATATCATTGAGGACTCCGTCATGGGCGTCGAGGGTATGCGGGAGGTCTCCTCGACGTCCCGGGAGGGCACCGCGAACATTACCCTCGAATTCGACCTCAATCGCGACATCGACGTCGCTCTCCAGGAAGTCCAGAGCAAGATCGCCGAAGCCCAGCGGCGCCTCCCCCGCGACATGGACCCTCCGATCATCCAGAAATTCAACCCCGAAGACCAGCCCATCATGTGGATCGGCGTCACTTCCAACCGGCCGGTCCGGGAACTCATGGATTATGTGGATCGCCACCTGAAAGACCGCTTCAAAACGCTCCCCGGTGTCGGTGAGATCATGTTGGGCGGTTTCCTTGAACGCAATCTCCGTGTCTGGCTGGACACCCAAAAGCTTCTTCAGTACCAACTGACGGTGGAAGACGTGATCACCGCGATCCAGACCGAACATATCGAGATCCCGGCGGGCCGGCTCGAGACCGATCAAAAGGAATCCTCCATCCGCGCCATGGGCGAAGCGCGTTCGGTGGAAGAATTTGAAAAGATCGTCATCACCAAACGCACGAACTTGCCGAACTACCGTCCCATCCGTCTCAGGGAGGTGGCCACGATCGAGGACGGTCTTGCCGATGTCCGCAAAATGGCCCGCGTCATGGGACAGGATTCCGTCGGCCTGGGGATCCGCAAACAGCGGGGCTCCAACACCGTCGAAGTCGCCAAAGCCGTAAAGAAACGGCTTGCGGAAGTCCGCAAGAACTTGCCTCCGGGGTACGATCTGGACGTCAATTTTGACAGCAGCAGGTTCATCGAAGATTCCGTCCACGAATTGGCGCTCACGCTCATTCTCTCGGCGCTCCTCACTTCTCTCGTGTGCTGGATCTTCCTCGGGTCCTGGAGCTCGAACCTGAACATCCTCCTCGCGATCCCGACGTCGATCCTCGGCACTTTTCTGGTCATAAAATTCGCCGGATTCACGCTGAACACGTTCACGCTCCTCGGTCTTTCGCTCGCGATCGGGATCGTGGTCGACGACGCCATCATGGTCCTGGAGAACATTGTCCGTCACCGCGAAAAAGGCGAAGAAAAAATCGATGCGGCCCGGAACGGGGCCAAAGAGATCACCTCGGCCGCCATCGCCGCCACGCTGGCCATCGCCGCGATCTTCATTCCCGTGGTTTATATGAAAGGCATCGTGGGAAAATATTTCCTTCAATTCGGCGTGACGATCACCGTCGCCGTCCTTCTGTCGCTTCTTGAGGCGCTGACGCTCGCGCCGATGCGCTGTTCGCAATTCCTGGAAGTCGGCGAGCGAACCACACACTTCGGAAAGAGTTTCGAACACGGCATGATCCGTCTCTCGGAACTTTATAAAAAATGGCTCACGATCGCTCTCGGCCATAAAAAGATCGTCCTGTCGGGGGCCTTCGCGTTCTTTCTTCTGTCGCTTATCACGGTCCCCTTCTTGCGGAAAGAAATGTCCCCTTCCCAGGACCAAAGCATGTTCCTGGTCCAGTTGGAGACCCCCATCGGCTCTTCCATTACTTATACGAGCGAACGTTTCAAGGAAGTCGAAGCCATCGCCATGAAACATCCTGACGTCAAACGCTACTTTTGCATCATTGGGACCCGGATGGGCGGCTTTGAGGGTGAAGTGAACGCCGGCCTGCTCTTTATGACCCTAAAGCAGCCCAAAGACCGCGCGATCGACCCTGCACTGGGCCATCGTCCGAACCAGCAGGAGCTCATGGACTCTTTCCGCAAAGAGATCAATAAGGTCCCGCACATACGGGCGATCATCCAGGACCTTTCCATGCGTGGGTTTGCCGCCTACGGCGGTTTCCCCGTCCAGTTCACGGTTCGCGGACCGGATTGGGAGAAGCTGATCGATTATTGCAAACAGATCCAGGAAAAAATGAAACAAAGCGGCCTTTTCCAGGACGTGGACACCGACTATCGTTCCGGCGTGACGGAAGTCCGTATTTATCCGGACCGCGACAAAGCCTATGATCACGGGGTCAGCATCAATTCGATCGCGGAAACGATCAATGCCATGCTCGGGGGTGAAAAGATCGCCAAATACACCCAGGGAGGACGCCGCTATGATGTCCGCGTCAAAGCCATTCCCGAGCAGCGGATGGTCCTTGATGACATCAACAAACTGTGGGTCTGGAACAACCGGGGAGAAATGGTCAGCCTCAGGGATGTCGTCGTCATGAAAGAGCAGCCGAGCCTTTTAAATATCACCCGCCGCTCCCGGGAACGCGCGATCGGCGTGTTTGCCAACGTAGCCAGCGGAAAATCCCAGGCCGATGCCATCAAAAAAGCTTCCGAGCTCGGCAAAGAGATCCTCACGGACAGCAACTATCACCTGGTCTTCAGCGGCACCAGCGAGACGATGAAAGAATCTTTCGGGAGTTTGGGATTCGCGATCCTTCTGGGCCTTGTCGTCGCCTATATGGTCCTCGCCTCCCAATACAACCATATCATCCACCCGATCACGATCTTTCTGGCATTGCCCTTCAGCCTCTCGGGAGCGTTCATCGCTCTTCTCATCACCAATCAGTCGCTGAATATTTTCAGTTTTATCGGTTTGATCCTTCTTATGGGCATCGTCAAAAAGAATTCGATCTTGCTCGTAGATTTCACCAATCAAATGCGGGAAAAAGGTCTTTCTCCCATTGAAGCGCTCAAGGCCGCCTGTCCCATCCGCCTGCGTCCTATCGTCATGACGTCCGTATCCACCATCGCCGCCGCCATTCCGCCGGCCCTGGCCCTGGGACCGGGTGCCGAGACCCGCGTCCCGATGGCGATCTGCGTGATCGGCGGTGTTTTCGTCTCGACCTTGCTCACGCTTTTTGTCGTCCCCTCTGCCTATCTTGTCTTCGCAAAGCTGGAAGATGCCGGCCGGATGACCAATGCCGTTGACAATTTTATCGGAAGACCGTTAAGAGGCTGTCTTTCCGTGAGCTCACGGTTCATCGCCAAGGTCCGATCGAAGATCTAGCTCCGCCCGCCGCCCGTTCCTTGACAGAAGCTTTTCTAAGTGAAATGATGTGGCTGGTCTATGAATATCGGGGCGGTGACTTCCATGATGAAACAAAAAAAATATCCAAACACCCTTATTTCCGTCCGCGATCTGATCATGCCTTATTTCGTGATCGAAGGACACCGTAAAAAGGAACCGGTAAAAAGCATGCCGGGCATTGCCCGTTTATCGATCGATCTGCTTATCAAAGAAATCGCCCGGGCGAATAAATTGGGCGTCCGGTCCGTCCTTCTCTTCGGAATATGTCCTTCCCGGCATAAAACCCCGTCGGGAGATCACGCTTATGCCCCCGAAAGCGTCGTTGCCCGCGCCGTCGCGTCGATCAAACGAAATATCAAGGGCGTTTCCGTGATAACCGATGTCTGCCTTTGTGCCTACACCGACCACGGTCACTGCGGCGTCCTGAAAAAGAATTCGGGAGCGATCGATCCAAAACCGACTTTGGGAGCGCTCTCGGAAATGGCTTTAGCGCACGCGCGCGCCGGGGCGGATTGGGTCGCGCCGTCCGCCATGGTGCACCGGCAGGTGGACGCCATCCGCCGGAAACTCGACCGCCACGGTTACCGGAAGGCCAGGATCCTGGGATACTCCGCGAAATTCGCTTCGAATTTTTACGGCCCGTTCCGTGACGCGGCCGCTTCCGCTCCTCAATTCGGCGACCGAAGCGGCTACCAGCTCCATTACGCGGACACCAAGCGGGCTCTCCGGGAGATCGCGGAGGACATCCGCGAGGGAGCGGATATGGTCATGGTCAAACCGGCTTTAAGTTATCTGGACATCATAGGAGAGGCAAAAAGAAAATTTAAATTCCCTACCGCCGCCTACAACGTCAGCGGTGAATACACATTGGTGAAGCATGGCGCGCGGGATGGCCTGTGGGATGAAAGAAAGATGGTTTTCGAGGTCCTGACTTCCATAAAACGCGCGGGAGCGGATCTTATCATCACCTATCACGCGACGGACGTCGCGAAATGGCTCGCCGGTAAACACTAGTTTTCCGGGGTCAGTTCCTCAGCCCTCGGCCGCGATCAATTCCGTAAGAAGCTGCGTGATCTTGGGATGGCCGATCACGGTTCGGGCGCGGAGATACTCCATCCCGCCCTTTTCAACGGCATGTCTTGCCCGGTGGTCCAGATCGTAGAGAATTTCCACATGATCGCAAAGAAATCCGAGAGGAACCACAACCACCCTTTTCTCACCGCTCCGGCTCAGACTCCCGATCTCCTCACAAATATCCGGCCCAAGCCACGGTTCTTCAGCTGACGCGGACCTGGATTGATAGACCACAGACCATTTGGCGTGCCCCAATTCCTTGGCCACAAGCGCGCTCGCGGTATTCGCTTCTTCGGAATAATTCCGGCCTGTCCTGACAGGAAGCGAATGGAAAGAAAAGATGATCGGGGTGACTCTCCTTTCTTTCTCCGGAATGGTCTTGAAGGTCTTTAAAACTTCCTCCGCCTGCGCTTCGATAAATAGTTTCCGGTCATACCAACTGTTCAAGAAATCGTAATGAAGAACCGAAAGTTCCGGCGAGGTTTTGGCAGCTTCTAGGCTTTCCCGGTACCCGACCCCTGCGACGGCCCCGGGGAACGCGTTGAGAGCGATCCCAAGCCCTTTTCTATGGCCCTTCGCCCGGATCTCGGGCAAGACGTCCTCAAAAAAAGGATGCCAATATTTCATTCCAATGAAGACCGGGAGATCCACGCCCGCGTCCTTGTGAGATATCTCCAAATGCTCCGCGAATCGCATCACTTCATCATGATAAGGAGAGGCGCCCCCGATCATTTCATAATTCCGCGCGGCCGTGTTCAACCGCTCCACGGAAATATTCTTTCCCGCAGTCATCGCCTGAAGGAAAGGCATGACCTCGTCAGGCTTCCGGGGTCCCCCGTGCCCCATCAACAGAACGTGATCGAATTTCATACTTAGGGAACCTCGAGAACAGGAAGCCGTTCCCGTTCTTCCAGGAACTGAGCTATGGATTCCGCGGTAAGTTCGGACCATTTGATGCAATCCGGCACACCGATCCCCCGGTAGGCGTTCCCAACCAAATAAAGCCCCGGAAAAGCCGCGAGTTTCGATTGAACGGTTTTCATGAGTTCAAGATGACCGACCCGGTACTGCGGCATGGTATTGGGATACCGTTTGATCGACGAAAAAAGCGGCGGCGCCTTAATCCCCAGATAGTGACGCAATTCTTCCAGGACCGTACGCTCGAGGGCCTTATCATCCATCGCGTACACCTCCCGGTGCAGCGCGCCGCCTGCGAAAACACGCAGCAAGGCCATATCCCGGGGCGCCCGTCCGGCGAACTTGACGCTTGAAAAACTGCAGGCCACGATCTTCCTTCCCGTGATCGCCGGCACCACAAACCCGAATCCGTTCAGGGGATGCGGAATGTCCGAACGTTTGTATGCCAGATTGATCGTGGCCACGGATTCATAGGGAACGTTCTCCAGGTCCCGGGAAAGATCCGGCGCGGCTCTTGAAAGCAGCGGAGCCGCCTGAAACGCAGAAAGGGCGATACAGACCACGTCGGCTTCCAGGACCTCTCTGTGCCGGAACGCGATCTTCCATTTCCCGGAATGGGGCCAGACCTCCGCCACAGGAGCGTTCATCCGGAATGTCACTTCAGGCAATTGCGCAGAGATCGATCTCGTCAGGGATTCCATACCCTCCCGGAACGAAAGGAACAAACTGTAACGCGGACCGCTCGCGGTCTGCGCTGCAGGTTTCAACCTCAACCGTTTCCGCGTGATCAGCCCTCTGATCACACTGCCGTACTGGCGTTCCAGGTCCAAAAATTGCGGAAGGGTCGTTTCAAGACTTAAAAATTCAGGGTCCGCGGTGTAAATCCCGCCGATCATCGGCTGGGCGATCTCTTGAAGCGTCGTTTCTCCGAAACGGCGGCGAACGAACCCGCCGACGCTTTCATCCCCCGCACTCTTGCGTTTCGAGATGAAGAGTTCGCAGCCCACGCGAAATTTCGTGCCCCAATTCAAAAGCGGCGTCATGAGGAACGCGGAGATCCGGGAGGGGGCGATCAGATAATAACCTTCGGGGATCGGGATCAGTTTTCCTTTTTTATAAATAAAACTGCGCCGGAATTTGTTGTTCGTCCCGATGATCTCGGAAGCGATCCCGAGACGGTCCGAAAGTTCCCGGGCCGCGGGCTTTTCCGAAATAAAGGAATCGGGCCCTCCTTCCAGTAAAAAGCCGTCCTGCGCCCGGCTTTCGATCACGCCGCCGAGCCGCGACGTTGCCTCCGCGAGAACGATCTCGAACGGTTGCCCGGTCTTTTGCCCGAGCTCCTTAAGACGGTAAACGGCGGCCAATCCCGAGATTCCGCCGCCAACAATAACAACCTTTCTGCTTATCTTCATGGGGTCCGCATCGAGACGCTCATCTCATGGACGAGATCGACAAGAGTGATAACATTCTCGACAGGCGTCGCCGGAAGAACCCCGTGGCCGAGATTAAAAATGTGGCCTGGTCTTCGCGCGGCCAGATCTAGGATCCGTTTGACCTCCTTGCGTATTTCAGTGACCGGACCCAAAAGAACCTCCGGAGCAAGATTCCCCTGGATGGCCGCATCGTAACCGATCATTTCCCAGGCCCGGTCGAGCGGCAGCTGATGATCAACGCCGCAAACGTCCCCGCCCGCCATGCGGAATTCCTTCAAAAAGTTTCCGGTGCCCGTCCCGAAATGGACCACGGGCACTCCCTTCCGAATCCCTTCGATGACCTTGCGCGTGTGCGGCAGAACGTACTGCCGGTATTCATCGCCGCTGAGGCATCCGACCCAACTGTCGAACAGTTGAACGGCATCAACGCCCGCCAGGATCTGCCCTTTCAAATAGGCAATGACGGCGCGACCGATCTTTTCCATTAACGCGTGCCAGACCAGCGGTTCTTCGCGCATGAATTTTTTCGTTTTCTCGAACACGCGCGAGCTTCCGCCTTCGAGGATATAGGCCGCAAGCGTGAACGGGGCGCCCGAAAATCCGATAAGCGGCATCCCCGGCTTCAAACCTCCGCGGGTCCGCCGTACCGCCTCAAAAACAAAATGAAGCGAGTCGACGGGGTCGATCTCCGGGATCCGTGCGACGTCTTCCCGGGACGCGATCCGGCCGGTGATCACCGGTCCCCGGCCTTCCGTATAATCCAGCTTAAAACCCATCGGCTCCAGGATAAGAAGGAGGTCCGAAAAAAGGATCGCGGCGTCCGCGCCGATCCTCTGCTGGGCGGTCACCGCGACATCCGCGCACAGCTCAGGGTTCTTGCAAAGGTCCAGAAAGGACATTTTCGCCCGGATGTCGCGGTATTCTTTCATGTACCTCCCGGCCTGCCGCATAAGCCAAACGGGCGTGTACGCCGTCTGTTCGCGCCGGCATGCCCTCAGAAAAGCGGATTCGAGCGGTGATATGATCATGATCTTTTAGCAACCCGGCGAGCCGGCTGGTAAGAGCAGGCGTCGTCCTCTTCCAGATAGTCGCCGCGCAGAGCGTAGGCGCGGGACCTGGAGCCCCCGCAGATCCCCCGGTAAGGACAAAGACCGCACCGGCCTTTCAAGAGAGAAGGATCGCGGAGTTCTTTCAGTAATGGAGAATTCCGGTAAATATCCGGCAGCGATTCAGACCGCAAATTTCCCGCCAAAAGCGGCAGGAAGCCGCTCGGGAATACCTCGCCGCGGTGAGAAATAAAAATAAAACCTTTCCCGGAATTGACCCCGCTCGGGGCGTTCCCGATACTTCCCTTCGGCCCGAAGGCCTGGGTCAAAAAAGCAGGCATGTCGACATCCTCTTGCGACAAAGCGTCCGGAGAGATCCCCTGCCTTGCCAGTTCCTTTTCGATATAAAATTTCCGGTAATGCGGCGCCTCGGTCACCTTGATGATCGCCCGGACCCGCTGACTCAGCTGGTAGATCTTCTCGAAAGCTTCGTCGAACTTTTCGGCGGTCAGAAGCGGCAATTCCTCTCCCCGCCCGGTCGGCACGAGAAAAAACACTTCCCAAAAAACGATCCCCAGAGGTTCGATCAGCGCGATCAAGGCGTCCAGCTGTCCGGCATTGTGGACATTGACGAGAGAATTGATCTGGACGGCGAGTCCGATCTCCTTCGCGATCGCGATGCTTTCGAACGTCCGCTTGAACACACCCGCTACTTTCCGGAAGGCGTCATGGTCCTCAGCGTTCGCGGCGTCCAGACTGAACGCAATCTGGTCCAACCCCGTCTCTTTCAGTTCCAGGATCTTTTTCCGCGTCAAAAGCGGCGTCACCGCCGGGATCGCGCCCGTGCGAAGCCCTAGAGATTTCGCGTACCGGATCATTTCAGAGAGATCCTTGCGCTTGAGAGGATCTCCCCCGCTGAAGATCAGGATCGGCGTCCCCATTTCCTTGACCTCCCGGATCAGGCGAAGCCCCTCTTCATGGGTCAATTCGTCCGGATCAGGATCAGGTTCCGCGGAGGCACGGCAATGGATGCATTCGAGGTCACACGCGCGCGTAGTTTCCCAGATAACTAAAAAAGGCCTCTGATTGAAATCAAAATCGCCGGGGTTCATCTCTGGACATCCATCTTTCCGTTTGTTTTGTGACAGACAAAGACCCGTGAGGAGTATGCCGACAGCGAATGATCTCCCCGAACAAATCTGTCGAATAAGGTATCAGAAACAGGAAAGGACATGAAGTGAATTATGGGCACTGTCCGCTAAAAGCACCGGATCCAGAACGCCGGGCCAGCGATAAAAATAACTCGTTCGTTGTTTCCTTGAATTCATTTCTCCTTCAGAAAATACCCTCGGACTTCCCGGCCCCCCCTCGAAAGATCCGCTCCCTGACATCCGTCGAGCGCCTTCCGGCGCGGGAATGAAAATCGCCGGACAACTGGGATTTTTGTTATTTACTTGCAGGATAATTTCAAAACAAAAAGATGTTCGGAAGACCCTTTTTCAGAATCACCTTGAATCCAAACACTAAAGGCTGTATTAATAAACCCTCAAACCTGGGTACGGGAAACGGCCGGCGGTTCACCCGGCCGGAATTGGCTTCCATGACCATTGCTGTTTTAGGGCTTAATCACAAATCGAGTCGCCTAGAATTCCGAGAGACCGTTCAACGGACGATCAATGACATCGAGAGCGCCTACACCTCCCTCTCTCGCGCTGCGGCATGCGAAGAATTGGTACTTCTGTCCACTTGCAATCGTGTCGAAGCTTACTTTGCGACCCGACGTTTCGAAAAAACCGTCGAGGAGATCGAAAGGTACCTGCTTTCCGGCAACGCGGATTCCATCCAGGAGTTCCGCAATAGCTGTTATCTTTTCCAGAACGAAAACGCGATCCGGCACTGTTTCACGGTAGCTCCCGGTCTCGATTCTATGATCCTGGGGGAACCCGAGATCCTCGGCCAGATGAAAAAAGCCTTTCAAAAAGCCAGGGAAAAAGGCACGTTGCGCGGCCCCCTCATGCGCCTTTTTGAAAAAGCCTTTCAGGCCGCCAAAGAGGTCCGCACGGGGACCGATATCGGCAAAGGGGCCCTCGGAACGGCTTCCGTCAGTGTAGCGCTCGCCCAAAAGGTCTGCGGATCGTTGCAGGAAAAATCCATTCTCGTCATAGGCTCCGGCGGTTTCGGGGAAAAATTGATCACGCACCTGGTCGAAAACCAGTGCCGTAACATCACCGTTTCTTCCCGGTCGGCGGAACGCGGGCAAGAACTGGCGGACCGTTACGCGATCCGCTCGGTCCCCTTCTCGAAATGGGCGGAACGCCTCGAAGGAACAGACCTACTCATCTCCGCAACGACCCAACCGGCCATGCTCCTTTCCGCCCGCGAATTGTCCGCGGTCATGTCAAAGCGGAAAGACAGACCTCTCTGTCTGATCGATCTTGCCGTCCCCCGCACGATCGACCCCGCAGTCTCGCAGATCAGGCAAGTGCACGTTTACAATATCGAGGACTTGAAAGGGATCGGGTACCAAAACCTGAAATTCCGTGAGAACGCAATGGCCCAGGCCTACGCCATCATTCACGCGCGGACCAAGACCTTCCTGATGGGACTGCAGATGCCTGATGTCACGGCACTTGTCCCGAAATTGAACCGGCTGGTGAAGGAATGCGTTTATGACGAGCTCTGGCCCTCGCTGGAACCACTCCTTTCTTCGGCGGACGAACGGAAAACGGCAGAAGAAGCGCTCCGCCAGCTGGAGCGGAACATGGCACATAACCTTTTGATGCGGCTGAAAACGCTAGCGGCCGATGAGGAAAAACCCTTGGCGGGGACTTTGTTCGCGAATCTTTTTCAGGATGAGCTGGCCCAATGTAGCATGCCGGCCGCTCTCAGTCAGTATCCCGAACACTTTTTCGAATCGGTCCGGAAACGTTTCCACGAAAAACTTCCCTCGTTAATGACCGTCCACTGATCCCGAGGGATCTGCCGAAACTCTTCAGCTTCTCTTTTCAATAGCAGCAAGAAGATCCTTAAAAATGAAATGATGAAAAGGCAAGCACGCGTACCAGTAGGCTTTCCCCCAAAACCCCTCGGCATCATAGTGCGCGAGCAAGGATAATCTCCTCGAAGCATCCACCTCTTCAATGCTGAATTCAAGCCAGGCCTTTCCCGGCAATTTCATTTCGGCACGAAGAAGAAGCCTTTGATCCTCCCGGAGATCTTCGATGCGCCAAAAATCTATGACGTCGTTGATCATCAACCCGCCATAACTCCGCCGGCCGCGGGAAGTGCCCACGCCTCCCAATATCCTGTCGATCATCCCCCTCATGCGCCACAGCCAGTTGTTTTCGAACCAGCCTTCCTTGCCGCCGATATTGCAAAGGGACCCGAAAAGCGACGCGGCACTTTTCCCGGTCATCAGTGAATAACGCGCGCTGTAACAGGGGCCCGTCTCCATCTCATGAAGCTTGACCGCCAATCCGTGAGCGGGCGGATAAGCATCCGACCATCGCGTACGGACTTGATCCTGTTCTTCACGGCCCAGAGCCAGAACGACCGCATCCTTGTACGGCAAAGGTTCAAAGGGCACATACTCTTTGATCCGGTTCTCCTGGCAAACGACTTCGTTCTTTAAACCTTCCATGAGGCACTTCGTGATGGGTGCGGGGACCGGCGTCAGCAGGCTGGCCAGATAAGCAAAAACACGAAGGCCGAGAAAAGGCAGATAAATGAAGATCCTCCTTTTCTGTAGCGTCTGGCTGAGGACTCTCAGCATCTCTTCGTAGGTCAGAACGTCGGCCCCTCCGATGTCGAAATGCCCGCCCGTGGTCTCCGGCACTTCCAATGTTCCGACAAGATATTTGATGACGTCCCGAACTGCGATGGGCTGGCACCGGTTCTTCGCCAAGGAAGGCATAAAGATCACCTCAAGCCTTCTCACCAGATGCTGGATGATCTCGTAAGAAGAGCTCCCGGAACCGATGATGACGCCGGCCCTGAGGATCGTCACGGGAATAGGTCCGCGTTTCAGCTCCTCGGCCACTTCCATGCGGCTCCGCAGATGGGACGAGAGAGGGCTCCGGATGTCCCCGAGCCCCCCTAAATAGATGATCCTGCGAACATTCTTTTTTTGAGCGGCTTTTCTGAAATTGATCGCCGCCTTGATATCGGCCGCTTCGAATTTTTTTAACCCCAGGAACAGGGAGTGAAGTAAATAGAACGCCGTGTCGACGCCTTCCAATGCTTTCTCGAGATCCTCCATCCGCTCATCCAACGCGTCTGCGACGGCGATCTCCGCCCGGGGCCAACGTGCATGATATTCGGGAGAATCCCTGCGCACCATCGCCCGGACACGGTAACCCCGGGTCAACAATTCCGGGACAAGCCGCCCGCCGATGTATCCGGCCGCTCCGGTCACCAGGACCACTCCGTCCCTGATCTTCGGTATGGGCGCGAGGTTCCCGCTCTCCGGCGAAGCGTCGGAAGAATGGGAACTCAAGAGAGTTCCCGTCGCAACATACGGCGCATAAAGAATCGCGGATCAACGGTCATGGGTCTTTTTGAAAGCGGCGCGGACGGCTTGAAGAGTGCTTTGAAGGTCTTTTTTCGTGTGCGCTACAGAAACGAAATTGGTCTCAAAAGCGGAAGGCGCGAAATAGACACCGTCTTGAAGCAGCGCGTGGAAAAATTTCCGGAAGGCCGGAAAGTCCTGCCGGGAGGCCGTTTGGTAATCCGTGACCCGCCACTCCGTGAAAAATACCGTGAACATGGACTCCAAAGAATTGATCTGAACGCTAACGCCTTCTTTCTGGGCGGCGTCCCGGATCCCTTCGCACAGCGTTCGCGTAACTGAAGCCAGCCGCTCGTACGGCTTTGAACGGGCCAGACATTTCAGCGTCGTGATCCCTGCCGTCACGGCCACAGGATTTCCGGATAATGTTCCCGCCTGATATGCCGGGCCCAATGGCGCGAGAACTTTCATGATCCCCCGTCCCCCGCCGAAAGCTCCCAGGGGCATGCCTCCGCCGATGATCTTCCCGAGACACGTCAAGTCAGGGATGACATCAAAATAATTTTGGGCGCCGCCATAGGTCAACCGGAAACCGGTGATCACTTCATCGAAGATCAGCAGAGCTCCTTGTTCATCACAGAGTTTCCGGAGACCTTTCAAAAAATCCGTGTCGGGCACCACGACCCCCATGTTGCCGGCCACGGGCTCGACGATGATCGCCGCCACATCCCCGACATGTTCTTGCAGAAGGGCGCCGGTCTTCACCAGATCATTGTAGGGTGCTACCAAAGTGTTCCTCGAAAAATCAACGGGAACACCCTCGCTGTCCGGAACCCCCAGGGTGCTCGCTCCCGATCCGGCCTTCACTAAGAGATGATCCGCGTGTCCGTGATAGCAGCCCTCGAATTTCAAGATCTTGTTCTTCTTCGTAAAAGCCCGGGCGACGCGGATCGCACCCATGACCGCTTCGGTACCGGAACTCGTCAATCGCACTTGTTCCATGGACGGGATCGCTTCCGCGATCATCTTGGCCAATTCGGTCTCCAGCCGGGTCGGCATTCCGTAGCTTGTGCCGTTCCCGACCGCCTTCCTCAGCGCCGGAAGTACCTCCGGATGCGCGTGTCCAAGAAGCATCGCCCCCCAGGACATGCAGTAATCGATCAATTTTCTACCGTCTTCGGCCAAGACCTTTGACCCGCGCGCGCATTTCACAAAGACCGGGTCTCCCCCGACAGATCGGAATGAGCGGACGGGACTGTTCACGCCCCCGACAAGATATTTTTTGGCCTCTTCAAAAAGCTCCGAGTGTTGTATGACCGAACCCTTCACACCATTTTTTTCTTTCATTCCCGGTCTCCTCCTCCGCCCTGGGCCGCCCCTTTATAAACCCGCTTCACGTCCGCTTTCCAACGATCTGCGCCGGGATCCCGCGCCGTACGAGAAAGGCCCTGGTCACCGGCCCGATCGCCTTGACTTCGATGTGTCCCGGGATCCTTTTATATATTTTCAAGAAATTCGCCGCCGTCGAAGGACTTGTAAAAACCACTTCGTCGATCTCACTCAAGTCCTGCTTAGCGGCCTTTACCGGCACGTTTCGGTACACGGTCACCACGTCAACAACGGCTCCGGACTTCCTCAGCGATTTCACCATCCGGTCGTTCGAAAGCTCCGACCGCGGGATCAGAAAGCGCCGGCCCTTCAGCGGAAACCGCCTGAGCATCTTTACGATGCCGTCCGCGGATTCTTCCCGGGCCACTCGAGCCGCCCGCAAACCAAAACCGGACAATCGCCCAGCCGTCGTCTTGCCGATCGCGATGATGTCTATTCCCTTAACAGCCGCTATATTTTTCATCTTTCTCTTGAGCCTTTCAAGGAAATATTGGACGGCGTGTTTCGAAGTAAAAATGATCCCGTCATAATGCGCCAACCTTTTAATGGTCGCATCCACAGGCCGGGGATCTCTGACCGGTTTTATTTCGATCATGGGTTGATGAATGATCTCCCCCATGTTTTTGAACCTCTCAATACGGGTTCCAGTCACCAGGACTTTTGGGGGGCGGGCCATTTTTCCAGCGCGGATGTTTTTTTGATGTGGTGCACGAAGACCGCAAGAAGCGATCTTTTTCCGGTCCAACTTTGAAAAAAGTTTTTTGAGCGTCACATCCTCTTGTCGAACGGTCACGGCGAGTGATCCCTGCAGCAGATGCGGTTTCAGAATGTCGAGGCTGATCTGCTCGGTGATATGGCGGCCCAGGCCCAACCTCAGAAGTCCCGCGCCCGCGATCACGACCGCATCCAGCTTTTCGGACCTCAATTTGTCCAACCGTTCCTGCATGGTCCCCCGGATGTCGACGATCGTGAGATCGGGCCGATAAGCCCGGAGCTGGGCTTTGCGCCGTTCACTGCTGGTCCCGACCCGTGCTCCTTTGGGAAGTTCGCGGAGTTTCAAACCCTTCCGGGAGACCAGCACATCATAGGGGTCCACGGACGCCGTAACGGCCGCAACAGCGATCCCGTCCGGAATGACGTCGGGGAGGTCTTTCGCGCTATGCACCGCAAGATCGATCTTGTGACGGAGAAGGGCCTGGTCGATCTCCCGGGTAAAAAAATCCGTTCCCTCCATTTCAGAGATCGGTGTCTTCTTGTCCCGGTCACCCGTGGTATCGATCCCGATGATCTTTGTCCGGATCTTGGGTGCGATCTTTTTGAGCGCGTTTAAAACTTCTTTCACTTGAACCAGCGCAAGCGGACTGGCTCTGGACCCGACGCGAAGTGTGCTGCCTTCCATGGTTTTCCCCGTGTTCCTCACCGAAAAAGCTCCTCGCCCCTGCGACCGTCATCAACACGGACATATTACCATTAAACATCTTTATTCCCGAAATCAGATTCGGTCGCCTGCACCCTTGCAAAAGCATCTCCGTTTCCTCTACTATAGAGCCATGACAGGCGCACAGATCCTTCAACCGGTCTTGGCGGGATTATCCGTGGGAGCGTTCTGCCTCACCACATGCATCCCGTTCATGGGTTCCTTTCTCGTTGCCGAGGAACGTTCGCTGCGGACAAGCGCTTGGGAGGTCTTGAAATTCCTGAGCGGGCGGCTCGTCGGATATCTCTGTTTCGGTCTGATCGTCGGCTATCTCGGCGAAAAGTTCGACTCCCGGTGGCTGAGGCTCGCCACGGCTCTTTCCTTTATTCTCCTTTCGGTGATCCTTTTCGGTTATCTTCGCGGTCTTATCCGGTACGAAAAGGTTTTTTGCCCGCCAACCAGTCTTCTCAAAGATCAAAGTCCTCTTCTTATGGGATTCTTCATGGGGATCAATCTTTGTCCCCCTTTTCTGCTTTCGGTGACTTACATTTTTTCCCAACATAGCGCGTTCTATGGCGTGTTCTATTTCGCTCTTTTCTTCCTGTCCAGCTCGATCTATTTTTTACCTCTTGTTTTCGTAGGACTGCTGGCCAAAACCGGGGAGTTCCGTTCCGTCGCCCGATTGAGCGGCTTTCTTGTGAGCGGCATTTTTTTTGTTTACGGGATTTATTCGCTTTTCCATACTATGTGAACAGGAGGGCTTTTTCGTGCTGAAATTCCTTACTGCGGTCAACCGTTACGGTTCCTGGATCCTGATGGTTCTGGTGTTTCTTTTTATTTTCACGGGACTAGCCATGACAAAAAATTTCATGGACCCTCGGCTGTCCAAGCTTCTTCATCAAAATGTCCTGCCGGTCCCTTTTTACTTCCTGCTCCTCGTCCATGTGTTCTTCCCGCTCCGCGCCAAATTCTCCCAGTGGACACTTTCTAAAAACGAGGAGACCGCCACGGCCTGTGCTTATGCCGTCTGTGGAACTCTTTTGGCGCTCTTTCTCTGGCTGCACTTCCGATGACACACTCCGCTACCGTGGTAAAAAGATCCCTTTCTATCCTGCTCCTCGCTTTTCTGGTCGGAACAGCAGTTCTTTTCATCTATCGCCGCGAGCAAGCGCTGAATGCGGAATCCCGGAACGTGACAACCGGTCACGAGGCCAGCTATTACGAACCGCTGTCCGATCAAATGGTGCAATGCTCCCTGTGCCCGAACCAGTGCGTGCTTTCCGCCGGTCAATGGGGCGCCTGCAAAGCCCGTAAAAATATCCGCGGGAAACTTTATTCGATGGTTTACGGCCGCATCGCGACCTCACATGTGGACCCGATCGAGAAAAAACCTTTTTTCCATGTCCTCCCGGGCAGTGCGGCGTTCTCCATCGCCACCACTGGATGCAACCTGCGGTGCCTGTTCTGCCAGAATTGGGAGATCTCGCAATGCTTTCCCGAAGATGTCCAATCCCAATCGGCCACTCCCGAACAAGTTGTCGCGGCGGCGCTGCAAAGCGGTTCCCAGTCCATCGCGTTCACTTACAATGAGCCCGTCATCAACTTTGAATTCATGCTGGATACCGCGAAACTTGCCAAAAGCCGAGGCCTCAAGACGGTGGTGATCAGCAATGGCTATATCCTTGAAGAACCTCTTAAAGAACTTCTTAAATACATCGATGCCTACAAAGTGGACCTCAAAGCGTTCGACGAACGGTTCTATAAAAAGTTCACGAGCGGTCATCTGGAACCCGTGCTTCACACGCTGAAGGTCATCAAACAGAGCGGCGTGTGGCTTGAGATCGTCGTTCTTCTCGTAACGGGCGAGAACGACAGTCCCGAAAAGGTCCGGGCCATGGCTCGGTGGATCAAAGAGAACCTTGGCGACAGCGTGCCGCTTCACTTCAGCCGTTTTCATCCCCAATATAAACTTCAGAACCTGCCGCCCACACCCCCCGAAGTCGTCATCCGGGCCCGGGAGATCGCCCTCGAAGAGGGACTGAAGTATGTTTATACCGGAAACATCGACAACCCCGAAGGCGAAGCCACTTATTGCCCCCGATCCGGCGAAAAAGCGATCGTCCGGCAGGGTTATCTTGTGATCGCTAACAATCTCAACGACGGAGTCTGCCACGATGGAGAAAAGATCCCCGGCATTTGGAAGTAAAAGACCTTACGGCCCTTCACGCATTTGTCTGACCGCCCTTCTGGCACTGACGCTCTGGAATTTTTCCGCGTGCGGCGCAAACAACGTCCCCTCTGGCGCGGTCCGCAAAGCCGCTGTCGCGGGCAGTTTTTATCCCGCATCGAAAGCCGAACTCGAGCGGTCCGTGGATGAGATGTTGGAGCGGGCAACCCCTCCCGAGATCAAGGCCCCGATCCGCGCGATCATGGCGCCTCACGCGGGTTATGTCTATTCCGGTCCCGTAGCCGCCTACGCTTACAAAACGATCGCCGGCCGGGATATCCGCACCGTTATCCTCCTGTGCAACAGCCATCAGAATTACTTTGACGGGATCGCCCTTTACGGGTCCGGCAGCTTTGAAACCCCGCTGGGACTTGTCCCCGTGGACGAAGCCCTCGCGCAAAAGCTCCTCGCCGCGAGTCCAAAGATCGTCAACCGCCCGGACGCCCACGCGTCCGACCACGTCCTCGAGGTCCAGCTCCCTTTTTTGCAGCGGTCCTTGAAGGATTTCAAGATCGTTCCGATCCTTTTCGGGAATGACGATCCCGCGCTTTCCCAGGTCCTGGCGGATGCCTTGAAAAACATCGTCGATGACAAAACCCTCGTCGTAGCGAGCACGGACATGTCCCACTATCCGCCGTACGCCGATGCTTCCGCCGCCGATCACGAAACCCTCCGGGCAATCATGACCGGCCGGGCGGATACGCTCGATGCGACACTGGGGCAACTCGCGTCAAAAAAAGTCCCGAACGCGGAGACGTTCCTCTGCGGGGTAAGCGGTGTGCGGACCGTGCTGCTCCTGACCCAGGCGCTCGGGCCTACGACTCCCGTACTTTTGAACTACGCGAATTCCGGGGACTCCCCCGCCGGTGAGAAAAACCGGGTGGTCGGCTACGGAGCGGTCGCTTTCGTCGACGCTTCCGGCAAACTTTCCCAGGCGCCGCCTCCCGTTACCCGTCCTTCTCAAAATGCCGCGGAAGAAAAGGTCGTGAGTCCCCAAGAAGAAGCGGAACTTCTGAGGCTCGCCCGCGTGACGGTCGAAAGCTACGTGCGGGATGGAAGGGTTCCGCCTTACGACCCGGTGTCGCCCGGCCTGCGGCAGAAATTGGGCGCGTTCGTCACGCTGAAAGAACACGGCCAACTCCGGGGATGCATCGGCCGATTCGAATCTACGGCCCCCCTTTTCACCGTGATCCAGCAAATGGCCGTTGCCGCGGCAACTGAAGATTTCCGTTTCCGGCCGGTCGCTCCGCAAGAATTGAATAAGTTGGAATACGAAATATCCGTTTTAAGTCCTCTGCGGAAAGTCCGGAACGCGGACGAGATCGAGCTCGGAAAACACGGCGTGCAGGTCTCGAAAGGTTTCAGTCATGGTGTTTTCCTGCCCCAGGTCGCGACCGAAACGGGCTGGAGCCGGGAACAATTCCTGGGCGAGCTTTGTTCTCAGAAGGCGGGATTACCGGCGGATTGCTGGAAAGACCCGGACGTCGATCTATACGTCTTTACGGCCCAGGTCTTTTCGGAAAAAAAGGAATAAGGCCATGAGAATATTAAGAGCGCCCAAAAGGATGAGCGTTCGCACGGCCCCCCAGACGGGGATCAAGAATCCAGCGGTCATGAGCGTGCCCCAGGAAGCGCCCAGCAAGTCCGCAGCGTAGACGCTCCCCAAACGGTTCCCTTTTCCCTCGGAAAAATAGTAGGTGTTCGCAAAGGGAAATGCTGCCCCGGAAAAAATCCCTCCGAGGACCGCGATGGCCCCAAAGATCATTTGATGCCAGTCCTGCAGAAAAACTCCTTTATCAAAAGCAAGCCGGGAGCACTGCATCAACAAAAAGAAGAAGCCGGCACCAAGGATGTGGATCCACGCCAAAGCGAAACGTCCCGACCCTTTATTCGCGCGAAGCGCCATCCACGTCCCCATACCGATCCCGGCCATGAACGCCGCCAAAAGCACGGCAAGCCGGTAGTAAAGGTTCCCGAAAGCCACCTGAAAAAGATAGATCACGATGATCTCGAACGCCATCAGAGAGAACCCGGCCGTTCCCATGCTGTAAAACGCCAGCCGTCTTCTTTTCCGCTGCGGGTCTTTCGAGATAGACAGCGGGACTGCCACACAGAGCAGAAATCCGACAAGCAGGACCGGGAACGGAACCTGGGCCATGGAAAAAAACGCCCGTGCGGCCCCGGGATGGAACTGGCTGAGCCAGCGCAGGAAAGCGAAATAGTAGCTCCGCGGCCGCGCGTCCGTATTCTTCACCCTCCAGATCAGATTTTCAAAAAGAGCGCTGACCTGCTCGACCCGGTCGTTCGTAAGACGATAGCGGATATTGGCTTCGGTCAGGAATGCCGGGGTAATATGCCGGGCGCGCATCCTCCGGATCATCTTTTCGGGGGTCGGATCCTCCAGGGTTTCCGTCATCGCCAGGTAATAGATCGTGTCCTCGGGCAGGACCTTCACGGCATGAAAAACATCCTTGAGCGTCGCATACACCGACCCTCCGAGGCGCTGAAGTTCGGGGGTCACATGATCCGGTGCGAACCCGAGCCGCATCGCAAAAAGCCCTCCCGGTCTCAGATGGGCGGCGATCGTCCTGAAGAAATCCCTCGTATAATTGCGGTTGATGAGGATGGTCGTAGGATCCGGAAGATTTGCTATGATCACGTCAAATTTTCCGCCGTAGATCCGGAAAAACGCCCGCGGATCCGCCGTCCAAACCTTGACCCGTGGGTCCTGTAAGGCTTTCTGAAGGTCCCGAGGCAGAAATCTCAGCGCCTCCCCCGAAAATGCCGGATCCAGTTCCACCTCGTGAACGGCCGAGGGCCCATGTTTAAGGACTTCCAACAAAGGTCCGTTGAATCCCGTCCCCAATAGCAGAACATCCTTCGGAGCGGGATGCGCGAGCATCGGAAAGTGCACCAAGTATTCGCTCGCCTGTGTCTCCCGTTCCGCGCCCAGCAACACGCCATTCTGGTAGAAGTTATACTGGGCCCCGCGCTGTGTGACCGCGACATTCCCATGAATGGAATTGGCAAAGAATTTGAGTTTCTCGGAAGGAAAACGGAATTGAGCGGTCCAAAACTCCAAGGACCCCAAGCACAAAAGGACCACCCCCACAACGAGAGCGCACGACGCGAGCCAGATCCCCGGATATTTACGTTTTTGATGCGCCAGGAACAGAACAGCCGCTCCGAGGTTCATCCAGATCACCAGGGTCACCACCGCGAAGACCGGCAAACGCACCAAAAGAAAACTGAACAAGACCCCGCCGATGACAAATCCCAAGGTTTCGATCAGATAGGCGCGCCCCACCTCTTTTCCGGGACGGGACATTTCTACGCCATCGTTCCACGCGCGCGCCGCGAATGAAAACTGGAGCCCCAATACGATGCAGAAGGGTGCCAGGGCCAAAAAACTGTGTGACAGGGCGGGAACAAGATCGGCGACGGCGCCCGGTGTTTGGCCAAGAAGCACGCGGCTGGCACGGACCGCCAGAACCTCCAGAGGCAGGAACAAGGCCACGAGCCCCTGACAGATCCCGGCACGATCAAAGAACACGACATTGCCGGCGGGTACTTTACCGCCCCAGAAGCTCCCGACCCCGCTCCAGAAGAGCCAGGCAAAAAGGAACCATCCGATGAATAATTCGTTTCCGTAGAAGCTCATCGCGAACTCCCGGATCAACAGCACTTGGGAAATGAGCGAGGAGATCCCGAGGACAAAAAAAGACGCGCCGAGGACTTTTCTCATGACCTGAAATCTCCGAAACCCGCGTCATCGGAAAAAGCGAGTTCGCCTCCCCGCATCACTTCACCGGAACGGTTCCGGAAATGACCCGGATCTCCCTCTGCGGGAACGGCATGGTGATCTTGGCAGCCTGGAACGCTTTATGGATCGCCAGGTTGATGGCGGAAAGCGTTTGGAAATATTTTGTCGTCGGGATCCAATAACGGCAGCCGATGCAGATCGCGGAATCCCCGAATTCCTGAAGACCGACATGAGGCTTGGGCGTCCGCGCGACCTCGGGGAACCCTTCAAGGACCTTTTCAACGGCCCGGACCGCCTTTTCCGGGTCATCCCCGTAACTGATCCCGACCTTGTTCTCTACCATCTTGTACTTGAAGGAATTGTGGATGATCTCGCCCACGATATGCTTGTTCGGGATCGTGATCTTCACGCCGTCCTCGTCCGTCAAGATGGTACATGACAGCGTCACTTCCTGTACCACGCCAGACTGCCCCGTCACCACGATGGTGTCCCCCACGACGAAAGGATGCCCCAGGATAATGGAAAGTCCGGCCCCGTAGTTCGACAACGGCCCTTGTAACGCCATACTGGCCCCGAAGGCCGCGGCGCCGATCGCCGCGACGAAGGGCGCGATCGTGATCCCGAATTTGCCGAGCGCGATGAGGACCGCGAAGCCCAACACCATCATTTTTGCGCAGCTGGCAAGGAATTTCGAAAGGGTAATGTCGAGTTTCTTCTTTTCGCAAAGCGCGAACATGAATTTGTAAGCCCACCGACCGACAAAATGCCCGATGACAAGAACGACAAGGGCGCCGATGACCTGAAAACTGTAATTGGTGAGGAATTCGATCGCGGTGTTGATGAATTTCTGTAACGCTGTGATCTCTTTTTCCATAAAATCTCCTATCATGATCTTTTGACCTCGTTATTTCTGCGGCCCCATCAAAAGGACGGCCCGAGATCCGTCACTTGCAAGAGGAGCAGCTCGCCTCTTTTTGTTTTTTACAGATCGTCGGACATTCCCCCGTCCAACAGTACAAACAAAGCTTCTCCCGCGGGAGCCCGACGGCTTCCACCATGTCCTCGACGGTCTGGTAACGGAGCGTTGTCACGCCAAGGTCATGTGCGATCCAGTCCACCATTTTCCCGTGCTTCACCGAACCGCTGTCCACGTACTCGGAAACGTCGTCGAGATCGCGGCCCTCGATGTTGCGGATCGCCTTGCGCGCGGCTAGCTCATGGATCGACCGCGTGGAAAGACAGAACTTGCACGGGAACATCAGGGGCGGGCACGCCGGCCGGACGTGGACCTCCTTGGCGCCGGCATCCCAGAGTTTATTGATCGTGAAATTCTTGAGCTGCGTCCCTCGGACGATCGAATCGTCGCAGACCACGATCCTATTCCCGTCGATGATCTCGCGGATCGGGATCAGCTTCATTTTCGCGATGAGGTCGCGTTTTTCCTGGGTCGGCGGCGTGTAGCTCCGTCCGTAGCCGGGAGTATACTTCACGAGCGGCCGCCGGAAAGGCTTGCGGCTTTCCATCGAATACCCGATCGCGTGGCTCGTTCCCGAATCCGGAACGCCCGCCACGACGTCCGCTTCAATATCCTTATCCCGCCTTGCCAGCGCGGCGCCGCACCGTTCACGGGCGCCTTCCGTGTTGATCCCCTCGTAATCCGATGCCGGGAACCCGGTATAGATCCAGAGGAACGTGCAGATCTGCATCTCGCCGTTCCCCTGCCTTTTCGTGGAAAGACCCTCCTCGGTCACAAGAACGATCTCGCCGGGAGCCAGATATTTCAAAACCTTAAGGTCGGCATTCGGAAAAGCCGAGGTCTCGGAGGCGATCGCGTAGGTGTCGGCGTGCCGGCCGATCACAAGCGGTGTATACCCCCAGCGGTCGCGTGCGGCATAGATCCCGTCCTTGTTCAGGATGAGAAGCGAGCAGGAACCTTCGATCATATCGAACATCCGCTCGATCCCGTCGATCAAATTGTCCCCTAGCGTAATGAGTTTGGCGATCAGCTCGGTCGTATTGACCAGCCCTTTTGCGCTCATTTCGGCGAACGAATGCCCTTCGGAAAGAAGCTGCTCGACGAGCTCCGGCGCGTTATCGATCAGGCCCATGGTCACGATGCAGAAGGGACCGAACTTGGAATTGAGGTAGATCGGCTGCTCGTTGGAATCGCTGATCACTCCGATCCCTTTGTTGCCCTTCAGGTTTTGCAGATCGTCGAAGAACTTGGATTTGAACTGGCTTTGCGCGATCCCGTGGATCTGACGCGAGAATCTGTCCCCGTCCATCACGGCAAGCCCGCCGAACTCCGTCCCGAGATGGGAATGATAATCCGTTCCGTAGAAAAGCGCCTCGATGCAATGGTTCTCTGAAACGACCCCGTAAACGCCGCTCATGACTTCCCCCTTTTGTTACTCATGAAGTACATTTGTCCGGAAAATCCGCCCCTAAGATCACGCCTTGTAATATTTCTCCGCTTCCGGCAGTTCCTTTTGAATATCCTCTATCCTCCGCTGAGTGGCCGGATGGGTGGACAGGATCTCCGGAGGTTTCACCCCGCCAAGATTATTCATGCGCTCCCAAAAAGCCACCGCTGTTTTGGGATCATACCCGGCGCGCGCCATCAGGATAAGCCCGATCCTGTCGGCCTCGCTTTCATGGGAACGGCTGTAAGGCAAGAGCACCCCGTATTGCGAACCAGCGCCATAGACCTGCATAAGAATATTTCTGGCTTGCTCGGGCTTGGACTTCATCAGCTGGGAAATTCCCATCCCTCCGGCCTGGACGATAAGCTCCTGGCTCATCCGCTCGCCGCCGTGGTTCGCGATCGCGTGCGCCACTTCATGGCTCATGACCGTGGCCAATCCGTTCGCGTCCCGGGTCACCGGAAGGATCCCGGTGTACACCACGATCTTTCCGCCGGGCATACAGAACGCATTAACGGTTTTGTCGTCCTGGATCAAATTAAATTCCCATTTGTAGTTTTTGAGGTCTTTCTCCATACCGCTGTCTCTCATGAAGGACTCCGCGGAAGCCGCTATCCTTTTTCCGGCCTCAACGACCCCGGCCGTTCTGGCAGGGTCCGTCACAACCGTTGACTTGGCAAGAACATCCTTATAACTCTGATCGCTTAGCGAGAGAAGTTCCCCCTGCGGGATAAAAGAAATCTGCCGCCGGCCGGTAACGGGAACGGTGGAACAGCCGATAAAGAGAAGGATCGCAATGAGGATGAATGGTCTTTTCACGGGAACAGCCTCCGAACTGGTTAAGAGGAAAGTGGTTTGAATACTCCCACGATCTTGCGCTATTATAAGGCCTATTGGGAAAAACGAAAAGGACGACATTCACGTGCAAACTTTCGCAAGAGAGCCTTCCGGAATGTTAAAACATAGAAGTATAAACCGCGGTTGGATCACCCTTCTGGTCCTGTCTCTGTCATTCAACGGCTGCGTTACCTACAGGCCCCAGCCCGCGGACCGTGTTCCCTTCATGGAACGAGCGCAAACCCAGACGCAGGACGCCCTCACCGTCACGGTCGCGGTCCTGAGCGACAAAGAGGCCAAGAAGGTCTTCGGCGTCAATCTTGCCAAAAAAGGCGTCCAGCCCGTTTGGGTCAAGATCGAGAACCGCGGGAAGATCCCGTTCGTTTTTATCCCGCGGAATATGGACCCGAACTATTACTCCGCCGAAGAAGCGGCCTACATGGCCCATTTCAAACAGGGCAAGCAGTTCCTTGAATCCGGCGTCATCGCCGTCATTTTCTTTCCGCTGATCGCTTTGATCCCGGTTAATTTTTTCGCGGCCCGGCACGCCAACGGAAAAATGGATGATCTTTTCGGAAAACTCGCCCTGTCCAGCAACATCGTCATGCCGGACTCCGGGCAATCGGGATTCGTTTTCACCTCGGTCGATGAAGGCACCAAGCACGTCAAGGTCGACATGATCGGGAACGACGGACACAGGATATTCAATTTCGCGGTCACGGTCCCGGGCATCAAACCCGATTACACGACCAAGGACTTCGAGAACCGCTATCAGGACGAAGCCATCGTGAAATACGAGGAAGAGGATATCCCCCGGGCGCTGGCCACGCTCCCCCGCTGCACGACCAATAAAAAAGGGACCGCTCACGGGGACCCTTTCAATTTCGTGGTCGTCGGGGAACTGGAAGACCTGATCACCATCTTTACCTCGGCGGGATGGGACGAGACCCAGGCGCTCACTTTCGGTTCCGGATTCAATATGGCCAAGGCCTTTATCACCGGCGACAGTGACCGCTATTCCCCGGTCAGTCCTCTTTATCACAACGGCCATCCCCAGGACCTCGCGCTCCAGAAATCGCGCAGCACGATCAATCAGCGCCTTCACCTGCGCCTCTGGTACACTCCCGCACGTTTCCGGGGAAAACCGGCCTGGATCGGCGCGATCAGCCGCGATATCGGCGTGAAATTCACCTGGAAATCCTGGTACCTCACGACGCACAGGATCGACCCGAACATTGACGACGCGAGGGATTATCTTCTGGCGGACCTGATCGAGATCGAAAAAGTCAAACGGTTCGGCTTCGCAACGATCGCCAAACCCCTCCCGATGCCCCGAACGAACCTCACGGGAGACCCCTATACCACCGACGGGAAATTATTGGTGATGGAACTATCCACGGAAGATACGCCCCTCGCCGCTTTCGGTTGGGACCGTTCCCTCTCCAAGACCCTCGGAAAAAATTAGCCGGAAAATCCCCGAATTCCGGCGTGGACCTCAGCACTGCGGACGCTTCAAAAAGAACATGACCGGATACAGCCGACGCTGACCGCTTGTCCCTTCAAAAAGCCGTGCCGAGCCAGTCCTCCCATTGTTGCTTCCTGGGGAAAGCAAAATAAAAAGCGGCAAGCGAGAGGAACGCGAACGGTAAAAAAACGCAAAAACTCCTGCCTACAAAAACAAGGACAAGCCCGAAAAAGACTGGCATTTCGGCCGCCGCCATCATGAGCACCGCAGCGACAAAAAGTTTCTGAGGATAGCGCGTGTCGCCGGCCTGAGGCGTGACCTCTTGTCTTAAAATACGCTCCCGCAATCGGTGCATCGCCAGGATCCCGACGACCGAAAAAACCAGAAGAGCGTACTGGATCCACGGATACGCCCGAAGATCTAAAGCCGCGGGAACGCCCCTTCCCGCCTGGACCAAATAGTATGCCAGCGTCCCGTAAATAAAAACCGCGGCGGCCATTCCAATCGTTAACATCTTTGCCTGGAAGAAAAGTCTCTTTGTTATTTCCGTACAGTCGGTCATTTGTGCTTTTTCCCGGATGGTTTACGATGCATTAAAATTACGGCTCACCTTTATTAAACAGAAAAGCTCCGGCACTCGCCTGTCTATGTCTCTCTTCGGGACGAACCGGAACGGGTCAACTCGAAACGATCGAGCACTTTTTCCTGGAAGGTCTGCATATAAAGGAAAAGACCGGGCGTCACGAAGAGCGTCACGACCTGGGAGAAAGCAAGACCCCCGACCACCACGAGTCCCAGCGGGATCCTGGAAGATCCGTCCGCTCCATATCCAAACGCGATCGGCAACGCGCCCATGATAGCCGCAAGTCCCGTCATCAGGATCGGACGGAACCGGACCACGCTCGCGTCATGGATCGCGTCAAAGTTGCTCTTTCCCTCGACAAGTCCCTGATTGGCAAAATCCACCATCATGATACCGTTCTTCGCCACGATCCCGAGCAGCATGAAGATCCCGACGTAGGCATAAAGGGACATCTCGGAATGAAAGAGCCACAACGTGGCAAGCCCGCCGAGCGTCCCGACCGGAAGCGTCGTGATGATCGTGAACGGGTGCACATAGCTTTCGTAGAGAATACCGAGAATGACATATTTGATGAAGATCGCGATGAGGATCAGAATGCTGAGGCTCGCGACGGCATCGGAAAATTCCTCCGCTTCTCCCTGCAATTTCCCGACCACTTCGGGAGGAAGGATCTTTTCGGCCGTGTCGGTGATGAACTTCGTCGCGTCCCCGAGCGGCACCCCTTCCTTGAGATTGAACGAGATCGTCCCCGAGTTCAACTGCGAATCATGCGGCACGTTCTGAGGAGTCACCACTTCGGTCCATTCCATGACGGAGCTCAAGGGCACCATCTTTCCCGTGGCGCTCGCCCGGATATAGACGCGGGCAAGGTCCTCGGGGACCGTCTGGTATCGTTTTTCAAGCTCCACGATCACCTGGTACTGATCGATGCTGGTCTTATAGAGCGTCACCTTCCCTTGGGCATAGGCAAGAGCCAAGGCATATTCGATATCCTGCGCCGTGATCCCCAGGGTCGAGGCCCGGTCCCGCAGGATC
>CAIJHQ010000048.1 GCA_903820505.1 Candidatus Omnitrophota bacterium
AAATTGGTATAAAAAAGATTTGACATTGGGTGACATTTGTGTACATAATATGATACACAAATGGAGGACATGGCAATGAGATTTTTGAGCGTCAGAGATTTAAGGGGCAAATCCGCACAAATCTGGAAAGAGCTGCCTGCCGAAAGAGAGATGATTGTCACCAGCAATGGTCGGCCAATAGCCATTCTTGCGGCAATAACCGAAGCAAATCTTGAGGAATCTCTATCCTCGTTTCGCCGATCACGTGCTGTTGAGGCTGTTGTTTCTCTCCAACGGAGATCTGTAGAAAAAGGGACAGACAATATTTCGCTGGATGAAATCAATGCCGAAATTAAATCTGTTCGTAAAAAGCGCGCATGATGGACATTGTCATTGACACCAATGTTCTTGTCGCGGGGCTTTTATCGCCGTTCGGGGCTTGTGGCGAAATCGTCCGCATGGTCTCAGGCGGCAAACTATCGCTTTCCTTTGATGCCCGGATTCTATCAGAATACAACGAGGTTCTGCGACGCCCGAGGTTTGGATTTGAAGAAGAAAAGATCGCCGCGCTTCTTGACTACATTGTCTATAGTGGCCAGGCTGTTGCGCCTTCCCCTTTATCCCATTCGCTTCCTGATCCCGATGATACACCGTTTCTTGAAGTTACTCTGGCAAGTCAAGCGGTATGTCTTGTTACAGAAAATCAAAAACATTTCCCTGCCGCACGATGCCAAGGGGCTGAAGTTCTTTCACCCAGTGAGTTTTTAAATTTTTTCAAAAACCAGCAAGCACAAAAGAAACATCCAATCAAACGCTCAATCAGGACACGCAAAAAACCGCGCGCTACATAACTTTTCTTCGCCGCCAACAGGAAACTGGAGTCAAATATTTTTGCTTTATTTCTTGACAAAGCCGAGTATTCTTTAGATAAAAGAACCTAGGGTGAGGAGGAAAATACGATGATGAGAACACGCGGCATATTCGTTTTAGTCTTTTTACTTTCCATTTCTTTATTCCCACTATCTTCATTTGGCGAAATTCTAACAATTAAGCAGACAGTAAGGCAAACATTCGGGGGCGGTCAGTCCGCTGATGATGCCAGAATTTACGGTATAGCCAAAGCTAAAAGGGAGGCTCTGGAAAAGGCGGGAACTTATATTGAAAGCCTTACCGTTGTCCAAAACTATAAAGTGGAGAAGGATGAAATTCTTGCTTTAACTGCCGGTGTTCTGAAAGCGGAAGTTATTTCTCAAAAGAATTATGCCTCAGATAATGCCTTCGGAATTGAGATTATTGTCAATGTAGTTGTGGATACCTCTGTTCTGGAAGAAAGAGTGAAAAAACAACTACAAGACAGAGAACACCTGACACAGCTCAAGGATACTCAAAAAAGAGAAAAGGAACTCCTCCAACAGGTAGCGAAGCTTGAAGAGGAAAACCGCAAGCTGACCGCAGAAAAGCAAAGCACCCAGAAGCTAAAAAAGAAATTTCAGCAGGCCTCTCAGGGTTTGACTGCGGTTGATTGGCTTGATAAGGCGTTAGCATTATGGGATGGGGCGAAATTTACCGACCC
>CAIJHQ010000049.1 GCA_903820505.1 Candidatus Omnitrophota bacterium
AGCTGGTGTGTCTGCCCTCGTCTCTAGATGAAACTTTTTATTGAGGACGAGGACTGTCCTGGCTTCCTTTGAATTTCAATCAGAGCCAGGGCTGCCCTCGTCTCTAGATGAAACTTTTTATTGAGGACGAGGACTGTCCTGGCTTCCTTTGAATTTCAATCAGAGCCAGGGCTGCCATTTCACCACGCTCGCGCGAAATTATCTTAGGATCAAAAACCGTATTATTTTTGAACCGAGGTTTTATACTTTCAGACTTACTTTTAGATCAAGAGGCCGATCTTGCCTTCCGCTTCGGCGCGGGCGGCTTCACGGCGGGTTGCCCCTTCCGTTCGGTCTCAAGCGCCGCTTCAAGCTGCGCCAACTGCGCGTCCAGCTGTTTGGTCTCCTCGACGATCTTTTTGATCTCCGGATCTTCGAGCGATATCGCCTTGCCCTGACGGACCGCTTCCTGGTAAACCTTGGTACCCAACTGCGAAAGGCGTTTGGCCAACTGATGTTCCAACGACACTTTCTGAAGCAGGAGTTTCGTCACGTGTGCCGCCTCTCCCGCCTTTTCGGCCGCTACTTTGGCGTACCATTTTACCTTTACAAAGGTCTCGTTAATGATCTTTTCGGACTTTTTATAAAATTCCTTCTTATCCATGGACCACCCCGTTGGGTTGGTAAAGGTAGATTGAACCGCCTCCGGGCCCACCGCCCGAAATGACGCTATGTTTTATCACATTTTGCGAAGATATCAAGAATAGAATACGGGGAGAGCGCCGCGGCGCGACGGTCAAGTGGCTTTTGAGGAAATGTTGCGGGAACCTGAGGACCGTTTCAGAAAGTGCGGCGGATCCCCCCACTCACCGTAACCGACTTCGTCCCCGCCACCGCAGATCCGGTTTTCCAGGCAGCTCCGGCACTGCAAGGCGTTCTCGTCCAGACACGGCTTATTATCATAAAGCTGGTAGAACTTCCGGTAGGCCGTGGGAGTGCTGTTCGGCATAATGATGTTGGCTCCCGCCGCGATCCCTTTCTCTCTCCCTGAGGGGTCCAACGCCTGAAGCGCCGTCGTCGCAGCGATGTTCACGTCCCGGAGCGTCAATCGCGCGAGCGCGATCATCACAAGCCCCAGCCGGAAATGATCCGCCGGATCATAACTCCCGGCCGGCCAACTCAGCGGCGTTCCGGCATGCGGGATATACGGTCCCATCCCGACCATGTCCACGTCCTCTTCCCGGAAAAAAAGAAGGTCCGACACCAGATGTTCATAGGTCTGAAAGGGCAACCCGATCATGACGCCCGTCCCCACCTGATACCCGATCGCTCGCAAATCTCTCAGACAATTCCGCCGGGCATCGAAGGAATGATCCTCGGGATGGAGTTTCCGGTAAAGGGCCGGGCTGCTGGTCTCGATCCTCAAAAGATAACGATGCGCGCCGGCGCGGAACCATCGCTCGTAAGTTTCGGCAGTCTGCTCACCGAGCGACAAAGTGATCCCGAGTTTTTGGGCGGTAAGATTTTTGATCTTCCGGATAATGTTCTCTATGAATAACGCATATGCGGCGTCCTGGCGCTCCCCGGACTGCAGGACGACCGAACCGTACCCGAGATCGTGAACGGTTTTCGCGGCTTCAAGGATCTCTTCCTCGGTCATGGAAAACCGCTGAAGGTCCCGGTGATCCCGCCGGATCCCGCAATAATAGCAATTCTTCGCGCAAATATTACTGATCTCGATCAGTCCCCGGAAATAGACCTTCGGCCCCACGTTCCGCAACTTGCAAGCGTACGCCTCCCGGTAAAGTGTCTGGAGCCTTTGAGGGTCTTTTTCTGCCAGCCATTTGAGCATGGCCGGTGGGTTCAGCGTTTCCATGATCCTTAGCCGTTCCCGGGGAAATATTTGTACCGTGTTGCGTTCATAAAAACAGGTCCCGCTCCCCGTTGCGCACCCGTTCAAGGAACTGATAAAAAGCGGGAAATCCCTGAGGATTGTTCTTCTTGATCTCTCCAAGCTCTTTTTCCAGGACTTTAAGCCCCGCTTCGCGCGTTCCGGGCGTCGCAAAATCGTCGAGCCATTCCTGGAACGTCAGCACGGCATTCAGCTTGCAGAATTTCCCTTCCTTGCCGCTTCGCAGAAGTTCCATGATGCATTTCCCCGTGCGGCCGCAACGATATCCGGCGGTGCAAAAGGAAGTGATGTATCCCATGTCCGCGAAATCGCGCACCAGTTCGTCCAGGCTCCGCGTGTCCCCGAGCATGAATTGCTGCCGCTCCGCCTGCTGGTCTTTTCTTTCTTCGCTGTAACTCCCGATCCCGATCTTCGTCGACGCGTCGGTCTGCGTGATCCCGAGTGAGATGGCTTCGCGGCGCATCGACGCCGTTTCGCGCGCGGTGATGATCATGCCGGTATAAGGAATGGCCAGGCGGACGAGCAGGATGATCCTTTTAAAATCCTCGTCCGACACCCGGTAAGGCGACTGCGTCGCGTACGCCGCGTTCAGGGCCGGCTCCAGTCGCGGGAACGACACTGTGTGGGGCCCGATCCCCATCCGGCCCTCGAGGGCGATCGCGTGATAAAGAAGCGCCATGACTTCGAAGCGCCAGTCATAAAGGCCGAAGAGCACGCCGATCCCCACATCATCGATGCCCGCCTCAAGCGCCCGGTGCATCGCGTACAACCGCCACCGGTAATCGGACTTGAGCGTTCCCTGCGGGTGGAGTTTCGCGTAGGTTTCATGATGGTACGTCTCCTGGAACACCTGGTAAGTCCCGAGACCGCCGTCCTTAAGCCGTGTCAATTCTTCGATCGACATGGGCGCCGCGTTCACATTGATGCGGCGGATGTTCCCGTACCCGTGCCTGGTCGGAACACGGACGCCGTAGATCGTTTTCATGCTCTCGAGAATATAATCGATCCCGGTCACAGGATGCTCGCCGTAGACCGCGATGATGCGCTTATGACCGATCCGGCCCGCGAGGCTTTCGGTCTCGCGGCGCACCTCTTCCATGCTGAGAACGCGCCTCCGGGCGTCCGCGTTGTCGTGCCGGAACCCGCAATAGGCGCAATTATTCACGCAATAATTCCCCATATAAAGCGGCGCGAACGTCACGATCCGGTTGTCGTACACCTTTTTCTTGATCGCGAGCGCGGCCTCCTGCATTTCGCGGAGCATGTCGGCGTCCCGGACCCGCATTAGCATCGCGAGATCCTCCGGCGTAAGCGTTTGAACGGCCAGCGACCGCGCGAGGATCTCCCGTACGGTTTGCGGCTCCGGCTCCCGCGCGGTGTTTATCGTCCGCCAGATCTCATCATCCGGGATAAAGTCCTTTCCTTGGTCTAAATAACGTTCGATCTGCTCCCTTTTGATCCGTCCCGCGATCCACGCCCCGGAGGCGGTCGTTTCAGCTGCCATGATGTCCCAGCGCCTTTCCTTGGGATCTTTTCATACTCCGGAAAACCTCCAAAGCTTCCGGGAACGGCTCGATCACGCGTTCCAGCACCCCCTGGAGATAGGAAATACAAAGCCCGTAATTCGTGATGGGAACGCCTTTCTGCTTCGCGCGCTGGATCCTCGCGAGCGTCTCGCGGCGCGTGAGCATGCACGACCCGCACTGGATGATCAGTTTGTACTCCTGCACATCCTCGGGAAAATCGCGGCCAGCCGCGACCTTGATCCCGACCTCGAAACCGAGATATTGCTTCAGCCACCCCGGGATCTTGATGCGTCCGATGTCCCCTTCGATCGCGTGATGACTGCAGGATTCGGCGATCAGGATCTTGTCCCCCGGTCTGAGGTCTCCGATCGCGAAAGCTCCGCGGGTCATTTCGCCGATATCGCCCTTGAGTCGTGACAATAAAATGGAAAAGGTCGTGCAGCGGACGCCCTTGGGGGTTTCCGCGACCATCCGGTCGACGACCTGGGAGTCGCAGACCACGAGGTTCGGCGGCATCTTGAGTTTCGCGAGCGCGGCCTTGTATTCACTTTCTTTGACGACAAGCGTCATGGAACCGTGGTCAAGCGCGTCCCGGATCGCCTGCACCTGCGGCAGGATGATCCTCCCTTTCGGCGCCTCGAAATCGATCGGGATGATCAAGACGGCAAGTCCGCCCCGCGGCATGATGTCCCCCAGCAGCGCGGGCGCGGTCAGAAAATCCTCCGGACAGACTTCGAGAAGATACCCTTTGAGCTGCGCGACCGAGATGTCCCTTTTACTGCGGTCCGTGCTGGCACAGATCAGGATACGGGCGGTTTTTTCCCTGAGTTTTTCGAGATACGAACCCCCCGGTGTTCTGAGATCGCTTTTATTCACGACAAAAATGAGCGGGATCTTCCGGACGGCGGCCTCCGCGCAGATCTCCTCCTCGAACCCCGTCCATTGGTCCGGTTCCAGGATCAAGGTGATCACGTCCGCGCGGTCAAAAACTTTCCGGGTACGTTCGACCCGCCGGCTCCCGAGCGTCGAAGCGTCATCGATGCCGCCGGTATCCAGGAACACCACCGGTCCGACCGGAAGGAGCTCCATCACTTTTTCCACAACGTCCGTCGTGGTCCCCGGAACGGGTGAAGTGATCGCCACGTCCTGTCCCGCCACCATGTTCAAAAAGCTCGACTTTCCGACATTGGTCCGGCCAAAAATCCCGATCTGCAGCCTGAGCGACTTGGGTGTTTTCTCCATTTTCATCCTTTTTGTTACGGACCTAAATTCCGCCTTTCACTTCTTCGTCAGCGCGGACTTCACCGATACGCCGTCAAGAGCCCCCAACTTTCCGGTCAGGGAACCCAGTTCATCCGTCGTCGCGTCCACGATCAACGTGATCACGCAACACTTCCGCTCCTTGTAAGGCATCCCCACGCGCGCCACGACGATGTCCCCGTGCTCCGAAAGCAGTTCATTCACTTCGTGCGCCGCTTTTTTCCGGTCCTCTATGATGATACCGACAAAACCCAGACGTTTTTCCATGATCCACCCCGCCGTTACAAAAGTGTTCCCCAAAAACAAAGATCCCGGAACCGTCTTTCCAGAGACAGTTCCGGGATCGAAAAGAATACGACTTCTTTTTCCCCTTAGTCTCCGGACCGTTTGCGTCCTTTGCCTCAGGAAATCTGAATTTAAAATATTACCGCCGGTAGACCGGCAATTTCTGGTAATGCGTGTGAAGCAGTTTCTCCGCCTTCTCGCTCAAGGGTTTCCCCAGGAACTCCTTGTAGAGCTGCTGCACATAAGGGTTCTCATGCGAGCACCGGACGGCCTGCGCCTCGTCATCCGAATAAAGACCCTTGGCCCGCGCGACACGCAGTTCGTCCGTAACACCGTAGGGCTGCCCGCCGCCGCCCACACAACCGCCTGGGCACGCCATCACTTCGATGAAATGATACGGGAGCGGCCGGTTCTCTTTCTGGGCCTTCCGGACTTCGTTCAGAACGTACTCCACGTTCGCCAGGCCGTGAGCGATCGCGATCTTCACTTCCTTGCCGTCGATATTCACCGAGGTCTCTTTCACGCCTTTGAGCCCGCGGACATTCTCGAACTCGACTTTGGAAAGCTTCTTTCCTGTCACAAAAGAATACGCCGTGCGGAGAGCCGCTTCCATAACACCCCCGGTGGCCCCGAAGATCGTTCCCGCGCCACTGTATTCCCCAAGGATGTGGTCGCAATCTTCGTCCGGCAGACTCGCAAAGTCGATGCCCGATTGTTTGATCATGCGGGCCAGCTCCCGGGTCGTCAGCACCACGTCCACGTCCTGATACCCCGACGCCGACATCTCGCGGCTCCTGGAGATCTCGAACTTCTTGGCCGTGCACGGCATGACCGAAATGACCTTGAGCTTCGCTGGGTCCAGCTTGTTCTTTTCCGCGTAGTAGGTCTTGACCAGGACGCCCATCATCTCGTGCGGGGATTTCGCGGAAGAGAAATGAGGGATCATGTCCCCGTGGAATTTCTCCATGAAATCCACCCAGGACGGACAGCAGGTCGTGATCAGCGGCAGGACGCTCTTGCCATGGGCGAACCGCTCGACAAATTCACTCGCTTCTTCCATGATGGTCACGTCCGCGGCGAAATTCGTGTCAAAGATCGCTTTAAAGCCCATGCGCCGGAGCGCCGCATACATCTTTTTCGTGACGTTCTTTCCGAGCGGGAAACCGAAAGCCTCGCCGAGCGCGACACGCACCGCCGGGGCGATCTGGACTACGCAATATTGTTCGGAATCGCGAAGCACTTTCCACGCAAGCTGGGTGTCGTCTTTTTCGACGATGGCGCCGGTCGGGCAATGCGCCGAACATTGGCCGCAGCGCACGCACGGCGATTCCGCGAGGCTGATGTCCCCCGCCGGGGCCATCCGCGTGTTGATCCCGCGCTGCAAAAAGGTAAGCGCCCACACGTCCTGCACGTTCTGGCAAACGTCGACACAGCGGCCGCAATTGATGCATTTGCGGGGCTCCAGCACGATGTTGCCGGTGGAATCGTCCTTGGGGATATTGGGAACGATCTTCTTGAAAAACTCTTCCCGGATCCCGAAGTCCGCCACGGCCGATTGGAGTTCGCAATTATTATTGCGGCCACAGGTCAGGCATTCGTTAGGATGATTGGACAGGATCAACTCAAGCACCGTCCGGCGGATCGAAACGATCTCGGGGTCGTGGGTCACGATGTCCATCCCCTCGTCCAGGGGCGTGCAGCAGGCCCGCAGCATCTTCTTCGTACCTTTGACCCTCACGATGCAGATCCCGCAGGCCGCGGAGGCGTGCAGATAGGCGTCCGGATGTTTGCAAAGCGTCGGGATCTTCGTCTGGACCTTTTTTGCCGCTTCCAGGATCGTAGTCCCTTCGGGGACCTCTACTTTTAAACCGTTGATGACCGCTTTAACCATTGCACTTCTCCCTCTTAAAGATATAAGACTGTCCCGGGATCAGCTGCGGCTGATGGCGCGAGGCTTGCAGGCCTCGAAGCATTGACCGCAACGGATGCATTTTGTTTGATCGATCAAATAACCGCTTTCGCGGTTCCCGGAGATCGCGTTGACTGGACAGGCCTTGAAACACATGCCGCATTTCACGCACTTCTCGCTCATGATCAGGAACCGGACCAGCTTGGCGCATTTGCAGGCAGGGCATTTTTTGTTCTTCACGTGGGCGTCATACTCGGCCCGGTAATAATGCAGCGTCGAAAGCACCGGGTTCGGAGCCGTTTGCCCGAGGCCGCAGAGCGAGGCCTTCTGCATGGCGTGAGAGATCTGTTCGAGCTGTTCGAGGTCTTTGGGCGTTCCTTCCCCTTCCGTGACTTTTGTGAGAAGGCGCAGCATTTGCGTCCCCCCGATACGGCAGGGAGCGCACTTCCCGCAGGATTCATCCACGCAAAAACCAAGATAAAATTTCGCGATATCCGGCATACAATCGTCCTCGTCCATCACGATCATCCCGCCGGACCCCATGATGGAACCCATCTGCTGGAGACTTTCATAGTCCACTTTGGTGCTGAAATGCTCTTTCGGGATCACGCCGCCGGACGGACCGCCGGTCTGGATCGCCTTGACCGATTTCCCCGCCAACGCGCCGCCGCCGATCCCGTAAACGATATCCTCGATCGCGGTGCCCATCGGGACCTCCACAAGTCCCGAATTCTTGACCTTGCCGGTCACCGCGAAAACCTTCGTCCCCTTGGAAGACGCGGTCCCGATCCCCGCGAACCAGGCGCCCCCTTTAAGCAGGATCACCGGAATGTTCGCCAGGGTTTCCACGTTATTGATACAGGTCGGTTTTCCCCAGAGCCCCTTGACCGACGGGAACGGAGGGCGCGGACTCGGATAACCGCGCTTGCCCTCGATCGAAGCGATCAGCGCCGTTTCCTCACCGCAGACGAAAGCTCCCGCACCCAGGCGGATCTCCACATCAAAACTGAACGAGGACCCGAAAATGTTCTTTCCGAGGAGCCCTGCCTCGCGGCACTGATGGAGGGCTTTCTCGATCCTCTCGATCGCGAGCGGGTACTCCGCCCGGATGTAGAAATATCCCTTGGACGCGCCGATCGCGTAGCCTCCGATGATCATCCCCTCGATCACCGAATGTGGGTCCCCTTCCAGGACGCTGCGGTCCATGTAGGCACCCGGATCGCCCTCGTCACCGTTGCAAATGATGTACTTCTGGGCCCCCGGACTCTTGCGGGTGAATTCCCATTTCATTCCTGTGGGGAATCCCGCGCCGCCGCGTCCCCGCAACCCGCTGGTCTTCATTTCCTGAAGGGTCTTCTCCGGCGTGTCGCTCAAGACTTTCGCGAGCGCCTGATAGCCGTCCTTGGCGATATATTCTTCGATGCTTTCCGGATCGATCACGCCGCAGTTACGCAGCACGATCCGCAGTTGCCTGGCCCCTTCCGCGACAAGTTTTGCGGCGAACGGTTTGCCCCCGATAAGACTTTGCTCGACAATCCCCACGATGTCCGCATCTTCAACGTGCGTGTAAAGAAAATTCTCGGGCAGCACCCTCACCACGACGCCCTGACCGTAAACCCCGATATCCACGACACGCACAAGCTGGACGTTGTTCTCCAGGCCTCTTTCCCGGAGAACGCCCAGCAGGATCCCGTAAACGTCACGCGTCCTGTCTTTTCCGCCGATCGTAGTGTCTTTAATGAATACTGTCTTTCCCATGGCCCCTTTGCCTTTAACTGACCTTCATGTCGTAGATCCGGTCGTTCAGAAGCATTTTCGCGCCGACGTGTTTCTCCACGATCTTGATGGCCGTTTCTTTGTCGACCTTGCCGTAGAAAACGCGCGGCATGTTCTTCACCCGGACCTCCACGAGCGGTTCTGCGGAACACATGCCGACACAGCCGCACTTCTTGATCTCCACGTCCGCGTTGTGTTTGCGGACTTCTTCGCAAAGCACGTCGTAGACTTCCTGCGCCCCCGCGGCGATCCCGCAGCTGCTGAACCCGACCTTGATGTAATTCTTGTCCGCCGCCGCATGCTGCTGCCGCAGTTTTTCCAGCCCGTCTTTCGTCAATTTTTCCATAGATCCCCCCGCGCCGTCCCTAGACGGCTTCCTTCGCCTCGGTCTCTTCCGAGTACTGCGCGATGATGTCGCCGATGTCCTTCTTCTTCACACTGCCGTAGATCTTTTCCTTGATCTTCAGTACCGGCGCCAGGCCGCAACAACCCAGACAGCGGACCACTTCGAGATGGAACTGCCCGTCCTTGGTCGTTTCCCCGGGTTTCACGCAAAGAAGGTGTTCGAGTTCTCCCAAAAGCTCCGCTCCGCCCTTCAGGTAACAGGCCGTCCCCATGCATACCGAGATCTTAATCTTGCCGGGAGGCGTCAAGCGGAAAAAGTGATAGAAGGTGATGACCTCATAGATACGGGCGAGCGGCACATCCAGGATCTCTGACAGGACCAGCGAAACTTCGCGCGGCACGTACCCGTAGCGATTCTGGATCTCGTGAAGCACCATGATCAGATTCCCTTCCTTACCCTTCCAGGAATCCGCGATCTCCCGGATCTCTTCTTCGACCATTTTTTTATTCATTCAAAAAACTCCCTCGGGATCCTGCCGTCGTTCTTTACTTTTTCAGTTGTTCGATCGCCTTTTCCACGAACGTGACATAGGTCATCGTGCTCGACCCGCCCACCAGCACCGCGATCATACACGCCTCCAGCATCTCTTCCTTGGTCCACCCGGCATCCAGGCAATGCTGGACCGCGCGCGGGATGCAGACCGGACACTTCTGCGTCGTGCTCGCCACGAGGAGCAGCAGCCATTTCGTCTTTTCCGGGATCTTGCCGGACCGGACGACCGTTTCTTTTTCCTTCATGAAGGCTTCGTATTCCGCGGGGACCGCCTTGCGGATATTCACCATCGATTCGTTGAACTGCTTCAAAAGTTCTTTCGCGTTATAATCCATAACGTCCTCCTCGTCGTTCCCGAAGTCTTATTTCTGCATGTCACAAAAAAGCGATAAAAACTCGATCGTAAAATCCATGTTCCGGACCTGCACCTTCGCCGGAACGCTGATCGAACACGGCGCGAAATTCACGATCCCGTGCAGTCCCGAAAGCACCATATAGTCCGCGGCTTCCTGGCAGTGTTCCTTCGGCACCGCGATGATCCCGATGTCCGCGTGGCACCGCTTGATGATCTCGGGCGCCCGTTCAACCGGATAGATCCGCACGCCGTTGATCTTCCTGCCGATCTTGGTCTTCGCCGCGTCAAAGGCCGCAACGAGCTTCACCTTGCTCCGGTGGAACCCCGGATATTTCAGAATAGCGGACCCAAGATTCCCCGCCCCGAAGAGCACCAAGTGCACCGTATTGTTCTGAAGAAGGTAATTCTCAAGCGTCTTCTTCAGGTCCGCGGTCTTATAACCGATCCGCGGCCTTCCGATCTTCTTGAAATTTGAAATGTCCTTCCGGATCTTCACGTCCGAAAGCCCGGTGATCTCGGCCAGCTGCTTCGAAGAGACGAGGTAACGCTTCTCTTTCAGCAGGCCCTCGAGGGTCCGGATGTAGAGCAGGACCCTGGTGATGATCTTGCGGGGGAGTTTCTTCATATCAAATTTTCAATTCGTGAAATTTGGAACGATTGAAATATTATCACAGCGCTCTTTTTCCATCAACAAAAAATTATATCTTCGAACGTTCGCGGTAACGCGTGTGCAGAAGATGGTGGGACTTTTCGCCGAGCGGCGCCTTGAGGAATTCATCATAGAGCGCCTGGACCTGAGGATTCTTGTGGGACTTCCTGAGTTTTTTGCCGGCGTCCTCTTTATAGATCGCGTTGATGCGCGCCAAACGGACGGCATCGTCCGTATAACGCGGCTGCCCGCCTCCGCCGATGCACCCGCCCGGACAGGTCATGATTTCGACGAAGTGATACTGGACCTTCCCCTCTTTGAGCCTGTCCAGCAGACTTCCGGCGTTCTCGAGACCGTGAGCCACGGCGATCCGCACCTCCACATTCTCCAAAAATCTCCACTCGGGAGTCGTTCCCGTGATCTTGAGCGAGGCTTCTTTGATCCCCTTCAAACCCTCCACCGGCGCCAGCCGCAGGTCCGCGGCCGGAAATTCCCGCCCGGTCACGATCTCATAAACGGTCCTCAGCGCGGCTTCCATGACGCCCCCGGTGTTCGCGAAAATATCCGCCGCGCCGGTCGAAAACCCGAGCGGAGAATCCATCGTGCCGTCCTCCAGACCCTTGAAATCGATCCCCGCGGACTCGATCATGAACCCGAGTTCCCGCGTCGTCAGCACATAGTCGACATCCTGCACGCCGCTTGAATTCATCTCGGGCCGCTGGGCCTCGAACTTCTTCGCCGTACACGGCATGATCGAGACGACGACCATGTCCTCGGGCTTGACGCCTTTCTTGGAAGCGTAAAAGGTCTTCGCGACCGCCCCGAACATCTGCTGGGGCGATTTGCACGTGGAAAGGTTCGGCAGAAATTCCGGATAATAATATTCCGCGAACTTGATCCATCCGGGCGAGCAGCTGGTGAACATCGGCAGCGCGACAGGCGCCTTGTCGACGAGCGCCTTCTTGAGACGCATCAAAAGTTCGGTCCCTTCTTCCATGATCGTGAGGTCCGCGGCAAAATTCGTGTCGAAGACCGCGTGGAAACCGAGCCGTCTTAACGCAGTCACCATTTTCCCGGTCACGAGCGTCCCCGGAGGATATCCGAAACATTCTCCGAGCGCGGCGCGGATCGCCGGCGCCGTCTGGACGACCACATGCTTCGTCTTGTCCTCGAGCGCCGACCAAACCTTGTCGATATCGTTCTTTTCCTGGATTGCTCCCACGGGACAGATCGCGGCGCACTGGCCGCATTGAACGCAGGCCACGGAATCAAGGTCCATCGCGAACGCCGGACCGATGACCGTTTTGTACCCGCGCTTTTGCGGAAAAAGCGCTCCGACCCCCTGGACCTCGCGGCAGACCGTCACGCAACGGCGGCACTTGATGCATTTCCCGGAATCGCGGACCAGCGCGGGAGTGCTTTCATCGATCTTTCTTTCCGGTTTTTCGCCCTTGTAGTGAATGTCTTCGATCCCCAGGTGGGACGCGATCGCTTTCAGTTCGCAATCGTTGCTCCGCGCGCAATACTGACAGTTCCCCTCGTGCTCGCTCAAAAGAAGTTCGACGACCGTCCGGCGCGCTTCACGCACCCGCTTGTTGTTCGTGTGGACCTTCATGCCTTCGGCAACGGGCGTCGAACAGGCGGCAACGAGGGTCTTCGCGCCTTCCACTTCAACGAGACAAACGCGGCAGGCGCCGATCGGGGCCTTACCTTCGTAATAGCAAAGCGTCGGAATATGAAGGCCCGTGGCCCGCGCGGCGTCCAGAATGGTGGCGTTCGCGTCCACCGTGATCTCGTTATTATTCATGAAGATCTTTGGCATCAGGAATGCCCCCTGTGCGTCACCGACTTGCCGTAATCACAGCGGAGACACCGTTTGGCCTGGCGCTGCGCCACGTTCTCGTTCCAGGAAAGCTCCACTTCGTCGAAATTATATTTCCGCTTTTCAACGGAGATCGAGCGGACCGGCTCGCGGGGATAAGGAACAGGATCCACATCCGGATCAAAATCCGTATCCACGACCTTCTCGTCGCGCCAGAACGCGTGATTCTCCCCCGTGAGGAATTGATCGATCCCCACGGCCGCGACCTCTCCCGCCCCGATCGCGGCAACAACGGACCACGGGCCCGTCGCGGCATCGCCGCCCGAAAAGATCCCGGGGACCGAAGTCTGTCCGTTCACCGTGTCCGCGTAAATGAACCCGTTCGCGGTCATTTTCAACGCGGCGTCCTTGAGGTCAAAAAGTTTTCCCGGATCCAGCGTCTGCCCGATCGCCACGACCACCTGGTCCGTCTCCAGGGTGAATTGGTCCGCTCCGTCCGCGGTCGGCCGGCGCCGCCCGCTGCGGTCGTAGTCTCCGAGTTTCATGGTCATGCACTTGACCCCGGAGACCTTGTTGTCCGCCGTCTTCAAAATTTCCATCGGATGCGTAAGCTGCATCAGCTTGACCCCTTCGTAAAGGGCCTCCCGGACCTCTTCCGCGTAAGCCGGCATTTCTTCCTGGCTGCGACGATAGAGGACCGTCACCGACTCGGCTCCCAGACGAAGCGCCGTACGGGCCGCGTCAATGGCCGCATTCCCGCCGCCGACCACGATCACTTTTTTCCCGACAGGGACTGAACCCCGGATGTTGTATTGTTTGAGGAACGGGACCGCCATCACGACGCCGTCGGCGTCTTCTCCCGCGACCCCAAGACCATAAGAACCCGGCGCTCCAATCCCGATAAAGATCGCCTCGTATTTTTTGTCGCGAAGCTCCTGAAGAGTGAAATCCTTTCCGAGCTGTTTGCCCGTTTCGATCGTCACGCCCAACTGTTCGATCATCCGGATCTCGCGGGCCAAAGTTTCCCGCGGCAGCCGGTAAGCGGGGATCGTTTGCACAAGCATCCCGCCGGGGCGCGCTTCCGCCTCAAATACGGTCGGCCGATAGCCCATCCTTGCGAGAAAATAAGCGCAGGAAAGTCCCGCGGGACCGGCCCCGATAATGGCGATCTTCCGGACGGCGTTCTGCTCGTTGTGATGGACCTCGGGGATCTGGATAATGACTTCCTGGTCGACCATGAACCGCTTGATGCCGCGGATGGAAACAGAATCGTCCAGCGTCGCGCGCCGGCATTTTTCTTCGCAGGTATGAAAACACACGCGGGCGCAGACCGCCGCGAAGGGATTCCGTTCACGATGGAGCCGCAGAGCTTCTGCATAGCGTTTTTCACCGACCAGCGACACAAAACCGGGAACGTCCACTCCGGCCGGACAAGCGCTCTGGCACGGCGCGCGCACGAGCGACGGGCAAACGCCGGCCTCGCAGTGCTTCTCGCGAATATGCTGGTCGTATTCTTTGCGGAAATGACGGATCGTGGAAAGAACGGGATTCGGCGCTGTTTGTCCGAGCCCGCAAAGGGACGTTTCCTTGATCTGGCCGCCTAGCCGGATCAATTTTTCAACGTCTCCTTCTTCGCCTTGGCCGGAACAGATGCGTTCCAGGATCTCCAGCATGCGTTTGGTCCCGACACGGCACGGCACGCACTTGCCGCAGGATTCGTCCTGAACGAAATCCAGGAAGAACCGCGCGACGTCCACCATGCAGGAATCTTCATCCATGACGATAAGGCCGCCGGAGCCCATGATGGCGCCGAGCTCTTCGAGGTTTTTA
>CAIJHQ010000050.1 GCA_903820505.1 Candidatus Omnitrophota bacterium
CCTCCCCGAGGAAGACATGCCGTTCCTCGCGGACGGAACTCCCGTGGAGATCATTCTGAATCCGCTCGGTGTTCCTTCCCGTATGAACGTCGGACAGATCCTCGAGACCCATTTGGGTTGGGCGACCAAGACGCTGGGCCTTCATGTGGAAACGCCGGTATTCAGCGGCGCCACGGAAGAAGAGATCAAGGCCATCATGAAGGAAGCGAAATTGCCGAGCAACGGGAAGATCACCCTCTATGACGGTCGTACCGGGGACCGTTTCGACGAGCAGATCACCGTCGGCTACATTTATATGTTGAAGCTGGCGCATTTGGCGGATGACAAGATCCACGCGCGCTCCATCGGGCCTTACTCGCTCGTGACGCAGCAGCCTCTCGGCGGCAAGGCGCAGTTCGGCGGTCAGCGTTTTGGAGAGATGGAAGTGTGGGCCTTGGAAGCCTACGGCGCCGCTTTCACCCTCCAGGAACTTCTCACGGTGAAGAGCGATGACGTGGTCGGAAGAACGCGGGTCTATGAAGCGATCGTGAAAGGCGAACCTTGCCTCCATGCCGGAACGCCGGAATCTTTTAACGTGCTTGTCAAGGAATTGCAGGCGTTGGGCCTTGACATCGAGCCCGAAAGACAGGCAGGGAGCAAGCTGCCTCTTTTTGATCTCAAAGCCAAAGCTTCTGGCGATGCCGAAGCGGAAGCCAGGGAGAAACTTAAAGTATGAACTACAACGTCAATACGTTCGATTCCGTTTCGATCCGCATTGCTTCGCCCGAGACGATCCGCAAGTGGTCGCGGGGAGAAGTGAAGAAGCCTGAAACGATCAACTACCGGACCCTAAAGCCGGAAAAAGACGGTCTTTTCTGCGAGCGCATTTTCGGACCCACAAAAGACTACGAATGCGCCTGCGGCAAGTACAAGCGCATCAAGCACAAGAGCATTGTGTGCGACCGCTGCGGCGTGGAAGTCACTCAGGCGAGAGTCCGCCGCGAGCGGATGGGGCATATCGATCTCGTGACGCCGGTCTCCCATATCTGGTTCTTCAAAACGATGCCCTCTCGCATCGGCAACCTCCTCGATCTGAGCGTGCGCGCCCTCGAGAAGGTTCTCTATTATGAAGAATACATCGTAGTCGATCCGAAGCAGACGCCGCTCAAGGCCAAACAACTTTTGACGGAAGAAGAATACCTGAAGGCGCAGGAGCAGTACGGTCCCGAGAACTTTACCGCGCAGATGGGCGCGGAAGCGGTGCAGACCCTTTTAAGCGAGCTGGATCTCGATAAACTTTGTCAAAAATACCACCGGCAGGTCAAGGCGGCGAAATCCAAGCAGTCCCGCGCCCGCTCGGTGAAGATCCTCAAGATCGTGGAAGCTTTCCGCAAGTCCGGGAACCTTCCCCAATGGATGGTCCTGAAGGTCATTCCGGTCATTCCGCCCGATCTTCGTCCGTTGGTGGCGTTAGACGGCGGCCGTTTCGCGACGAGCGACCTTAACGACCTTTACCGCCGCGTCATCAACCGTAATAACCGGTTGCGCAAGCTGCTTGAGCTCAAGGCGCCGGACGTCATCATCCGTAACGAAAAACGTATGCTCCAGGAAGCCGTGGATGCCCTTTTTGATAACGGCCGTCACGGACGTCCCGTACTCGGCGCGGGGAACCGTCCGCTGAAGTCCCTGAGCGACATGCTCAAGGGCAAGCAGGGCCGTTTCCGTCAGAACCTTCTCGGCAAGCGCGTCGACTATTCCGGCCGTTCCGTGATTGTCATCGGTCCGGAGCTCAAGCTCCATCAATGCGGTCTGCCGAAGAAGATGGCCCTCGAGCTTTTTGAGCCGTTCATTATCCGCAAGCTGAAAGAGCGCGGTCACGTGCATACCATCCGTTCGGCGAAGAAAATGGTCGAGCGTGTGAAGCCCGAAGTCTGGGACATTCTCGAAGAGGTGATCTTTGAACATCCCGTCATGTTGAACCGCGCGCCGACGCTCCATCGTTTGGGAATCCAGGCGTTCGAGCCGATGCTGATCGAAGGGAACGCGATCCGCATCCACCCGCTCGTTTGTACGGCTTTCAACGCGGACTTCGACGGCGACCAGATGGCCGTTCACGTGCCGCTTTCCATGGAAGCGTTGATGGAAGCGCGCATCCTGATGCTTTCCGCCAATAATATTTTCTCTCCCGCCAACGGCCAGCCCATTACGACCCCGACACAGGACATCGTTCTCGGGATCTATTACCTCACAAAAATGCGCGAGAACGTTAAAGGTCAGGGTCTAATCTTCAGTGATACCCAGGAAGCGATGCTGGCCTATCAGGATAAGCAGATCCACAAACATGCCAAATGTAAGTTGCGGTTGCCGAGCGGTGAGATCGTTTCAACGGCGTTGGGACGGATCACCTTCAATGAAGTGCTGCCCAAAGGGTTCCGCTTCGTCAACGACACTATAAATAAGGGAAAGCTCTCGAAGATCATCGCGGAGTGCTACAACCTTTTCGGCCACGAAGAGGTCGTTAAGCTTCTCGACAGGCTCAAGTCGCTCGGTTTCGAACAGGCGACCCATGCCGGTCTTTCCATCGGCATCGATGACATCCAGATTCCGGACACCAAAGAACAGATTCTCAACGAGGCCCGTAAAGAGGTCAAGGCGATCGAAAATCAATATAAACAGGGCGTGATCACCGACGGTGAACGTTATAACAAGGTCATCGATATTTGGACGCACACGACGGACCGTGTTTCGGACGTGATGTTCGAAGCGCTCGATCCGTTCAATCCCATTTTCATGATGGCGGATTCCGGGGCGCGCGGTTCCAAACAGCAGATCCGTCAGTTGGCGGGTATGCGCGGTCTGATGGCGAAGCCCTCCGGCGAAATTATCGAAAATCCGATCACTGCGAACTTCCGCGAAGGTCTGACCGTGCTCGAATACTTCATCTCCACGCACGGCGCCCGCAAGGGTTTGGCGGACACGGCGCTCAAGACCGCCGACTCCGGATACCTGACCCGCAGGCTCGTGGACGTGGCGCAGGATGTGATCATCAATCAGGACGATTGCGGCACTTTGAACGGGATCATTATGGAGCCGGTTTATGAGGGTGAGGAAGTGATCGTCTCCTTAGCGGACCGGATCCTCGGCCGCGTGGCCCTGGATAACGTGGTAGATGTCATTACGGACAGCGCGATCGTGAAGTCCGGCGAACTGATCGACGAAGGGACCATCAAGAAGATCGAGGACGCTGGGATCGAGAAGATCCGCGTGCGGTCCGTTCTTTGCTGCGAGGCCCCGAAGGGGATCTGCGCGAAGTGCTACGGCCGCGATCTTTCCACGCGCCGCCTGGCGGAACTCGGCACGGCGGTCGGTATTATTGCCGCCCAGTCCATCGGCGAACCGGGAACTCAGCTGACGATGCGTACGTTCCATATCGGCGGTACGGCTTCCCGCGTGGTCGAACAATCTTATTATCGTGCCCGCAATGAAGGCGCGATCCAGTATCACGGTTTGAAGACGGTTATTACGAAGACGGGCGAGATCGTCGTCCTGAACCGTAACGGACAGCTTTCGCTCCATGACCCGACGGGCCGTGAACTTGAGCGTTATACGATCCCGACCGGCGCCTTCATTCACTACAAGGACGGGGACAAGGTCAAAAAGGGCGAGATTTTTGTGAAATGGGACCCGTACACGGTTCCGATCTTGACCGAGGTTTCCGGGAGGGTGCGCTTCGAGGATATCAAGGCTGGCGTGACCATGAACGAGGAACTGGATGCCACGACCGGTATGACCGAGCGCGTGATCATCGAGCACAAGGAAGACCTTCACCCGCAGCTTCTCATTACCGGCGATAAGGACGAGATCCTGGCTTTCTATCCGATCCCGACCGGCGCTCACATCGTGGTCAAGGACGGTTCGGAGATAACGGGCGGTACTCTTCTGGCGAAAACGCCGCGTAAGATCGCGAAAACCCGTGATATCACCGGTGGTCTTCCTCGCGTTGCCGAACTTTTTGAGGCGCGCAAGCCGAAGAACCCGGCCGTTATTTCGGAAATTGACGGTGTCGTGGAGATCGGGGAGATCGTCAAGGGCCAGCGGAAGATCATCGTGAAGAGCCCGAGCGGTATGGCAAAAGAATATCTCATCCCGCACGGCAAGCATCTGAACGTTTACAAGGGCGATAAGGTCACGGCGGGAGAGCAGCTCGTGGACGGTCCGGTCGTGCCGCAGGATATTCTGCGCGTCTCCGGCGAAAGAAGCCTCCAGAGTTACCTCGTGCACGAGGTCCAGGAGGTATACCGTCTGCAGGGCGTGAGACTGAATGACAAACACGTGGAAGTGATCGTGCGCCAAATGCTCCGCAAGGTCCGCATCGAGGATTCCGGCGACAGCGAATTCTTGGTCGGTTCGCACGTCGAGAAACTCAAGTTTGCGGAAGAGAACGCGAAGCTGATCAAAAAAGGCAAGGAACCGGCGAAGGGGACTTCGATCCTGCTCGGGATCACGAAGGCTTCCTTGACGACGGACAGCTTTATTTCGGCAGCGAGCTTCCAGGAAACGACACGCGTGCTTACCGAGGCGGCTGCCGCCGGGAAGCGCGATTTCTTGCAAGGCTTGAAAGAGAACGTGATCATGGGGCACTTGATCCCCGCGGGAACGGGTTTCAAGATCCACCAGGACATCGAGATCGAGAAAGATCTGACCGATGTGCTGCCGGATCCCCTGGCAACCAAGGCCGAAAAAGCCGCTGAAAAAACCGCCGAACAAGCCGGCGCATCCAAGGAGAAATCATAATGGCGCCGACCATCAACCAGCTGATCCGTTTCGGAAGAAGACGCTTCAAAGTCAAGTCCAAGTCGCCGGCCTTGCAGAACTCTCCGTTCCGCAAAGGGGTTTGTCTGATCGTGAGAACGCAGACGCCGAAAAAGCCGAACTCGGCTCTCCGGAAGATCGCGCGCGTGCGTCTGACCAACGGTCAGGAAGTGACGGCGTATATCCCGGGCGTTGGGCATAACCTCCAGGAACACTCGATCGTTCTCGTTCGCGGCGGCCGCGTCAAGGACCTTCCGGGAGTCCGTTATCATATCGTTCGCGGGAAACTGGACGCCTCCGGCGTCGCGGACCGCACAAAATCACGTTCTAAATACGGCGCAAAAACACCGAAAAAAAAGGAAGCTAAGTCAACATGAGAAGACGGCGCGCAGCAAAAAGAAGGATCGATCCTGACCCGCGGTACGGGGACCTGTTGGTCGCGAAGCTCATCAACGTGGTCATGGAGTCCGGGAAAAAGTCCATTGCCGAGCGGATCGTCTATGAGGCCCTGGATATCGTGAAGGAAAAAACGGGAAAAGAACCGCTTGAAGTTTTTCGCCAGGCAGCGGATAATGTGCGCCCTCTCTTGGAGACCAAGTCCCGGCGCGTCGGCGGCGCCACGTATCAGGTTCCGGTGAGTGTGCCGGAAGATCGCAGTTACTCCCTCGCGCTCCGTTGGTTGCGGAGTTATTCGCGTGAGCGCAAAGGGAAGCCGATGCATGAAAAATTGGCGCAAGAGATCATTGACGGTTATAACAAGACGGGTTCCTCGGTCAAGAAGAAGGAAGACGTCCACAAGATGGCGGAGTCCAACCGGGCTTTCGCTCATTACCGCTGGTAAAAATAGAGGCTCGTAAATAGAGAACGGTTTAATTTAAACGGAAAAACAATGGCAGACGACAAGAAAATACATTATCCGCTGAACAACATCCGCAATATCGGCATTGCCGCCCATATTGACGCGGGGAAGACCACGACCTCCGAGCGCATCCTGTATTACACCGGCCGCACCTACAAGATCGGTGAGGTTCATGAGGGAACGGCGGTGATGGACTGGATGGAACAGGAGCAGGAGCGCGGGATCACGATCACGTCAGCCGCCACGACCTGTTTTTGGCGGGACTGCCGTATTAATTTGATCGATACCCCAGGCCATGTGGATTTCACGATCGAGGTGGAACGTTCCTTGCGCGTGCTGGACGGCTGCGTGGCCGTGTTCGGCGCGGTGGAAGGCGTTGAACCGCAGTCGGAGACCGTGTGGCGCCAGGCGGATCGCTACCATGTTCCGAGGATCGCCTTCATTAATAAGATGGACCGCACAGGAGCGGAATTTGAAAAGAACGTCCAGCAAATGCGCGACCAGTTGGGAGCGAACGCAGTCCCGCTCCAGATCCCCATCGGTCTCGAGGAAAAATTCCGCGGTGTCGTGGACCTGGTGGAAATGAAGGCGGTCGTTTTCGATGACGAGAGTTTGGGCGCCAAGTTCACGATCCAGGAGATTCCCGCGGAACTGAAGGAACAGGCCGAGAAGGCCCGGACGTTCATGATCGAAAAAGTCTCGGAATTCGACGACGTTCTTTTCCATAAATTCGTGGAAGGCCAGGAAGCGACCCCGGCCGAGATCCGAGTGGCCATCCGCAAGGGAACAATCGCCCTCAAGCTGGCGCCCGTCATTGTGGGATCCGCGTTGAAGAACAAGGGGGTCCAGCAGCTTTTGGATGCCGTGGTGGATTACCTGCCTTCACCGTTGGACATCCCGCCGGTGAAAGGGACCGATCCGAATACCGGCGCCGATGTGCACCGTGAAACGGACGACAAGGCGCCTTTGACCTGCTTCGCGTTCAAGATCGCAAGCGACAAGTTCGTGGGCTCTTTGACCTATATCCGTATTTATTCCGGAACGCTTTCTTCAAGTTCTTATATTTACAATGTGCGCACAGGAAAGACCGAACGCCTCGGCCGTTTGCTCCTGATGCACGCCAACAAGCGCGAGGAGATCGATGAAGCGGGCGCCGGGAACATCGTGGCGGCCGTGGGCCTCAAGGACGTGAAAACAGGCGATTCTTTTTGCGATGAGAACCATCCGATGCTGCTGGAAGCGATGTTCGTTCCGGAACCGGTCATCTGGATGGCGGTTGAGCCCAAGACGAAGGCGGACCGCGATCGTTTGTCGGATGCGATCGGCAAGCTGGTCAATGAAGATCCAACCTTCCGTGTGAGGACGGACCAGGAAACCGTGCAGACCCTTATCGGCGGCATGGGCGAACTCCATTTGGAGATCAAGATCGATATCATGAAACGCGAGTACAACGTCCAGGTGAACGTCGGCAAACCGCAGGTCGCTTATAAGGAGACCATTCTCGGGACGGCCGAGGCGGAAGGGAAGTTCATCAAGCAGACCGGCGGTCGCGGTCAATATGGCCATTGTTTTATTAGGATCGAGCCGTTGGAACGCGGTAAAGGCGTGGAATTCGAGAATGAAGTCGTGGGCGGATCGATCCCACGCGAATACATTCCGGCCGTGGAAGACGGCGTCATCGATGCTTGCACGAACGGTGTGTTGGCCGGCTACCCGGTCACGGACATCAAGGCGGTCGTCACCGACGGAAGTTATCACGATGTTGACTCTTCGGAGATCGCGTTCAAAATGGCGGGCATTTTCGCCTTTAAGGAAGCGTTCAAGAGGGCCAAGCCGATCCTTTTGGAACCCATCATGTTTGTGGAAGCCCTATGCCCGGAAGAATATATGGGGGATGTGATCGGGGACCTGAACTCGCGGCGCTGTGTGATCCAGGAGCTCAGCAACCGGGGTCATCTGAAGTCGATCAAGGGTCTTGTCCCTTTATCGGAAATGTTCGGTTACGCAACCGCGGTTCGATCGCTTTCTCAAGGCCGCGCTACTTTCACCATGGAACCGCACACGTACCAGGAAGTTCCAAAAATGATCGCAGAAAAGATCATAGCGGGTTAAAAAATTATGGCACAAGCAAAAGAAAAGATCCGGATCAAGTTAAAGGCGTACGACCACCGCGTGCTGGACCAGTCGGTCCAGGAGATCGTAGGGACGGCGAAAAAGACGGGCGCGAAAGTGATCGGGCCCATTCCGCTTCCCACCCACATCTGGAAGACGACGGTGCTCCGCGGCCCGCACATCGACAAGAAGGCGCGCGATCAGTACGAGATCCGGACGCACAAAAGGCTTATCGAACTTGAAGAACCAACTTCCCGCACCGTGGACGCGCTGATGAAGCTTGACCTCCCGGCCGGCGTGGACGTTGAGATCAAATTGTAGGAAAGAGAAGGTCATGGTCGGTCTATTAGGTAAAAAAGTCGGAATGTCGCAGCTCTTCGATGCCGAAGGACAGCAGATCCCGGTGACGGTCATTGAGGTCGGGCCATGCTTTGTGACCGCCGTAAGGACCAAGGAAAAAGACGGTTACGTTGCGGCGCAGCTCGGATTTGACGTCGTGAAGGAAAAGAAACTCACGAAGGCCAGGCTCGGCGGTCTGCGCAAGGCGAACTTGGCGGCCCTTAATCTCTTGAAAGAGATCCGTACGGAAGACGTTTCGAATTTGAGCGTCGGCAGCGAATTGCGCGCGGACAATTTTGAGGTCGGGGAGTTCGTGGACGTCCGGGGGATCTCGATCGGCAAAGGGTTCCAGGGGGTCGTGAAGCGCCTGAACTATAAAGGCGGCGCGAGCAAAGGTCACGGTTCCATGTTCGGTCGTGTCCCGGGTTCCATCGGGGCACAGGCCGGCGGACGTGGATGCCGCAAAAAAGTCCGCAAGGGCAAAGGATTGCCCGGACAGATGGGGAATGAAAAAGTCTGTGTTAAAAGTTTGAAGGTCATGAAAGTGGATGCCGAGAACAATCTGCTCGTTCTCAAAGGCAGCGTTCCGGGGTTCGAGGGCCGCTATCTGGTCGTTTGCAGCGCTCTCAAAGGCGGCAAAAAAAATCCCTGGAAGGTGAGGGGTGGCAAGCAGGAGTCCCCGAAAGAAGCGCCCTCGGAGGCTTCCAAGGTCGAAACTCCGCAAGAAGGAACGAAAACAAGTTCCTGAGACGGTTTTTTAACGTATCGAAAGAAAGGTTTTGCGATGAAAGCGCTTCTTTACTCGAAAGAGGGGAAGAAGAAAGTTGAAGTGGTGCTGAACCCGGCGATCTACGGGGTCCGGATCAATACCCGGCTCCTCGAGCTCGTGCGCAACGCGTACTCCGCGAACCTCCGCAAGGGGACCGTGGATACGAAGACGCGCGGCGAGGTCCGCGGTGGCGGCAAAAAGCCATGGAAGCAAAAGGGAACGGGGAACGCGCGTCACGGTTCCATCCGGTCGCCGATCTGGGTCGGCGGCGGCACGGTGTTCGGGCCGCATCAAAGGGATTATTCGGTGAAATTGTCGCAGGCGGTCCGCAAAACGGCCATTTCGGTGATGCTCAGCAAGCGGGCGGGAGAAAAAGGGATCATCCTTTTGGAGAGCCTGAAGTTTGAAACCCCGAAGACCAAGGTGTTCGCGGACATCGTCAACGCGCTCCCGATCCAAAAGAAGCGCGCGCTTTATGTTGTCAAGGAGTTCGCCCCCAATTTAAAGAGGGCGAGCCGGAACTTGAGGGATTTTGTGGACGTCAAAAGCGCGAACGAATTCAGCGCCTATGACGTTATGCAGCGGGAAAAATTGATCATTGATGAAGATGCGCTCGAGTCCATCGAGAAGCGTCTGCTCGGGACGGTGAAGGAGAAGGGTCATGAAGCTTAATATTTACGATATTGTGATCGAACCGTTGATCACCGAGAAACTCTCCCGCGCGGCGGAAGAGGCGAGCCAATACGGATTTCGCGTGCATCCGCAGGCCAACAAGAAGGAAGTTAAGGCGGCCGTGGAGAAGATTTTCAGCGTCCATGTGGAAAGTGTTAACACCATGAACGTATCGGGGAAGTGGCGCCGCGTGCGTCACGTGCCCGGACAGACCGTTGCTTGGAAGAAGGCGATCGTCACCCTGAAAAAGGGCGAGAAGATCGACCTGACGAAGTAAACCCCGTTAGAGAACAATCAGGAACGGCGGGGAAGGATAAACCGGTGAGGCAATAGCCTCTAACGGGGTAAAAGGGAAAAAGGATCGTTATGGGACTTATTAAATTCAAACCGACAACACCGACGCGCCGTTACGGGAACGTCTCGGACTTCGCGGATATTACCACGGACCGTCCGTACAAGCCGTTGACCTTTATCAAAAAAAGGACCGGCGGCCGGAACAACCACGGACACATTACCTCGCGCCGTATCGGAGGAGGACACAAGCGCCGGATCCGGATCGTGGATTTCAGGCGGAACCGCTTGGGCATGCCCGCGACCGTGTTGACCGTGGAATATGATCCGAACCGCAGCGCGCGCATCGCCCTTGTCGAGTACAGTGACGGACTGAAAAGTTATATTCTTTGCCCGGACGGCCTGAAGGTCGGCGAAAAGGTCGTGAGCGGTTCGGACGCGGAAGTGAAAGTGGGCAACCATCTTCCTCTCGAAAAGATCCCGGAAGGAACTCTGATCCATAATATCGAGCTCCTGCCCGGCCTTGGCGGAAAGCTGGTCCGTGCGGCCGGTGTGGTGGCGCAGATCCTGGCGAAGGAGAATAATTTCGCCCACGTCAAGCTCCCTTCGGGCGAGGTCCGGTTGGTGCCGGTGAAGGCGTTCGCGACGGTGGGGCAGTGTTCGAACATTGATAATGAGAATATCGTGCTCGGCAAAGCCGGACGCAGCCGTTGGCTTGGGAAAAGACCCGTGTCCCGCGGCGTGGCGCGTAACCCTGTGGACCATCCGCTGGGCGGGGGCGAAGGGAAATCGAAAGGCGGGAATCATCCGCAAAGTCCGTGGGGCCAGAAATCCAAGGGGCTGAAGACGCGGGCGCGTTACAAGGCATCGAACAAATATATCGTGAAGGATCGCAGAAAATGAGCCGTTCGTCCAAAAAAGGCGTTTACGTTGATGAGAAGCTTTTAAGCAAGGTCCAGATCGCGAATGACCGGAAAGACCGCCGTCCCATCAAAACCTGGTCGCGTCGGTCGACCATCACGCCGGACTTTGTCGGCGTCACCCTCGCGGTGCATAACGGCAGGATTTTCATCAATGTTTTCGTGACTGAAAATATGGTGGGGCATAAAGTCGGGGAGTTCTCCCCGACCCGTACCTTTAAAAAGCACAGCGCCGCCGGCGACAAGGCAAAGGCCATGGCCGAAGGCGCGAAGACATAAAGTAAGTTCTCTTATATGGCAAAAGACGAAAAGAAAACACAAACCGAGGTCACGCCGAATCCGCGCAAGGTCAAAGCGGTGACGAAATATCTCCGCATCGCGCCGCGCAAGCTGCGGCTCGTGATCGATACGATCCGTCGCCGGCCCGCGATCGAAGCCATGGGCATTCTTTCGCTCCTGAACAAAAAGGGCGCGAAAATGGCCTCGAAAACGTTGCAGAGCGCTATCGCGAACGCCAAGAACCTCGGACTTAATGAAGACCGTCTTTATGTTTCGGACACCCGCGCGGACGGAGGGCCTGTGTTGAAGCGGTTCCTCACGCGTTCGATGGGACGCGCGGACAAGATACTGAAGAGGACGACGCATTTGACCGTGGAAGTCCGGGAAGGCGTAAAAACCTGGACCGGCAAGAAGCCGGAAGACGCGAAGGCAAAGAACAAGAAGAAAACTGTCGCAGCTCAAGGGAAGTAAAGGGAGGCTATTTTGGGTCAGAAAGTACATCCATTCGGATTGAGGCTCGGGTATATCAGGACTTGGAAGTCCCGCTGGTTCGCCAAACGGGATGCCGGGACCGTCCTGATGGAGGACCTCAAGATCCGGAAATATTTGAAAGCGAAATTATCCTTCGCGGGCATTTCCTCGATCGAGATCGACCGCGCGAGTAATCGTATGCGCGTCCGTATTTTCGCGGCGAAGCCCGGCGTGATCATCGGACGGCGCGGTCAGGAGATCGACAAGATCAAAGAAGATCTCGCGGCGCTGACGAAGAACGAGGTTTTTCTGGATATCAAGGAAGTGAAGATGCCGCAGATCGACGCGCAGCTTGTGGCCGAGAATATCGCGCTCCAGCTGGAAAAGCGCGTCAGTTTTCGCCGCGCCATGAAGAAGTCCGTGCAGCTTGCCATGCAAAAGGGCGCGCTGGGCATTAAATTAAAATGCAAGGGCCGTCTTGGCGGCGCGGAGATCGCGCGTGAAGAAGGTTATAAAGAGGGCAAGGTGCCTTTGAGCACCTTCCGCGCCGATATCGATTACGGTTTCGCGGAGGCCTTTACCACTTACGGGACGATTGGATGCAAGGCCTGGATCTATAAAGGAGATATCCTCGTCAAGAAGGAACAGGAAGCGCAGAAACTTGAAATGGAAAAAAAGTTCGGCGTGACGGAAGAAGAAGCGCAGAAAACGGAAGCGGCAGCGGAACCCGCGGCCGTGAAGCAGGAAAGCGCCGCACCCAAGGAGAAGGTGAGCGATGCCCCTTCAGCCTAAGAGAGTCAAATTCCGTAAGCAGCAGCGCGGGTGGATGCGGGGAATCGCCACGCGCGGCAGCAGTATCGCTTTCGGCGAATACGGATTGAAGGCCCTGGAATGCGCCTGGCTTACTGCGATCCAGATCGAAGCGGCCCGTGTCGCGTTGACCCGTCACGTCAAGCGCGGCGGGAAAATATGGCTCCGGATCTTTCCGGACAAGGCCTATTCCAAGAAGCCGGCCGAAACCCGTATGGGAAAAGGCAAGGGCGCTCCGGAGTACTACGTGGCGGTCGTAAAACCCGGTCGCATTCTTTTTGAAATGGGAGGGATCCCGGAAGAGATGGCCCGTTCGGCCATGAGGCTTTGCGCGCACAAGATCCCGTTCCGTACAAAATTCGTCAAGCGCGAGGTTACGGTTTAATATGTTAAAGGTCACAGAGCTTCGGGAATTCAGTCGCGAGGAATTGCTCGAAAAGGTGAATAATCTCAAGAAGGAGCTGATGCAGTTCCGGTTCCAGCACAAGACCGGCAAGCTCGAGAGACAGTCTTCGTTGAAGGAAACCAAAAGGGACATCGCGCGCGTCTTAACCGTGCTGAATGAGCCGAAGAAAGGCGATAAGAAGTCATGACCGAGACCGGACCGGAAGAGAAACAGAGCAAGCGCCTTCGTGAAGGCGTTGTCGTCAGTCACAAGATGAACAAGACCATCACGGTCCTGGTGACCCGTTTGCTCCAGCATTCGAAGTTCAACAAGATCATCAAGCGGCACATCAAGTATTCCGTTCACGATGAAAAGAACGAAGCGAAGGAAGGGGACCATGTCCAGATCGTCGAGACCCGGCCTCTTTCCAAAACGAAACGCTGGCGTTTAGTGAAGGTAATGAAATCATGATCCAGATGAGAAGCGTCCTTGAGATCGCCGATAACAGCGGCGCGAAAAAGGCGGCCATGATCGGCGTGCTTGGCCGGCACGGGAAGCGTTCGGCCGAGATCGGCGACATTATCACCGCTTCCGTGAAAGAGGCCCTGCCGACCGGTGCGGTCAAAAAAGGGGAGGTCGTGAAGGCGGTCGTTGTCAGGACCAAGTCCCCGATCCGCCGGAAAGACGGTTCTCATATCAAGTTCTCTTCGAACGCCATCGTGTTGATCGATAACCAAAAGAACCCGCGTGGGACGCGCATCTTCGGCCCCGTGGCCCGCGAGCTTCGCGATGCCGATTTTGCCAAGATCATTTCGCTCGCGCCGGAGGTTGTTTAAGTCATGAAGATCCGCAGAGACGATCAGATCATTGTGACCCGGGGCAAGGATAAGGGGAAAAAGGGCCGCGTCATGCGGGCATACCCCAAAGAGCAGATGATCCTGGTGGAGAAGATCAACTACCGGACGGTCTATTTACGCAAGAGCCAGGAAAATCCCAAGGGCGGCATCACCAAGATGGAAGGCAAGTTTCACGTTTCTAACGTCAAGCTCCTTTGCCCCCGCAGCGGAAAACCTTCCCGCGTGGGGTATACGATCCTTGCCGACGGGACCAAGCATCGCATCGTTAAAGTATCGGGTGAGGTTTTATAAAGAACATGAATCAAAAAGCCGCGGCTCTTCCAAGATTATTAGAGAGATATCGCAATGAGGTCGTGCCCGAGCTCATGAGAGAGTTCGGCTATAAGAACCCCATGCAGGCGCCCAAGATGGATAAGGTGGTCATCAACATGGGCGTCAAAGAAGGACAGGAAGATATCAAGATCCTCGATCAGGTCGCGATCGAGCTTTCCCGGATCTCGGGGCAGAAGCCGCTCGTGACGCGGGCGAAGAAGTCGATCTCCGCCTTCAAATTGAGACAGGGATCGCCGATCGGGCTCAAAGTGACGCTTCGCCGGAGACGGATGTACGAATTCCTCGACCGGCTTTTTAACGTGGCGATGCCTCGTATCCGTGACTTCCGCGGTTTTCTGGACAGAAGCTTCGACCAGCGCGGGAATTTCTCCATCGGGTTGACCGAACAGACGATCTTCCCCGAAGTGGAATACGACAAGATCAAAAAAACGCAGGGGATGGACATTACATTCGTTACGACCGCAAAGAACAAGCAAGAAGGAAAGAAACTCCTCGAATTGCTGGGGTTCCCTTTCCGGAAATAAAGGATCCTTAATGGCTAAGACCTGCTTGATCGTCAAACAAAGGCTAGAACCGAAGTTCAAAGTAAGAAAATACAACCGTTGCCAGCGGTGCGGGCGTCCGCGCGGCTATATCCGGAAATTCTCCATCTGCCGCATTTGTTTCCGGGAATTAGCGAACACCGGGATACTTCCCGGCGTGGTCAAGTCCAGCTGGTAGGCGAGAAGGAAAGGTTTGCATGTCACGTATTGATTTTATCGGCGATTACATTACGGCGATCCGGAACGCTACGAGGGCCGGGAAAGAAAAGCTGACCATTCCTTCCTCGATCCTGACCGTGCGCATTGCGGAGATCCTGAAGGAAGAAGGTTTCATCGAGAACGTGAAGCCGTTCAGCGAAGGCAACAAGAATTTCGTCCGTATCCATTTGAAGTTCTTGCCGGGCGGCAAAAAGCCCGCGATCCAGGGTTTAAAGCGGATCTCCAAGCCGGGTTTGCGTCACTACGTCGGCTATCAGAAGATCCCGAAGGTCCTGGGAGGTCTCGGGATCGCTATTCTGTCGACGCCCAAGGGCGTGGTTTCCGACCGGCAGGCGCGGGAACTGAAAGTGGGCGGCGAGGTTCTTTGCACGGTCTGGTAGGTCCACGGTTTTGTTTTAAGATCAAAGATTAATTCATAAAGGTAAGGTGGAATTCAATGTCGCGGATCGGTAGAAAACCGGTAGTTATTCCGGAAAAAGTGAAGGTATCGGTGCAGGGCACTACCCTCCAGGTCCAGGGCCCGAAGGGAACGCTCACCATGAACGTTCATCCCCGGATCAAAGTGGCGGTGGAAGGCCATGAAGCGAAGGTGGCCCGTCCGACGGATATCCGGACGGACCGGGCGCTCCACGGGCTTACCCGCAGTTTGATCCAGAACATGGTGGTGGGTGTGACCCAAGGTTATTCCAAGGAACTTGAGATCGTCGGAGTCGGCGCGAAGGCCGCGGTGAAAGGGAACGTGCTTTCCATGTTGCTTGGTTTCACGCACCCGATCGATTATGCGTTCGGAAAAGACGTCGAGATCAAATGCCCGAAACCGACCCAGATCCAGATCACCGGGATGGACAAACAGCGTGTCGGCCAGGTCGCGGCGGAGATCCGGAGTTTTTATAAGCCCGAACCTTATAAGGGCAAGGGTATCCGCTACGTCGGAGAATATGTCCGGCGCAAGCAGGGTAAAGCGGTCAGTTAATCAGACTAAGAGAGGTTCAGAGCTTTATGGGCAGCGATAAAGAATGGGGAAGGATTCAAAGGCATCGTCGGGTCCGCAAGAAAGTTACCGGGACCGCGGAACGGCCCCGGGTGGCGGTCCACCGTTCCCTGAAGAATCTTTTTGTCCAGGCGATCGATGATATCGCCCAAAAGACACTTGTATCGTTATCTTCTTTGGATAAGGAATTCGTGAAAGTAGCTCCCAAAAAGGGAAAGGCGACCGCGGCGGACCAGATGGGCGGTCTTTTCGCCTCGCTGCTCAAGAAAAAGGGGATCCAGAAGATCTCTTTTGATCGCGGCGGTTATCTTTATCACGGACGCGTAAAGGCTTTGGCCGAAGCGATCCGCAAGAACGGGATCCAATTTTAAGCATTCACTGAAAGGAAATCAAAGCAGCATGCAAAAGCCAGATGCAACGGTGAAAGAGGGGAACAAGACAGGCATGGCAGCACCGATGCCTTCAAGACGGGGGGCGGCGAACGCGCCTCGCGGCGGGGAAGGGACCACGACCTTTGAGAAGGTCATTCAGGTAAACCGCTGCGCGAAGGTGGTCAAGGGCGGCAAAAGGTTCTCTTTCAGCGCGCTTGTGGTCGTCGGGAACGGCACGGGCGAATTCGGCTATGCCCAGGGTAAAGCCAATGAAGTCGCGGACGCGATCCGCAAGGCCTTGGTGTCCGCGCGCAAGAGTTTTATTCGGATCACGATGAGGGGGACATCGATCCCGCACGAGATCATCGGCCGGTATGGCGCCGCGAAGGTGCTTCTCAAACCCGCGGTCCCCGGTACGGGGATCATCGCGGGCGGTGCGGTGCGCGCTGTATGCGAGGCTTGCGGTATCAAGGACATTCTGACGAAAAGCCTTGGCAGTGACAATTCCATTAACGTTCTCAAAGCCACGATCGACGGCCTGACCTCGCTTGTGGACCGCAAAGTGCGGTACGATACGGAGATCATGCCCCGTTAGAAATCCGACGGGCTGGAAAGAATAGGGTAAAAAGAAATCATCATGAAATCCAAATTTCCTTATAAAAAAAGAAGAAAACGCATCGGTTGCGGGATCGGCTCCGGCCACGGGAAAACGTCGACCAAGGGGCACAAGGGGCAAAGGGCGCGTTCCGGGAAGCAGGTCCGCCAGGGTTTCGAAGGCGGACAGAACCCTCTTTACCGGAGGCTTCCTAAACGCGGTTTCAATCGCGCGGCCTTCAAGAAAGTGTACGCGATCGTCAATTTACAGGCGTTGGCAAAACTCGAAGAAAATGAAGTGACCCCGGAATTATTGCTCGCAAAAGGTATCATCCATGAGCTTCACTCCGGTCTGAAGATTTTGGGAAGCGGTGAACTGAAAAAGGCCTTGACCGTGAAGGCCCATTGTTTCAGCGCTTCGGCCAAGACCAAGATCGAAGCCCAAGGCGGTCAAGTAGTGGTGCTTTAAGACTCATACAGCGTTCTTTATAGAGAACGACTAAGGGAAAGCGGTCTCCATGTTTCAGGCGTTCGGAAATATCTTAAAAGTCCCGGATCTTCGCAAGAAGATCTTTTTCACGCTCGCGATCATCGCGGTCTATCGCGTCGGAACGTATGTGCCGACCCCGGGCATCGACGGCGTGGCGCTCGCGCGGTTCTTCCAGCAGCACATGGCCGGCGGAACGCTCCTCGGATTCATGGGGATGTTCACCGGAGGCGCGCTCCAGAAGGCGACGATCTTCGCGCTCGGGATCATGCCTTACATTTCGGCGTCGATCATCCTGCAGCTTTTAACCGTGGTGATCCCGGCCCTGGAAAAACTCGCCAAGGAAGGCGAGGAAGGCCGCAAGAAGATCATTCAGTACACGCGTTACGGGACGATCGTCCTGAGCTTGTTGCAAACCTTTTTTATCGCTCTTTGGCTTGAGAACCCGGCGGCTTTCCAGGGTACGGTGATCGTACCGAATCCGGGATGGGGGTTCCGTCTGATGTGTATGCTCACCATGACCACCGGCACGGCGTTCATCATGTGGCTCGGCGAGCAGATCGACAATTACGGGATCGGCAACGGCATGTCCATTATTATCACGGCCGGTATCATCGACTCGCTGCCGGAAGCCCTGCGGCAAACGTGGGTCCTGCTTTCACCGCTGGACCCGGCGCGTCAGCAGCTTCCATGGTGGAAATTTGTCATCATGATCGGTCTTTTTGTGGGAGCCGTGGTCTTTCTGATCCTGATCATCCAGGGGCAGCGGAAGATCCCGGTGCAGTATGCCAAACAGATCCGGGGACACCGGATGTACGGCGGGCAAAGCACCTACCTTCCGCTCAAGGTGAACCAGGCAGGCGTGATCCCGATCATTTTCGCACAGTCAGTAATTTTGTTCCCCGCGACGATCGCGGGATTCTTCCCGAATGCGGGGCTGCTTACGGAAATAGCGAAAAACATCAGCTACGGTAGCGGCGCCTACATGATCATTGACGCGCTCCTGATCGTTTTCTTCACGTTCTTTTATACGGCGATCACGTTCAATCCGATCGAGGTGAGCGATAACTTGCAGAAATACGGCGGTTTTATCCCGGGGATCCGTCCCGGGCGCAACACGGCGGAGCACCTGGATTACCTGATGACGCGGATCGCGAGTTCCGGGGCGATCATCCTGGCGTTAATCGCGCTTTTTCCGAAGATCATTTCTTCACCTGCGGTATTGAATATTCCGTTCCTGATCGCGAGCTTTTTCGGCGGTACGGGGCTTCTCATCATCGTCGGCGTAGTGCTGGACGTGATGAAGAGCGTGGAATCGCAACTGGTCATGCGTCACTATGATGGTTTCATCAAGCGAGGCCGGTTGAAAGGACGTCGTTAATGGAGCTGGTCTTCTTGGGGCCTCCGGGCGCCGGCAAAGGGACGCACGCGCAGATGCTCTGCAAGAAGGCGCAGCTGGCGCACCTCGCGGCGGGAGATATTTTAAGGAAGAACGTCAAGGACGGCACGCCGTTAGGCATTAAGGCCAAGGCAGTCATGGAAAGCGGCGCGCTCGTTTCCGACGAGCTCGTGAACAACATGATGTTCGACGCGATCCGGTCGTTGCGCGGGTTTAAAGGTTTCGTTTTGGACGGTTATCCCCGGACCCTCGGCCAGGCGGAGGCGCTCGAGAAATTCCTTACTGGGCAGAAGATGTCATTGACGGCGGCGATCAATTTTGACGCTTCCGAGAAGGTGGTGGTCGAAAGGCTTTCGGGGCGGCGGGGCTGCCCAAAGTGCGGGAAGATCTATCATGTGAAGAACATGCCGCCCAAGAGGGAAAACGTTTGTGATGTTGACGGGGAAACGCTTACGACGAGGAAAGATGATGAACCGGAGACGATCCGCCACCGCCTCAAGGTCTATCACGAATCGACGAAGCCTTTGATCGAATTTTATCGCAAGAGGCAGTTGCTTCAAGATGTGGCGGCGGACGGCGACGCGCCTTCCGTGCAAAAGGTTTTAGAGAAGTTCTTTGAAAAACTCAGTTAGCGCGCATGATCGTATTTAAATCAAAGCGCGAGATCCAACTGATCCGGGAAGCGGGAGAGATCATCCACAAAGTCTTCGAAGTCGTGAAGCCGGCCATTGCGGTCGGGGCCACGACCGAGTCGTTGGATGCTTTGGCGGAGAAGGTGATCCTGGAGAACGGCGGGGAGCCGGCGTTCAAGGGGTACCGTAATTTTCCGAAAACGGCTTGTATATCGATCAACGAAGAGGTCGTGCACGGGATCCCGAAAGGGCGGAGGCTTAAGGCCGAAGACATCGTCAGTTTTGATATTGGTGTGAAATGGAAGGGTTTTTTCGCGGATGCGGCAAGGACCTGGGCCGTGGGCGCGGTTCCTGAGGATAAAAGAAGACTTATCGATACCGCGAAAGAAGCGCTCGATGTTGTTTTGCGGGCGTATCAACCCGGCTGGCGTATCGGGGACCTTTCGGAAACGATCCAGCAGTACGTTGAGGCAAAAGGCTACCAGGTGGTACGGGATTACGCGGGGCACGGGATCGGCCGGGAGTTGCACGAAGACCCGCAGGTTCCGAATTACGGGAAGCCCGGACGTGGCGCCAAGATCGAACCGGGGATGGTGCTCGCGATCGAGCCTATGGTGACCGAGGGACATTACGCGGTCGAGACGCTGGCGGACGGTTGGACGGTCGTAACGAAGGACCGGAAAAACGCGAGCCATTACGAAGACACTGTTGTTTTTTTAGAAGATGGATTTATTAATTTAACGAGTCACGAGGTTCCCTGAACGATGGCCAAAGAAGAAGCGATCGAGGTTGAAGGAAAAGTCATCGAGCCTTTGCCCAACGCGATGTTCCGCGTGGAGCTCGAGAACGGGCACAGGGTGTTGGCGCACATCTCCGGAAAAATGAGGATGAATTACATCCGCATCCTTCCGGGGGACAAAGTAAAGCTGGAGCTTTCTCCGTACGACCTAAGCCGGGGAAGGATCACTTTTCGGGTCAAATAGGGGTGAAAAAATGAAAGTCAGAAGTTCTGTCCGAAGGATCTGTGAGCATTGTAAGATCGTGCGCCGCAAGGGCTATGTTTATGTGATCTGCTCCAATCCGAAACATAAACAACGCCAGGGTTAATGCATTTTTAAGAAAGGATCCAAAGTATGCCGCGTATCATTGGGGTAGATATCCCGAGAGAAAAAAGAATCGATGTGGCGCTGACCTATCTTTTCGGTGTCGGCAAGACCCTGTCAAAGAAGATTCTGTTGGAAGCAAAAGTGGACTTGGCCAAGCGCGCCAAGGACCTGACGGAAGCCGAGATCTCGACGATCACGGGCATTATCCAGCGGACCGTCAAGGTCGAGGGCGACCTGCGCCGTGAGATCCAGCAGAACATCAAGCGTCTGATGGATATCCGTTGTTACCGGGGTTCCAGACATCTTAAGAGTCTGCCGTGCCGCGGCCAGCGCACCCATACGAACGCGCGCACACGCAAGGGGAAGAGGAAGACCGTAGGCGGACTCAGCCGGAAGGCGCCTGCTCCGTAAAATCTCGAATTCATAACGAAGGGACGAAAAAATCCTATGGCAAAGAAAAAGATCAAACATATCACCCGCGGCGTGGCCCATATTGCCGCGAGTTTCAATAACACGATCATTACGATCACCGATGCCGGCGGGAACACGGTTTGTTGGGCCTCCTCCGGTTCCGCCGGGTTCAAGGGGTCCAAGAAATCCACACCGTTCGCGGCGCAGATCGCTTCCGAAAAAGCGGCCAAGAAGGCGATGGAATACGGGATGAAAGAGGTCGAGGTCTATATTAAAGGTCCGGGCGCGGGCCGGGAGTCCGCGATCCGTGCGCTGCAGGCTTCGGGGCTCGTGATCAGCGCGATCCATGATATTACGCCGATCCCGCATAACGGCTGCCGTCCGCCGAAGAAGAGGAGAGTTTAGTTTATGGGAAGATACCGCGGTCCAGTTATCAGGTTGCATCGTCGCGAGGGCGTCAATTTGGGCCTCAAAGGCCGCCGCACCACCGACGAGAAGCACGACAAGCGTCTCGGCAAACCGCCCGGGCAGCACGGTCTTGCCCGCACGAAACTTTCCGATTATGGGGTGCAGCTGCGCGAAAAGCAGAAGATGAAGAGGATCTACGGGGTCAGCGAGCGGCAGTTCCGTGTGTTCTTCCAGCGCGCCGTAAAAGCTAAAGGGGTCACCGGCGAGATGCTCATTCAGTTGCTGGAGCGCCGGCTGGACAATGTCGTCTACCGTCTTCTTTTCACGGCCTCCCGGCGCGAAGCCCGGCAAATGGTCGGGCACGGGCATGTGACCGTGGACGGCAAAAAAGTGGACATCGCGTCCTATATCGTGAAGGTCGGGCAGAAGATCAGCGTGAAACAGAAGGAAGCGACGATCAAGAGACTCCAGGCCAGCTTTGAGAAGTGGAAGGACTTGAGCGCGCCGGAATGGTTGAAGCTGGACCGCGAGAAGTTGAACGGAGAGGTTTTAAGGAATCCCACGAAGGCGGACGCCGGTCTGCCGGTGGAAGAATCGCTGATCGTCGAGTTGTATTCGAAGTAAGCATCGTCCCGTGCGGCGCCCGTGAGGGCGGCCCGCGGGATCTTTCGAAAAGCTCTTTTACTTTTTTCGAACAAGGAGGAAACAATGGGAATTCGTTGGAAAACATTCGAAATGCCGAAACGTTTGGAGGCGGAACCGAGTACGCTGACGCCGACTTATGGCAAGTTCATTGCCGAACCGTTCGAGCGCGGTTACGGGACGACGATCGGGAATGCGCTGCGGCGCGTATTGATCTCCTCGATAGAGGGGGCCGCCGTGACCAACATCAAGATCGACGGGATGCTGCATGAGTTCTCCACGCTGGACGGGGTGATGGAGGATGGCGCCCAGATCGTGCTCAACTTCAAGAAGTTGGTCCTTCGCTATCACGGCAAGGGTCCGAAAAAGATCTATATCGACGTGAAAAGACAGGGCCCGGTGAAGGCCTCGGACATCCAGGCCGACGAGACCGTGGAGATCGTGAATCCGGACCTCGTGCTCTGCACGCTGAGCAAGTCCATCAATCTCAAGATGGAGATGGAAGTGGGCCGCGGCCGGGGTTACGTGACGGCGGAGAACAATAAACAGGAAGATTCCCCGATCGGCGTTGTGGTCGTGGATTCGATCTTCTCGCCGGTGACGAAGGTGAACTTCTCCGTGGAAGATACCCGCGTCGGTCAGATCACGGATTATGACCGTCTGGTCCTCGAGATCTGGACCAACGGCGCCATGGGGCCGGAAGAGGCGCTTCTTTACGCGTCGAACATTCTCCAGCGGCATCTCGATGTCTTCGTCAACTACGGCGAATTGCCCGAAGAAGAGGAAGAAGAAGAGGTCGAGGACAAGGAATTTTTGGATATGGTCCACAAACCTATCAGCGAGCTGGAACTTTCGGTTCGCAGCGCCAACTGTCTTGAAGCGGCCAATATCAAAACAATCGGGGACCTGGTCCAAAAGTCGGAAGCGCAGATGCTTAAATACAAAAATTTCGGGAAAAAATCTC
>CAIJHQ010000051.1 GCA_903820505.1 Candidatus Omnitrophota bacterium
ATCGCCCGGATCTCAACCAGGTGGTGGTCGGAGTGGTACTTGATGGCCGCGGCCGGCCCATATGCTGCGAAATGTGGCCAGGCAATACTACCGATGTGAAAACGCTGGTATCCGTTGCCAAAAGGCTCCGCGAGCGTTTTCAGGTCCCCGGCTTCTGTCTCGTGGCGGACCGTGGCATGATCAGCAACGAGACAATGAAAAAGTTCGACGATCCGGAAACACCTGTCCCTTACATTTTGGGGGTCCGAATGCGCAACGTCAAAGTGGTGCGCGAGGAGGTTCTGTCCGATACGCGAGCGTTCCAGGAGATTCGCCCGGAGGGGCTCTCCTCCAAAGATCCATCCCCCTTGCAGGTCAAGGAAGTGCGCATTGACGGAAGACGATACATCGTGTGCCTCAATCCGAAACAGGCCAGGAAGGATCAAGCCGACCGAGACGCCATTGTGGCCTCCCTCGAGGACCAACTCAAAAAGGGAGAAAAAAGCCTCGTCGGGAATCGCGGCTTCCGCCGCTACATCAAGAGCGAGAAGAACGCCTTTTCGATCGACCGGGAAAAAGTCGAAGAAGATGCACGGTTTGACGGCAAATGGGTACTCACCACCAACACAAAGCTCCGGGCACAGGAAGTGGCCCTCAAATACAAAGAGCTCTGGATGGTGGAGCAGGCTTTTCGAGATGCAAAGACGCTGCTCGAAACCAGGCCAGTGTTTCACAAAAGGGATGAGACCATTCGCGGCCACCTGTTCTGCAGTTTCCTCGCCCTGGTGCTCAAAAAGGAACTCTACCGGAGACTCGAAGCTGCCGGCAACAGCTTCGAATGGTCGGACATCAAGCAGGATCTCAAATCCCTCCAGGAGGTTACCCTTGAGGAAGAAGACAAGCGGCTCATCATTCGGACCCAATGCGAAGGTACCTGCGGGAAAGTTTTTAAGGCGGTTGGAGTTGCAGTGCCTCCGGCTATCCGCGAAATCGACGGGTAGTCCGCCTTGGGGCAAAATGCCAATTTGTAGTGCCAAAAAAGGTAGGTGCATACCTATCTGGTTGATATTGCATCAGTTTTTTGTGAGTACTGTAGAAGATCAGTTTGAATAAGGTTTATTTATATTCAGGCCCAACCGTCTAGTGTCGCATTCCCTAAGTTTTCTTCTACAGTGACCACCCGGTCATAGCCCGCAAACCCGCATGAATGCTAGGTCGATTTTTCAAATCGTCAAAAATGTAGTGCCACAGAATTCGCCATTTTATGTTGATTTTATAATCCGATCCCCTGTATTGTTGAAGTGTCCTAATAAGGAGGCTTCAATATGTTTGCTCGAACCAAAAAGTCCGGTAAGTACGAGTACCTCCAAATCGTTGAAAACCACCGCGATGGTGAAAAGGTCAATCAGCAGGTGCTAGTCACCCTCGGCAGACTCGATAAAATGCAGGCCAAAGGGGAGGTTGAAACCCTGGTCCGTTCCCTGGCGCGTTTTTCCGAACAGGCTCTCCTTATCCTTTCCGGCAGAAGCGACATTAGTGCCGAATCCATAAAGATAGGCCCGGCTCTCATTTTCGAGCGACTCTGGAGAGATTTGGGTGTCCAAAAGGTCCTCCAAGGACTTCTTGCCGAGAGGTTTTTCACCTTCAACGTAGAGCGGGCGCTTTTCCTGACCGTCCTCCACAGGCTGATGGTGAGCGGTTCGGACCGCTTCTGCGACAAGTGGCGCAGGGACTATTTGGTTAAGGGCGTTGATGAGATCGAGCTTCATCACCTTTATCGGGCAATGGCTTTTCTCGGAGAGGAGATCGACGACCAGAAGAGCGCAACTCCTTTTTCTCCCCGATGCACCAAGGATGTCATTGAAGAACGGATCTTCACGCTTAATCGTCACCTCTTTTCCGGACTGGATCTTGTTTTTTTCGATACAACCTCCATCTATTTTGAGGGCGCGGGAGGAGAAACAATTGGCGAGCGGGGCTTCAGCAAAGACCACCGTCCCGATCTGAATCAAATGGTGGTTGGAGTTGTCCTAGACGATAATGGACGGCCCCTGTGTTGTGAAATGTGGCCCGGCAATACCACCGATGTAAAGACCCTGATCCCGGTTGTGAAAAGAGTCCGCGAAAGATTCAATGTCTCGAAGTTCTGTGTCGTCGCGGACAGGGGAATGATAAGCAAGGAAACCCTGCTCGAGTTCGAGAAACCGGAAAATAAGGTCCCTTACATCCTCGGCACCCGCATGCGCAACATCTCGGAAGTCAAACGTGAGGTGCTCTCGCGCGCCGGAAATTATCAGGAAGTTGTCCCGGAAGGGACTCGGGTCAAACACCCTTCACCCTTGAAGGTGCAGGAAGTTTGGGTGGACAACCGTCGCTATATCGTCTGTGTTAACTCCAAACAGGCCCGAAAAGACGCGGCCGACCGGGAATCCATCTTAGCCTCCCTTGAAGAACAACTAAAAAGTGGCCCTAAATCCCTTGTCGGCAACAAAGGATACCGGCGCTATCTCAAGATCGAAAAGAACAGTGCGAGCATCGACCGCGAAAAAGTCGAACAGGAAGCAATGTTTGACGGCAAATGGGTTCTGAGGACTAACACCCGCTTGTCCGCCGGGAATGTGGCATTGAAATACAAAGAATTATGGCAGGTGGAGCATACATTCCGGGACATGAAATCGATTCTGGAGACCCGTCCCGTCTATCATCGCCTTGATGAAACCATAAGGGGCCACGTTTTTTGCAGCTTTCTCGCCCTCATGCTCAAGAAGGAACTCTACCGCCGCCTGGAGAACTCCGGGCACAGCTTTGAGTGGACGGACATCAAATTAGACCTCAAAGCCCTCACCGAGACCGTGATCGAAGAAGACGGAAAACGCCTGGCCGTGCGCAGCCAGTGCAAGGGCACCTGCGGCAAGGTGTTCCAAGCCGTTGGCGTGGCGATCCCTCCGACTATCCGCGAACTATGATTCGGTTTTCAAAGACCGGGAAATGTAGTGCCAAGAAAGTCAAGTGGTGGTCTATACTACTGAAATCGCTTAATAAGTTTATAGGTACTGTTAAAGTTGAGTTTGAGGGTCACTTTGTAACTGCCTGCTTTGCTATAATTGTGAGTCGTATTCCGGATTGTACTGGTTGATCCGTCCCCAAAGTTCCACGACCATGAAGCCGGGGCCCCGGTCGAAGTGTCTGTAAAACTCACCGCCTTTCCAGCCGAAGGCGCGCCCGGGGAGAACTTGAAGGCGGCCACGGGTGGTAGAACGCTCACTGTAACCGCGGCGTTGGCAGACTTGGTGGGATCGGCCTTGGCAATGGCTGTGA
>CAIJHQ010000052.1 GCA_903820505.1 Candidatus Omnitrophota bacterium
AGAAAGAAAAAAAGAAGCAAAAAAAGAAAGAGAAAGCACTACTGCTACTATTTTTGTATCAAAGACCGGTACTTCTAATTGTCGCCAGAGAGAAATAATAATTGACGCCCGTCAAAAGGTTCTATTTAACGCTTCTGTAATGGCAAGGCCAATGACAACATAATAGACGGTTCTCAACGCGTCGATCGAACTTTCAAAGGTTCTTTTCCTTACCTCACCCATTCAAACGCCTCATCCAGCTTCCCCTTCTACAAAAATCCCATGTTAATTATTCCCCTTACTCATTACGGTATATTTTCGAATGTTCCGACATAATCCTTTGACGTTAAAACCGTATCATAAAGGCCCAGATCTTCGCCTTCATGCTTGTTTATCCCAATGTATGCCAAGCTGGAATCTTCATATCGTTTGAATTTATAAACTGCATCGTTCATCAGAGCGCTGTTAAACACATTAAGACTTACAAGCAATTCGAAGTCTTTCACGGTCAAGCCAGTAACCTTCTTGAACAGCCCGGGCTCAAGTTGGGTAATCACATCCTTAAGACACCGTTCTCGATAATCGGTCAAATACATAAAAACAGGAACACGCGTGGCAAACTTGATCAGCTTTTCTTGAATCTGCTTGCGCAAACTTTTGTATTCTTTTTCCTCTTCGGAAAGTTCCTTTTTCTTTTTAGCGGACATCTCTTTGTCGTTAGCTTCTTTCTTCGCCTTACTCACTGCCTCCGACTTATTGATAATTGTTTCTATGTCCTGATTCAGGTTACGAAAACCTTCAATGCTCATAAGCGCTTCCATCGCGGCCTTGTTGTTCATCAACCGCTGCAAGGTGCTGTTGTCCACATTCACTAATAAGGCGCTTTCCCATCGGCGGGCAAGTAAAGTTGCGGTCGTGCCACTCATGGCCATGTCTAAGATCCCGGCGGCATCAATCTGCTTCATAGAACTACCGTCGTAGGCCAGCACGGGCAAAAATTTGATGAACTCCTCGACCTTTTTCTCTGGATTCGATTCATTAACATTTAGTCGGCAGCTGTAATCAGCAATCTGCCGCAAGGCCCTGTCCGGCGCAAAGTCAAAAACATAGCATTCCTCTTTGATGACTTGTTCTTGGTTAGGCGTAATGCTATCAGGATTTCTAATAGCCCAGGGGGATTGCACGCGAAATGCAGCTTGAAAATATGTCTCGGGGGTGGTTAGATTGCGAAGCATAAAAATACCAGCCCACGGTCTGACAGTAACCCCGGTCGTCAGCTTGCCACAGGACAGTGTGATTGTTTTTGTTTTCAAAGGATCGTCCATGGCCTCCTGTACGGGAGGCAATGCATCTACGCCGATGCCAGCACTGGACCCAGCAGCCACTATAATTTTGTAATCGTGGTAAAACGTATTCTGCTTCTGCTCAAGAAGATTGCGCATAGCATGGCAAGAGGATACGCTGCCCATAAACCATAGAGTGTGAGATAACACGTTTAACAAACGGATGTCTGAGAATGGCATCGGTGGCTTGCTGGCCCCTAATTTCAGATTATCAATGGTGGTTTCTAAAAACGCTCCACGAATCAGATCTAGCCATTTTTGCACTTCCTCTAGATATTTGAATTTCGCCTTTTCTTTAACTCCTTCCGCCGCAAAAAAGACGTTGAGGTCGAACTCGTCAAACTCTCCTTGCATTGCGATTTTTCGAACCGAATCTGGAAGCTGATAAGTTAAAAGCACCATGCGAGGCAATGGTGCGTATGGATTATCCTTGCTCTTCCATTCTTGCTTGGCCCTCTGCTCATCAGAATATGTCCAATTAAAAATCTGCTCTTCGATGAATTCACCCGAAGCAATAGCTCGGAATGGTGTGCCGGAAAGATAGAGATAGGCATTTGTTGTAATTGGCACAATATCTTCGTCAAAATCTTCGATGCCAGCACCTTCTCCAAATTCGACTTCTTTTTTGTCTTCTGCTTCAAATAGTTCTTTGGCGCTTTCCCGCCACGCCCCGTAATGATATTCATCAAGAATGACGCAATCCCAATTGGTCGCATGAACCCATTCGTTTTTGGTCTTTATCCCCCCCGTGCTTTTGTTCTTTCCGAGAAAATCTTGAAAAGAACCAAAGCAAACGAACGGTCTATTTTTATGAATCTGCCCAAAGGCCAGACCCCCGGGTGAAATAAACTGCCAGCCTTTGAAATCAATGTGGCATTTCAAGTCTTCTTCCCATGCGCTTTGTACGGCAGGCTTAAAAGTAAGAACCAGCACTTTGCGCCAGTCCATCTTTTTTGCGAGCTGATAGGCAGCGAAGGTTTTGCCGAATCGCATTTTTGCGTTCCATAAAAAATGTGGGGGTTTACCCGGTTTTTCTTTTCTTATATTTTTAAAGTATGCGGCAGTTTTTTCTACCGCCTCTATCTGCTCAGGTCTCATTATGAAATCAAGGGAACGGTTATCTTCATTTTCCTGTCCAGTTCGGACAGCAATTACCGCCGCTTTCACTTTATCAACGGGACACTTAAACCATTCACCTCCTGGATTTTTTATGCCTCCGCCTTTTAAATAACGATGAATTTCATGATCAGTAAAAATTGTTCCATCATTTCGCATGGCGGATTCTTCGAGCAAAATCTTGTACGGCAATTTCCCGGGACGAAGAGTGGGGTATTGTTGCGCCAGTCTCGTTTGGACATCTAAGGTGGTATAGCCAACTTTCAGCAAGCCCTTGTATTGCGGGTGTGTGTCCTCGTAGGCATAGATAGTCGGCTTGGAATCTGGCCGTTGAGGAAAAAACTCATCACTCATCATCCGCCTCCATTGGACAAACCATTGATTCAATAAAAGCTATTTCGTCTTTGGTTAAGCCATATTTCTTGTAAAGCATTTCGTCAGTCCAGGGCTTGCTGAAGTCCTGCATGGGGGCAAAGGCGTAGACCTTACTTGTTGCGTGTTGGGTGGGCTTATTCAACAATACTAAAAATCTAAAAAAACGACATCGGATATAGCTCATCATGTTATGGGCTTCTTTTTTTGAAGAACAAGGCCCAATAACAAGATATGTTTCAGAACAGCAAGTTCCAGGCTCCCCCAAAAAAGGCTTGCCCAAAACCCAATATGATGACGCTATTCTTTCACCGTAAGCCATGGAAATATATACTTTGTATTTGTCCACCCACGTGCTGTTTTGTAAAATTTGGGAGCGCTTAACAAACCCTGTTTTATTATAGGACGTTATTTTTACGCTATTCGCACCCTCTTTTTCCTTGAAATCTTTAAAATCTGTCGAAAAACCAAATGGCTTTCTTGCGCTAACTATATTGCTAAAACTTTTTTCCTTATGTTTGAATATTTTGTGCAGGATCGAAACTGCCTCATTATACCGGATAAATGTTTCAAAGCCCTTTTCCAGCAACGGGCGTTTCATCGTGGAGATGTTGCCTTCAATAGATGTTGTAATTTTACAATCGCCTCGGTTATCCCTATCCCACAGGAAATAGCAAACTCCTCCGCTTAAATCAACCCCTGGAAAGCAATCAGCTGAGTTCGGGAAATCAACGATTGTCCGCAAGCGATTATCATTGAGCATTTCCCCTCTGAAAGCATCTAATCCCTTTCCGCCGGAAAACCAACGTGAAGGAATGATCATTGTGAGAAAGCGAGGATTGAGTTTCTTTGCTTGTTGCACAAATAAGTGATAAATAGGAGAGGCGCTTGCCTTTGCTCCACTATCACTTAACTGATACGGTGGATTTCCAATAATAACATCAAATTTCATATTAAATATCTCCTCTGGTTTCTCAGTATGAAGGAATTGGTAAGCATGTGTTTCTAATTCACTTCCCCGGTCATATTCTTGTTTGCTAGCTCCACAAAAAGCGCACTCTATACCTCTCCATGTGTGCTCAATTCGCTTAAAGCGAATGTTGCCCTGCAAATCATCGAAAGAATCGCATGCGGAATATTTTCCATTGGCTTTTTTAGAGCAGTAAAGCGATCTTCGGGAAAGCAAAGCTGTCATTTCTGTGATGGCAATTCCAAAAATTTGGTTTTTAAAAATATAATTTATTCTTTTCTGTTGGTTTGGCATTTCTTTCTCCAATCCAACATTCAACCGCTTGGCAATTTCCCGAAGAAAGACGCCGGACTTACAGAAAGGATCAAGAAATCGTGCGTTTTTATCACTCCAGATTTCTTCCGGGAACATGTCTAATATTTGATTAGCTAATTGCGGCGGCGTAAAAACTTCGTCGCTGCTCAAGTTGGCTAGGCAAGACAACACATCCGGGTTGTAACCGCTATTTTTCAGCATCGGCGACCTTTAAAAAATGAGTCAAAGGATATTCTTTTACTGGTTCGGGAATAAAAACGTCTTCGCCGAGATCGGAAAAACAAAGCTGGGAACGGTCTTCGGTCTTTTTGCCGTGGGCAAGCAGATGCGAAAAGCAGAAATCCCGACGCTTAAGCATGCTTCCGTTAACGGGAGACCACTCTGAAAAAACGATCGGCTTGTTATGCTTGTCTGCCGTCTTCAAATCGAGCGCATCGCCCCATATGATATTTTTTTGAAGGATGTACCGCGCGGCATGACAGCATTCTTGCTTAGCTTTTTCTTTGAAAAGACAGGTGTGCTTCTGATCAAATATATCTGAGAGACGCTTGCGACATTCCATCACATTATCCTCTAGGATGTCGATGCCGTAGAGGCTGGATAGGGCAACAATTGCATTCCGTTCATACTCCAGCTGGCTTTTACCATAGCGGGTTTCAACAACATGCAGCTTTCTTTCTAATACTTCCGCCAAGAAATTCCCCGTCCCACAAGCCGGCTCCAAAAATCGAGATTCGATCCTCTCCGTTTCTTGCTTCACCAAATCGAGCATTACATTGACCTCGCGCTTCCCGGTAAATACCTCGCCGTGATCAGCCACCCTCTTCTTCGAGACAACCTGCTTTTCTTGCGCCATCGAATTCATTTTGTCACTAGCCTCATTGTAATGCTTTAGGGCGTTGCCGCCGAACCCACGCATCAACTTCTTTAAGATCATACCGCCACTGTCCACCCACCTTAGAAGCAGGCATTTTGCCTTTTTGACAGAGCCGATAGATCTTCTCCCGTGACACCTGGAGATAATCAGCAATCTGTTCTATCGTAAGCCATTTGTCAGTCATTGATAATTTCCATGATTGGAGATGCCAAATTGTCCTGTGAAAATTGACCAAATTATACCAAGGAATGGCCACTAAAACACCGACTTTTCCTGACAAATCTTTAGGGGGGAATCTTACAAGGCAGGCGCGACAACGTCATGTCGCTTTCCGACTAAATTGCGACATCGCAGCACAAAAAGAGCAACCATTTCGAATTCATTAACCCATTACCCCGACCGGTCGGCAGGCGTCGGGTTTACGTTCAACCTGTCCCCCGCAGGGCAGCGTCCGATTTTGACAATTGCTTTGTGATACATCGTCCGGTTTATGCATTTTTTGATCGGCGATCCAAATCCATGTCCCACAAGATATTGAGACCTAATCGAGCAGTATTATGACAACTCTGCGCTTGTTCCTTAGTATAAATGGCTTTACATCTGTGAAGTATTTCGTTCCGCGGGTAAAACAGCTCTTTGATGAACGATTTCGCTGGATTATCTAAATCGATATTATCAAAACCAGATGATATAGATTCCTGATACTTCTTTGAATCTTTCACGTAGCCATCAAAGCCTTTTGGACTCAAAAGCTTTCCTGTGTTTTTTAATTTTTCGATGGTTTTCCGATGCTTAAGCAATTCCTGTTCAAGAATTATCGAGTCGTACATTCTCCCCTTTTCGAGCTCTTTTATCCCTTGCCACTTGATGTTCAATCTTGACACATCAACATCAAAAGCACATGCCGACATAACAATAGACAATGCATAATCTTTTGTTTCAACGAGTTCATATTGGCTTCGGAGGATTAGTCGCCAACCCAAGCGCATAGTCTCCACTGAAAAGGTAGCGCTGCGATTGTGCAAACAAGCTTGATTTTTGCATATATAATTCACCTCATCGTCGTGAAGCAGAATCCAAACATACTGCTTCGTTTCGCATTCTGGGCATGAAAGATAAAGCGGTATTTTCATTTTTCAGATACTATCAAATGGCATCGGGCACACCACGGCACCACTTTGTTGCCGCAGGAACAACCACTTTTGGCTCACCTTACCTACCTCCGAGGTGCCTGGCACAGTTCTTTTCAATCCAGAAATTTGCTATCCTTTAATTTCTCATAGCACTCGGCGCACAAAATCTTTGTTATAAAAACTTCCGCGCTGGACCCATGCATAACTTTCGTCACGATCTTTGGACCTACGCTGTCTTTTACTTCTCGGCATCGGCCACATCGTTTTCTACACATAAATCCTCCGGGGACCTTTCATCAGCTATTGCTCGTGAGAAGCCACGCCTCTTTAAGCTTTTCTGAAAATGACTTGGAAAGCTTAGATTCGATATAAGCAATCTCTTCGCGGGCTTTCAAAATAATCAGCTCGTTAAGTTGAACTTCTTTATCAGCTTTGCCATACGCGGAATGAACTCTTAGGAAATCCTTTAAGATGATATCTTGCATTGTCCGCTGTTTTTGGAAAGTCAGGCTCGGCGATTGCTCGATGCTTTTTGTGATGCTTTGCAAACATTCTTCGTGGTGTTTCTCTTGGTAAAAGTTGATCGTTAACGCCTCGAGTCTCAACATCGCATCCTTCCAAAGATTAATTAACGCTTTTTGCTCAAAAATATCCATACCTTCACCTATCAGAGTCATCGGGCCCCCTTCACAGCAGGATTCTTTTTGTTTATGCCGCTCAAAACAGTTATATAATTCTGCAAACGAATTAGAAGTTCGTCATAAGGCACGATTGTTACATTCTTCAGACCTTGACTCAGCAAACGAAAATCATCCTGGATCAATTTCTTACCCTCAAATTGGTCTGAGTTGCCCGCAAAAATAATACCCCTGGGCTTAATAACTCTCAAATCGATGCCGAATATATCTTTCACCTTATTCCTTACTGCATCCCCCATCTCCGCAATCGCCTGAATATAGTTTTCGACTTGAGCAATAGCCTTCGATATATCCCCGCTCCAGTAAAAGTTTTTATGGCTCTTATCTTCTAAAAGAAGCTGTGTAAATGGAGTTTTGATTTCAAGAATATCAAGATACCCATCGCATGTAACTAATAAGAAATCCGGATAAGCGGTCCCAACGAGGCCAATGTTCGCTTTAGGTATAAGCTCGATATAACCCTGTTGAATAAGAAGGATATTTTGCTTCAAATAATCCTGCCATACGGCCTCTGCTTTATCTTTGCGAATACGCCGCTCCAAATCCTTTGCCAGTTGCTGCAAGACTTTCAATTCCACGCTCGTCTTCAGTTTATTTGCCAAAGCATTTTTTGAAACACCACTTGCGATAAATTTTGGTATGAAATTCGCGATAGCATTTTTGTCCTGTTTTGACAAACGAGTAGGCATAAAATGATTAGTGAGAATGCCCGCGAATAGACCGTCTTCGTAACTAAACAACCGACTTCCCTCTTGGAAGTACTTCGGGAAAATAAGAGAAAAGGTGGCTGCTATTGCACGCTGAGTCACATCTTTCTTTCTATTAATTAACGCGGAATTCATCTGTCTCAAATCGCCAAGAGAAAGGAGCACTTGGAACGCTTTTCCTCTTTTAAGAACTTTTGACTTGGAGTCACAAAGAATAAGGCTGAATTTCTTGAATCGAGCTTCGAGGGCCTCGAGAATATTTTTTCCGGAAGTGAACCCACCATCATCACGAATCATTTTAGGACGGGGACCAAAATAATAGACTTTGAAATTCCTCCACTTTCTGCCATATCCTTTAAATGTGATTTTTACATGTTTGCGTTTATTCATAACTCTCCATTTAAAATCCCATTGTTAAAGCGTGCTGGCACTGTCCTGCTTATCTACAAATCGGCAACGGTTAGACCCGATATTTCCCCATCAATAATTTTCCTTCCAAAATCAACACAAGCAGTTATAGCTTCTTGGCGTAACGCAAAAGTGTTTCTAGCGCTAAAATCTCGGCTGACATACCCAGAACCATGATCCTTGGCTATCGACACATCGGTTGTCCACTGGCCTGTCTCCAAAAGCTGGTGCGGTGCCGGTTGAATCTGGAACCCCCGATAAGCGACCTCTTCCATATCACGCGCCTCCTCTATTTCTGAATGGTCCCGAGTACCGTGGGGCCGGCTAATTTTCGTCCACTTTACGTGCCACCAGGGTAACGCCATAGCACCGCGGTATCCAGGTACCGTTTTGCCATGTTCTATTTTTTTTGATACAAAACTGAATCCCGCAACTTCCCAAGATCTTTGAGCCCGGAAATGATTCGCGTTCCTCGGAAGTTAGTGTCTCGGCAATACAAGACTGAGCCATCGCACCATACCGTCACAGAGTGACAAAAACCAGAACCAACTTCAAATGTCACATTCAACAAGGCTTCTTCTCTGAGGTTAGTCAAAATATCCTTTTCTTGAGAACAAGTGTCCCCTATGAATTTTGCTGCGAACACCTCCCGGCAACGTTTGAATGATTTTGTCTCAGATTGGTTGTGAAGATCGATAATCACCTTATACCCCTCGCAACCTCTCGTGTGATATTCCCTCACAAAGTGCGGCACATAAAGCTCTTCGGCATTCTCCGCGCTTAAAAAAACGATTCCGAAATGCCTGCAATAATCCTCAAAGAACACCTCTCCCGGAAGACCTGTAAAATAATTGGCGGCAACCGCATAGCTGGATAGCACACACGATCCTCCGACTTGAAGAAAACTGCTATCGATCTTGTTTTTTTCGATCATGAAATGGCCATCCTTTTTCGAACGTCGAATGGTACCGGGTACCGTGATGATAGATAACTTGCGTCGGCCGGGCTCCCAGTCTATTTACAGCGTAGAGTCTCTACTCGTATGGAAAAAGTTTCAAGGAGAATTGGATGATTTTTCTAGAGTGACGGTCGAATGTCTTCTTTTGCATAAAAGACGACTTGCTGTCCTGTTGGATCATTGCACAACGCGTATCGATTCTTCCCTGAAATCTCGATCTAAATATATTTTGCAACTCTCGTTTTCTTTTAAGCCCTTTATTTCTTCAGCGACAATTTCGAGATGAAACAAATCTTTATTGTGAGGCGAGTGTTGCGCCTGATAAATCCACGATCGATGCTTTTCTCCTTTGGTTTCAAGGTGTATTCGCCTTCGGGGTGGTAGATGTTGCCCTATAAGAACTCATCCGGCTTTTCGCCACGGATGACAGGATCAGAAAACTTTTCTTCCGTCCACCACCAAATCCACGGAAAGGTTCAATTTTTCACATCTGTAAATCAGACTGCGCACCCCGCCGTTTTGGATACCGAGAATGAACTTGTCATCGCCTCTTTCCATCACGACGGACCCCCACGGCGTCTCTTCAATGAACCTGTAGCCGGCTGCGCGGATCGCCCCGGAAAAAACCTGCCCGTCCCTATAGGTGCGGGCGAAGATGGCTTTTAACTCTTCCAATCCCGGGGTCGTCTTAACCTGTTTTTTTTCTTCAACCTTAACATCAGCAGAAATCGGCATATGCCTCACGCACATTCCGCCCGCTCCAAAGACAACCACGTCAAAACTGCCGGGCTTTTTCTCTTCCTTCACTTGTTTGATGAAAGCCGGCGGCAGCCCCTGCACCCAGTAAAGCTCTGACACAAGCCATTCCCGTTCGAGCCCATAAATGCCGGTGCTCATCTCCTGTCCGCTGACTTTCGGGGCAACATAGACGTCGCAATATCCATTACTCTCGATCTTCGGCATTCCGAGGGCAAATGTCTCGGGGGTGAGATACATGCTTTGCGGCTTCTTGTAAAGAAGTGCCAGGAGCGCACGCCACTTCTCTTGTTCAAATGCCACAAGCATCAAAACCGGATCACGGCCCGCTCCCTTCACATGCGAGAAAAGTCCAGGCAAAAAAGTCTTATGCTCATCAAAAAAATCATCATTTTGAGCCGACGCTTTCCGGATATAATCCCAAGGGATTGGAACAGCCGCGGGCTTCTCTTCCGTCATCTTGGCCTGCACAGATTTGACCAACGTCTCATGATTGTCCCTGGAGACCGGTGCCGTTGCAGTGCTGCTCACTTTGCATTTCCTGCTCGCCCCCCTGCCTTTCACCAACAGATTAAAAAGAAAGAACGGCAAAGCGATCACTGCAAGCGCCTTGATTATAAAAAAAACGATATCAACCTGATGACGGAATCCCCAGCTTCTTTCGATCTTGTCCAGCAGCACCTGCTCCGTCACTTTTTCTTTGGCTGCAAGACGGACATCCTCGTCTTTGTCTTTAATGGCGATCTTCGCCAGCAGGCTTTGATCCAAGAGCTTTTCGACCGCCGCCTTTCGGGAATCTGCGTACTTATTTTTAACCGCAACACCGGCCAGCATCTTTTGATCTTTAATTTGGCTAACAGCAACCCACCGAACGTCCGAGTCCTTATCTTTAACGGCGATGCTAGAAAGAAAGTTTTCGTCGGTGAGTTTTTCCACGGCGGCCCTACGAACATTAGGATCTTTATCCTTAACAGAAATTTTGAATAATATTTTTTGATCTTCCACCTTTTTAATGGCCGCGTTACGAACATCAGAGTCTTTATTTTCCATAGCGATCTTTGCCAGCAACGACGGCTCATCCAACGCGCCGATCGCCGCAAGCCTCAATTCCGGAACAAGTTTATTCGCCGCAAAAAACTTCAGATCCTCATTGGAACATTTCGTGGCCTTTAGAAAGCTCGCAATAACCCCTTCGATCGGCATCTCGGTCTCAACAAAAACATTCGTTGCCCCGATCGCTCCAGGAAATTTCACATCCCATTCCGCACTGAGGCTGTCTTTCTTTGCCGCCGGATCTGTCCATAGCACTTTCACATCTATAGACCTTCCATGGGCGGAGCCAGTCCGACCGCTGGATCTATCAGCGTAGGATTCAAAAACCCGAGCGGTCGATATTTCAACCTTCTCGCCGCTCAAACGCTTCCGTTTCGCCACTTCATGAATGGCTCGACGCAACCGGAAAAGGGGCCGCGGATTATCAGTGCGGCGCGAAAGGCCGCAGTTGATATCCGCCGCGCAACGGGCAAGCAGATCGATCTCGCCATCTCTGGAAGCACTTGAGACTTTATTGAGCCATTCGCAATCCGTCAGATTTAATACCGCACTGATACGGTTATCCGTGTCCTTGTCCTCAATTGCCGCCTGGGCCAACGCCTTCGGGTCTTTGATTTTCAAGATCGCTGCCCCCCGCACGGACGCCCCTTCATCTTTCAAAGCGATCGTGGTCAATAAGCTTAGATCGGTAAGCTTCTCGACGGCGGCTTTGCGAACAAACGCATCCTTATTTTCAACCGCGATCTTCGCCAGGAATTTCTGATCTGAGAGTTTTGTGACGGCCGTCGCCCGAGCGCTTGCATTTTCGCCTTTCATGGCAATCCCGAACAGCCGGTTTTGATCCGCAATTTTTTCAACGGCCTTGGAATTTAGATTGGCGTACCCGCTGGCGGCAGTGGGCCCCACAGCAATTTTTGACAAAAGATCCTGATCCGTGAGGCTGTCAAGAGCCCCAAGGTTTTCCTTCTCCGTAGCAATTTTGAAGAGAAGGTTCTGATCCGTAATCTTGCGAACGGCTCCGCTAACCATATCCGGATCTTTGCTCGCGAGCGCAACTTCTGCCAGACTATTTTGATCCGTAAGTTTTTTGACCGCTTCACTGCGAACATCCGGGTCCTGATCCTCTATGGCGATTTTGACCAGTTTCTTCTGGTCCGTAAGTTTTTCTCCCGCAAAGCTGCCGCTTGCGATCATTTTCAAAACCTTTGCGGCCGCCTGCCCCAAATTGGGATCCTTGAGCATGGCATCTAACGGCACTTTGGCGGGTTCGCCGATATGGGCACAGCCCGCCAGGTCATTTTTTGCGAGAAAATAAACCACGCGATCCCTGACGCTGTCAGAAGTCCAATGGATTGCCTCCAGAACGGAGGCCGCCTTTTGACGCACTAACTGATCATCGTCGGTCAAAAAGCCAATCAAATGCGCATAGCCTGTCAGATCCCCGCGTAGAGCCCTTGTTCCAGCGTCATCGGCCCTCGCAAGGCGCTCTTGTTGGTAAAGCTCCCGAAAAGCAACACGGAGCGAGTCGGACCGAATGCCATTAAGCTGGGGATACTTGATCGTGATGTTATCCGAAGAGTCTCCGCAGATGTTTTCTTTAAGCTTATAGACCGCCGCCATTTCTAGACCAAAAGACCGGTCACTGGCCAGCATTTCCGGATCGATCAGCATAATGATCTTCCCGGATTCAAGCAACCGGCTTGCCAGCCCCCGCTGCTCAGGCGTCATGATTTCCGGCAATCCAATGACCCTTCCCTGGCCTGTCGCTACGGCAAACTGCCCATCTGCCATTTTCTTCGCGTACGCCACCGTCTGGAACCCCGGAACAAAAAAGGCCTTTTCGACTGTGGCTGTAAAACGGGAGTCACCGGCTTTCGCCTTCTGCGTTTCTCCGCCGGCAAATAGAACAGAGGCGCCAAAAAACAAGATCGGAAAAATAAAAAAAACTGCCCGTGGTCCGCGAACTTTAAAGAATCTCACCCTTGCCTCCAACTTTGAAACTGCGGTGGTATTGATAATGGCTGGCCGCCACTCTTTGCCCTGGCAGCGCGCAGCCTGTGCACTATTTTTTCTTCCTTGAGAATTTGAGGATCACACCCAACACACCTATCGCCAAAATAAATATCGGGACAGCTTTTAATAACTTGGTTTTAAAAATAAAGTCGTCACGCCGTTTTTTATCCGCAGAAAGTTGGGCCAGTATGTTGGGATCCGTTATTTTTACACTTGCAAGCCGGCCAATCTCCGGATCTTCCGCATCAACCGCTATTTTTTCTAGCAAGCTTTGGTCAGTGAGGCGATCAAGGGCACCTTTGCGATCATCGCTATCCTTATCTTCAAGAACTATTTTCGCCAACAATCTCTGATCCGTCATTTTTTTAAATGCATGTATCCGGGAAAAGAAATTCTTGGTTTCAGTACCGATCCGGGCCAGCAAGCTTTGATCCGTTATCTTTTTAATCGCCTCTTCGCTCACAGCGAAATCCTTTGTCGCAAGAGCCACCTCAGTCAGCCGGGTTTGATCCGTTATCTTTCCGGCGGCCTCCTTACGGACAGACGGATCCTGGTTCTCAACGGCAATCTTAGCCAATAATGATTGATCCTTTAATCGTCCGACCGCGGCATGCCATAATTCCGGCGCATATTTATTTTCCGTCAAAACAGCAAGTTCGGCCTGCGTGAACTGCACTTCGTTAAAAAATTTTATAATGATATCCGAGATAGGTGTCTCGGGCGCAAGAAATCCATCCTCCTCGAAATAGGCTATTTCAACAACTGACGGGAAGGAGGATTCCCATTTCGCTTTGACCTCACGGACTGGCTTTTCCGTTCCGTCCGTCCACTTTATCGAAACTTCGATATCCCGGCCTGTGACGGTGTACGTGCGAACTGAAAGGTCTCCGTAATGTTTATCTGTCACATTCGGAGAGATGTTCACTTTAACTCTGTCGCCCCAATGTTTGAGATCCGCGAGCTCTTTGACAGTTTTACGTAATTTCAAGAGAGGATGCCCGTTATCAATTTCGCTTGTCAGATCGTCTAGCATATCCGCCGTATAACTCGCCTGCCAGCGAAGCTCCTTATTCTTACGGCCGTCAGCAGCGAATTTCTCCAACAATTTCAGATCCGTTATATTGCTGACCGCACTCAGGCAAACACGAAGATTTTTATCTTCGTCGGCGATCTTGGCCAATATTTTTTGATCTGTCATTTTTTTAACAGCCTCATCTCTAGCCCAGCAGTACTTATCGTTGAGAGCGATTTCAACTAACAGGTTTTGATCTGTGATATCTTCGATGGCAAACCGACGGTCCTGATCAGACGGATATTTTTCCAAAAAATCTTCGTAGAGACTTTTTGCATCCGGCGTCTGTATTTTTGTGGGAGGTTCTAAAGCCGGAGAATATCCGGGATTTACCAAGATAATAGTCGTTGCAATAACTGCGGCCCAAACATAGTTTCTTTTCTGTATGGTCCGCTTCATTTCGCCCATACTTTCACTCCTTCGCCCCGGCGGCGCGGAGCATGGCCACGATCGAGTTATTTCCGTTACTCATCGCCCACGCCGCTCTTAATCATAACGTTAACCGTAGCCATATCCCCCGACCTCGCGGCCTTAAGCATTTTCGCAGCAGTATTCTCACCATCTCGTTTTTTCTTCTCCTGAGATAATTTCACGGATTAATAGATTCACTGCTAAAAAAGCTGCGGCACCGGAGAACCCACTTCGCGTCACGAACAGACCTGATACCCAGGGTTATTGTTATCAGAGTGAAGACCAAGCATACAAAAAACACAAAGCCATAACCCTCGTCATGAATGCCAACAATAGCACCGACGCTTCCAGCAACCGTCAGCACCCCGTATTTGATCGATTTTCTAAGCACCTTGCCGAAAGAAGACTTGATAAGCGCCTCCAGTTCGTTCCTTACGGAAAGATCCTGACAGCGAAAGTTCCGCACCAAGACATCACGATCCCGATGTTTCACAATCGCCCAGAACAGTTTCGTCATGTAGGCGTCATCGTTTTCGATCTCGGCGAATTGATCCTTAGAAAGCGCATTCTCTCCGCGCTGCAATTTCGCAATGCATTCCGATGGTGTGATCAATGTTCCCATTTGCATGATTTGGCTATAAATGTCTGCTGTGCTTGGCAGTCCATAGACAGCATTGTTCACATGCAAGTACGACTTCTTGAAAGAAATTTCCTCTGCTCCGCACACTAGATTTACGATTGAACCCGAAGCCGTTGACCGTGAAAGCTGGGCCCGAAAAATAGGAAACTCCTTGCGATCAACCGCATTGGAGTCGAGCCTCTTCCGAAACAATGCCAGATGCTCGGGGATTATTTTCCCGTCGGCCGACGGAAATGGCGCTTCGAAATGACCGATGATAATTTTCGTCTGGGTAAGGATTAAAATACCCAATTCGCCTGAATAGCTACATGAACTTGAAGAAATGAGCGTACCACCAAAAATCATCTCTCCCACTAAACCACCTATTGCCGCACCAGCAATAAGTCCGGGTAGCTTGCTAGCCTTTTTTTCTTCAATCTTCCAATGAATAAAGGTAAAGCTTAGAGGCGACTCGGAGGTCATGGCCTTTACAATCAGATCGATATCTCTCCTGACGTCTTCCAGCGATTGTTTCTGATTTGACATGGCATCCCCTTTAAGCCGTAATTCTTCGAAGTTAACCTTTGTGGATTATATAGTGTGGTGGAGGGCGAGGTAAATCATCAATTCCACTTTTCAAATTTGGCCGCTTTAATTCAAGCGGGATTTTATAAGAAAGCGATGAGTTTTTAAACCTTGGATGATGAACCCAAGCCGTTCTTAATGAGCCTGATTCCGCATCTAAAGTCCTTATGATTAAAGAGGCATTAAGAAAAATCTCCTCTTTTTACTTAATACTTGGTTTCTTAAGATTAAATTTTCAAGTTGAATTTTCAATGCGGGCTCAAGCCCCTTTATTAAACCCTCAAGTCCCGAAATCCGTCGATCAAGAGCCTCTATTTTCTCATGGAGCTTAGCATCGCCGCTTTTCAACTCTCCCTCCGCCTGTTCCAACGATGAAACCTGAACTTTGATCGCTTGGATCTCTGGGGCTACAAGTCCCTGGACTACTTGAATGATATTAAACCCCATAACCGCCCCTCCTTCCTCCAATAGCTTCGATACCACAACCAGACGAGCAAGATCACTAAGTCCTTGGAAGTCTAGATCCCAGACCAAAAACCTGATGATCCCTAAGTATACGCTTTTAAAATATCGAAAAACAAGGGGGCGGGCTAGAATTTACAAAATAAATATCTCCCTACGGAAATGCCAATCTAGATTCAACTAGAAATTGCTTCTTTAGCGGACAGGAAGCCGCTTCCTGTCCTTAATCGGGTGGGGTAAAAGCACCTTCATGCAGTAGGTAAAAGCCGTATCTGGCTTTTTTACCTTATGTACCACATGGTTGTCCTTGTAGCACCTGTGGGGAGATCAGCGATTCTGAAATGGAATCTCGCTTTCTGGGCTAATAGCGACAACTTGAATGTGCTTTCTTACGGACTTCTGAAAAATCAACATCAGGAAAAGCTTGCTGCAAATTAGCGCGGACATCATGATTGAATCCCGCCAGCCCTTTTCTCAATACCGTCAATGACTTCTGACCCAAGAGACGGACAAACCGGGCACATGTCGATTCGGAAGGATCAATAAGAAGCCATTTGCATTTTTTATTAATGTTAAAAGCGGTCATCATTTTCGATCTCGCTTGCGCATCTCCTTCCGGCAGCGAATATCCTATTATGATAATGCAATCAGCTTCACATAGCCGCTCGAAAAATTTGCTCCACTGGGGCTCAAGCAGCTTGTAAAAGTCGCCACAATATTTATAAGCGCTGGGTTCCAAAATAACCGGCTGATCGGGGGAATTTGGAGCTTTTGAATATTCATTCCATTTCCTTGCCAAGTCACCCGAGGACGCAAAGCGCACATAGGTCAGCCGGTTCTTTATCATCCACCAGTTGATCCCACCGTGGAGCTTCAAAAAGAGATGCTTTGACCATCCTCCGTACCAATTATCTATGGAGATAGCCAACGATGGATTCGACCTTGATCCCGGACCAGCCCAGGATTGCCAGTACCAGAATGAAGCATCAAAAACGCAGTCCCAATTAAAGGATGCCCATGTAACTTGTTCGAATTTCTCGTTGCAGACTTGTATTAACGGGTTAAGGTGCGCCGCCTTAGTCGATTTGCCCTCAAAGACAGCACGCATAATCAGGACATATAGCCGCTTTCGAAACTCGGAAAAAAGATTAAGTTCCGGGCATTCCTTACAGTGAGGTTCGTTCTCCCAATCTCTCAATATGGTAAGCATCTCTTCGATGGTCACAGATTGGTCTGAGGATTCGAGGGTATGACCTCGTGGAGCCCAAAAAATTTCGTCCAACTTCTGCGCGAGAAATGAATCCGGCTTAAGATATTGACGCGCCCACTTGTCCTTGAAGATCCCCTGCAAAGTCGGTACGCCAAAATCAGACGAAGCTCCAGCCCCGAGAATTACAACCGCTTTACTCATATTCTCCTCAAAGGGTGTTAGCTAAACTTCAGCAAAGAACCCAACTTATATTTCAGGATAAGCGGACGAAGAACGGGATCTTTGGCGTATTGGCGGAGAACATCCTTCGTGACAGCCTGGAGCGCCTTTTCGATGCTGGGAGGCAGGTTTTGAGAAGAATTGACCCCAGAGACACCTGTAATGCTTCTGGCATAGATATTCTCACCCACGGCATCGAACACTCTTAAGAGCAGTGTGATCCGAATTCCTGAGGCTGGGTCAGCCATACCGATCTCTTTGATTCGTATCACAAGTAATCCGACGGACTTCTCAGGAGCCGCAAAAACATACGGAGACTCCCCTTCTTCTGAAATCACTCCGGCGATCTTGAGACCGGCATTTTCCTCAAGGTTCTCTGCAATGCACTTCATCACGGTCGCGAGATGGCTGGGCGGGGCCTGAGCAACGGATTTAATACGTTCATCGCGAACATCACCCGAAAAGACCGGCACAGGGAGCGGCGTTGTTCCGCAGCCGCTCAGCACGGCTAACGCAACGATTAGAAATACCGCTTTAACGGATCGGTGCAGGGCAAACATGTTTCGCGGCTTTTGCATAAGATTCCTTGCTGCCAATGTCAAACCATGCCCCTTCGAAAACCACCCCGAAAACAGGTTCCCTGTCAGTCAACCAAGCAAAGAAATCTCCGATCCGATCGGGGTTCCGTTTTTCAATATCGAGGTACTCATGGAGCCTGAGGCGCGCTTCCGGGGACATGTGATAAACACCCACACTCACCTTCGTGGAGGCCGGAGCGGCCGGTTTCTCGTCAAAGCGGATGATCTTTCCGGTCTCGTTCATTTCAACCACGCCGTATTGGGACGCTAAAGCCTTCTCCCGGACATCATAAAGACCTATGAACGTGCACCGGGAATGCCCCAGACACGGAAGCAGAAAATACCCGATCGGGAAATCAAAATAATTATCCCCGCAGAAAACGAGGAAACTTTCAGGAGTTCCCTTGGACGACCTGAGCGCCAACTCCAGGTCCCGCACGGCCCCCAGGCGCTTCTCGGGATCATTGACCCCGTTATGGATGACGCGGATCGGCTTTTGATAGAAGGCGTTTTTCTTCCATCTCTTGAAATTTTGATAGAAACGTTTACTGCTAACGATGACGATCTCATCAATGATCGGGAAACGATCAAGCTTCCCGACCAGATGATCAAGAAGCGTCTTATCCCCAAGCTTTAAAAGCGCTTTCGGGATATTCCGCGTAAGTGGATAGAGTCTTGTTCCAAAACCGGCGGCGAGAATGATAGCTTTCATAGAGTAAAAGATTCCTCCTGGGGTTCAAATTGGATTGGCAGACACCAGCACATGCTTTCTTTGACTGAATTTAAAGACACTCTCAAATCCTGTATTCGCCGCCCATCGCTCACCTTGTGAAAGAGCATCGCAAGCTCGCTTTCAAACGACCGGTCGTTTTCCTCATGGAGTTCCTTGGGATTCATTTCCGCCACCCGCCCTTCGCAGGCGTTATCTCCGCCTCCGCCCGCATTCCGTATTTAATGTCAGGAGGCATTTCTTTAAGACGGATCGCGCAGGCAACGACATGCTTGATCTTGAAGACCTTTTCGACTTCGTCTCTTGCCCGGGGCGCGATGCGGATCACTTCGCCCGAAAAGATTTTTCCGCGGAATGCGTTGAATTTCGCCTTGACCGGATCGCCGAGCGAAACTTTTGGGATCATGTTTTCCAGAATCAACATCTCAAGGAAATACGTGTCCGGATCCGCGAACTCGAGCACGAACTCCCCTTCCTTAAGCGGACTTCCGACCTGTTCGCTCGGATCCGAAAGCAGTATCCCGTCAAACGGCGCTTTGAGCTCCAACGCTTCCACTTGCGTCTTGAGAAATCCGATCTCGGCCTCGGCGGATTCAATCTCTTTCGCCTTAATTGAAACCGTCTGCTCTAACTCTTCAAGTCCATAAACGGTACGTTCATGTTCCGTCTGTCCGATCACTCCGTTCTCAAAGAGGATGTTGCTGCGGTCCTTCTCCTGCGTCAGAAACCCTGCCTTCTTCGTAAGCCGGTCCTTATCCAGCTTTAAAATCTCAAGAGCAAGTTTCTTCTCCTCCAAACGCTGTTTGATGTCCAGGTTCTCAAACCGGGCGATCACTTCCCCTTTTTTCACCCGATCACCCTTCTGGTGAAGTAGCTCTTTGAGCATTCCGGGACTGGAAAGACCGATCCTCGCGAACCGCTCCGCCTGCAAAATGGCTTCCCCCTTGATGACCGGCTTCGGCCAGAAGAGAGCCCCTAAAAGAACGGCCAGCACTAAAATAAAGATCTTCATCCTTCCCTTTTTAGGAGGCTCCTTCTTTTCTTCAAAAAGAGCAGGTTCTTTTTCCTGAGCATGGATTTCTTTCTGCGTCATATTCTTAGTCTCTCCTTATTTGAATTAGATCCATGCCTTGCACCGTTCCGGAACCGACCTTGCGGTCCAGTACGCAACGGGAATGGAAAGGATCAGGCTTGTCAAAAGGGGCGTTGCCTGCCAGATAAAGTAAGGCGTTAGAAATAGGCAGAAATACAGGCCCGAAAGACCCGCGGCGGTCCCGGGCCAAAGGACCTTCGCGGTATTTTGAAAGTTCACCTTGGCAAAGGGATTTTTCGCCATAGGCTTCCAGTGAAGTTTCCCGAGCGGGATGCTTGAGATGTCCAGGGGCGTATAGAAAACATTGTTCAGGGTGAGGAACGTAGAAACAACCAGCTCGTAGAGAAAATCCTTGAGATCCTTCAAATTTTTCAACAGGCAGAGCTTGTGAAAATAGACTACGGCAACGCTGAAAATGAGCGTCCACTTAAGCTTGCTGTTCGTGCAGGCCCCGAGCCAGATGGAATCGATCTCGAAATGGATAAGCTCACCCGCAAGACAGGAATGAGCCAGAAGACCGAAAATGAGCCAAATGAAAAAAACGACATCGGCCACATAAAGATAGATCCCAAAGAACGCGAGAAACCGCGAGGCAAGGCTGACTCGCGGCATAAAAATGAGCGGGATACCCTGCAGCGTTCCCTGAGCCCACCGCCGAGCTCTCGCCCTCGCCTCAAGATAGTTCGACGGCGCTTCGTCATACGCATGAACATCCGCGCAGAACGCCACACGGTATCCCATTTTGTCCAAAAGGACCGTATCCCAGTTATCATGGGAAAGCAGCCCCTTCGGAAGCTTGATCCTCGAAAGAAGTCCGGCCCGAGCCAGTTGATGATGTCCGAAAGAAATAGTCCGGCCAAAGATCGCCTGGAAGGACATAAAATTGAATCGCTGTGCGAAATTTGTTCCGATCTTTTCGAAACGGGCGTACCAACTGCTGGCGTGAGCGATCCTGATGAACGCCTGAAAGATCGCGATGTTCTTGTTCTCCGGATGCTCGGCCTTTCTGAGCAGCTTGAGAAGCGTCCCCTTGGGGATCATCCCGTCGGCGTCGCAAACATAGAGAAAGACGTATTCGGGGTGCGACTCCAGAAACTCCGCGATATTTCCCTGTTTACGTTCGACGGGAGCTTCCCTTCGTCTGTAAAAAATACGATCCGGATGGCTCGCATGAAGTCTCTGGACGATCTCCCGTTCATAAGGTTCAAACTCGGCCGAAGAGTCGGACAGAATCCAAAGATCGGTATTCGCGAGCTTGTTCCCCGAAAAGGAATACTCGATCCGTTCGAAGAGACCGTGGGATTCGTTACGAACGGGATAGACGATCGCGGTCTTCGGAAATTCTTTGATGTAGGCTCCCTTCAGTGCCGTTTCTTTAAGGAACGGCCGAAGAACGCTCAAAGAAAAAAGGAATGCCACGTCAAAGAATAAAAATCCGAAGCCCGCGACCCAGAGGATCCCGAACAAACGGGATTCCTCCGTCCAAACGATCGCAGACGACACGAGCCACACCGCAAGGCATGTCAGGAGCGCGACCGCGCCAAGAAATAGCGCGGTCCTGGTCTCCGGACTTAGCGGAAAGCGGCCTCCCGGGATCGCTCGCAAGGATCTCACGATCTATCCTCCTCATCGTTCACGGAAGTATTCGCCGAAGGTGTTTCCATTGTCGCCGGTTTGAAGGCACGGGTCCGTTCAAGTCGCGCCATTTGTACCCGATATTCAGCTACCGCCTGAACGGCCGCCGATCGCGCCTCTTCTAATGCGATAAAGGAATCAAGAAGTTCCCCGGCGCCTTTACCGCCCGTTACGAGACGTGTTTTCTCGTTCTTGTAGTTTTCCTCATTTTCTTTGAGAAAAGCGTCCGTCATCCGGATCTTCTGCCGCAAAGCCCTCGCTTCATGAAAGAGACGCCTGATCTCTTTTTCATGCTCCCGGATCCGGATATCCTCGCCCCATTTGGTTTCCTCGATCTCCTGCTCCTTCGCGCGGATCTTGGAACCTAGCCGGCCGAAATCCCAGATGTTCCATTTTCCTTCGATCCCCACGATCACGCGGTTCGTGTCCACATACACGTCCCGGACACTGTTCCAGCGCGTTGAGAGGCTGAGTTGCGGGAATCTTTCCGCTTGAAGAGAGCGTTTCTCCTGCTGCTTCGCCAGGATCATGAGAGACCCTTCTTTGTAAACCGGATTGGTTTCACGCGACGCGCCAAGAAACGACTCGAGCCCGCTTTCAACCTCCTGAATGCTGCCGTACGTCTGAAGCTCGAGGACTTCTCCTTCCCCGATCCCCACCGTTTCCCGCAGGACCGTAAGCAGATAGTCATAGGTCTCCTTGTGCTGAACGAGCGAATGCTTCACGCTTTCAAGATGCGATTCGACCTTGAATGATTCAAGACGTGGAAGCACCTCTTTCCCGGAGAGTTTCTTGATCCTCTCGCACTCGGCTGTAAGTTCCTTCACTTCTCCCTGGGCGATCCTCGTAAGCTCTTTTTCCTCCAGGACCTGCGCGTAAAGGACTCGCACCGCAAGCTCCAGATCGAGTTTTACTTCTTCGAGCCGGAGTTTCTCGACCTCGCAAACGGCGTTCTGTCTCCGCTTTTCCGCGACCGCTTTCCCGCCCTGAAAGATCGGCTGCTCGATCCCCGTATCCAGATAGGACAGGAACGTCCTATCTCCCGTGGCAGCGCCCGCTTGGACGTCAGCCTTGATCTTTGGGTAGAACTCGGAAAGAGCCCCCTTATACAGGGCTTCCTCCTTTCCAAGACGCGCGAGCGCACGTTTTATCTCGCTTGAATCCCTAAGCGCATTTGTGACCGCTTCGTCAATGCTAAGAAGCGACCCAGACGGCCGAAGTACCACCGAATCCGCTGCGTAAGCCCTGAAAGGTGCCACCAGAACCGTTACCGCGAGTCCAAAACAAGCAGTTCTCCTCCAAATACTTTTTCCCTCTTTGAAACACTTCGTCATGACTCTTCCTCCTTTACCTTACCTTTGAGAAAATCCCGAGCTTCTGATTTATTCCGGTTTCTTCTCGTTTTCCAATTTTGCTCCGAGTTCCGCGACCCCTTCCTGGAATGCCTTGAAATGCCTCGGAAGGATGCTGATCCCGCGCTTGGCGGCGAACACCTCGTCGTTCTCCTCGTTCTTCACGAAGAAACGGATGTCTCCGCGCAGTTTTCCGTTCACTTCCACCACCGTGAAATGCAGCTCTTCTCCGCTCCGCGTCGGGACGACGCGCACTCTCTCTTTTTCAACAAAACCCTTGTTCTTTTTTTCTTTGTCCATTTTTTTCTCCTTTTTGATTTTGATTTACACGGCTTCAAGCAGAAAAACAAAGATCGGCTTTGAAGCCTCCGCTGTGACGGACTTTTCGACGCTCACACTCCTTAAATTCTTTCGCGCCTCATCCGAAAGACCCTGCGCGACGTTTAGCTCCAACTGGTCCTGCATGCTGAAAGGATCCTGCGACCGGCCTCCCAGAAATAGCGCACCCATGGAAAGGACGGACTCCCCGATCGCTTTCACCATTTTCATGTCCGTTTGTTTTTGCACCTTTCCCTTGATCCCCGCGGCTCCGTCTTCAGAAAGCGCGAGCGCGTTTACCCGGATCTCGCGGCCGTCCGGGAGCACCAGGAGATGGAATCGCACATTGATCCGGTCAAGAGACTTCAGAACGTTCGCTTCCCCCAGAAATTTCGAGCCTTTGGGGACCACGACCTTGTCCCCGGCCACGAAGTCTTTGGAAAGGACCGCCACCACGGGCGCGTTCACGTTAAAACTGAACACCCGCTCACCCAGGAGTGCGGGGATCTTGGTTCCAGACGCAAGCCCGAGCTTCACTTTCTCTGATCTTTCGGTCCTCGCCTGCGACTCCCGCTCCGGTTCTTTCTTGAAAAGGAAGACACCCATGGCGCTGTCGAGTTTTCGCTTAGTCCCGGGCAACACTTTCAGAGGTTTTATGGATTCAACCGTTTTTTTCGATCTTGAAGACGCGCCTATCGCGCGTTCCATGAAAGTCGTGGTCATCGCTACCCGGGTCTCTTCCGGGGCCTCAAGACTTTTGACTTTTTGCTTAGGGTTCTTATGGCCCAGGAAAAAGCCAGCGATAAGAAGGATCACTAACGCGACGCCCAAGATCACCCATCCGTTCTCAGAAAAGTGCCTGATCTTGAACCAGCGCTTTTCAAGACCCTTCAGCGGAGCTGAGAACCCCGGTTCCGGAGGAACGGTCGGATTATTTTTCTTTTTGAAGCGCTCGAAGAACTTGATCATTCGAACCACCGGAACCCTTTGAGTTCGATATCCCGGCCGGTGCCCTGCTCCAAAGTGTCCTCGAAAATGCGAAAGACCGGTTTTTGTCCTTTCCCGAGGACCCGGAGATCGAACACGATCACGCCGTAGACGTAGCTATCAGGCTGAATGACTTTGGAAAGTTGCAGTTCGGAAGGAAATTCGATATTCCCAGATTCCTGGTTCTTGATGAGAAGCTTTCGTTCGTATTCAATGGCTCCCACCGTGGCCTTAAGAGGCTTATACGGGGTCTTCGAGTAATTCAGGACCGAGAACCTCAGGTAACCTTTATCCGCCATCCGGGAAAGCGAGAGGAGATTTACCTGCACCTCGCCTTTCGTGGACGATCCTTTTATGGTAAAGGACTGGACGCCGGAGGCCACTTTCTCCTTAAGCTTATCTTCGGAGAGTTTCTCCGCTATTTCTTCCAGCTTCGCTTCCTTCTGGTGGTAGTCCTCTTTAATTACCGCGGCCTTTTCTTCCACCTTCTTTTCAAAAGCGTTCTGGACAAGGGATTCGTCATCCTGAGGCAGCCTGTAGTCGAGAACGAAGTCCGCGGTCT
>CAIJHQ010000053.1 GCA_903820505.1 Candidatus Omnitrophota bacterium
CCCATGGCAATCGTGACGGACGGTGTAGAAACAGAGATCCTGGGCATCGGCAGCCGCAACGGCAAGCTTTTGCGCGTCACGGCGAACTCCAGACTGCTTGATCTAACGGTCGCCATGATGGGGTCTGCGGTCGCGATCCTGAATGACCGGTTCGTGGAATCCCACAAGGACGGTTTTGTGCCGATGGAGGAACTCAATGTTCAGGCGCTTGTGGTCGAACTGACGGGTTATATTGCCGCTCGGGCGAAGGTCCTGGCCTCGGCGTAGCGGATTTTCCTTAGATCCACACGGCGAAGTGCTTGCGCACAGGCGCAAGTGCCTCGGCGTAAATATCAAGTCCCCCGACCCGCACCGAGACCGGGTCTCGGTGCGGGTTCCCTCAACCTGTGGTGTTTCTCGTTTTGTGTTTGTCGAAGTTATGGTATACTTCGCCCGAGGTGACTCCGATGAAAAAATTCTTTGCGATGTTTTTGGTTGGGGCGGTGTTTCTTTCTGGTGCGCTGCTGCCGCTTGCTCGGGCAGTCGAGGGGGATGTGACGGCGATAACGAAAAAGGGGACCCCTGAGGATTTTTCCGATCTTGAGAAGACGCTCAAAAGGGACAAGTTTGATAACCTTGAACGCCGCGTTTCGGATCTGGAGCAGGCCAATCGGTTCCTGACCCAGCGGATGCAGGACCTCGAACGCACGGTGTACGATTTTAAATCCAGGACCTAGTGCCGTTTTTGCAACTTACTTAGTTGCCCCGGCCTTGACCGAGTTTGAATGGATGGCGACCGGGACGACTGGCCGTTGACATTCTATAGGAGCAAAGTTATACTGCCTTCGTTTCGGGTATTTTTCTCCTCTCGCAACTCGTTTTTCAACAAGGGGTTAGGTTGTCATAGGCCCCGTGTTTTTTCAGGGCGCTATCGTCTAGCCTGATCTAGGACGCTGCCCTCTCAAGGCAGAAACACGGGTTTAAATCCCGTTAGCGCTATGGTTCGGCGCGTCCCGCCGCATTGCAAAGCGGCGGGGCTTGCTCACCATTTCCGGTAAGCAACGAACCACCCTGAGCGAGCGACGGGTGTTTTGTGGAGCGAGCCGAAGGGCCGAGATGTGGTACGTTTATATTTTGAAGTGTGAACGCGACAATTATTATGTCGGAATTACGAATAATGTTGAGCGGCGTTTTGAAGATCATAAACGGGGCGCCGGGGCTGGATTTACGAGAAAAAATAAGCCGTTAGCGATTGTATATCGAGAAGCCTTTACGACCGGGTCTCTGGCAAAGAAAAGAGAGCAGCAGTTAAAACGATGGAGCCGGGCAAAGAAAAAAGCCTTGATTGCCGGTGACATTGCAAAATTGAGGGGGCTTAGTACTTCCCATGATTAACCGATATACGCGTCCCGAAATGGCGAAGGTTTGGACCGAAGAGAACAAACTCCGCAAGTGGCTCGAGGTGGAACTCGCCGCGCTGGAGGGACTCGCGCAGTATGGTTATATTCCCAAAGAGGTTCCCGCGAAAGTCCGCGAGCGCGCCAAGTTCGATATCGCCCGCGTCCAACAGATCGAAAAAGTCGTCAATCACGACGTCATCGCTTTTCTTACCAATGTCGCCGAAAACGTCGGTCCGGTGGGCCGTTATGTCCACTTCGGCCTTACGTCCTCGGACATTCTTGACACCGGTCTTTCCCTGCAAGTCCAGGAGGCTTCCACGATCCTGATCCGCGAGCTCAAGAAGCTTATCGCAATCCTCGGGAAACAGGCCAAGCGGCACGCCAAAACGCTTATGGTCGGCCGGTCCCACGGCGTCCACGCGGAACCGACAACGTTCGGGCTTAAGATGGCGCTCTTTTATACGGCGTTCCAGAGGAATCTCCAGAGACTTGGAGCCGCGAAAGAAACGCTCCGTTACGGCAAGATCTCCGGTGCGGTCGGCACCTTTGCGAATGTCGATCCGAAAGTCGAAGAATTCGTCTGCCAAAAGCTCGGGCTGAACCCGGCAGCCGTTTCGACGCAGATCCTTCAACGCGACCGTCATGCCGAATACCTTGCGACGCTTGCCGTGGTCGGAGGTTCGCTCGAGCAACTCGCGACCGAGATCCGCGGGCTGCAAAAGACCGAGACGTTCGAGGTCCAGGAATTTTTCTCCAAGGGCCAGAAGGGGTCTTCCGCCATGCCGCACAAGCGCAATCCGATCACGTGCGAGCGCGTGGCGGGCCTCGCGCGTATTTTGCGGGGGAACGCCGTGGCCGGTCTGGAGAATATCGCGTTGTGGCATGAGCGGGACATCACGCATTCGTCCGTGGAGCGCGTTATTTTTCCGGACAGCACGATCCTTCTCGACTATATGCTGGGGCTGATGCAGAACGTCATGGAGAACCTTGTTGTCAATAAGGACCGCATGTTCAAGAACCTCGAGCTGAGCCGCGGGATGGTTTTTTCGCAAGGGCTGCTTTTGAAGCTGGTAGAAAAAGGGCTGACGCGCGAGGCCGGGTACGCACTTGTACAGAACGCCGCGAAAAAGATCTGGAAGAACGAAGAATTGACTCTTGAAAAAGTCGTCCTCGCGGACAAGGCGATCCTGAAAGTATTGGGCCCGAAAGAGATCAAGGAGGCTTTCAGTTACGAACGGCATCTTAAGAACGTGCCGGTGATCCTCCGGCGCGCGGGCATTCTTTCGTCCTCCAAATAGGAGAGAATTTTATGGTCAAGGACCTTGATAAAAGCGAAGCGATCCTGGAAACGCATTTGCCGCTGACGCGGGTGGCCATCGGGAAAGTGCGGGACATTTACAGCGTGGGCACGGACAAACTCTTGATCGTGACGACAGACCGGCTGAGCGCGTTCGATGTCGTGCTCCCGAACCCGATCCCGATGAAAGGGAAAGTCCTTAACCAGATCACGGTATTCTGGCTGAATTACTTCAAGGACCTCATTCCGCAACACCTGATAACAACTGAGGTCAAGGAAATGGGACTTCCGAAAGAAGTGGTGATGAATTTCGGCCATGAACTCGAAGGGCGGTCGATGCTCGTCAAACGAGCCGCGCCGCTCGCCATCGAGTGCGTGGTGCGCGGTTACATTACCGGCTCGGGTTGGAAGGATTATCTCCGGACCGGCGCGGTCTGCGGACATAAATTGCCGGCGGGCCTGGAACAGTGCCAGAAATTTCCGGAACCTCTTTTCACGCCTTCGACCAAGGCGCAGACCGGACACGATATGAACATCGATCTCGGGGAGGCCATGCGGATCGTCGGCAGGGAGGTCGCGCAGCAGGTCCGGGACCTTTCCATTCTTCTCTATAAAAAAGGACAAGAGTACGCGGCGTCCAAAGGGATCATCATCGCGGACACGAAATTCGAGTTTGGGATCTGCGGCGGGAAGCTGATGCTGATCGACGAGATCCTGACGCCGGACAGTTCGCGGTTCTGGCCCGCGGACCGGTATGAAACGGGGCATGACCAGCCGAGCTTCGACAAGCAGATCGTCCGTAATTATCTTGAGACGCTCGCGTGGGACAAACGGCCGCCCGGCCCTGAACTTCCGGCCGAGATCATCGCCAGAACGAGCGGCGCTTACTGTGATATTTATAAACGTTTGACCGGAAAAGATATCCGGGGACAGGCCTAGGTGAAAAATGCGGTTTAAAGCAATGATCCATACGAGTTTGAAAAAGTCCGTGCTGGATCCCCAGGGGCAGACCACGCTTCACGCGCTGTCAACCATGGGATTCAGGGAAGCAAAGAGTTTGAGGATCGGAAAAGCTTTTGAATTGACGCTGGAGGCGGCGGACCGCAAGAAGGCGGAAACCTGTATCCACGCCATGTGCGACAAGTTGCTTCATAATCCGGTCATCGAGGAATATTCCTTCGAGGTCCAGGAACTGTCCTGATCTTTCCGGAACAAGGACCCTCCGGAAGTCGGATTGCCGGTATCGCGGCGGGGTTTTGCTCTGGATTTTGTTCGCGGCGCGAGAAAAAGCGCCAAACACACAGGAAAAGAAATGAAGACCGCAGTCATTGTTTTCCCCGGCTCCAATTGCGACACGGATTGCTTCCACGCCGCCCGTGATGTCATGAAAATGTCCGTGGAGTATATTTGGCATAAGGACCGGGACCTTCCCAAGGTGGACCTGGTGATCATTCCCGGCGGCTTCAGTTACGGGGACTATCTGCGGACGGGCGCGATCGCGCGTTTTTCCCCCGTGATGGAGTCCGTGATCAAGCATGCCGGCGAAGGCCGCGCGGTCATCGGGATCTGCAACGGGTTCCAAATCCTTCTCGAAGCCGGGTTGCTGCCGGGCGCCATGCTCCGGAACAAGACCCTTGAATTCATCTGCAAGCATGTCTGGATCCGCACCGAAGAGAACCTGACCATCTTCACGGGCAAGATAGACATCGGAGAGACCCTGTGCATCCCGATCGCGCACGGCGAAGGAAATTACTATTGCGATGATGAGACGCTGAAAGCTTTACACGGTAATTCTCAAGTGGTCTTCCGTTATACCTCCCGGGACGGAAAGGTGGGGGATAAATTCAATCCGAACGGATCGCGGGACCACATCGCGGGTATCGTGAACAAAAAAAAGAACGTTTTGGGTATGATGCCGCACCCGGAGCGCGCGAGCGAAGAACTTCTGGGCTCCTCGGACGGCCGCAAGATCTGGAACAGTATCATGAACGCCCTGGAATAAATTATGCCGTCTCTTGATTCGACAACGCCCATCACATCGGAACTGATCGCCGCGCACGGCATCACGCCGGAAGAATATGCCCGCATTCAGGGCATTCTCGGCCGCGACCCGAACATCACGGAGCTCGGGATGTTCAGCGTGATGTGGAGCGAGCACTGTTCCTACAAGAATTCCAAGCCTATCCTGAAACTTTTCTCCAAGATGAACGCCGCGCTCCCGCACCAGGAGAACCTTCTGGTCAAACCGGGCCAGGAGAATGCCGGGATCGTGGATATCGGGGACGGGCTTGCCGTGTGCTTCAAGATCGAAAGCCATAATCATCCTTCGGCCATCGAGCCTTTCCAGGGCGCGGCGACGGGCGTGGGCGGTATTTTGCGCGACATTTTTACGATGGGCGCGCGGCCGGTCCTTCTGATGAATTCCCTTCGATTCGGCGACCTGGCTCAGCCGGTCAGCCAGCGGCTTTTCCGCGGAGTGGTCGCGGGGATCGCGCACTATGGGAATTGTATGGGTATCCCGACCGTCGGCGGAGATGTTTATTTTGATGCCTCTTACGAGGGCAATCCGCTTGTGAACGCGATGGCGCTCGGGATCATCAAAAAGAACGAGATCGTGCGCGGCGCGGCGACGGGGGTGGGGAACCCGGTTTATTATGTGGGAGCGACGACGGGGCGGGACGGCCTGGGCGGGGCGGCATTCGCGTCGAAGGAACTTTCGGAGCAAAGCCATGAGGACCGTCCGGCGGTACAGGTGGGCGATCCTTTCATGGAGAAACTCTTGATGGAAGCTTGTCTCGAACTTTTGAAGACCAACGCACTTGTCGGCATGCAGGACATGGGCGCAGCCGGGCTGACCTGCGCCGGCTGCGAGACCGCTTCGCGTGCCAGTACGGGCGTGGAGATCGATCTGATGCACGTGCCGCGGCGCGAGAGCGGCATGATCCCGTACGAGATCCTTCTTTCGGAATCGCAGGAACGGATGCTTGTGATCGTCAAAAAAGGGAAAGAAAAGGAAGTTGAACGGATCTTCGAGAAGTGGGACCTGCACGCCGTGAAGATCGGCGAGGTCACGAAGGGCGACAAGTACCGCGTGCTGCACGAAGGGCGGGTCGCGGCAGAGATCCCGGCCAAGGCGCTTGCGGACGAAGGACCGATCTATATTCGTGAAGAAGAAAGGCCGGCTTATTTAGAAGAGGCCCAGAAACTGGATCTGACCGCCGTCAAAGAGGCAGGTGATCTTTCGGGTGTGCTGAAGCGGCTGCTTTCGTATCCGTCGATCGCGTGCAAGGCATGGGTCTGGGAACAGTACGATCACATGGTCCGGACGGACACGGTCTTTTATCCGGGGCATGATGCCGCGTTGATCCGCGTCAAGGGGACCCAAAAAGGGATCGCGGTCTCGACCGATTGCAACAGCCTGTACGTTTATCTCGATCCGCTCGAGGGCGGCAAGATAGCCGTCGCGGAGGCCGCGCGGAACGTCGTTTGCTCGGGCGCGAAGCCCATCGGTGTCACGAACTGCCTAAATTTCGGGAACCCGATGAAACCGGAGATCTTCTGGCAGTTCCATCAGGCCGTGTCCGGCATGATCGAATCCTGCACGGCACTCGAGGTTCCGGTGACCGGCGGCAATGTCAGCTTCTATAATGAGAGCCCGCAAGGGGCGATCTACCCGACGCCGACGATCGGAATGGTCGGGTTGCTTGATAATATCGACAAGCGGGTCCCGTCGGCGTTCCGGAACGAGGGCGACATCGTATTTCTGGCGGGGGAAACTTTCAATGAACTCGGCGGAAGTCATTATCTGATGATCGAGCACGGGCTGAAAAAAGGATTGCCGCCGCGGCTCGACCTCAAGCGCGAACGGGCGCTTCAGCAGTTCATCCTTGCGGCCGCGGACGGAAGAAAGCTGGTGTCGTGCCACGACCTTTCCGAGGGAGGCCTTGCGTTGGCGCTGGCCGAATGTTGTTTGAAAAGCCAGCAGGGGCTGGGCGCTTCGGTCACGGACCTCGGCGAGATCCGGAAGGGCCGGGCGGGGCTCCGCACGGACGCGCTTTATTTCGGAGAAAGTCAGTCACGGGCGGTCATTTCCGTGAAGCCGGAACACCGGGACGAAGTCAAACGGCTCGCTCAGAAACGGGGGGTCGCCTTGTTCGAGATCGGCAAAGTGGGCGGGGACACGCTTGTGATCGAAGATAAGGTCCGGCTGCCGGTTTCGGAAATGAAGGGCCTTTTTAATTCCACGATCCCGGACATCATGGAGGTCCCCTGATATGGGCGGCGAAAATATAAAACATTACTGCGGGATCTTCGGGATCTATAACCATCCTCAGGCGGCCCGCATGACCCAGCTCGGGCTTTTCGCTTTGCAGCACCGCGGAGAAGAAGCGGCGGGGATCTGCACGAGCGACGGCGAGGATCTCCATGTGGTCAAGAATGTCGGGCTGGTGGGCGATGTTTTCAGCGAAGCGTCTTTCGCCGAGCTTCCCGGTAAGAACGCCATCGGCCATGTCCGTTATTCGACGACGGGGTCTTCGGTCCTTACCAACGCGCAACCGTACAAAGTGGATTACTCACGCGGGCAGATCGCGATCGCGCACAACGGGAACCTCGTGAACGCGCAGATGCTGCGCGCCGAGCTGGAGGCCTACGGATCGATCTTCGGTAGCACGATGGATTCCGAGATCTTCATACACCTGCTGGCCAAGCCGGCTTACCGCACTCATGAAGAAGGCGTTATCGAGGCGACCAAGCGCGTGGTCGGCGCCTACAGCCTTGCCATCCTTACGGAGAGTCAGCTGATCGGGGCGCGGGACCCGCAGGGGTTCCGGCCGCTCTGTCTCGGGAAATTGGGGGATAGTTACGTGCTTGCTTCGGAGACCTGCGCATTCGATCTTATCGAGGCCGAGTTCGTCCGGGAGATCGAACCCGGCGAGGTCATCGTGATCGATCGCAAGGGAGTGCGGAGCCACTTCCCGCACAAAGGGATGGAGGGGATGGACCATCCGGTCGCTCAATGTATCTTCGAACATGTTTATTTTGCGCGGCCTGATTCGACCATTTTTCATGACAATGTCGGGTCCGTTCGCGAACGTCTCGGCCGGCAATTGGCCAAGGAACATCCGGTTTCCGCGGACATTGTGGTGCCGGTGCCGGACTCCGGGAGTTTCGCGGCCATGGGATATTCGCATGAGTCCGGGATCCCGCTCGCCCACGGTTTTATCCGCAATCACTACATCGGGCGGACCTTTATCAGTCCCTCGGAAGCGGGCCGTTCGCTGAAGGTGAAGATCAAACTCAACCCGATCCGCCAGATCGTGGACGGGAAGCGCGTGATCGTGGTGGACGATTCGATCGTTCGCGGGAACACGGCGAAGAACCGCGTCAAATTACTGCGGGCCGCCGGGGCGAAAGAGGTCCACATGCGGATCAGCTGTCCGCCGCACATCTCCCCGTGTTTTTACGGGATCGATTTTCCGTCCCGAAAGGAACTCTTGGCCGCGAACAACAGCGTGGAAGACATCAAGAAATTCCTGGGTGTCGATTCGCTCGGCTATCTGAGTCTTGAGGGAATGCTGGGAGCGACTTCCCAGGACCCGCGCACTTTTTGCGCGGCGTGTTTCACCGGCAATTACCCGACGGAGATCTTCGGGGAGAGCGATAAATACAAACTGGAAAACAAAAGGAAATTCTTCGGACTATGAGTTCCTGGACCTACGAAAAGGCCGGTGTGCCCCACCTGAAAGGGGACCCTGCCTACAACCGCAGGATCGCGGGCCTGATACGCTCCACGCGCGTCCCGGGAGTTTGCGGGGACACGCTCGGGTTCGCGTCTTTGTTCGATCTTAAAAAGACCGGGATCAAAGACCCGCTTCTCGTGGCGTCCACCGACGGCGTGGGGACGAAACTGGAGCTCGCACGGCTTCTTGGCAAACACGACACGATTGGGATCGACCTGGTGGCGATGTGCGTGAACGATCTGATCACGTCCGGCGCCCGGCCGCTTTTTTTCCTGGATTATTACGCTTCCGGAAAATTCCAGCCAGAGGTCATCGGAGAAGTCCTGAAGGGGGTCGTTGAAGGTTGCCGCCAGTCCGGCTGCGCGTTGGTGGGCGGTGAGACGGCCATTATGCCGGGTTTTTACACGGACCGGCGCGCGGCGCAGGCAGCCCAGTATGACATTGCTGGTTTTTCCGTGGGGGCCGTGGATCGCAAGAAGGTCGTGACCGGAAGATCGATCCGTAAAGGCGATGTCCTTCTTGGGATCCAGTCTTCGGGGTTTCATTCGAACGGTTATTCGCTTTTGCGGAAGATCTTTTCTGAAAAAGAACTCCGCGGGCCCGTCGGCCGGAAGCTTCTGACGCCGACCCTTCTTTATGTACGCCCAGTCATGGAACTGGTCCGGACGTTGTCCGTCAAGGGGATCGTCAATATTACCGGCGGCGGATTTTATGATAATCTGCCGCGCGTGATCCCGAAAGGGCTTGGAGCGAGGATCGACGCGAAGTCCTGGAGAGTGCCCGCGATCTTCCGGACCGCGCAAAAAGCCGGAGGGATCTCCGACCGTGAAATGTACAAGACCTTTAACATGGGGATCGGGATGGTCGTGATCCTCGAGAAGCGTTTTATGAAGCGCGCTCAAAAGGCCCTGAAAGGGTTCAAGATGGATTCTTACGAGATAGGGAAGATCATGAAAGGGAAAGGGGTCGAGATCGTATGAAGGTCCTTTTGATCGGATCCGGCGGACGGGAGCATGCCTTGGCGTGGAAGATCGCGCAAAGCCCGCTGCTTAAGAAACTTTATGCGGCCCCGGGGAACGCCGGGATCTCGGAACTCGCGGAATGTGTTCCGTGCTCGGCGGAAGATATCGAGGGGCTTTTAGAATTTGCGTTGCGTGAGCGGATCAATCTTACGGTCGTCGGGCCGGAAGTCCCGCTTGTGGCCGGTCTTTGCGACCGGTTTAACGAGAAAGGTTTGAAAGTTTTCGGGCCGGGCAGGGATACGGCGATGCTTGAGGGGAGCAAGGCGTTCTCCAAAGACCTGATGACAAAGTACGGCGTTCCGACCGCGCCTTACGAGATCTTTTCGAACGTGAAGGAAGCGAAACACTATGTGATCGAATCCGAAATGCCGGTAGTGATCAAGGCGGACGGTCTTGCGGCCGGCAAGGGTGTCGTGATGTGCGACACTTCCGAACAGGCTGTCGCGGCGCTTACCCAGATCATGGAGGCCCGTGTTTTCGGGGAGGCCGGCACCAAGGTGGTGGTGGAAAAGAAACTGGAAGGTGAGGAGCTTTCCGTGCTTGTGCTGACGGACGGCGGGAAGATCATCCCGCTCGCCAGCGCGCGCGACCACAAGAGGGCCTATGACCACGATCGCGGTCCTAACACGGGCGGCATGGGCGCTTTTTCACCGAACATGAAGATCCCGGAAGCGGAGATCGGAGGAATCATCGATGTTGCGATCCGTCCGATCGTGGAAGGGCTGAGCCAGGACGGGATGCCGTACCGCGGGGTCCTGTACGCCGGCCTTATGTTGACAAAGGACGGGCCTTTTGTCCTGGAATATAACTGCCGTTTCGGGGATCCCGAGACGGAGGTCATTTTGCCGCGTCTGAAGTCGGACCTTTTGCCGGTGATGGCGCAGATCGCCGCCGGTCGTCTGGAATGCGGGACGTTGGAATGGCACGACAAGGCCTGTATCACGGTCGTGATGGCCTCGCGGGGTTATCCGGGCTCTTATGAAAAAGGATTTCCCATCAATGGGTTGGAGGCGTTCAAACAGAAAGAGGATGTTTTTATTTTCCATGCTGGGACCGCGTGGAACACGAACCGCCAGATCGTGACCGCCGGCGGAAGGGTGCTGGCCGTGACCGCGCTCGGGGAGAACCTGAAAGCGGCGCATGACCGGGCCTATCAGGCTGTTTCGAAGATCAACTTTGAAGGCGGCTTCTGCCGCCGCGACATCGGCCATAAGGCCATAGAGGTGTTACGATGAGCCAGGAACTTGTTTCGATCGTGATGGGCAGTGATTCCGATCTGGAAGTGATGCAGGAGTGCGCCGACATCCTGAAAGAGTTCGGCGTTTCCTATACTATGCAGGTCCTTTCCGCGCATCGCACGCCGGACCTGGTCGCGAAATTCGCCGTGAACGCGGCCAAAGAAGGGAAAAAGGTCATTATTGCCGGAGCGGGAGCTGCCGCGCATCTTGCGGGCGCCATTGCCGCGAACACGACGCTTCCCGTGATCGGGGTCCCTTTGGCGGCAACCTCTCTGAATGGCATGGACGCGCTTCTCGCGACGGTTCAGATGCCCGCGGGCGTACCGGTGGCGACCGTGGCGGTGGGGAAGGCCGGCGCGAAGAACGCGGGACTTTTAGCGGTCCAGATCCTGGCGTTATCGGATGAGAAGCTGGCCGGACAGCTCGTGAAGTATAAGGACCTCCTGGCCTCCAGCTGTCAGAAGAAGAATGAGCATCTCCAGGAAAAGATCCGAAAAAAATGAGCCGCGGTCCTCAATTAAGGAAGTTGGGCAAATAGAAATGAAACCCCATGTGATCGTGAAGCTCGACGCGCGGCATCTGGACGCGGCGCGTCTCGGGGAAGTCGCAGACGCTTGCCGCGACAACAAGCTGGTCGTGTTCCCGACCGAGACCGTATACGGGATCGGTGGCAGAATGACAGCCCCCGCCATCGAGGAGCGTCTTTGTGAGATCAAGGGGCGCCCGCAGGGGAAGCCGTTCGCGTATCATCTCGGCGACTGGGAAATGCTCGAGACCTTGCAGGTGCAGGTGACGCCGGCTTTCCGGTTCATGGCGCGGCATTTTTGGCCCGGCCCGGTCACTTTTGTGGCACAGAACCGTTCGGGTCAAAAGATCGGCTTGAGATTTCCCAGTAACAAGATCGCGTGCGCGCTGATCAATGAGGTCGGAGAACCTTTCGTGGCGACGAGCGCGAACAAAAGCGGACAGACTTCACCGCACACCGCGCACCAGGCGGCGGAGTTCTTGGACGGCCTGTTCGATCATATGATCGACGGCGGCAAGACCGAGTTCGCTTCCGATTCGACGGTCGTGGACCTTGCGGGGGCCGTTCCCGTCATTGTGCGGAAAGGTGCGCAGGGGGCCGAGGTCGAAAAGGCTGTTGATAAATTAAAAGCCGGAAATTTTCCGTTAAAAAGGATCCTGATGGTCTGTACCGGGAATTCCTGCCGCTCGCCGATGGCGGAGGGATGGCTCCGGCACGAACTCCATAAAAAAGGACTGTCCGCGCAGATCGAGGTCGCGTCATGCGGGATATCGGCGCGTGACGGACTTCCGGCGTCGTTTGAGGCGGAATTTGCATTGCGCAATCGCGAGATCCCCACCGGGCAGCACCGCTCCCGGGCTATTCGCAAGGGGGACGTCTGGGGCGCGGACCTGATCTTCGCGATGGGACCGCAACACGCGGATGAGGTGGCCCGTTTGCTGGCCGCCGCGAAAGAACGGACGGTCGTTCTGAACGTTCCCGATCCGATCGGCATGGGGATGAATGTTTATGAGGCGACCCTGGCTGAGATCGAGACGAAATTAAAACCTTACATGAATGAGATCACCAAACTTCCATAAACCAAAAGGCAGGGACCATGGTCAAACCTAAAGTTGCGCTCGCAAGCGATCATCGCGGGGTCCAAATGAAGAATGCGCTGATCGAACATTTGAAGAACAAGAACTTCGACGTCGTCGACTGCGGTTCCTTTACCGAGGACTCTTGCGACTATCCGGATTTCATCATCGCCGCGGCCGAGAAAGTGGCCAAGAAAGAGTGCCACCGGGCCATCGGGATCTGCTATACCGGCATCGGGAGCGCGATCGCGGCCAACAAGGTCCACGGGATCCGCGCGGCGCTGTGCCAGAATATCGAGCAGGCGCGTCTTTCCCGGGGGCATAACGATTCCAATATGCTGATCCTGGGGGCGGGGTTCCTGCCGCAGGGCATGCTTTTTCCGCTGGTCGACACCTGGCTTAACACACCATTTGAAAGGGGCCGTCATGAAGTGCGCGTCAACAAGATCAAAGCCTATGAACAAAAGCATCATTGATCTGACACAGTTACGGTCCGCCGATCCCGACATTTACAACGCGATCCGTGCGGAGGTCTGCCGTCAGAACGACAATATCGAGTTGATCGCAAGCGAGAATTTCACGTCGCTCGCGGTCCTTGAGGCGATGGGGTCGGTACTGACCAATAAATACGCCGAAGGGTATCCTGCGAAGCGCTGGTACGGCGGTTGCGAGAACGTCGACGTGGTGGAACAGCTGGCGATCGACCGGGCGAAGCAGCTTTTCGGGGCGGAACACGCGAATGTCCAGCCGCACAGCGGAACCTCGGCGAATATAGCGGTCTTTATGGCCCTGCTCGAACCGGGGGACAAGATCCTCGGGATGAACCTGACCCACGGCGGACATCTGTCGCACGGTCATAAAATGAATTATTCGGGGAAATTCTACACAATCATTCCGTACGGAGTGAGCCCGAAGGACGAGCAGATCGACTATGCGGAGCTTGAAAGTCTCGCCAGGGAGCACAAACCTAAAATGATCCTCCTGGGAGCTTCGGCGTACTCGCGCATCATTGATTTCGAGCGCGGTCGCAAGATCGCGGACCAGGTCGGCGCGTTGCTGATGGTGGATATGGCGCATTTCGCGGGTCTTGTGGCGACGGGGCATCATCCGAGCCCCATTCCGTACTCCGATGTCGTGACAACGACGACGCATAAGACGCTCCGGGGACCGCGGGCGGGTCTTATTCTTTGCAAGGAAAAGTATGCCAAGGCGATCGATTCCGCCGTTTTTCCAGGCATTCAGGGCGGGCCGCTGATGCATGTGATCGCGGCAAAGGCGGTAGCGCTTAAGGAAGCCTTGAGCCCGGAATTCAAACAATACTCCGGACAGGTCGTCAAGAACGCCAAAGTTCTTGCCAAAGCGATGGCCGCGCGCGGATGGAGGATCGTTTCCGGCGGCACGGACAATCACTTGATGCTCGTGGACGTGACGGTAAAAGGTTTCAACGGAAAACAGGTGCAGGAACTTCTCGATAAAGTGAAGATCACCGTGAACAAGAACATGATCCCGTTCGACAAGGAATCGCCCTTCAAAGGTTCCGGCGTGCGGTTGGGGACTCCGGCGGTAACGACCCGCGGCATGAAAGAAGCGGAAATGGAGCTGATCGCATCGCTAATCGACGAATGTTTGAAAGCTCCGGAGGATGCGGGGAATATCGCGAAGGTCCTCGCCAAGGTCGGGGACCTGACCGGAAAATTCCCGCTTTATCCGGAATTGCGGTAAAAAAGGAGCTCATGCGCTGTCCGTATTGTAAAAAAGATTCCGATAAGGTGATCGACTCGCGGTCCGCGAACGAAGGGGAATTGATCCGCCGCCGCCGGGAGTGCACGGCGTGCGACAAGCGTTTCACCACGTACGAGCGGGTCGAAGAGATCCCGATGTTCGTGGTCAAAAAGGACCAGCGGCGCGAGGCGTATGAGCGGCAGAAAGTCCTCGCCGGAGTTTACAAAGCATGCGAAAAACGCCCGGTGCCTCTGGCGGCGCAGGAGCAGATCGCCGTCGATCTGGAGATCACGGTGCGGGAAAAGTATGACCGGGAGATCCCGTCACGCGTTATCGGCGAATTTATCATGCAGCGTCTGGCGAAGATCGACCAGGTGGCGTATGTGCGGTTCGCGAGCGTGTACCGTGATTTTCAGGATGTGGGGCACTTCATGAAAGAACTGAAGTTTCTCTTGGCAAAGCCGAAGTAGTCCTGTAACAAAGACAGAAAAGCTTTATTGTCGTCTTCGGATCCGTATTGTATGATACTAACCCAATAAGGTCGCAGGTGAGCTCTCAGCTTTTGGGAGCCGCGAGTGCAACCGAAACCAAAAGGAGAGAGTGCTATGGCGAAAGCGAATGCAGCGTTTATGAAGCCGATGAATGTGAGCGCGGAACTTGCAGTGGTCGTTGGCAAAGGACCGATGCCCCGCAGTGAAGTCGTCAAGAAGCTCTGGGAATACATCAAGAAGAACAAGCTCCAGGATGCCAAGAACAAGCGTAACATCAATGCGGATGCGAGTCTCAAAACCGTGTTCGCCGGCAAAGCGGTCGTCAATATGTTCGAGATGACCAAACTCGTCAGCAAACACCTGTCTTAGGCCTCATTCGAATTTCATCACTCCGGCGGGTATCGTGGGTGCCCGCAGGGTGTGTGTCAAGAGAAGGATGCGAGGGGAGGACCCGTAAGTTTTTACGGGTCTTCCCCGACCTAAGCGAAGTGGTTTCGGTAAGCCGGCAATAAGCGAGTTTTTAGGTCGGGTTTTTCTTTTACGGCGTTGTCGGTGCCGTGGGGATAGGCGGCTCTTCAAAATTTTTAAAGGAGTGATCGTTATGGGGGGAAAATTCGGTATCGTTCTTGCCTTTCTTCTTTCGGTCGCCGCGGCGGGCGGTTCGTACTATCTCTATCGGGGCGTGGTCGAAGAACGCGGCCGGCGCGAGAGTGTCGAGGCCAAGTATGAGCAGGTCAAGGAGAAGATCCTGGCCGTCCAGTCCGAGAACGAACAGACCAACACCGAAAAAGAGAAATATAAAGCCGAGAGCGAAGACTACCGCAGCCGGGCCCAGGCCATGCAGGGGCAGGTCGAGCAGTTGCAGGGCGAGCAGACCAAGAACAAAGAAATGCAGCAGTCCCTCGAGAAACAGATCAGTTCCCATTTAGCGACGGTGGCCGAGCTCCAGAAGAAGGTCGAAGAGCTCGACAAAAAGGCGACGGAAGCCCAACAGGCTTGCGCGGTCGAGCCTGCGGACCTCGTGCCCGTGCCCCAGCCGTTCGGATCTGCGAGCGGAGCGTCCGTGACGGCCGCCGCGGCGACGGCGGCAAATTCCGCCGGCCTCAAGTTCACATCTTCAACGTCAACTCCCTCGTCTTCGGTCGCGCAGAGACTTGCGGCGGCTTCTGCCGGTACAAACGTGGCAGCGACGCCGTCGACGAGCACCGCAACCTCCGTAGCGCCGCTTCAGGAAGCGTTGAAGGGACCGAGGGTCCTGACGGTCAACCGGAAATTCAACTTTGTCGTGGTCAATCAGGGGATCCAGGACGGGCTTAAGTTAGGGGACAAGCTGACGGTCATCGGTCGCGGCAGCGGAGCCAGCGCCAGTCTCCAGGTCGAAAAACTTTACGATAAATTTTGCGCGGCGACCATTGTCGAGGAAAACTCTAAGAACCAGGTTGCCGAAGGCGATGAAGTCCGCAGGGGTTAAAGCCCTTTTTTTTCTTCAGTTATTTCTTCTCGGGGTCTGTTGCGGTCGTGGGATCGCGGCCGAGGATGCCGGAGGCGATCAGGTCCGGCTCGAGCTTGAAGAGATCAAAGCCCGTCTTACTGCCGTAGAGAGCCAGCAGCTGAGTCTTCTCGCTAAAAAGGATGATATCCTCAAGAAGATCGAGCAGGTCCGTGTTTGGTCCCGGCACAGCGGAGGCGCGAAAAGTCCGTGAAGAATGTTTCCTTCCTATTCCTTTTCGTTCCGCTCCTTTTCTTAGCCGTACCTCTCCCTAAAAGTGCCGCGGCGGAAGATGCTCCGGACAGCCGGTTCCAGCCTCAACTCGAAGAGATCAAGACCCGCCTTGGGCATATCGAGAGCCTGCAGCAGGAGAGTGCCGCCAAAGATGAAAAGATCCTCGAAGAGCTCGACCGCCTGCGTGTTTGGGTCCGCCGGAAGTAATCACCCGCTATCATGAGCCAACTTTCTTTCACCGGACCGGGACAATTCCGCGGCACTTATACTCCTCCTGGGGATAAATCCATTTCTCACAGGGCCCTCTTATTCGGTGCATTGGCCGACGGAGAGAGCTCGTACGAGAATTTCCTTGAAGCGGAAGATTGTCTGCACACCCTCGGAGCTCTGCGCCAGATGGGCATCTCGATCGAACATGAACTGGGAAGCGGTCGGGTCCGCGTTCGGGGAGGCGGGCTCCAAGGGCTTAAGGCCCCCGCAAAAGAACTTTATCTGGGGAATTCCGGGACGTCGATGCGGCTTTTACTGGGAGTTCTTGCCGGACAAAAGTTCGAAGCGGTGATGTCGGGGGACCCGTCGCTTTCCAAACGGCCCATGCGCCGCGTGACCGACCCGCTGAAGCGGATGGGGGCCCAGATCAAGGGACGCGAGGACGCGAACTATGCCCCTCTGACGATCCGCGGCGGAAGACTTCACGGGATCGACTTTGAGAATAAACTTAGCAGCGCCCAGGTCAAATCCGCGCTGCTTTTTGCCGGGATGTACGCGGAAGGGAAGACCCTGATCCGCGAAGCGGTCCCCTCCCGTGATCACACAGAAAGATTCCTGGAAGCCGCGGGCGCGCGGTTCCAAAAGAACGGCGAGCGGCTGATCATCGAACGAACGGAAAAACTTTTACCTCTTTGCGGGCGCATCGCGGGTGATATTTCGTCCGCTGCTTTTTTTATCGTCGGCGCGGCGATGATCCCGGGATCGGAAGTGACCTTGCGGGATGTCGGCCTCAATCCCACGCGTACCGGTGTTCTGGAAGTTTTAAAACGCATGGGCGCCCGGATCGAAACCCGGGTGACGCAAACCATTCCCGAGCCGATGGGAGATATCCACGTCCGGGGCGCTAAACTCAAAGGAACGGGCATTTCTCATCAGGAGATACCGTCCCTGATCGACGAACTTCCGGTCCTGATGGTGGCCATGGCTCTTGCGGAAGGGGAAAGCCTCATTTCGGGAGCCGCTGAATTGCGCGTCAAAGAAACGGACCGGATCCAATCGATGGTCCGGAACCTGAAAGCGATCGGGGCTTCGATCGAAGAGCTTCCCGACGGGTCCCTTGTGCGCGGCGTGGAGGGATTCCACGGCGCCACGGTGCAAAGTTTCGGGGACCACCGCACCGCGATGAGCATGGGAGTGGCCAGCCTAGCGACTCGGGGAACGGTTACGGTACAGGACTCCGACTGCATCGCGACGTCGTACCCCTTGTTCACGGATCATTTCAACCGACTGAAGAACGGATGAAGGAACGGGCGTGATCCGGCGGCTTTGTTTTTACCTTGTTTTGGTTTGACAGGGCATGGGGCTTTCGATATACTACGACCCGCTTAACCACAAGCCCGCTGTAAACTTACGCAAAGGTAAAGAGAATGTTTCTACTCGACAGGTTGTTAGGTTTTTTTTCCAGCGACATTGGGATCGATCTAGGGACCGCGAACACCCTCGTGTACGTTAAAGGACAGGGCGTTGTTCTGTGCGAACCCTCGGTCGTCGCCATTGACCGTACCACCCACCAGGTCCTCGCGGTCGGGGAAGAGGCCAAGCGCATGCTGGGTCGTACTCCCGGGAACATCACCGCGATCCGTCCTATGAAGGACGGTGTCATCGCGGACTTCGACATTACCGAAGCCATGCTCCGTTATTTTATCCGCAAAGTTCACCGCCGGAAGACCGGGATCAGCCCAAGGGTTGTGATCGCCGTTCCGAGTGGGATCACGGAAGTCGAGAAGCGCGCCGTGAAAGATTCCGCCGAAAGGGCCGGGGCCCGGACGCCTGTTTATCTCGTTGAAGAACCGATCGCCGCAGCTATCGGCGTCGGCCTGCCGATCCATGAACCCGCCGGCAACATGATCATCGATATCGGCGGCGGCACGACCGAGATCGCCGTCATCTCCCTTTCCGGGATCGTTTTCGCCAAGAGCATCCGTATCGGCGGCGACGAGTTCGATGAGTCGATCATGTCGCATCTTAAAAAAGCTTACAATTTAATGATCGGCGAACGGACCGCGGAGGAGGTCAAGATCCGTATCGGTTCGGCCTATCCCCTGGATGAGGAAACGACGCTGGATGTCAAAGGGCGCGACGTGCTGGCCGGGCTTCCGAAGACGATCAGCGTGACCAGCGAAGAGATCCGGGAAGCTCTTTCCGAGCCCCTTTCGGCCATTCTCGAGGCTGTTCGTATTGCGTTGGAGCGGACACCGCCGGAGTTATCGGCCGATCTTATCGACCGGGGTTTGATCCTGGCGGGGGGAGGGTCCCTTTTACGGGGCCTCGACAAATTGATCAGCGAAGAAACGGGATTGCCTGTTCATATCGCGGATGATCCTCTTACCGCGGTAGCGCTTGGCACGGGCCGATACTTGAGCGATTTCCATCTTCTCAAGCGGTTGGCGGTGAATAGCAATACCACCCGGGAATACTAAGGATCCTTCTTCGCCGTTTTAAGCGGATTCCCTTCGAGTGAATTTCTCCTGTGGTTTTAGCCCGGGAATTCCCTCGCTTTTTTGACCTTTTATAGAGGAATCGGAGATTCGGCTCCATGCGGCGCTGGCGTTCCTATTATTTTCTAGTGGTACCCGTTGTTCTTCTTGTTCTGGCCTTCCAGTTCCCCCCGCTGAACCAAGCCACGAGGTCCCTTTTTTACAGCCTGACCCGCCCGCTACTTGTCGCGGGCACGGGTGTCCGTCAGGCCGCGTACAATGTCCGTTATAACTCGAGGAATTTCTGGAGCGCGGTCGCTAAACAGCAGGAATACCTCTCTCGTATCCAGGACCTGGAGTCCAAGCTCCGTCATTATCGCGAAATGGAAAAAGAGAACCAGCGGCTTAAAAAGCTCCTGAATTTTAGCCAAACACCCGCCACAAAATCCATCGGGGCCCGGGTCATCGGGGAGGACATGACGCCGTGGAAGAGGGTCATCGTGCTCGACAAGGGGAGCCGCCACGGCATCAAAAAGGATATGGTGCTGGTGGCGCCCGAGGGGCTGGTGGGACGCGTGTTGGAGGCGGAACCGTTCACGGCGCGCGCGATCCTGCTGCCCGATCCGGATTCTCGTGTGAGCGCCTTGACATCGGTGAGCCGTTCCCAGGGCGTTATCGCCGGGAGCGGGATGGAGAAACTCCGGATGAAGTATCTTGCGCTTGATACCGAGATCGCGGTCGGTGAGGAAGTGATCACGTCGGGGATCGAGAGCCTTTTTCCAAAGGGCCTGCTGATCGGGAAGATCGAATCGATCGAGAGGGACAGCGACGGCCTGCACCTTCTTGCGGTCGTGACGCCGGCGGTGTCGTTCTCCAAACTTGAGGAAGTGCTATGCCTCGTCTCTTCTCCGCAAAAGTAATCCTCTATTTTCTCTTTTTGTTCGTCCTCGACGCGACGGTTCTGCCCGTCTTTCATATCCGCAACGTCTATCCGAGTTTTCTCTGCCTTTTGATCTGCTACAGCGGTTTCGAATGGGGTCCCCAGCGGACGATCTACGTGGCTTTTTGGGCCGGGCTTTTGAGGGATTTCCTGGGGGGCGGGTTCCTCGGTCTTGAGGCCAGCCTTTACCTGATGCTGGCGCTCGCGCTTAATTTTGTGCTCCAGAAGATCGAGCGGGAGTTTCCCGGGATGTATTTCCTGATCACGTTCCTTTTTATCTTTATCGCAGGGGCTTTGCGGCTTTTATGCGCGTGCACCGAGGAACTTCCGGCGCCGATGGTCCTGGACTATCTCGGGCTGATCGCCTTAACGGCCACCTACAGCGCCGCTTTACTGCCGCTTTTTTATTTTATGACGGACCGCTGGATGGGTCAGTCCCACACCAAACAATACGAGCTTTTCCGGTAATGTTCACGCGATTCCATTTTTTTCAGGGGTTTGTTTTTCTGATGTTGGCCGCTCTCGGACTCGGGCTTTTTCACACCCAGGTCGTGCGCGGCCATTATTTTCTGGAGCTGAGCACGCGCAACCATATCCGCTTGATCCCGCTGGAAGCGCCGCGCGGCCGTGTGTTCGACCAGAAGAACCGTCTTCTGGCGACGAACCGGGCCTCGTACAACGTGGTGGCGATCCCCGAAGACGTTACTCCCGAGGTCTATCCGCTTCTCGCCAAGTTACTCGATATGCCCGAGGCCGATCTCCGTGAGCGGATGAGCGCCGGGCGGGAATATCCGTTCGCGCCGGCGGTCATCCGGGGGGATGTCACGCGCGAATTGGCGTTCAAGATCGAGGAACGGCAGCCCGAACTTCCCGGCGTGAGCATCCGCGTGGACGGAGTCCGCTATTATCCTTACGGGGAGACGGCTTCTCACGTGATCGGATATATCGGGGCGGTGAGCAGGGACGAATACCGGGACCTCGACCACGACCGGTACGGCATGAATTCCATGGTCGGCCGGGCTGGGATCGAGAGAGTTTTTGACGAGTCGCTCCGGGGATGGCGGGGAGGCGAACAGATCGAGGTGAACGCGAGCGGTCAGAAGGTCCAGGTCCTTTCGGACCGTAAACCTGAACCCGGCGAAGACATCAAACTGACGCTTGACCTGGAATTCCAGAAGCGGATCATGGACATGGTCAAAGGACAGCACGCGAGCGTCGCGGTCCTTGATCTGGAAACGGATGGCCTCCTGGCGATGGCCAGCGCGCCGGGCTATGACCCGAACATTTTCGTGTCCCCGGCGACCAGCGAACAGCGCATGACGGTGCTGAAGGACCAGAATTCCCCCATGCTGGACCGCGGGATCAACGCCGCGTATCCTCCCGGTTCCGTCTTCAAGCTGGTGACGGCCCTCGCTGCGCTCGATCTCGGAAAGATCACCCCGGAGACGCGTTTCAGCTGCAACGGCTCTTTCCGCCTGGGTCCAAAATCAAAACCCGCGCACTGCTGGTTTAAGGCCGGGCACGGCAGCATCAATCTTTACGAGGCGTTGGAGCGTTCCTGTAACGTGTACTTTTTCAATGTGGCAAAGAGGTTAACGCCGGACGATATCGCGCATTACGCCCATGTGCTGGGGCTGGGGGAGCCGATGCGGCTCGAGATCGGCCGCCTGGCGCCCGGGTTCATCCCCGATTCTTCCTGGAAGAGGGCAAAGTTCCATCAGCCGTGGTATCAGGGGGAAACGCTCAATATGGCGATCGGGCAGGGGTATGTGCTTGTGACACCGCTTGAGATCCTGCGTCTGACGTCGATCATCGCCAAGGACGGCCTGGTCGTGGAGCCGCATATTGTCGCGCGGGACCGGCAATTCGTCCCGGAGAAGCCGCGCGTGGCCATTCAGGAGCAGAACCTGGACGTTATCAGAAGGGCGATGTTGCAGGTGGTGGAGTCCGACTACGGGACGGGGCAGCTGGCGCGCGTCGATTTTGACAAATTGGCCGGAAAGACAGGAACGGCCCAGGCGCCGCCCAACAAGTCCCACAGCTGGATGACCGGGTTTTTCCCTTACAAGGATCCGAAACTGGCTTTCGTGGTTTTCGTTGAGCACGGAGGATCGGGAGGGATCACGAGCGCGCGTCTGGTCAAGCAGGTGCTTGAGACCTGGAAGGAGCTCAATGCTGCGCCGGTTACTTAACGGGATCCATTTTCCCCTTGTTTTTGCCGTCATCGCGCTGGCCGCGATCGGCATGCTCTTTATTTACAGCGCGTCCTACCGGGACCCCGGGAATTATGAAGTGAAGCAGGTTTTTTGGGTGCTGATCGGATTGGGGGTATTGATCGGCGTTCCTTTTATCGGTTACCGGCCGTTCCTGAGCGTCTCCTACTTTTTCTATGTCCTTTCGCTTGTCCTTTTGGTCCTTGTGGATTTTTTCGGCCACAAACATCTTGGCGCTCAACGGTGGCTAAGCCTGGGGCCGATCGCCATTCAGCCTTCCGAGTTCGCGAAATTGGCAACGCTTCTCGCAGTCGTTAATTTTCTGGGCGTTCATCATCCCTGGGAAGGACAGATCAAGACCGTGAGCGTCGCGCTGCTTTTACTCGTGGTTCCGTTCGCCTTGATCGTCAAACAGCCCGATCTCGGGACAGCGCTTCTTTTCATTCCGATGTCGCTGGTCATGCTGTTCCTTTGGGGGGTCCGGAAGCGGTTTTTTATCGCGGCGTTCGGTGCCGCGGCGCTGGCAGTTCCGTTGGCCTGGGAGTTCCTGAAGGAATATCAGAAGAAACGGCTCTGGGTTTTTCTGGAACCGAACCGTGATCCGCTGGGCTCGGGGTATACGGCGCTTCAGGCCAAGATCGCCGTCGGTTCCGGAGGACTTTGGGGGAAGGGGTATCTCGCCGGGACCCAGTCGCAGCTTCACTTTGTTCCCGAACACCACACCGATTTCATCTTTTGCGTGATCGGTGAAGAATGGGGATTCCTGGGAAGTCTTCTGGTGCTTTGCTGCTACGGATTCCTGTTCCATTCGATCTTTCTGATCATGCAACACACGACGGACGTGAAAGCAAAAATGCTTTGCGGGGGCGTGCTCGCACTTTTATTGTCCCAGGTTGTGATCAATATCGGGATGACGTTCGGTCTGATGCCGATCGCGGGGCTTCCGCTCCCGCTGGTCAGTTATGGCGGATCCTCGTTCGTGATGACGTGTATCGCCCTCGGGCTTGTTCTGAGCGTCTATCGCGAGCGGTCGATCTTTTAGAAGCGTTTGCCATCCGCGGATTCTATCGTTACAATGACCTTCGCATCGGGGTGCCTTGATTTCTGCTTTGAAGCTTTAATAATATCAAGACTCCCCCGAGTACGATTGGAAAAGATAGCAAAGTTACTTCGGGGTGTAGCTCAGGGGCTAGAGCGCTTGCTTTGGGAGCAAGATGTCGGAGGTTCAATTCCTCTCACCCCGACCAGTTATATTTATCTCTGAGTTTCAGAGATAAATAATTAAGTCCTGTTCCATAGCTCACTTGGCTATCGTCCGGCGAATGGAGAGATGAATGGATCATAACTCAATATCCAACCCGGCCGTAGCCCCCGATAATGAATAAGTCCTTATTCAGCGGAACCTCGAACTTGTCCAATTCAAAATTCAAGAGGTAAACGACCCATGAACTACAGTCAGAACAGAGTTTCAAAGTCCCTAGCTTTTATTGTCGCCGTGTTTTTTTCTTTGGCGCAGTTCCAGGGTGGAATCGTCCACGCCGAGGACAAAAAACAAGAGGAATGGGTTGCAAAATCTCGGGCCGCTAATGACGCCGGGAAATACGATGAGGCTATCTCCTATGCGGACCAGGCGATCCAAAGCGATCCAAATGACGCGGAAGCTTACAACGCCCGGGGGCAGGCTCTTTCCTATCAAGGGCAACAAAAGAAGGCCATTAGCGATCTGGATAGAGCTATCCAATTGAAGCCGTATTTTTTTGAAGCCTACGGAAATCGGGGAAAGGCCAAGACTTTGCTTGGGATGTACGATGCAGCCATTATAGACCAGGACATAGCTCTCAAACTGTCGCCCAATAATGCCTGGGTTTATGGATGTCGCGCCTGGACCCACTTAAATCAAGAGATGTACGACAAGGCTATCGCCGATAGCACGCGATCGATCGAGCTCAACCCGGACGATGGATATGCCTACAGTATAAGGGGGAGCGCCTATCGCGATAAGGGAGACTATGATCAAGCGATACAAAATTTTGACAAAAGCATCCAGCTGAATCCCCGGAACGGGTCTCGGTACATGTTACGTGCTAAGGTGTATTTGATGAAGGGAGAATATGACCAGGTGCTTGCCGATTGCCAAAAGGGGGCAGAATTGGTCCCCGGTCTTGCTGAAATATACGATCTCAAAGGACAAGCCTATACCGCGAAAAAAGAATATGACCCGGCTATTCAAAATTTTGATACAGCGATCAAACTCAATCCGGATAATGCTTCTTATTTTTTCAACCGAGGAATGGCGCTTAAAGAAATGGGGCGCAAACAGGAGGCGCTCACCGACCTTCAAAAGGCCGCGGCCATGAGCCCCACGGTTGAAAGGTTCCAAAAAGGACTGGCGGAATTAAGCCGGAAGGATTCAGCGCCACAAGCTCCGGCGAATATCGAGCAAGAGCTGTTCAGCAACATTAATATTGACCGCGTCGAGAACGGTCCGGCCGCTGCGACGACCTTCAGGATCGATCAATTATGCCTGGCGACTTATGTTTCGACCTACCATTACAACGGAGGAACGGGGCAGACTCCCGGAACCCTCGGTCTCAGGCATGAAGACGGAACAATGTACGGACCCTGGCAGGCGACCGGCGGTCCTGACCCGGCAGTAAACCCGACGAACATGTACTGGGTATGCCGGCCCAACTTTGTACTCAAACCCGGCGTCTATACCGTTATAGACAGCCATCCGGCATCGTGGTCGTGGAACTCTAAGTCCGGCGGAGGTATGACTGTCATCAAGGGACGGCCCGTCGCGGAAGCGGTCAACCAACCGGTGAAGGCACCCAGCGTTACGCAGGCACCGGACCGCCAGAAGACACTTCTGAACGGCCGCGACGCCGGCAAAACATCGAGCCCGGCAACGAGGCCTTATTTCGATCCGGCTGCCGCGCCGAAAACCATTCTCGTCTCGCAGCAGGTCATGCCCTCAAATCAGCCGCAAACTGTTAATTACCAGGACCGCGTCAAGGTCACGATTCCGGCCGGACTCATCAAGTCGGCGCAGACATTGACCATCGCTGAGTTCGCGAAGGGAGCTGTTCCCCGGGACCCGGAACTCCAATTCAAAGAGATCGCCCTGTATGACATTACGCTCGGTGACCTTCACCAGTTCGACCAGAATATCACTGTGGAAGTTCCGTATGACCCCAGCCAACTCAACCCGGCTTACTCCGCGGCCGATCAGATCATGGGTTGCTACTGGGACACTCCACGCCAAAAATGGATCTTCATTAATGTCAGGGTTGATCCAGATCGCCGCATTATAGCCACATCTCTCAACCACCTGACACCCCTGGCATGGTTGATTAAAAGTATAGTTCAAACCGTCGGCGCAATAGTACTGGACAAGGTTGTCGAGCAGAAAATCATGAACGATATCTACAACACCCCGAATTTCTGGATCCTCTACGATAACGCTGCGATCAACGGCAGCACCGTGATATCCGATCAACCGTGGAGCGAGAAAGGCGGGGGTGGTCTGCCCGGGGTCACGTCCGTGAGGCGCGGGTGGCTCCAGGACGAGACGATCACGGGGTATCGAACGGACGTGCCGCGCTACATCCAGGATCTTGGGACTTACCTGGAGCAGGCGTATGCCATGTATCGAGGCAAGGGGTACAAGATTCCGGATCCTCCCATCCTGGTGAAAGTCGACTCGTGGCTCATAAATCGCTACGATGCGTACGGCGCCTTTGATACGGTTTTCAACCGTATTCATATCGGCACGAGAAGGGTGAATTCTCCGTTATTGGTGATGCTTACGTCCGGGCACGAGCTTTTTCACGCGATCCAACACAGCGACCTTTGGAACTACCAGATGATCGCCAAAACGAGCCCGGCCCGCTTATGGTGGAACGAAGCGGAGGCAGAATATGCCGCCTCCCGCGTGGCCCTTGACCCCCCCTTGGAAATGATGGGAGGGCAAGCGACCGGCGTTGGTGCCAATCCGTTGCTTCTGGAGTGTCGGCTTCCCGCCACCGGGGTCGTCGAAGAAGGTTCGAGATATGAGGTGATGGAACATGACAAGGCGCACTTCATTGACTACCTCGTGCGTCAGCGCGGGATCGTATTTGAATTGCTCCACGATGCCGTGATGACATATGCCGGGGAGGGGGATCCAATCCTGGCGCCGCTGGAAGCGTATCTCAAGGCATCGTTGAATAAGGATTTAAGCGACGTGTACCAGGAATTCGCTGCCTGGTTTCTTCTGAGCGCCCAAAGCCCGCTTAGCAAACTCAATCCGGTGGTCAGCGACCCCACTCCGATGACGGAGATGTTTCCGCTCACGACCGTCCCGCTGCGCCCGGGCCAGCCCGCGACGCCACTCGAACACACGTTTTGTCTTCCCGCTCCGTACTCGGCGAAGCTCTGGGCGGTAAAGGCCGAGCCGCCGGCGCCGGGCAAAAAACGGGCCGTGGTCGTCGAGTCGTTGGCACAGCCCTCGCCCAACTTGACGTTCGTCGATGTCTATCTGCTCAAACAGAAATTACGGTTTGCCGGGGCGCCGGAGTTGAAGTCCGACCGGATCTTTATTCAGCAGGGTAATTCGTGCAAACTCGACGTTGCTGAGGATGAAGTCATCTACGTTATCGCGTACAACACCAGTAACGCCGAGGCTGAAGTGAAGGTCCGGATCAGCAACGGAACCGGGGTCATGCTCACCGTCACCCCGGCGAAGATCGATGATCTCGAAAACAAAGATTACAATTTCATCGCCAAAGCTGACCGGGTCAGTTCTGAGATCGAAACACTCAGGATCGAATGGGATTTTGGCGACGGCACCGGAGATGATGCCGGGATCTTTGGGTACAATTCCTCCGGCTCGCTCAAGAACGGTTATGAGTGGAAGATCCTTCATCGATTCAACAAGCCGGACATCGCGCACGTGATGAAAGTCAAACTCTACAACCGCACCACCGGACGGGGAGATGTTTTGGCGGAAGTCACGGTTCCTGTGTTAGTGGCCTCGAAAGTGTCTAAGTGGCCGACAGGGGCGTGGACGCTGCGCACCTCGGGCTTCAATGCGTGCGGCCGGACACTCTCTTTTGGCGACTGGGCTGTCGATATCGATGAGGCGGGAGCGGTAAAGATGCGCCGGCAAGATGCATCCAATGTTTCGATGACTGGATCGGGCACCGTCCTGCCGGGCCCATTCAGCAAAAAGATATGGAATGTGCAATTCAATTACAGTTACGATGATCCTCAAAATATTGGCGGGGGCAGTTTCCAGGCGTCGGGAACCTTCGACGGAAGCAACCTCAGCGGCACGGTGAAGTGCGGTAAGTGCACCGCTCAGTTCAGCGATGTCTTTTCTATGTTCGTGGTGAGGTCAGACCCGAAGGCAAAGAAATCTAAGGATGTCACCAAGGACGGCACTGCCCTCAAGGACACGCAGCCCTATGTGGAGATCGATCCGCGGCCTGGTACGGTCAAGGCGGGCGGCAAGATCCAATTAGCCGCTAAATTATATAACCTGCCTGAGGGCCACCTGGTTCCGCACTACTCATGGACTGTATCCCATGATGATATTGAGATAGCCTGGTCTAAAGATGAAAGTCTTTCGTATATTGTTGACAAGCCCGGACAGTGGACGATGCGAGTGATTGCGCAGGTCAAGAGCGCGGACAATAGCGAGATCAAGGGAAAATCGGGTGATAAATGGTTGGAAGATACGATTACAATAAAAGTGTGAGGCGTCAGCGAGCATTGGACACGGAGGGGTGAAAAGTAGTTTTCAGTTTTGATTGATGTTCGGGGTGGCATGAGGGCTAGAATACTCCGAGAGGTTAAGGCTCGGACTCGCAAAGACTTCGAGATCTACGGCAAGCTTGATACCCAGGACGTCCGATTGTACATCGGATGTACTCTCTCCTTGTGGGGCTGGTTGGATTAGATGCTCTAATGTCGCTTTTACCACCAATTACGACATAATGTCCCATGGCCACCCTCCGGAGCCGGACATTTCTTATCCCACTCTTCCTTATGTAGTTGTGAAAATATTGGCCTCTCTAAAGCGGACAAAACGGACATTTTTTCACCGTTTGGACATGCCTGGACATCAGAAAATCGGTCTATGAGGCCATCTCTGAACAGGCCTTCATATAGTAGTTGTATACATACGTTATGTTATAATGCGGGCCTTCGCGGGAGATAGATGCACCATTTAGACATGTCACCGCGACGAGTTTTTTAGATCTGCAATTTGAAACAGTTAAAAACCCAAAGGGGATCAGCCCTTTGGGTTTTTTGTTTTTCAACAATGCTTTTTGGGACAACATCGGACAGAGCTTCTTACCTTTCCCAATTTCACAGTGGTATAATGATCATCGCTACAGGTCATAAAAGAAGAAGCGAGGCGGTCTTTATGGGTTGGAGAACGCTCTGGATGTTCTCGAAAAACTTGGGGCCCAGTGTCTGTTATGCGGTCCGAACCCTAAGATCTAAAATAGAGAACAAACATTTTTTTGCGATCGTGATCACTGGGCTTGTGATCTTCTGCTCCCTGGCGTTCTTTCTTTACTCTCACCGATTCATTCGGTATCAGGAGCCGGAATTTCTGACCTTTGGCGAGCTCGGGAAACTCTACAGGAATCCACTCCCGGGCGGCTTGCTTAGGTGGAAGCTTGAAAAATTCAGGACTACGCCTATCATCAGCAACGAAGCTTATTATCAAGGCGTAAGACCTTTCCACCCTATCGATCCGAAGTTGGGTCCTTACCTCAGTCTCGCAAGCTGGAACATCGGAGAGGAAGAGCTTTTCCACCTGAAGGATACCATCAGCGTCTTCTCTTCGGCCGATCGGTTTCGTTCTCTGATCGATTCCACCAAAGCTCCTGAGGGGTCTTCCGAATACAAGGAAATCCTTCGGCAAAGAGGTCGGCTTTCCAATGCCGACATTATTGTGCTCCAGGAGGTAAATATTGGAGCGAAGCGTTCGGAATATAGGGATGAGGCCAGGGAATTCGCAAAAGCAGTAAAAATGAATTACGCCTTCGGGGACGAGCAGCTTGAAATCGATCCCGTTCTTCTTGGGCTTGAGAAGATTTATTATAAGGACGGCGTTACTGTTGACAAAGAAGAGACGGCTTATTATGCGGCGGACCCCGCTCGTTATAAAGGGGTCTTGGGGAACACGGTGTTCTCTCGTTATCCGATCAAAAAAGTTCAGGTATTTCAACTAAAGCATATCCCTTATGATTGGTATACAGCACAAAGAGAAAAGCCGGGGTTCATAGAAAAAGTGAGAGAAACAGGGGGCGAAATTATTTTAGAAACCGAATTTACACGTTCGATAAGAGTTGGGACGCAAATTTATTTCCGCGTCGACCTGGACGTGCCGGGACTTCCTGAAAACACTTTGACGGTTATCAGCATCCATCTGGAGATCAACTGTACGCCGAAGGAACGGGAGATCCAGCTCGCGGAGATCCTTTCCTACATGAAAGGCATCAAGCATCCTGTGATCATGGTCGGTGACTATAACGCGGCCCCTGACGACCTAAGCGCAACATCTGTAAAACGCATTGTGACACGGACAGTTAAAGACCCCACCACCTGGTTTTCGGCTGCCGTTACATATTTGTTGCCCCAGGCTCTTGTGATCAATGCCTCTCGTTTTGTCGGAAATTTTACAAAAAATCTTCAAGATCCGTTGGCGTCTGATATCTCGGTGATATTTCCCAATCCCCTTCATGCCTTGTTCGCCATGATACAAAATTACCGGTTCAATGATGGCGGGGCTTTTGATTTCCGAGGCGATCCGGAACGTTCGATCAACGGGAAGGGAGGAGCTTTGGCTAATTCCAATGAACGGGGTTTAAAAGGATTTAAAACGACCTGGCGTGTCCAGCGGCCTATCTGTTTTATCGGTAAATACCGGCTTGACTGGGTTTTTATCAAATCAATCTTGAAAGACCCTTATGATGAGGCCGGTTCTTATCGCTTTGCGCCTCATTTTGGAGAAACGTTGGAGGAATTGAATACCAGTTTGAAAAAACCGATCTCGGACCACCATCCGAATGTGGTTGATATTCCGCTCAAAGAACCTGACATCAGAAGAAAAGCTCCCTAGAGCAGTGACAGATAGCGTTGGAGACAGCGCCAAGCGTTCGCTCATTTTGGCCCCGTTAAAGGACAAAGCCGTTTCGAATAGCACCGCGGAGAGTTTATGAAAAAGATCCTGTTTTTAGTCTTGGGATTGATCGTTGCGGGTTCCGTTCTTGTTTTCCTGGCAAAAGGTTTTATCTTGAAGATCGGCATGGAACAAGCCGTGACCCACCTGACCGGCTTCAAGACCAAAATACGCACTTTGAAATACGACCCTCCTTCGACGATTCGCATCCAGGACCTTGAAATATTAAACCCTCCGGAATTTGAAGCAAAGGTTTTCGCGAAGGTCCCGGAAGTTTACATTTCTTTCTTCGCGGGTGAATTTCTTCTAGGCAAGGGCGTGCACTTTGGGGAGATCAGGCTTCATGTCCAGGAAGTCTACATTGAAAAGGACCCCAAGGGCGTCTCGAATGTGGAACTTTTGAATTTGGCCGGAGTCGGGCCGAAGCAATTGTGGCTCTTTGCGAAACGGACACCTTTTCTGGTGGATCGCCTCGGATTGACTCTTCGTAATGTAAGCTACGAAGACTATTCCGGTGTGACGGCGACGTCGGGCTCACCGTATAAATACTCAGCAGATCTGAATGTCGAGGACAAGATCTATCTGAAGATCCATGATCCCCAGACCCTTGTAAATCTGGTCTTATACGAGATCCTTTGCCACGCGACATTCAAAAAACTGCTGGATCTTGGTCCCAAGAAGCTTCTTGGCGGAGCTTTTAATGTCGGGCAGGCATTCGCGGGACATGGGGCGAATGCATTGACCCGTGAGGCTGGAAATATGGCGGGGCAGGCAAACGATTTTGTAAATCAGACCGAGATTCCTAAAAAGACCGGATCCGCTTTTCAGAGTTCGATCCGCGGGACCCAAGACGCGCTTAGCGGATTTTGGGGGAAATTGAAATCCTTAATGCCAAAAAAGAAAACCACCGCGGGATCTTAGAGGGACGCAAGAAAAATAACGAGTCTCATTTGACAGGCTCAGGGCCATTCTGTTCCGCCTATCGTTAATTTTTATTGGCAGGCGGGACTGCACTAGCTGCCTTTAAATATTTTGATGGAAGCAAATGCTGAGCGACTGAAAGGAGCCGAAGGATGAAAAAAAGAAAGCCGAAAAGCGAACCGGAAATTGAAGCGCTCTTGGATTATACCAACCGTATTATCGCGACACTCCGAGAGCCGTTTTTAATTCTGGATAAGAATTTACGGATTATTTCTGCCAACCAGGCTTTTTATGCCACCTTTGAGGTTAAAGAAAACGACACTCTGGGCCGGCTGCTTCCTGATTTGGGGGATGGGCAATGGAATATTCCTAAGCTTCTTCAACTCTTAAAAGAGATTCTACCGGAAAAGAAAGTGATGAAAGATTATGAAGTCGGGCACAAATTCGAAAAAATTGGACAGCGAGCCATGATCTTGAATGCCTGTCAGTTACGTGTCCCTAAGAAAATAGCAGCCATCCTAGCGGCAGGGGTAAGAAAAGAGGAAGAGGGCGAAGAAGAGCTGATCCTCCTTGCTATTGAAGACATCACCGCGCGCAGGGAGATAGAAAATGGGCTGGAAAAAGCCCGTAAAGAACTGGCAGCAACTAAAATATCCGAAGATGCGGCTCGCGAATACGCCGAAAGCATCATCAACACCGTACGTGAACCCTTGATCGCTTTGGATCAAGATCTAAGGGTGGTCTCTGCCAGCCGCTCCTTTTATGATGTCTTTATGGTAAACCCCAAAGAGACCGTGGGGCAGCTTATTTATGACCTAGGCAATAAACAGTGGGATATCCCCAAGCTGCGGGAACTGCTGGAAACCATTCTTCCCCAAAGGGCAACCTTTGATAACTATGAGGTTGAACACGATTTTACTGCCATTGGCAGGCGCATCATGCTTTTGAATGCCCGGCAAATTCAAAGAATGTTGGGCAAAGATCGGATCATTCTTCTGGCCATTGAGGACATCACCAAGCGCAGGGAAATAGAAATGGGGCTGGAAAAAGTCCGTAAAGAATTGGAAATGGCGAAGGTCGCTGCTGAAGCCGCCAATCGGGCAAAATCCGGATTTCTTTCCAATATGTCCCATGAATTACGCACTCCTTTAAATGCGATTATCGGTTTTTCCGAGGTTTTGTATGACCAGAAATTCGGCTCCCTTAATGAGATCCAAAAAGATTATCTGAATGATGTTTTAGGAAGCAGCAAACACCTTTTGTCCTTGATCAACGATATCCTTGACCTTGCGAAGGTAGAATCCGGGAAGATGGAGCTTGCGCTCTCCGATTTTTCTCTAAATGAGCTTCTGGAGCATAGTTTAGTTTTCATAAAAGAAAAAGCGTTTAAGCAAAACATCGAGCTTTCTTTGGGTATCGCTGAGGAGGTGGGCTATATCCGGGCTGACGAGCGCAAAATAAGGCAGGTCGTTTTCAACCTGATTTCGAACGCGATTAAGTTTACGCCGGATGGCTGCAAGATTGGTATTAACGCAAGAATAATCGGTTCTGAAGCTGAAGTTTCGGTCTGGGATACCGGGATCGGTATTGCTCCGGAGGACCAGGGCAAGTTATTTAAAGAATTTCTACAGTTGGAAAACACCTTGACCAAGCAATACAAGGGGTCGGGGCTAGGGCTTTCTTTGGCCAAGAAATTCCTGGAGTTGCACGGAGGAAAGATCTGGGTAGAGTCCGAAGGTAGAGGTAAGGGCTCCAGTTTTAAATTCACTTTACCGATCAAAGGAGAAAAATAGTATGTCTGGAAAAAAGAAGATACTGATCATCGAAAATGACCCCTCGTCGAAGAAGCTGCAAACGAGCCTGCTCGAACGGGCGGGTTACGAAATCATAGTCGCGGATAGTGCGGAGGCCGGCATTGCTTTGGCCAAGGAAAAATTACCGGATCTGATCACGATGGACTATCAACTTCCGGGAATGAACGGGGAGCTGGCGCTTAAGATCTTAAGGGCCGATGAAAGGACGAAAAATATTCCCATTGTTTTTGTCACCGCGTCTGTGATGGAGGAAGAAAAGAAGCGATTCGCTTCCTATCATTGCAAAGTCATACCCAAACCGATTAATACCCGCGTCTTTGTGCAGGAAATAGAGGGGGTCTTGAATGCGCCAAGAAAATAAACCTCAAATCCTTTGTGTGGATGATGAGAAAAGGAACTTAAAACTTCTGAATGCTCTGCTTGCGCCTCAAGGATACGAAGTGATTTCGGCGGAAAACGGAGAAGCGGCGTTGGAGTGTTTGTCATCAAGTCTGCCTGACTTGGTGCTTTTGGATGTTATGATGCCAAAACTCGACGGCTATGAAGTATGCAAGAAGATAAAATCCACAAAAGAGACTCAATTTTTGCCGGTGGTGATGGTTACCGCCTTAAGAGAAGAAGAGGAAAGGATTAAAGGGATAGAGGCGGGTTGTGATGATTTTATCTCCAAACCTTTTGACAAACATGAACTTTTAGCCAGGGTAAAGTCGCTTTTAAGAATAAAATTGATGCATGATGAGCTGAAAAACGGCTATGTGAAATTGAATGAGCTGCAGGTGCTGAAAGACAATCTTGTGGGGCTGATCGTACATGACATAAACAACCTTTTGATGATAACAAGCATTAATTTCAGACGGGCTTTTATGAACAGGGGGAATTTTCCCGAAGACATCAAGAAATCTTTAACCATAGCGGAAATGCATTTGGATGAGCTGGCCGCCTTAGTTTCGGATTTCGTGGACATAGGCAAAATAGAAGAAGGTAAGATATCGCTGAACATGGAAGATACTGATATAGACGCCCTTCTTTCGAACGCCATAGAAAAAATGTCCTCGGTCGCGCAATATAACGGGATCGATCTTAAAAGGATCGGCTCGGATAAACGGCTCCATTTTACTCTCGACAGAGGTTTGATTTTACGGATAATGAATAATCTCGTATTAAACGCCGTGAAGTTCACACCGAGAGGTGGCCTAATCGAGGTCAGCGCTGATATTTCTGAGAACGGGTTGTGTTTTTTTGTGAAAGACACGGGGGCGGGCATCCCGCCCGAATATAAGGAGAAGGTATTTGAAAAATTTTCCCAGGCGGAAGGTGAACAGGTGAATTTTAAGAAGGGCAAAGGCCTTGGTCTTACCTTTTGTAAACTTGTGGTTGAGGCGCACGGCGGTAAAATTTGGGTAGAAAGCGAATTTAGCAAAGGCAGCACCTTTTATGTCACGCTGCCTGCGAATTCAAAGTAGTTTGACGCACAGCGGGGCGAAGATATGTTTAAGCTATTAATGATCGATGACGAAAAAGCGATATGTGAGGAATTCCTGGAGACCTTGGAGCAGGAAGGTTACGAGGTCGATGTCGCGACGAAAGGCGAAGACGGGCTCCAAAAGGTCCGGCAGAATCGTTACGACCTTATTCTTCTGGACGAGAGCATGCCCGGGATGGAAGGCGACAAGGTCTTTGAATACCTTCGCCAGTTCAGCAAAGTCCCAGTAGTGTTCGTCTCCGGTTTTTTGACTCCCGCAAAAGAGAAAAAGGTCATGGCTATGGGGGCCGTGATGTGCCTGAGCAAGCCCTTGGACCTTGACCGGGTTAAATCCCTCATTCAGACCGTTTGTTCCCCCAAGCACAATTGATCATCAAGAGCCTATGATCGTTTCGGCATAACTGGTGACAGTCACCCAAAAGGGGACAGGCATAGTGAATGCGCTAGAAATGACCGTTCCTTTTTGTGCGATGTTGCGATTTTTCTCAAAAGCGCCATTGATCCTAATGTCGTCTATTGTTTGGATTGCATCAAAACTAAATTGATTCCAGTCAACGGTTGAAAGGGAGGCAGACCATGCAGAAAATAGCGTTGAATGTTTCAGGGGTCATTTTTTTAGTGGTAGCGATTCTTCATGTCTGGAGATTTGCCATGAATATCCCGGTGACTTTTGGGCAAACCTCCATTTCCTTAACATTGAGCGTCTTCGGCGCTCTCGCGGCTTTTCTTCTGGCTCTCTGGATGTTCGTTGTCGCGAATGCGAAACAGCCGTCTTCCGGTCAATCATAAATAGAACGGTAGCTGAGTACGCCGGGGACAGGCTTACTAAACGACTAACTGTTAGAGCGCAAGAAGTAGTGTTCGGTCTCTCATGGATCACAATGCCGGTCTTGTCAGACATCAATCCCCAGGAAATGGCGCACCAAAAATCCGATCCCTCCACTGAACCGCCTCAAATTGCGGCCGGTCAGGCCTAAGCTTTCCCTGTAGCCGATTTTTTCTTTACCGTTTCTTTACACTTCCGTCAAATGGACCTTACAAGGGTCTCGTATTCTCCTCCCATGAAAACAAACGTATGGAAAGCATTCTGTTCCATGCCCAACCAACCGGAGGAGAAGCAATCTCATGAGACACCATCCTTTTACAAAACTGGCAAGCCTTTTGGTTGTTTGCCTTATGACTTTTTCGTCCGCGGCGTTCGCGGAAGACGCGGAGATTGTGACCCTGGTCAAAAATATGCAGAAGCAGATGAGCGACCTGCAGTCGATGGTCATGTCCCAGAAGGCCGAGATCCAGGAACTGAAGAGCAGGGGGGCGCAGATCCGGATGGCGCCACGCGGTGTGGAAGCGACTCCTCCGATGAGTGAGGCGGAATTCAAACAGCGCCTGACCGATGCCACCGGTGGTGCGGACAAGTGGCTCAAGGACCTCAAATTCAGCGGCGACATCCGCTTAAGATATGAAGCTTTCCATTTGCACGGGAACACGGCGGCCAACGGCTATCAGTCCGAAAGGAACCGTTTCCGCTTCCGGCTGCGATTTGGATTTGAGAAAAAGTTCAACGATCAGATCAAGGCCGGGTTCGGCCTGGCCAGCGGTTCTTCGACGTCGGCCAGTGGGAACACCGATCCCATCTCCACCAACCAAACCTTCGGGAACGATTTCACTTTCAAGAACATCTGGATCGAGAAGGCCTATGTGACCTACACGCCTGATTGGTCCAAGGCCACTTTCTCGGACGACTACGGCTTGAGGTCCGACGGCCTTGAGATCACGGCCGGTAAGTTCACCAATCCTTTCGAAAAAGGGTCCACCGATATGATCTGGGACCGGGACCTGAAACCGGAAGGTATCTATGAAAAGATCGAAGGGCAGCTTTTGAAGACCGACAACCTGACCTTGAAGGCTTACGGACTTCTGGGACAGTTCGTTCTTCAGGAGAACGGTAATACCGTTGCTGCGGCGGGCGTGGGCGGCAAGGACGCCCAGTTGTTCGCCTATCAGGTCGGTCTGAACCCGATCTTCTATGTGCCGGGTATGGAACGACCGGTTGACGCGCTTTCCGCCCTTTCGATCTACAATTATCAGGGCTATGCCACGAACAATAATTGGTATGCCTACGCAAGCGGGACGGGGGCCTTCAACAACGGCAATCCCATCAATCCCGGCAATGCCTCTGACCTCGCGGCGCAGAATTTCAATATTCTGAGCTTCTATCAGGAGGTCAATTTCTATCCCCACGGGATCCCCGTGAAGCCGTTCGCGGAGTTTGCACGCAATATGAGCAACCAATCCGGTTTGGCCGGCTGGGCCAAGTCCACGAACTATGCGATGCAGGGAGGTGAATACGCTTGGTCGCTCGGCCTGGCGCTTGGCAAACTCCAGAAGAAAGGTGACTGGCAGGCGACCTACCAATATAAGTACATCGGCGCGAATTCCGTTCCGGGAGCTTTCAACGATAGCGATTTCGGCGGCTATAACTATGGAGGCACCGACAAGGCCGGAAACGTCATCAAGTTGGGATACAACTTGACGGATTATCTGACGCTGAACGGTGCGTGCTACCTTGTGCGGCCGATCACCCAGAGGAACGGAACGACCAACGGGATGCAGCCGGATCAATCGGTTCGCCGGTTCCAGATCGATATGACGTACAAGTTTTAGTTCCGATTCTTTTCAATCGGAGCGAAGCGGTCCCAATACTGATCAATTACTGCTTTACAGTAATTGGGGCCGTCCAAGTCGCCATTAATGAAAGGGAAAAAAGACTTGGGCGGAGATTGGGGCAATCCTGGCCGTCATTCTTCAAAAAAAATCAAAAGCCAGGATAGAAGATTTACACGGATTTTACATCCGCTAAAACCGGGCTCTTGTACAATAGAGTCCATTATAAAAGAGGAGGGTTGAGATGAAGACCGATCGGTTGCTTAAAGTGATGGTGGTGGCATTCAGTCTCTTTTGTGTTGGGGTCTTGCCGGTCCAGGCAAAGGAAAAAATGATCCAGATCAAAGGATCGGACACGATCGTGAATTTGAGCCAGGCTTGGGCCGAGGCATTCATGACGGAAAATCCTCAGGTGAGTCTTGCCGTGACCGGGGGCGGTTCAGGTACCGGGATCGCGGCGTTGATCAACGGGACCACGGATATCGCCAATGCGAGCCGCAAGATCAAAAAGAAAGAGCTCGATGACGCGCAGAAGAGCGGTTACTATCCCGAAGAATTTAAAGTGGCGATCGATGCGCTCGCGGTGATCGTGAACCCGGCAAATCCTGTCAAGGAGCTGACAATAGACCAACTCTCCGGTATTTTCACGGGCAAGATCACTAACTGGAACGAAGTCGGCGGGAAGAACGAGAAGATCCTGGTTCTCTCGCGCGAAAGGAATTCCGGAACGCATGTGTATTTCTTGGAAAACGTGCTGAGAAAAGGAAATGAAAAGGGGCCGGAACAGTTCGCGCCGGCGGTCCTGATGTTGCCATCCTCCGAGGCGATCATCAATGAAACCTCGACAAGCGAAAGCGCTATTGGTTACGATGGTCTCGGTTACGTTACTCCGAAGGTCAAAACCATTGCGGTCGCAGCAAAGAATGGAGACCCCTTTATCCAGCCGTCCAAAGAGACCGCGACGAATAGAACCTACCCGATCTGGCGTTTCCTCTATATGTATACGGGCTTTAAACCCAGGGGGGAGATCAAGGCGTTCATCGATTTCGCCCTGAGCAAAAAGGGGCAGAAGATCGTGGAGGAAATGGGTTTTGTTCCGCTGGGTGAAAAGTAAATCTCGAATCACCCGCAGGAAAGTTTATTAGGGGACAGGCACATGATCTTCATTAAGTCTGAAAAAGAAATCAGTGCCAGTCCTTGTCAACCATCTTTAAATAAAACGAGAGGACAAGGACAGGCGGTCGCTGGATGCTTGTCCCCTAAACATTTGATAAGGAGTCAACTTTTTGAGAAAGTTCCGCGAAGCGATCATTGAGAAGACCATTCTTCTGAATGGTTTTGCGTGCATCCTCTTTGTTGTTCTGATCTTTGTCTTTTTGGCAAAAGACGGGCTCACGCTCTTCAGAACGATTGCAATCCAGGATTTTCTTTTCGGGCAGATTTGGAGCCCACTTGCCGAACCGCCGCAATTCGGGATTCTGCCGCTTTTCCTCGGTTCCTTGTTTGTGACGGTCGGAGCGACCGTTATTTCAGTCCCTCTTGGCATGGCCTGCGCGATCTTTATCGGAGAGATTGCGCCTCGCTGGATGCGCGAAGTCCTGAAGGCGGGGGTCGAGCTTCTTGCGGCGATCCCAAGCATTGTCATAGGTTTTATCGGGATGACTATGCTCGGTCCGGTTGTAAAAAGCCTATTCCATCTCCCCACAGGGCTGACCGCGGTGACGGGGTCCATTGCGCTGGCCTTCATGGCCATTCCAACCATGGTGAGCATTATGGAAGATGCGATCACCTCCGTGCCGCGGACTTATAAGGAAGGATCGCTCGCGCTCGGTGCAACGCATTGGCAGACAATCTACAGGGTCATTATTCCCGCGGCGTCTTCCGGAATCGTGGCGGCCATCATGCTCGGGATCGGGCGTGTCATCGGAGAGACTATGGCTGTCATGATGCTGACAGGAAATGCCTCTGTGATGCCTAAGACAATCCTGGCACCTGTTAGAACTATGACGGCCACCATTGCTGCCGAAATGGGTGAGACGGTGCGTGGAAGCGAACATTATTTCGCGCTTTTCGCCATCGGCTTGGTCCTTTTCGGAATCACGTTTCTTATAAATTTTCTTGCCGACATGGCGCGCCACAGGAAAAAGAAATGAAACTTAAACCCCAGACAAAACAGAAGATCGCTTTTGCGTTGCTCGGGCTAGCTGCGGTCGTCGTAATCATTCCGGTGGCCGTAATCCTGATAATCCTTATCAAAAGAGGGTTGCCCGCGATCAGCTGGCAATTTTTGACGGAGATGCCCCGAATGGGGATGCGGGCCGGCGGCATTTTCCCCGCGATCATGGGGACGTTATGTCTTGTAGCGGGTGCGATCGGCGTTGCGCTTCCGCTCGGGGTTCTCACGGCGATCTATCTTGTGGAATATGCCAAGAAGAACTGGTGGACGCGGATGATCGAGATCGCCGTCGTGAACCTAGCGGGTGTCCCCTCGGTGGTCTACGGTCTTTTCGGTCTTGGCCTTTTTGTGATCTTTTTTCATTTCGGGTCTTCGATCGTTGCGGGGGCGCTCACACTCGCGATTATGGAACTGCCCGTAATCATCACATCTTCAAAAGAAGCGCTCATGAGCGTTCCACGTTCTTTCCGGGAAGCGAGCCTCGCCTTGGGTGTCAGTAAATGGGAAACGATCCGATGCGTGGTACTTCCCAATGCCCTTCCCGGTATTTTGACAGGATCGATTTTGGGTGTTAGCCGGACAGCCGGTGAGACAGCCCCGATCCTTTTTACGGTGGCAGCCTTTTATTTGCCAAGGCTTCCCCAATCGATCTTCGATCAATGTATGGCGCTTCCTTATCATCTTTACGTGCTTTCGACACAAGTCCCGAACGTGAAGCCCGCGCTTCAGTACGGGACCGCGCTGGTGCTGGTGGGCATGGTATTTTCGCTTAATCTTGTGGCGATCATTGTTCGTGCACACATCCGGAGTAAAAAACAATGGTAGACCCAAAGATTGTCGTCAAAGATCTGAACATTGATTACGGGGGTGCTCCTGCCCTTAAGGATATGAATTTTTCAGTAATGGACAAGGAGATCCTCGGTGTGATCGGTCCAGCGAACAGCGGCAAGACCTCGTTTCTGCGAGCCCTCAACAGGCTGAATGATCTGGACCTTGGCTGCAGGATGAAGGGGTCGATCCTTCTGAACGGGAAAGACATCAACCGTGAGATGGATGCCGAAGAAGTCCGGAAAAAAGTGACCATGGTCTTTGCGCTTCCGATCCCGCTCCCTATGTCGATCTTTGACAATATTGCTTATGGTCCAAGGAGACACGGCATTAAGGACAAGAAGAAACTGGAAGAGATCGTAGAAAAGAGCCTCAGAGCTGGTTATTTATGGGACGAGGTTAAGGACCGGCTGACTTCTTCTGCTATGAAGCTTTCCGGAGGCCAGCAACAGCGCCTTTGTATTGCCCGCACGCTGGCAGTTGAGCCGGAAGTTATTTTGTATGACGAACCGTGTTCGGGATTGGACCCCATTTCTACCGCGAAGGTCGAAGATGCCATACGCGAACTCAAAAGCCGCTATACACAAATTCTTGTGACGAATAACGTGAAACAGGCCGCTCGCGTAGGAGACAAGGTCGCGTTCTTCTTGATGGGGGAATTGGTTGAAATAGGTGAAGCAAACCAGCTTTTTACCGCACCCAAAGATAAGCGGACCAACGACTATTTGACCGGAAGGTTCGGGTGATGCTGTGAGTAAAATCGAAACCAAAGATCTCAACCTTTTTTACGGGAATTTTCAGGCACTGATCGATGTGAATCTCGCGATCGAGGAGAAAATGATCACGGCTTTGATCGGGCCTTCGGGGTGCGGGAAGTCCACGCTTCTCAGAACGTTCAACCGGATGAACGACTTGATCGACGGAGCTCGGATCACCGGAGAGGTCCTGATCGACGGAAAGAACATTTATGAAGCCGGGACCGATCTGGTAGTGCTTCGGAAAAAGGTTGGGATGGTATTCCAGCGCCCCAATCCTTTCCCGCTTTCGATTTTTGACAATATCGCTTATGGACCCCGGACGCACGGAAGCAAGAGTAAAGCAGAGCTCGAAGACGTCGTGGAGCAGGCGCTCTCTCGCGTGCAGCTTTGGGATGTTTTGAAGGACCGGTTGGAGTCTTCGGCGTTGAATCTTTCGCTCGAGCAGCAGCAACGGCTATGCATTGCGCGGCTTATGGCCGTCACACCGGACGTTGTCCTCATGGACGAACCTTGTTCAGCATTAGACCCGATGGCAACCCAGAGGATTGAAGAGCTGATGTCCGAGCTGAAGAAACACTATACGATCCTGATCGTAACCCACAATATGCAACAGGCAGCACGTGTTTCAGATCGAACAGGCTTCATGCTGCTTGGGAGATTGGTGGAATATGGTGAGACCCCTCAGGTTTTTACAAATCCCAAAGAAATTAAGACGGAAGAATATATAACCGGAAGATACGGATGATTTTTTAAATGACGCGGTGATCCCAGAGTTTTCAAAGGGACTATCCGTTCACAAAGGGTATAATAAACAAGAGAGGAAACAACCATGGAAAGACATTTTGCTGAAGAGTTGAAGACGCTCAAACAAAAATTGTTCCAGATGGGACTGCTTGTCGAAGGGGCGATCGAGAAGTCATTTGAAGCTCTTTCGGAGCGCTCTGAGGACCGGGTAAAAACCGTGTTCGAAGACGAAAAGACCATCAACCAGCTTGAGATCGAGATCGATGAAAAGGGGCATGCCATGTTCGCGCTGGTCCAGCCCATGGCCGGAGATCTCCGGCTTCTTACGATGATCCTCAAGATCAATACGGACCTTGAGCGGATGGGAGATCATGCGGTCAATATTGCGGAGAAAAGCCAATATCTTTTCAGCCAACCGCCACTCAAACTGGATATTCCATTGGCGGACATGGCGCAAGCTACACAAAAGATGGTCCGGGATGCGCTGGACTGTTTCATGAACGAAAATGTGGAGCTCGCAAGGAAGGTGCTTCAAAGCGACGACAAGATCGATGATTATAACGATAAGATCTACCAAGATATGGCTGGGCTTATGGAAAAGGATTCTTCGTCCGTTCTTCGCGCCCTGTGCTATGTGATGATTAGCCGTAATCTTGAGCGTATTGCTGACCTTGCGAACAACATTGCAGAGGATACGGTCTATCTGAAACAAGGCAAAGAAGTTCGGCACCATTTTGAGGCAACCTGATTAAAGCTCATGGCAAACGAAACGATTCTCTACATTGAAGATGAAAAAAATATTGTCGAGCTTGTAAAATACAACCTCGAACAAGAAGGTTTTCGCGTTCTTATCGCGACCAAGGGCAATGCTGGCCTTGAATTAGCACTAAAATCAAAACCTGCGCTTGTGCTTCTCGACCTCATGCTTCCGGAAATGAGCGGCCTTGAGATCTGCAAAACCCTCAAACTGAATGAAAAAACGCGTCTCACGCCCATAATCATGCTTACGGCCAAAGGTACAGAATCAGACAAGGTGATCGGGCTTGAACTTGGCGCGGATGATTACATGACCAAGCCCTTTAGCCCCAGAGAACTCGTTGCCCGAATCAAGGCTGTTCTCAGGCGTTCCCAGGAAAAGCTTCCGGAAGAGATTTTACGGTCCGGAACCATCGAACTGGATATTACGAAGCACGAACTTCGTTTGAAGGGAAAGCCTGTGGAGGTCACAGCCAAAGAGTTTGAGCTCTTGGGTATACTTATATGTTCCAAGGGAAGGGTGCTTACCCGCGAAGTTCTTTTATCGAAGGTTTGGGGTTATGAAAATTCTGTGAACATCGAAACGCGGACCGTCGATATGCACATCGGGCAGTTACGAAAAAAGATCGGAAAGGAAGCGGAGCGGATCGTCACAGTCAAAAGTGTCGGTTACCGTTTCGACGGAGAGTAAGATGGGATTCCCAAAGATCGGCTTTGCTAAACGGCTTCTCGTGCTGTACGGCATTATTTTTATTTTTGTCCTGATCGTGAATGACTGGACGCTTTCTCATTTTCTCCAAAAACGCGATCTCCTGCAACTACAGGGCTCCCTGACCCGTCAATCCGTTCTCATTCGCGAACTGGCCGCACCCCTTTTGGGGGACTCCAGGCGTCTCCAGACACAAATGAAAAAGATTGCCGCGGGAACGGACATTCGCGTCACGATCATCGATCCCAAAGGGGCGGTGTTGGCTGACTCGAGTGAAAGCTTGGAGAGGCTTTCTGCAATGGAAAATCATGCGCAACGGCCCGAGGTTGCAGCTGCCCTGAAAAAAGAACCGGGCATGAGCATTCGCTATAGCATGACGTTGGGAACCCGGATGCTCTACGTCGCGGTCCCAATACTTATCAATTTCAGAGAATCTGAAATTGGGGCCGTCCCGACTACCATTTCTGAAAAAAAATCAAAAGTTGGGACGGTTCCCATTCTGGAGAACACAAAAGTTCTGGGTGTTGTGCGTACAGCAATGCCGATTACGCACGTTGATGAGATTTTAGCTTCCGTCCGCCGGCCCGTCGTACTTACAGCGGCATTTGGCATTCTGATCGTTCTTATTGTCGGCTTTCTTTTTAGCAATCACCTTACGAAACGCATACGCCGTATTACCTCCGTCGCTGAGCGCTATGCCCACGGAGATTGGTCCGAGAAGATCCTTATCGACGGTAAGGATGAGCTTAAGATGCTTGCGACCACGATGAATCAAATGGCCGCAACTCTTCGTTCGCGGATCGAAGATCTTGAAAGTGAAAAAGGCAAGATCTCCGTTATTCTGAATCATATGACCGAAGGAGTGATCGCCATTGACCGGCACAAACAAATTGTTATCATGAACCCAACCGCAGAAAAAATCTTCGGGCATGATACGTCCGCCGCTCAAGGCAAAAGCCTGATTGAGGTCACAAGACATCCCCAAATTGAAAGGATCGTGGACCGAGCTCTGGAGGGCCAGCAAACCGACTCTGAAGAGATCCATATATCCGGAGAAACAAAAAAAACCCTTCAATTGAGCGTGGTAATCCTGAACGAACATGCCCGCGATATTCGCGGCATTCTTGTTTTTCATGATACAACAGAACTCCGTCGGCTCGAAAATGTCCGCAAGGAATTTGTGACCAATGTTTCCCATGAACTTCGTACGCCACTTACTGCGATCAAGGGATTTATTGAAACTCTTTTAGGGGGTGCTTTAAAAGATCCTCCCGTAGGCGAACGGTTTCTGAAGATTGTTGCCGAAGAAACGGATCGGCTAGGTCGTTTGGTCGATGATATTTTAACAATAGGGGAGATCGAACAAAAAAGGGCTCTTCTAAAAAGGGATTCGTTTGATATTGCTTCCGACTTGTCAGTTATTCTGGAAGAATTTAAGCCGCGGATTGAGAAGAATAACCTCAAGATTGAGGACCGCATTTCAGGCAAGTCCTTCACGATTTTGGGTGACAAGGACAGGATTCATCAAGTTTTCGTGAACCTAATTGATAACGCTATCAAGTTCAATAAACCGGAAGGCAAGATCGTTGTGTCCGCAGATCAAAAGCCGGAGGGAGTAACGGTTACGATCGAGGACACCGGGATCGGTATTTCCGAAGAGGCCCAAAGACGCGTTTTTGAACGATTCTTTCGTGCAGATAAAGCTCGCTCGAAAGAACTAGGAGGAACGGGATTGGGTCTGGCCATCGTCAAGCACATCATGGAGGCACACGGCGGTCACGTCACATGCCAAAGTATCCCCGGACAAGGCTCCCGTTTCTCAGTTTTTTTCCCCGCCCGATATCCCTGATCGCTGCATCGTCGCAACGGGGCCTCAATTTGTGAACGAGAATGCCCGGCTCTCCGGAAACCCCAAAAGGCTGCTGTCAGACATCGATCCCGAGGAAATGGCGGACCAGAAAACCGATCCCAAAAGAAAGCGCCGCCACGCCGAGGCTGATGCACAACATTTCGGTGACCCGTTTTTTGAACGGCAAGTCTTTTGCCACGGAAATGTAGAACGTGAAACCGAAGATGATGAGGACCACGCTGCAAAGCGATATCCCTAAAGAAACGAACGGATTTTTGAGGAGCAGAAAAGGCAAAATAAGAATGAACACGGTCCCGAAATAAGCCGCGCCGGTATAGAGAGCGGCAAAAAGGGCGCTTTTGCCCTGGGCCTCGGTCTTGGTCGAAAGGTATTCCGAAGACGCCATCGAAAGGGCTGCCGCGATCCCCGTGATGAGACCGGCTGCGGCCACGAGGCTGCCCTGGCGCAACGCAAAAGTAAATCCCGCGAGGGCTCCGGTCAGTTCGACGAGAGCGTCATTGAGTCCGAGCACGGCGGAACCGATGTATTCCAGGCGGCTTTCTTTGAGCATATTGAGGATCAGGCGTTCGTGTTCGGCTTCGTCCTTTTCAATGTCCTTGGCCTGGGGGATGGCCGCGGCCAGCTTGTCATAGACCTTTTGGGCTTTCCCTTCGCCGTTTTCCATCAGTTTTAGCCCGAACGTAATGCCAAAGATCTTCGCGATCCAAACGTATCTGAGGATGTCCCAGCGGTCCGGAGAAACGTCCCGCTCCGAATGCTTTTTCCAGAAATTATAATGTCCCAATTCGTCGGCCGCGATCCTTTCGAGGACCTTGCGGTTTTCCCCGCCCCGGACCCACCCGGCCAGTCTTTGATAAATGAAATGCTCCGTGATCTCGCTTTTTTGTGCCGCCAGAACTGTTTTTAGCACCGAGGCTTCAAGCATGATGTTCTCCTTCTTCTTCCGTGAAATGCGCGGTCACTATCCTACCAAAATTTGCTCGGACCGTAGAGCGATAAATGCACTAAAGAGTGGGGCGAACGCCTGGTCGCTTGGCATGAAGGTTGGCAAGGTCCAGAAGAAGGGCGACCTGGAAGCGGGCTATGCCTACAAATGGATCGGCGCGAACTCCGTGGTCGGGGCCTTCAACGACAATGATTTCGGAAGCGCCACTTACGGCGGTACGGGACGGCGGGGCAGTGTCGTCAAGCTGGGCTATGGGCTTACGAATAACGTGACCCTGAACGGTTCCGTCTTTTTGGTGAATGCGCTCAATACGGATTATACGAATAACGGAACGATCCGCGATGAAGAAACCAGGCGTTTCCAGTTGGACGTGAACTGGAAATTCTGATTCCGCCGGGCAACGCCCCGTCATGAACGACGGCTGTTTCTCGTTGCCGTGGCCGGGTGAAGATCCGCGTCCTCGGGACTATTTCTCCAATACAGGGATAATAAAGTTTGACAACGGGGTGCGCATAGCGCATAGTTGGGGCGTAGTAAGCAAAGGGGTAGAACACAATTTGTACCGCAAGGTCAGAAAGTGAGCCTTGCGGTTTTTTTGTTTTACCCTGTTTTCAGATCCCCGGAAGGGGAAAAAAGAAGCGGGCCGGTTCCAACATCACCTGGTTGCAGTACAACAAGTCGTGAAGGTTGGTCTTGTCATGCGTTACTATAATTTACACGAAAGGAGTACTAGCAACCATGGTTAATGGAAAAGTAAAGTGGTTCAATAACGAAAAAGGTTTTGGATTCATTTCCCGTGATGGCGGCGCTGATGTCTTCGTGCATCACACCGCGATCCAGGGCGAGGGATACAAGTCTTTGGATGAAGGCCAAGCGGTCCAGTTCGATGTGACCCAAGGTCCCAAGGGCGACCAAGCCTCTAACGTTGTGAAGATCTAAGACACAACGGAAGTTCTGAAAAGGCCCGGTGGCGCAAGCTGCCGGGCCTTTTTTGTGGGAACCCAGTCCGGTATGGCATAGCGGGAAAAAGCGGGACCAAAGGTGTTAGACGTTGGTTTATCGGGTCTTGACCTCTTCTGCGGAGGGTCGTGCGCGAACATGAGTGACGGTTGCCGCGGGAGATATAATTGGTTGACAAAGAGGCCGGGTTAGGGCATATTTAGAACGCAATGAGCAAAGAGGTGGAACACGATTTGTACCGCAAGGTCAGAAGGTTCGCCTTGCGGTTTTTTTGTGGCCGCCCGGATCATCAATCAAAAGGAGCACAGTAAAAACATGGTCAAAGGTAAAGTCAAGTGGTTCAACAACTCAAAAGGTTATGGATTTATTTCCCGCGAAGGCGGCGCTGATGTCTTCGTGCATCACACCGCGATCCAGGGCGAGGGATACAAGTCCTTGGAAGAAGGCCAAGCGGTCGAGTTCGATGTGACCCAAGGTCCCAAGGGCGACCAGGCTTCCAACGTTGTGAAGCTTTAAGAACCACGCTCGTTAAAAGAGCCCGATGGCATAAGCCGTCGGGCTCTTTTTTTTTAAGGACCGGGAAAAGAATTGGTGTTCCGTCGCGGCCGTCGCTAGAATGAGGCGATCCCGCGGCTGACCGGTCGTCCGGTCCGTTGGAGATTTTCCCGGGCATCGTTAAGGGGCCTGGAGCCCTTCTATGGCGCAAAAGCGTTCGATCCTTTATCTGGCATCTCAATCTTCACGGAGGCAGGAAATACTTGCTTCCATGGGGATCCCTTTCAAAGTCGTTCCCAGTACTTACCGCGAGCGTATGTCTCACAGGAGTTCTCCTCAGGACCTTTCCGTCCGCCACGCTCTCGGAAAGGTCCGCAAGGCTGTGCTTCCGCCCGCGGCCCGTTTTGTGCTTGGCGGGGATACCCTGGTTTGGCGAGGCGTCCGCGGCTTTGGAAAGCCGAAGAACCGCTCGGAGGCTTTGAAGATCCTACGCCATCTTGCCGGGAAGAAACACGCGGTGGTCACCGGCCTCGTTCTCTGGGACCGGAGAATGGGGCGTGTTCTTACGGGGTGTTCCAAGACGGACGTCTGGATGAAACGTTTTTCCGATGGCGCTCTTGAGGATTATATTCAAAAGGTCCATCCTTATGATAAGGCCGGCGCCTATGCGATCCAGGGGAGGCCGAAGATCGTGCGAAAGATCCGGGGGTCTTATTCGAACGTGGTCGGGCTGCCCAAAGAATTATTGCGGAAGATGCTCAATCGGATGCTCAAAGGGACGATGAGAGATATACCGGCGTGACCCTTGAAGGCTCCCAATGTTCAAAGGTCCATACCGGGACCTTGAGGTAACGGTGAGAACCGGAGGGCTGATCGGGTGAAAAAGGGCGTTCGATTTCTGTTGTGCGTGATCTGCAGCGCCGTGGGTCTTGCCGGGACAGCCGCTGCGGCCCCGATGCAGAGCGAGGATGACGCCGAAGATTACAAGATCCTGAAGCAGATCATCGTCCTGGAATTCTCGGGCGAGACGCCTCACGAGTGGGGCGATACGGTCTCGGGAGTGAAGACGCACTTGAAGACCGATGAAAAGGTCGTCGCGCTCGGTTTAGACATGAAGGATCAGGACGAAGGGCTCAACCTTCTCCGGGCCTTCGAATCCGAAAATATTCCCGCCACATTGTTCGTCAGCGGCGACTGGATCGACCGGAACGCGGACATTCTGAAAAAACTTGCGGCTAACCCGCTTTTTGAGATCGCGAACCAGGGTCTTGCCCGCAAGCCCTGCTCGGTGAACGGAAAGTCCGCCGCGGACGTGGCAGGCACGGGCAGCGTCGATGAGGTGTTCACGGAGATCGAGAAGAACGCCCGCAAGATAGAATCCATCACGGGCATCCTTCCGCAATATTACCGGGCCGGCGCCGGTTACTATGATGAAGTGGCGGTCCGAATCGTCAACGCGCTCGGATACGAAGCGGTCGGGTCGAACCTCCGGTTGCCGGAAGGGACGGAACTGACGCGCGAAAAAGTTCTGGAGGCGATGCTTAATCCGGCGTCCGGAGCGATCGCTATTTTCAAGTCCGGGACGTTGAGCCGGAAAGTTTCCGGAGGCATCCTGGAGGCCGTCCATAAGCTTCGCGCCAAAGGGTATAAGTTCGTGAAGTTGTCGGATTTCCAGCTCGAATGACCGCAACCCGTTCCCACGGCAAATATTCCTGTTATGAGGTCGCTTTAAGCGGCCGGGACCTTTCCCATGAAGAAAAGAAAGCCGTCGGTGTTTTTTTTCTGTCCTGCCGTGTTCCGCAGGCGGCCCTTGCTTGCACGGAGTACCGCGGTCTGTACCGTGTTTGTTATTACACAAGGGCGGCCCGCCGGGTCTCTCAACTCCGCCGGCGATTCCGCACCCGTTTGTGGAAGAGGATTACGTTCCGGGTGAAGGCTCTCGGCCGCCACGACTGGTTCGACAAATGGAAACGCGACTATCAGCTCCGGCCGCTCGGGGCGAAATTCATGATCGTGCCGGTCTGGGAGAGAAAGAAATACAAGGTTTCGCGACGGCTCCCGATCTTTCTGGAACCGGGAAGCGCCTTCGGGTCCGGTTATCACGAAACCACGCGGCTGATGGTCCGGTTGCTGGAATCACTTTGCTGGCGGCGCGCCGGTTTTCTGGATGTCGGGACGGGGACCGGGATCCTTTCGGCCGTGGCGGGGAAATTGGGGGCGAAGGGGATTGTCGCGTTCGACAATGACAAACAGTCGGCGATCGTCGCCCGGAAGAATTTCGAAGCGAACGGAGGCCGGAACGGCAGTTTTTTTGGCGCCAATCTTAAGACAGTGAGACTCAAAAAGCGGTTCGAAGTTGTCGGCGCGAATCTTCTGTCCAAAACACTGATCGAAAATCAAAAAAAGATCAGGCGGTGGGTCAAGCCCGGAGGCTCTTTGATCGTCTCCGGGATCGGCAAAGAGAATTTTGAGGCGTTCCGGAAGGGATTTGCGCACAGGGAGCTGAAATGCACGAAGGTCCTCCGGGGAAGGAAGTGGGTCGCATTGGTCTACAAATATCATGAAAAACGATGAAATGCGTTCATTTCGCGGGACTTTTTGCTAGAATAACTCCGCTTTGATCATTGGGAGGAACATTCATGGAAGCGACAGAGACAGATATCGTTGTGATCGGCGGAGGGCCGGGAGGGTATACGGCGGCTTTTTATGCGGCAGCGAAGGGCCAACGGGTGGTTCTGGTGGAAAAAGCCCGGCGGCTTGGCGGCGTCTGTCTCAACTCCGGTTGCATCCCTTCCAAGGCGCTGCTTCATGTCGCTAAAGTGGTCCACGAAGCCAAATGCGTGGAAAGTTGCGGTATTGAATTCCCGAAGCCCGCTATCCATCTTTCGAAGCTCCGCAACTGGAAGGACGCGATCCTGATCAAATTGACCCACGGATTGATGAGCCTCGCGGGACGGCGCAATGTCACAGTGATCTTCGGTGAAGCCCGTTTTCACAGTTCGAAAGTCCTTGAAGTGGACGGCCAACGGATCTCTTTTGACCACGCAATTATTGCTACGGGCTCGGCGCCCGCAGTCCCGAAGATCTTCAACATCAATGATAAACGCGTCATGACGTCCACGGAGGCCCTCGAGATCGATGATATTCCCTCGGATCTTTTGGTCGTGGGCGGCGGCTACATCGGAATGGAACTGGGAACGGTCTATGCCGCACTCGGCAGTCAGGTGGTGGTCGCGGAGGCCCTCGGGGGGATCCTTCTGGGGGCGGATCCGGACCTGGCAAGAATAGTCCAGGACCGCGCCATGAAAATTTTTTCGCAAATACGGTTAAATGCCAAGGTTACGGGGCTCAAAGCGGAAGGATCCGGGATCCGCGTTGCCATGGAATTTGAGGGCATTCGTAAGGAAGAGCGTTATGACCGGGTCCTGGTGGCAGTGGGACGCGTGCCGATCTCCGGGAACCTTGGCCTCGAAAAGCTCAAGATCGCTGTGGATGAGAAGGGGTTCATCCGCGTTGATAAAAAACACCGGACGACGGTTTCGCACATCTACGCGGTCGGAGATGTTGCGGGCGGAATGCTTCTGGCGCACAAGGCGTCCCGGGATGCCAAAGCCGCGGTGGACCACATTCTGCGTGAAGATCCTCCCGAGGGCCGTGATGTGATGCCGGCGGTCGTTTTTACGGATCCCGAGGTCGCGTGGTGCGGGGTGACCGAAGAGGAATCAAGGTCAAACCATATTCCGGCACAGATCGTCAAATTTCCCTGGGGAGCTTCGGGCAGGGCCGCGTCCATGGATCGGACCGACGGTATGACAAAACTTTTGATCGATCCGAAGACCGAGGAGATCCTGGGGGTCGGGATCTGCGGTGTCGGTGCCGGAGAGCTTATCGGGGAAGCCTCATTGGCGATCCAGATGGGCGCGAAAGCGGCGGATCTGGCTCGCGGGATCCGGCCGCATCCGACGTTGTCCGAAACGCTGACGGAGTGCGCGGAGATGTTCTACGGTCATTCCACGAACGTTTTTTCGCGAAAAAGAGGTTAGGTTCCAGCCTTAAATACCTGCTTTTTGTGCTTGTTCCGATATCCCGGCGCCGTGCGAGAACCGGGACTGCGTTCCGGGTGGGAAAACAAGTCTTCCAGAAAAAGAAAATCTGGATATAATATCTCGCCGTTACGCCTCACAGGGGTAATTCCTAGCCGTCTTAATTTGTTAGTACTTTAGTCGCCGAAGACCCCAAAAGGATTTTAAAAACTTACTTCGCCAATGGATGAAAGGAAATAATAAGATGCCCTTGATTTTACGGATCCTCCGGGACGGATCGCTGCTAATGGCAAATGTTTTTGAGCGCGTTGCTACGGATCGCCGCCGGAATTTCCGTTTCACGGTCGCGGTCCTGGCTTTTTTGGCGGCCTTTTTTACCGTGACGGCAGGAATTTACGCGGCTTCCGCTACGGCGGTCCTTCTGGACGGACGCGAGCGCGGTACGACCGGAACGGGCGCGGCTAAGGGATCTTTCGCGGCGACATTCGATGCGACGGTCCGGAAAGATATCCTGGAACTTGACTATACGGTGCCTCAGGGTGCTGAACTCAGGGCATGGGTCAAGAATTTTCCCGCTGCGGTGAGCTCGAGCGCTGTGTTCTCGATCAAAACCGGAGTGCGCGTGTCGGCCGACCAAGCGGACCAGATCTCTGCGAAGCTCGTGATCAAGGGGAGCCGGGACGCCCAAAGCATTCCGCTCCGTTTGAAATCGGGTTGGAGCTCAACGCAGGAAACCCTCGATTGGGCAAAGATCGGTGACCTGGTTGAGGTTGCCGTCATTGTCGCTCCGAAAGGGGCGGCTGACGTGAAGGGGACGCTGGGATTGACCGTTGATTTTCTGCCTCCCGCGGCCCCCAAGCCGGTCCCCACGGCGGTCACGGCCGCTGTTACAAAACCAGTAGCAAAGGTCGCTTCGGCGGCCGGTACTTCCGTTGCTGTCGTCCCGCGTCCCGAAAAGAGTTTGCCATCGGCACCGGTATCTCAACCCGCCCCGTCGTCCTTCGGTCTTTTGGATGCCGGGGATAAAGGTGTTTCAAATACCGGGACAGCCAAGGGTACCATCACGTTCTCTTTCGACGAGGATGCCAAAAAAGATGTCTACGACGTGGGATATTCGTTGCCTCAGGGTTCTGAGATACGCATTTGGACGAAGAAATTTCCGGCCGGGCTGACGGCGGCCAATATCAATACGGTCATCGTCGGGTTCAGGGCGCTGAATCCTTCCCAGCTGAGCCGGCTCGCGGTTCGCGCGGAGATCAAGGGGAGCACGGGGACGCAGGCTTTTTCGCTGGGGATCATGCCGGGTTGGAACACGTTCGAACGTTCGATCCGGTGGGATACGATCGGTGAAATACAGGAAGTCGCTTTCGTGATGACCCCGAAGGGCGGCAGGGACGTCAGCGGCACTGTTTATATCGGGCTTGATTTCTGCAAGTCAGATTTTCTCAAGAAGAACATGATGGCGATCAAGTTCGCGTCCCTTCTCGTCCTCTGCTTCCTTCTTTCGTTCCTGGAAGGCCTCTGGAGGAAGATCTTCGGCCAGAGTTTCGGCGCGGGGCGTTCGACGGCAGCGGCGAAAAGTCTCAGCATCATCTCTCCGGCCGAAGTGCCGCTTGTGTCCAAACTCAAAAAGGATCTTTTTAGCGGGTTCATGACCGTTTTGATCATCGGAACGGCGCTCTGGATCTATTCGTTCGGGTGCTCCAAGGACGCGGGAGCGTGTTTCAATGCCGGAATCCTTGTCGTCGCGGCGCTGGGTGTGTTGATCGCGGGCCTTTTAAAATTCAGATTTACAGGGAAATTCCTGACGGCCGGCGAGGTTTTTCAGAATGCCCTCCTGACAGGTCTTTTGGCTGTTTCCGCCAGCAAGATGGAACTTTTACAGGCGCCGACCGGGTGGGGGCACCTGGTGATGATCAGTAGTTTTACGGCCGCGGTCACGTTCCTTTTATATCAACTTTTCAATTTGAATTCGCTGGTCTCTTCCGGGAAACATCTGAAGGCCGTCACCGGGGCTTTGATCGTCGGGACGCCTTACCTCTTCGGCGGGTTATTGCTCCTTGAGAACATTACGCTGTTGCAGACCCTGGCGTTCTGTATCACGGGCGGTCTCCTGGCCGCGTGGCCCGCGATCCTCGAAGGGTTGGGGCGGCTTTTTGTGGTTTTTCTTTTTAATGAAGTGCTTGCGAACGGGATCGGGTTGGCAACGAAAGGCAAGCTGCTCAAGACCTTCAAATTCCATGGATACATCTTTTTAGTCTCTCTTTGCGTCGTGGTCGCGCCTTACATCGCAGATCTCGGTGGGACCGCGTTCGTTGCCGGACTGCCTTTTATTCCGCGCTCCCTCGTGTCCATCCTGCTTACCATGCTGTCGTTCGCCGGGTTGTGGGGGGAGATATATCTCATGACCGGCATGCTTTTGGACATTGGAAGGCGCATTACGCTTTCCGCCGAGACCATTTTTAAACATGTTACCACGGGAATGCGGAAGGGGTTTTTCTATTCCGGAATTTTAATGGCGCTCCTGTATTTGATCGAAGTGGCGTTTTCGTCGGCCCTCGCCCAAAAGATCATGGGCGCTTTTCCTTACGTGATCGGGACCCTCGTGGGTGCGCTGGTTTTCCCGCTGGTCAAGACCCTGATCGAAACCTTCGACGGCAGTCTGCCGTTCTTCGAACGCATGCGCTACAGCTACCGCCACTGGACGCTTTATATCCGCGGGGCGATCGCGGGATTCGGGTTCGCCACCATGATCGCGCAAAACTATTTTGCAAAGGCCATGCCGGACCGGATCGTGTACGGTCTGATCATCGGGTTCTTCGCCTCAGGGGGCGTGAGCCTTTTAAGGGACATCATCTACGCGTCCAAAGGGCAGGGAAAGGTCCAGTCGTGGAAGCTCTATTTCATCGATTCCTGCCTCGGGATCTTTCTCGGGAGCGCGGTCGCTTTTTATCTGGACACCCCGCAGGTCGCGGTGGTTGTTTACAAATTCAAACTTTACGTGACGTCGCATTTTCCGAACGCGGTCTATACCACGCATCCCTATTTCAACGCCTTGGGGCACTACACGCAGCCGGTATTGCTCAGCAAATGGGGACAAATGGACCTGGGCTATTGTCCGGGCGGGGTGAAACTGCTTTTTACCGAGTCGCTCGACGGTGTCATCAAATGGTCCATCGCGACCTGGTTGTTCGCCATCAACAAAGTTTTCATGCAGGCTTTTTTTGACAAAGACAAAACTCCCATCAAGTTCTTCTTTTCAAAGGCCGGTCTGGCCCAGCTAAGCGAGCTGATGATCCATGTCTTGCGGTGGGGTTTGTGGATGTCGCCGATCATTTATACGTTCCTGCGCATGATGCCGAACCCGACCTGGTACAACCAGGACGGCGCGATCCGCACGATCTTCGCGACATGGAACAGCCTCACGATGAATCCGGCCGCGTTCCAGGCCTGGAGTCTCAAGATCTTCGTGTGGATTCTGGCGATCGATATGTTCCGTATCCTGATCTGGATGGACCACATGGGTCTGCGTGTCGCGACGCTGGTCAACCTCAGTTTTATCGGGATGGACAAACTGGACGAAAAGATCGCGCGTTTCATCGGCCCGGCTGTCGCGCAACGCTACATCCCCGAAGGCGTCAAACGCTTCACAACGTGGGCTCCGCTGCTTATTCCGTTCTATATTCCGCGCGGCGAGCAATGGGATTATGTCTGGAGCACATCAGAAGCCATGCAGAACGCCAATCGCGGGAAGGGATTGATCCCGGCGCTGCGGTCACTGTCGCTTCCTCAGTTCTTGATGGGGATCGTCGCGGCCGTCATTGTCTGTACGGCGCTGGCGTTCATTATCCGCACCCTGCGTGAGCGCGGGGCGCGCCGCCGCATCAAGGTCTATGAGTTGGCGAACCGGGAATACAGGGTCACGCTCAAGGAGAACGGCGAGGTCTTCAGCGAAGCGCTCGCCAAAGAGGTCGATGTCAGCCGGCGTTCTTACGACGTTATCGATCCGTGCGGCAGGGCCCTTTTCCTTGTGGATGCGGCCGAAGCTCCCGATAGCGCGGCCCGTGCGTGGGCGGTCGCCGGGAACTTTCCGGAAGAAAAATTCCCTCTCTCGCAGGTCGAAAGAGGGGAAGATTCTCTTATCGTGACCAATACGAACCAGGGGATCCGCACCACGATCGAGATCACTTTGCCGGACCAGGACAGTACGGCCGAGATCTGGGACATCACCGTCAAGAACCTGACGGAAAAGACGCGTCAGGTGAAAGTGGTCTCTTATCTTGAATGGGTGTTGAACGGCGGATTGCATGACCGGTTCCACACGCAGTACCAGCGTCTGTATCCTGAAATGGAATATGTCAGCCAAGCGAACGCGATCATTTCGTGGCAGAAAGCCACCAAGGCGATGGGGTTGATGGCCTCCGATGTCGCTCCGGAGGGATTCCTGACGGGCCGCGTGGACTTTATCGGTCGCGCCCGGAGCCTCTGGTCACCGCGGGTTCTGGAGACACTGGATTTCCTGGAAGCAAAGGATACCAAGGCTTGTCCGACATTTGATCCGATCGGGAGCATGATGATCGCTCTGACCGTGGATCCCAAGGGGTCCAAGTCCATCCGACTCATGGTCGGATACGCGAAGAAAAAAGATCAGGCGCTGGATTTGATCCATAAATACCTGAGAGTGCAGCCGCCGTCCGCTTCGACGTTCCGGCCCAAGAAACGGGCGCTTTTGATCGGTCACGGCGAGATCCCTCCGGGAACGCCCCAGCCCTACTATGAGTATAAGGACAACGGCAACAGACTTCTGGTCCGGACGCCGTATACACCGCGTCCGTTCGACCACGGAATGTCCAACACCGTGCATTCGGTGATGGTGACCAACCGGGGACTGCATACGTCCTGCAACGGGAACTCCCAGCAGAACCGTGTGACGCCGGACTGGCCGGACACGGTCACGAAAGAGATCCCGGTGGAGGCGATCTATCTTTATGACACGGACCATGAGGAGTGGTTTTCCCCGACGCACCATCCTCTGAACGATCCCAAAGCGAACAACGAGGTGGAATTTGGGGTGGACGGGACCGCCGTCTTCCGGATGAACCGGGGAACATTGGCGACCGAGCTGACGGTGTTCGTGCCCACGGAGGATCCGACGGGCGTGTATCTTTTGACCGTGAAGAACAACGATGACCGCGTGCGGCGGCTGCGTGTCGCGCCTTATTTCCAGATGGCGCTGGCGTTCCAACCCGAGCGGTCGGGACCTTTGGGGACGCATTATGACAAGGCCCTGAGCGCGTTGTTCTTTGAGAACCCCCGCAACATGTTCCGCACCGGACCGGCCTTTGCTTCGATGTCGATCCCTGCGGACCGAGTGGAAACGAAACGGGGACGTTTCTTCGGGACGGGTCGCGGCATGCAGCATCCTTTTATGGTGGAAAAGGGGATGCCGGATGACACGCAATGGACCGACCAGGGACAGATCGCGGGTTTTCTCGGTAATTTGGAGATCCCTGCGCGCGGGGAACGTACGGTCGCGATCATTCTCGGGCAGACCGAGGACCGGAAGAGAGCGGTGCAATTGGTCCAGAAGTACAAAAACATCGAGAACGTACGCAAGAGCCTTGAGGCGACCCGGAAGTGGTGGCTCAGCCTGATGAGCACGGTGGTGGTGAAGACCAGCGAGCCGGAATTCGACCGTTACCAGAACTGGTTGAAATACCAAGCTCTTGCCGAGCGGGTCTGGGCGCGCCGCGGTTTTTACCAGACGAGCGGCGCGTACGGTTTCCGAGACCAGCTCCAGGATACGGTAAATCTGACATGGGTGGACCCGGCGCTTGCCCGGAAGCAGATCCTGCTTCATGCCTCCCAGCAATTCATTGAAGGTGATGTCTTTCACTGGTTCTTTACGTTGACCGACGGCCGTTCGGCGTTTTCGTGCCGGTCGCATGCCTCCGACAATCTGCTGTGGCTGGCGTGGGGGACAGTGGAATATATCCGGATTACGAGTGATGAGACGATCCTTGATGAAATGACCAGCTATGTCGCGTCGGAGTTCCCTTTCTCCCCGCTGCCGAAGAACAAACAGGGTTGGGGAGCCTTGTATCAGCGCTCTACCCGCGCCGATACGCTCTACAAACATTGCATGCGGTCGATCGATACGGTGCTCGATAAGCGGATGGGACGGAACGGTCTGCCGCTCATGGGGGTCGGGGACTGGAATGACGGTCTGGACGAGATTGGAAGCGAAGGGAAAGGCGAAAGCGTGTGGCTCGGCTTCTTCCTCTACTATATCCTGAAGGATATGGTCGGCATTATCGAACAAAAGGAGGGCGCGGAGCGCAAAGCGCATTACATAAACAGGATGACGGACCTTGCCGCCGCTTTGGAAAAGACCTGGCGCGGCGACCGTTACTTGCGCGCTTTTCATGACGACGGCACCGAGATCGGTGTCAAGGGCAGCGGAGTTTGGGAAATTGACGCCCTGACGGCCGCGTGGGCGGTCATGACCGGGATCAACTTCGAGAGAGGGAACACCATTTTCAACACGGCCCTGAGCGTGCTCGAAAAGGGAAGCGTGATCCTGCTCGGATGGCCCGCTCTGCGCGAAGACACCAAACCTTACCTCGGAAGAAGCAGCAAGTATCCCGAGGGCGTCCGCGAGAACGGGATGTACTGCCACGGCGTGCAATGGCTCGTGAGGGCGGCGCGTATTCTGGCGGAAGAATTCGAGAAACGGGGTGACCGCGCGAAAGCGGACGAATATCGCGCCACGGCTTACCGGTTGTGGCGGGAAATTTCCCCGTTGGCGCATGTGACGCCGCAGGAGATCGAGATTTACGGAGGCCAGCCGAACAAACAGCCGGCGGACTTCTTGACCACGTTCGAGCCGGGCCGGATGATATGGAACGGGTACACCGGCGCCGCGGGGTGGATGCTCCGCCAGGCGATGGAGGGCGTGATCGGCGCGAAATTGGTCCAGAACAAGATGATCCTGCCGCCGGACCTTGAAAAACTGCGCGGGCTTCTGAAGGTCGAAAGCGTGCAACGGGACGTGAGCAAGAGCCCGCTCAAAGCCGTTCCGGCCTAGAGCGGCGCGGCGGCCTTCGGGAAGTTCGGGACTTTGCAGATCTGTAAGGGAAGAAAGCGACCCCGGGCAGATTCGAACTGCCGACCCCCTGCTTAGCTTCCAGCATCAAGTTGCCTTGACCGCCCGAAATCGGGTTTGCTGGCCGGACTTTCTCTTGGGCATTTCAGCCCCGTCGTGTAAAGTCTCTACACTCCCCAATATTCCGGGTAGCTCGGTATTGCCCTCCGAAAAGGGGATCTACCGACTTAGCGACGTCCACTTCACAGGTTCGTTTTCCCGTAAAGGCTCCTACCGAAGGCAGGTGCTCTATCCAACTGAGCTACGGGGTCACAAGCATTTTCACCGCACAGAACATTTCCTCTCGCCGCAAAAGTATTCCTCGGCAAGAGCGCTGATCAGCCACCCCGAGGGAGGGCCGATTTCGGGACATTCTACAACAAAATCGTTTTCCACAATAACGATTATCATCGTATTCATTTCGAAATAAGGACCATGCTCGGCTCTCCACAATGCTTTTGATCCAAGGGACTTATCTTTCGGGGTCATCCGATCATGGATCCCGATAAAAAAGAATTGCCGAGCGGGTGAAAGAGAATATACAATTACGGCGGCTTCCCGTGACGGATCTCCTTCGGGCGGTGCTTTCCTCGTCGAGATTTCTGAGATACCGGGGACGATCCAATATTTAAACTTTGACGGCACAAAAAGATGCTGCCCGAAGGGCGCAGGCCTCTTTTTTTACAGGTTTCCAGGGAATCACAGGATGAAAAAAAAGGTCCTCGGTCTTTGTTTCGCCGTTTGCTTTTTTGCGGTAACCGTTTTCCCGCCTCATGGCGCGGAAGCGGGGACTCTTTCTTTGGCGGCGCCGTCGGCGGTCCTTTTGGACGGGACGACCCAGCAGGTCATCTATGCTAAGGACCCGGACCGGAAACGCGCCCCAGCCAGTACGACCAAGCTCCTGACCGTGATGGTCGCTCTGGACCACCTGCCGGCGAACAGGGTCGTTCAGATCCCCGCGGGGCTTGAATACGTACAGCCGTCCAAGATCGGGTTGCACAGAGGAGAACGGTTTTATGTCCGGGATCTTGTGAAGGCGGCGTTGATCAAGTCAGCCAATGATGCTGCGGAGGCCCTGGCAATCGCGGCCGCAGGTTCGAAACCCGCTTTTGCGCGTTTGATGAACAGGAAGGCCAAACAGATCGGGGCTGGAAGTTCCAACTTTGTGAACCCTTCCGGTCTGCCCGCCGCGGGGCAATATTCCACCGCGCACGATCTGGCGCGGATCATCAGGGCCGCGTCCCGCTATCCGGTGATGGTCCGGACGCTGAAAACGCGAAGTGCCGCTATTTATTCGCTCGGCGGGCGAAAGGTCTATCTGATGAACTGCAACAAGATGTTATGGCGCACAAGCGGGGTGATCGGGAAGACGGGCTGGACCCGGAGCGCGCAGCACTGTTTCGCCGGTCGCGTCCAGTCCCGCGGCAGGGAGATCTTCGTCGGGATCATGGGCAGCGCGAGAAGGGCCTATCTGTGGTCGGACCTCAGGACGATCGAGTCCTCCGCGACCGGGAGGCGGCTTAAGCCGATCAAAGTAGCGGAGGACCTGCCGACGCGTTCTCAGACGGAGCTTATCCAGAAGGCCCTTCAAAAGGCCGGATACTTTAGGGGATCATCGACCGGGTTCTACGGAAAGCGGACGCGGCGTGCGGTCCGGAATTTCCAGCAGGCGAAAGGCCTTCCCGTGACGGGCGATGTCAGCATCGAAACGTGGAAAAAACTGAAAGCTTATTTGTGAGTCTGACACTGGTCCGGGGTGTGTGAGGGAAAGTCCGGGCCTAGGTCAAGTCGAGAGACACATGGGGGATTGATGATGAATATGCGTGCGAAGGTCGATCTGAAAAGGGTCCTTAGCGTCGTTTTTTCATTTATGTTCGTTTTTCAGGCCGGTTGTTCGTGGACGACGGCGGCAAGTCCCCAAAAGGAAAGTCCCGCGCCTTCGGTATCCGCGGCCGCTCCGGAAAATAACGCCGTTTTGCAGACCCCTGCCGTGAAAGTCGTCGCGGATTTTGAATCGGACCAGCTGGTCAACAACCTTGGCGGGGGAGTCGGCGACTGGAATATGCACCCGGAAGACATCAATAATTCTTTCACGGACATTAAGTTGGTCCGGATGCCGTCCGCTGGCGGAAGTGAGAGCCAGGTCCTGAGACTTAACTACAGCGTCGATTCCGACCAGCCGGCACAGAACGGTTTTTGGACAAAACTCATGGGGATCGACGGGAGCCAGTACGATCATCTGGCGTTTGACATCAAAGGAGATCCCGAAAAAGGGTTTACCGAGAAGTTCCGGCTCGAGGTCAAAAAATGCAAAGATACTGAATGTATCGAAAGCGTCCGGGGCTCCGCGATCATTCCGGTGACGGGGGAGTGGCAGACCGTGATGCTTCCGTTGAATAAACTGACCGGGCTAATCGATTTCGCGGATCCGGAGTCCTGGAAAAACCCGCTGATCGGTTATTCGAATCTCGACGAGTTTATCGTTATCTTTAATGACAAATTCGTGACGAAAAAACAAGGGCTGATCTATCTCGACAATATCCGGTTCATCAAGACGGGCACGCCGGGACCGAGCGCGGTGGACCAACCGCCGCGGTTCGGGAGCAAGACCACGATCCCTCACGGCACCGTGGAGTTCGCGAAGTTCCTCGCCGGCAGGCTTCGCGGATTTCCGAAGACCGTGGTGGTCAAAAAGGCCTTTCCCAAGGATGACCGGGAATTCCTCATGGAGATCGCGCGCGACACCTGGAAGTTCTTCGACCAGGTGATGGACGCGCAGAACCATCTGCCGCTCGATAACATTCTGCTCGGTGAAAAAGAACCGTTCGGGGAAGGGGTGTGGATCGGAGACTATACGAACGTCACGGACGTCGGGGTCTATTTCATGGCGGTCGTGAGCGCTTATGATCTCGGGTTCATTACCAGAGAGGACGCTGTCCAGCGGATCCAGAACGCGATGACGGCTGTCGAGAAGCTCAAGTTCCACTCCAGCGGTTTTCCCTATAACTATTACGACACGACGCTTCTCGATCCGACGAGTTATTTCGTTTCCTATGTGGACAGCGGCTGGCTGCTGCTCGGGCTTTATGTGGCGCGGAGCGCTTTTCCGGAAGAACTGACCGAACAGACGACGCGGATGATCAAACGCGGGAATTTCAATTTCTTCTACGACCCGATCGAAAAGCAGGTATTCCACGGTTTTTACGAGAATCTGGGCGTTTATTCGGACTACCACTACGGCGTTTTTTATGCCGAACCCCGTGCGACCACCTACATGGCGATCGCGCGCGGGGATATCCCCGAGGAGCATTGGTTCGAAGGACCCGTGAGGACATTTCCGGAGAATTATAACTGGCAGGGGCAAATGCCGAAAAACCGGGTCGCGCGGAACATCCTCGGCTACAAATGTATGGGCGGTTATTACGAGTGGAAGGACCTGAAATATGTCCCGAGTTGGGGCGGGTCCGCGTTCGAGGCCCTGATGCCTACGGTCGTCCTCAAGGAAAAAGAACTCGCCCCGGAAGGGCTCGGGAAGAACAACGCCATTCACACCCAAGGCCAGATCCGATACGCTCTCGAGGAGTTGGGACAGCCCGTGTGGGGCATGAGTCCATCCTCGGTGCCGGAAGGCGGTTATACCGAGTACGGCGCGAAACCCTTCGGGATCAAGGGCTACAAAGCGGGAGTAGTCACGCCGCACGCGAGCGTTCTGTCGCTGGAATATGCCCCGGAGCAGGTGATCGCGAACTTGCGCAAGATGCTCGAGCTCTACGAGATCTACGGCGAGTACGGTTTTTATGACAGCGTGAACGTGACGACCGGGAAAGTCGCCCGCAAGTATCTGGCGCTGGACCAGGGCATGATCTTTATCGCGCTCAACAACTACCTGAACAACGGAATCATCCGGGACCGTTTTCACGCGGATCCTGAAATGCACAAGGCCGAAAAACTTCTCTCCGAAGAGAAGTTCTTTGAAGAGGCTCCGGCCGACGCGAAAGCGTCCGCGAAACCGTGACTCTAACGGAAAATCCTCCGGGAATTTACCGGATCGAAGGGCTCGGCGATGGGATCTGCGGAGCTTTCTCCTCCCGCGTGTTTGATAACTCCAGGCGCCAAGAGTTCCTCCAAACCCTTTTCCTGCAACCCGAAAAACTCATCATGGTCAAACAGGTCCACGGCAGCGCGGTCCTCTGGGTGGACAAACCGGATCCGGAACATGTTGAAGTTCCTGCCGACGGTCTCATTACGAACACTCCCGGACTGGTGTTAGGGATCCGGACCGCGGATTGTGTTCCCGTGTTTTTTTGGGATCCCGTTCGCAAAGTTGCCGGGATCGCGCATGGCGGATGGAAAGGCGTGAAGGACGGCATCATTAACCGCATGCTTAAGGTTTTCTCCGGACAATTTAAAACGCGAATGGAGGATCTGCGGGTGGCCCTGGGGCCGTCGATCCGCCGGTGCTGCTACGAAGTGGGGAAGGAGTTTCTGGGGTATTTCCCGGGGTTTTACAAAGCCAAAGACGCCGCCAAGGGGAACCTGGACCTTGTTGCGGTAATCAAAGACCGGTTGGTGAAGCGTGGGGTCCCCGAGACCCTTATTTACGACACCGGACTTTGCACCGTTTGCGAGAACGCAAAGTTCTTTTCCTACCGTGTTGAAAGCCAGACCCGGGAGCGTATTCTCTCGGTGATCAGCATTCTTCCCGCGTGAAGGAGGATCCCTTAGCGAGCGTTGCCCGCCGCAGGCGGACATGATATACTGCCGCCGTTTTGTCCGTCCGCATGGCCATCTTTAGCTGAACATTCTTTAACAAACCGTACTTTTTGAACCGACAAAGTTGAAATAAGGAGCGTTATGGAAGCGTGTACGTCCTCTTTACCCAGTGTTAAACTTTATAAAGCCGGACAGGGCCCGTGGCTTGATACGATCAGCCGCAAGCTTTTGCGTTCCGGAGCGCTTCGGTCTTACATCGAAAACGACGGTCTCCTGGGTGTGACCTCCAATCCTTCCATTTTTCAACAGGCCATCAGTCAGGGCGAAGGTTATGAAGCGGATATCCGGAAACTTGTGAACAAGGGTGCCGGCACGCTCGCGATCTATGATGCGCTGACGCTGGCGGACATCCGTGAAACCTGCGACCTTTTCTTGCCGGTGTTCGAGAAGACCCGCGGCGAACACGGTTTCGTGAGTCTGGAGGTCTTGCCGTGTCTCGCGTTCGATGAAGACGCGACGGTTCAGGAGGCCAAACGGTTGCGGGCGCTCGTGAACAAACCCAATATTCTGATCAAAGTGCCGGCCACTCCGCAAGGCGTCAGGGCGGTGGCCCGGCTCATCGGCGAGGGTGTGAGCATCAACGTGACCCTGATCTTCTCCCAGCAGAATTACCGCGACGTCGCGAATGCCTATATGGCCGGACTGGAAGCGTTCGCTGGCAAAGGAGGCGATCTGCGCAAGGTGCATTCGGTCGCGAGCGTTTTCGTCAGCCGTATTGACACGGATATCGACAAACAACTCGACGCGAAACTCGCGGCGGAGAACGACTCCGCGAAACGGGCGCTGCTTCAAAGTTTGAAGGGCAAGGCCGCGATCGCGAATTCCAAAGGCGTTTATCAAGCGTTCAAAGAGTCGTTCGACACCCCGCGGTTCCGGGCATTAAAGGCGCAGGGAGCCAATGTCCAGAAAACGCTTTGGGGCAGTACCAGCTGTAAAAATCCCGCCTATCCGGACCTCATTTACGTGGAAACGCTGGTCGGTAAAGACACCGTGAACACGCTGCCGCAGAACACCTGGGAAGCGCTTTTGGACCACGGGAAGATCCGTCCCAACACGGTCGAAGAGGATGCTGCGGGCGCGTTGAACACGGTCCGTCAACTCAAGGACCTGGGGATCGACGTTCATGCCGTTTGCGATAGATTGCAGAAAGAAGGCGTGAAGGCGTTCGTGAATTCATTCGAATCGCTCATGGCAGTACTGGAAAAAAAGCGTGCCGGAAAGATTAAAATAGCCGCTCCGGTCAAGACGGCGGTCGCTTTGCCGGCGCCGCTGCAGGAAAATGTGTCGAAAACGCTCGCGGAACTCGCAAAGAAAGACGTCCACGCGCGCTGGCTCGCCAAGGATCCGACGCTTTGGAGCCATGACGCGGCCCATCAGAAGGTCATTCTCAACCGGTTGGGCTGGGTGGAGAACTGCGAGAAACTTCCCGGCAAGCTCTACGAGGTTGACCAGCTCCAGGAGAAATTTTTCAAAGAGCAGGTCCGCGATGTCGTGCTGCTGGGGATGGGCGGTTCCAGCCTTGCGGCGGAGGTCCTTTCGCTCATCCTGAGAAAGCCCGCGGATAAGGTCAAAGGCGCCCTGAAAGGGATCCGGTTCCATCTTCTCGATACGACGGATCCGGCCAGCATCCTCAAAGTCGAGAAAGCGATCCGTTATCCGAAAACAGTATTTCTTGTGGGCAGCAAATCGGGTTCCACGATCGAAACCCGTTCGCAATACCAATATTTTTTCGCGAAAGTCACCGCGTTTTATAAGGGAAATGAATCCAAGGCGGCGGCGCGTTTTGTGATCGTGACGGACGAGGGTTCGCCGCTGGCGGACTTGGGGCGGAGTAAGCCTTTCGCGGGATTGTTCCTGAATCCCGGGGACATCGGTGGCCGTTATTCCGCGCTTTCCTTTTTCGGGTTGGTGCCCGCGGCGCTTTTGGGGATCGATATCCGCAGGGTCGTGGCGGATGCGCAGCGCTTCTTGGACGCGATGCGCCGGGACAAGGACATTTCGAAGAATGAGGGAATTTCACTCGGTATTCTTCTGGGGGTGCTGGCGCTCAAAAGGAAAGACAAGCTGACGTTCTGGACGTCGCCGGTTCTGGCCCCGTTCGCGGATTGGGCCGAGCAGTTGATCGCGGAGAGTACCGGGAAAGAGGGCAAGGGGATCACGCCGGTCGCTGGGGAAATGCCGCTGGCGCTTGACTGTTACGGTCAGGACCGCGTTTTTGTTATCCTTAGGCTGAAAGGCGAGAATGAAAAAGGTTGGGCTGCGCGAATCAAAGCCCTGAAACAAAAAGGATTTCCGGTCCTGGATTTTGTCTGGGCTGATGGAAGCAACGTGGGCGGAGAATTCCTGCGGTGGGAAGTCGCGACGAGTTTCGCGAGCGTGGTGCTCAAGATCAACCCGTTCGATGAGCCGAACGTGAAGGAATCCAAAGATATCACGGGGCGCCTGCTGGAGGATGTTAAAAAGAAAAAACCTCTGCCGCGGCCCGAAAAAATGTTGGCGGTCAAAGGTTCCCGGTTGACTCCCGGGGACTCCAAGGCATTCGCGGCTTTTTTCGCAAAGCTCCCCAAGAACGGTTTTGTATCGCTTTTGGCTTATGTGGACCGTTCGCCCGCGACCCAAAAAGCGTTGCGGGCGCTGCAAAAACAAATGGCCGCGGCACTGAAAGTGCCCGTCCTTTCGGGTTTTGGGCCGCGGTATCTCCACTCGATCGGCCAACTCTATAAAGGCGGCCCCAAGCAGGGGCTCTTTGTTGAGTTTTTCGCCAAAGATACCAGGGACCTCCGGATCCCGGGCGAGGTTTACGGGTTCAGTCAGCTGAAGCGTGCTCAGGCGATGGGGGATTACGAGGCGTTGTCGAGCAAAGGCCTTCCGGTCCTCGCGGTCGATCTGGGGTCGAACCTGACGGCGGGGTTTGCCGCGTTCCATAAAAAGATCTCCGGATATTTCAAGCGGGCCTAGGGCCTTTTTTGACGCAGTACGGTCGTCGGAAGATAATAAAAGAGGCCTAAAGCAAAGCGTCTTTTCTGGCGTAAATGATGGAGTTAGAAAGGTCCAATCGAGTGCTTCTAATCGCTGCTAGAGATTCATATCGTTCCGCGCGTTCGGTGGCTTTCTTTGCCATCTTGGCATGCGCGGGGTTTCTTGCTGGCTGCTCAACCACGCCGCCGGCGCATCCCGTGGCTTTGCAGCCCGGAAGACCGGTCTCGGCCATCAGTTCTTTTCTGCCTTCGCCTTCGAGCGTGCCTCGCGATATCTACCATGAGGTCGGTCCCTTCGAGTCTTTGTGGCGCATCAGCAGTATTTATAACGTGGACATGGCGACGATCATGCGCGTGAACAACATCACGGACCCGAAGCAGATCAAGAAGGGACAAAAGCTCCTGATCCCCAAGACCTACGGTCCGCGGCCGAGCATCCCGCTTTATCCGGTCACGCGATGGACGCATATCGTGATCCACCACACGGCGACGGACGAGGGAAGCGCCTACACGATCGACAACCTCCATCACCAGCGCGGGTGGGAGAACGGTATGGGGTATGATTTTCTGATCGATAACGGGACGCGCGGGAAAACATGCGGCCAGATCGAGGTGGGGCCGCGATGGATCAAGCAAATGGACGGAGCTCACACGAAGCAGGGGGATTGGAACAAGAAAGCGATCGGGATCGCCGTGGTCGGGAATTACAGTGAGACGGGACTTCCGGACCCGATGTTCGATTCCCTGGTCTTTCTCGTGACGACCCTCAAGCGTTTTTACCGTATTCCGGAACAGAATATCGTCGGGCACCGCGACGTCCCGGGTGCCGCCACGGAATGCCCCGGGAAATTTTTCCCCTGGACCGAGTTCAAGCGTCGCGTCCGGGTCTATTGATCTCTCTCGTCTGCAGATCTTACTTCCGCTCTAAGGTCATCGTCCGGAAACCGGGCCATTTGACAAAGTCCTCAGATACTGTTACATTCCTTCCGTTCTGTCGTCGCCGGACGTAATGGCGATATCAAAAAGGAAGAAATGAACGAATTCAAACTCAACAAACTTAGCAAGTGGGTACGTATCCCCATGACGTACGTCATGGCGCGTGTGCGGATTCTGTCCGCGCATTGCCGTCATGCCGGGCACGGTCGCGGGTTGTTGAGGAGCGTTCTGGAGGGTCAGGAGTAAGCAAAAAATAATCTCGAACGAAATCATTCAAAAGCCCGCAACCGGTAACCCGGTTGCGGGCTTTTTTTGTTTTCGGCGAACGATCCGCCGGAGGTAGTGCCCGCTCTCGCAATAACGCGGAGCGGAGTTGAATGCGCGGCAGCCTGTAATTCAGGCCTCCACGCTCGGAAAAGGAGAAGAAAATGAACCCCATTGCAAATCGGGCGTATTTAACAAAGTACAAGAGGCGGGTGCGGGATCCCGTGAAATTGACCGCTTTGTTGTACTTGCGGGAAGCGCTGCTCGAGGAGAAATTCGAATGCTGCCTCGAGTTCATCGCTATTGCCAAAGAATTCGGAGCGCTTGATGAAGAGATCCGTGTCCTGCTCGAGGATCCCAAAAGACACCCGCAATCCTGAGGGCGGCAAGGAGAGCTTCTCGAGCCTTCAGGCTTTGTGTGTCCATGTTGGAACGGTTTCAGCCGGCAGTGGGCGCATAGTTCTGGCATTGCGCCTAGGGGAGGGGTGTGTTTTCGAGTGGAGGATCGATCAAAAATTCAAGGTTTTGCGGATTCATCCGTTAACTTTACGGACCCGAAGTGCGTGGGATTTTCGGACGTCGCAGGCTTGGGGGGATGGCGGTCATTGTTAATGTCTTTATTTCTAACGGCGCGAGGAGGAACGAGATGATCAATAACATGGTGCTGTCGAGTGAAATTGAGTGGATCGGGTACGAGCACAAGAGGAATATGCTTCAGGTCGAATTCATCGTGGGTTCCGTGTATCAGTACGAAGGCGTTCCGGAAATCGTTTATAAGGATTTTTTAACGGCGCCCTCCCACGGCCGTTTTTTTGAATCAAACATCAAAGGAAAATACCAGTTCCGGAAGGTCCGCTAGGGTTCCATTGGGTCTTCGGTAAAAACTCTTCAAATTTTCTCTGCAGGTATCGCCGTCAGCGTTTTAATTCCTTTTCCTGCGTTAGCCAATCCGGTTAAATTGTTGCCCTTCCAGAGGCCGTTCCTAGGTCTCGACACATAGTAATATATAGCAAAATTATTCATATATATCAAAATATAGTCAATTATAATCAAATAAGACCTTTTAAACTCTTGTAATATCTATATTGTAGTGGCATATTTTAGATAGCGGAATGTTTATCAGATAAAGGGTGCAACGTATTCCGACTGATGGAGTTAGGGCATCGGACCGGATGTTTTGCTTTTTAAATCGAGGGGGCATAGAGATCGGTAGCGGTTATGAATAAAAAAAGACAGGAACGACACAGTCAAGTTATGAAATTTGTGACGGCTTTCGTGAACCTGGTATTCACGGTCACGAGCGTTACTTGGGCCTTGCCTGCGGAGACCGCGACCGCATCGCAGAATATCACGCCGGCAGCAGCACTTTCCGCTCTTGCCGTTCCGGCTGAGATCGGACAGATCGAAACAGTATACTTCGGGGACAAGGAACCGAAGCAAAATGCGGGGAGCGACGGATCTCAGTCCTCGGATCCCGAGCAACGTTTTGTGGTCCTCATCCAGGACGCTCATGCGATCGTCGACGCTCAACAGAATATCCAGAAACTCATCGAGCATTTCGATAAGACCTACGGTGTCCGACTAGTGGCGGTCGAGGGTGCAAAGTCGAAATTGGATCCGACCATTTTCCGAGCGTTCCCTGACCAGAATATCAAAAAGAAGGTCCTCGCGGGCTATCTGAAACGGGCTGAGATCACTGGCGCTCAAATGGCCGCGATCTTCGATGAAGAAGAACATGTGTTCTCCGGGATCGAAGACTGGGAACTTTACAAGGCGAATTACCGTGCGTATCTCCGGGCGCAGGATGCCAAAAGTGCCCTGGAAGCCAAATGGAAAGAATTCAAGGCCCGTTTGGATGAGACTCGCAAAACCGTTTATTCCGAAAAACTGAACGAGTTCCAGGACCGGTGCGACGAATTCCGCGCGGAGCGGGCCGATTTTTCAGAATTCCTGATGTACCTCGTGAACTTCAAAAAGGTCCTGGCGCGGGACCCGCAACTGTCCGAACTGAACAAGCTTGTGGGGTCCGTGGGGTACGCGGCGTCCGGAAACCAGGAAAAGCTCATTCCGGCGATCAAGGAAATGGCCGCTGAATTCAAGGTGAAATACGCGCGCGGGATGGCCGTCCAGGACGAAATGAATTTTTACGGCAGCTATCAGGCCTTTCTCACCGGAAAAATGGAGAGCGGTCAGTTTCTCCAGCGCATGATCGAGTTGGGTCACTCCCGCGGGTTCCGGCCGAAGCTGACCCACGCGATGCGGCGTCTTTTGGGCCATACGGAAACGTTGTCGTCGATCAAGGGGAGCCGGCTATTCACGGAACTTCAGACGGGGCTTGATACGATCGAGCAAAGCCTTATCACCAAACGTGAGGAGAAGGAACTTGCCGGGAAATACCGCCGTCTTTTCCTGCTGCGCGACCTTTTCTCGCTGGAGCTGACCCATGAAACGCTGGCTCAGTACCGGCAGGCGCCCGAGACTTATAGCGGCTTGCTGGAGGACCCCGCGTTCCAGGACGGTCTCGCACCGGCCGTGGAATTTTACGAGCTTGCTCTCAAAAGGGATGAGGCTTTCTACGAAAACCTGACAGCGCTGATGAAAGGCCAGAAGCAGAACACGGCCGTTGTGGTGACAGGGGGTTTCCACACGAACGGCCTGCGGCAGATCCTTGAGGAAAGGAAGATCGGTTACGCGGTCGTGAGTCCGCGCATGGCTTCGCTGGCGGGGGCCGAGAACTATGCCAAGGTGATGCGCAACGACGTGTCTTACAAGGAATATCTTCAGACAACCTATTATGATGCTTTTGTGCGGGACGCGACGCAACGGTTCATAGGGGAAATGAATCAACAGAATATCGCGCGGGACCTGAAGACGTGGCGCGACGATCTGATCCGGAACCTGGCGCGGCAGGGGCGCGTTGCGGAGGCGGGCAACTACACGCGTTATCTTGACGCGCTGGCCAAAATCTATGTCGAAAAATTCAGCAAGGGACCGGCCCGCAGTAAGGACGAGATCCTCAAGATCCTGACAAAGGAACTTAATAATTTCCGCGATCAGAACTTGGAGCACATGCGTCAGCGGTTCGAGTTCCAACTCGGTCGGTTTATCGACAGTCTCAAGGATCTTCTCGATAAAAAACAAGTTACTTCCGACAACGTGGCGACCCTTTTAGACAAGATCAATAAAACAAAACCAGCCGTGCTTGGCGAACCAGCCGTTTTAGAGCCTGGCATATTTATAACTGAGTTAAAAACGCCAGCGGTCCCAAAAATTAATGAACAAGCTTTTTTTGAGGGGATGGAAGCCGAGGAGGTCCCGGCCCGTTCCGAATCAAGGGCGAAAGTTTTGGGGGAAGAGGAGCTTGTTCGTTTGAAACATCAGCTTGATTACATTAGACAACAAAATCCAGACATTCTGCCAGAAGAAAAAATTGAAGAAGTTTTGCAGAAAGTGCGCCAAGGAATCTTGCCTCTTCAAAATGAAGATTATGATGTGATTGATAGAAATCCGTTCGGTGAAGAGAGAGTATTAGGTGCGGTAAACAGTGCCGTCGTAGAGGATTTGGGGTTCTTACACCGTGTTTCGAATGCTTTTGTGGTAACCCCCGAGGGGGAGGTGCTTTTTCAGTTGCGTTCGCATCTTAAAAAATCTATGCCCCTCATATTATCGACTTTTGGAGGACACGTGGGGCATGGAGAGACCTATGAACAAGCAAGGGCGCGTGAATTGATCGAGGAAATGCATTTCCCAAGTGACTGGAGTTTGCAGGGACGATTTATTTCTATCGGTAACCGCCCAGGCCCGCCCGGACATAACATAAGACAAGAGCTTTCGCTTTATTTTCTGTCTCGAGAAGAAATAGATTTAATGAATAGGCATCGAGAGCGAGTGAGAAAAATTGAGGAGCAGAAGAACGTGGAGGAATTTAAACGATGGCTGGAACACGAATTTGAACAAGGATCTGAATTCGGCGATGCTTGGGGGTTTTACGAATTAGGTTTGGAGGACATATTAGGGGTTGCTGAAGGGAGCATCGTTCATCCATTGACCGATAGATTCATAGATGGGGATCGTGTAGTGGCACTCGCTAAATTTTCTCCCGTGGTTTCGAAGTTGTTTAGAGAAGAGGGAACAAAAATTTTCAGACATATCTCAGGAACTAAAAAACTTTCGCGTTCTGAAGTGCGGGGAAGAGCGGAAGAATCCGAACGCATTGCGGACCGCGTTATCGAAGAGATCAAGGGGAACCCAGCTGTTGCTGTGAGCGTAGTGCTGGGGATGGCTGGAGTGGTCAGCGCGGCAGCGTATTCGTTCAAACAGTTTTGGGAACAAAGAGTCCCGGTTGGAGTGTTGGTCCAAATACGTACTGGTGAAAGGATCCGGGGGAAAGGGGCCGGCGAACTGACCGAGAATACAATGGGAGTTTTTGACAATTCATTCCTTGTCTCCCCACTCCAGCGCATGCAATGTACTCTTATTTTGGCGATCCCGGAGGGGAATCCATTGCGGATCGGTGCTGCACATCTTTATCCCTTTAGAAAAGGTGAGCTGATTCCTGATAGGCTGCTGCAAAGACGATTAAAGTCAATACGAGAACTTTTTTCGGCGGGCGGGTTCAGGCCCCAAAATACGACGGTCGCACTGATTTATAACCAGCCGTCTTCTGCCAACGGTCAGATTTTGGAATATTTTAATAAACAACAATACTCCAAAGTTGCACGTTATAACATTCCGACCAACTATGGGACGAAAGTAGTTTTTGAAAAAACAAAACCTGATTCCTGGAAGGTTTCGGTGGTCGAAATGCTTGGGGAGGAGAAAACGGAAGTTGTCCAGGCATCTTTGGAGCAAGTCCTCCACCAGGAAGGGATCACACCGACGCACAACCTAGAACTGAAGAGCTTTCAACAGTTCGAGCCCCTCGGATTCCGACGAGCTGAGGTGAGAACAGAGACAGAGGCGGCAACCTCTTCCCCTGTCAAACCCCAATCATCCAGTGTCTTTCCGCCGGGAGAGCCGAAATTACCGGTCAGAAGTGATCCATTGGCAGGAGTGGATTCCGCGGCGGTGGTCGCACTGGTAGAGAAGCCGGGAGGGATCGAAATGGTTCGTTCGGAGCTTCGGGAAAAGGGTTGGGCGGAGCTTGAAAAAAAGCGGGCAGAGTTTGAAGCGATACAAAAAAAGTTTATGGAAAAGATGGCTGGATTCAAGGAAGGGCTGGAAGCGTTAACATTTGTGATATCGCCAGAATTTGAGGAACTTATCCTGCAGTTGTTTGCTGAATTCGGAGATGTAACCGAGCTTATTGCCAGAATGAGAAATGCCGCGGTGTTTGGGGACACAGGTATTTCTACTGGGGTTCAGGGCTATGGGGACCGTACGGGCGTTTTGGATTACGATGGGATGGCCAAGACAGGTGCCGCGGTTGAAAAAATGACGGGTGAATTGATCGGGGATACGAAAGGTCCCGCTTTTTCACTTATGATGAGCTATCCCGGTCGCGATTCAGAGATGGTACTCAGGATGATCAAACAACTGGACCTTTTCCGACTGATCGTGTTGCATACCAAGGACCAGCCGATCGGCCGTGCATGGGGATCGGTCACGAGCGTTGTTTACGACGGCAAGAATATCCAGTTGCGGTTCAAGAACGTGACGCGCGGGCTGACCGGGGAGACCATGATCGGCTGGTGGAATGAAGATCTGGGGCTAAAAGATGTCAGCCTATTTTCGATCCTCGCCGAGGTTGGCCGGATCTCGGACCCACGTCTGAAAAGTCTGGCTTGTACGATCCTGCGATATATCTTTCTGAAATATGCGTCCCTGAATAAAGCGGAACAGGAAAATGTGGTCGCAAAACCCGAGCTCATTCTCGCGGACCTCAGGAAAATAGGGTTGGGGGAAATGATCCAGTTTAAAGGGGACACACTGTATTTTGATATGCAACGATTCGTGCAGAACTACCTGATTCAGAAGAGCGTCGAACAAGCGGCGTAGGGGATGTCACTGATCCTCACGCTGCAGTACTTGTGCATGGGCACAAGTGCAAGCGGCGCAGGGAATTACCGGAAAAACATAAGCGTGATCACCAGGAAAAGCGGCAGCAGGATGGCCGCCGACCACCCGATATATCCGAAGAAACTCGGCATTTTCCAGCCGCGGTGCTGAGCGATCGAGCGAACCATGAAATTCGGAGCGTTCCCGATGTAGGTCATGGCGCCGAAGAAGACCGAACCCACGCTGACCGCGACAAGGAGTGCCTCGGGGATGTTGAGATGAGGCCCCGCCAATTTCAGACCTTGAGCGATCGCCACGAACGTCAGATAGGTCGGCGCATTATCAAGAAAGGATGAGAACGTCCCGCTCATCCAAAAGAAATGCCACGGTTGCGTGATCCCGAGCTCATTACCGCGGAGGTAAAGGATCTCAAGCGCGGGAGCCATGGTGATGAATATCCCGAGGAAGAGGATCGCGACCTCCAGGATAGGATGGAAATTAAAACCGTTGGCCTCATGATAGGTTTTTGGTGTGATCTTCAGAGAGACAAGGGCGGCGGCGATCATGAGAATCTCGCGGAAAGGCGAAGGAAAAAATACCGCGAGGAGGATGGTCAAAAGGCAGATCAGGTTCCGGAGCCCTTTGAGTTGGATCGGAATATGCGGGCGGGATCCGGCTTGCTCATGGTTGGTTTCGTGCCTGGAAGAGTGAAGGTCGATGGCGTAAAAAATTCCGAGCAGGATGATAAGGGCCACGCTCCAGAAGGGAATGAGCTTGAGCGTCCAAAAAAACGGAACTCCCAAAAGGTATCCGAGAAAAAGCGGCGGGTCGCCGAGCGGCGTCAGGAGTCCGCCGATATTGCTCACGATCATGATAAAAAAAACGGGAATGTAAACGTTGTGTTTGCGGTGATGATTCGCGAAAAGGAGCGGACGGATCAGGACCATGCTGGCGCCCGTGGTTCCGATCAGGTTGGCAAGCAGGGCGCCGAGGGCAAGCATTCCGGTATTCATGACCGGCATGCTGCTGAGGTCGCCTCTGAGCCAGATCCCTCCCGAAACAATGAAGAGCGAGCCGAGCAGGATCACGAACGAAAGATAGTGTTCGAGGCACGTCAGGAGAAGACGGGGATTATGATCGAGACATAGATAAATGACGGGGATCGAGAACAAGGCGGCGACAAGGGCCTGGTTCTTCAGCGAATGCCAGAATTTTGGGGCGGCCAGAGGTGCGATGGCGATAGAAAGCAGCAACCCGATGAAGGGGAGCGTCATCCAGAATTCCGGCAGCCAGTCGTGATGCATATTATTCTCCCGAACTCGAACCGGCTTCCGGTCCTGAGCCGATGCTTTTCGCGTGAGTTCGAGGCCGGGTTTCAATGAGAAGCATGGTTTTAAATCCCCGGCTTCTTTTCGATCATCAAATAGGATTCGAAATGGATCTTCCAGTCCAGGATGACGCGGACGTGGAGGAGCGAATCTTCCGTGACCTCGAGGTCGGCGGGGAAAGCGTGTTTGTGCCACCGGAAAATAACGCTCGAGGTAACGGGTTCAATATCCATCGGGGCGGTCTTGATGATGCGGCCGTCGCTTGTGGCGTATTCGATGACTTCCTTGTGGAACATTTTATCCTTGCGCCAGCAGGTAACGGCGTAGAGCTGATCGAAGCGGTAGGGGTAGGCCGCGACGTGGAAATTACTTTGCACGAGCTGGGCGTTGTAACAATCCTGCGAGCCCGGCTCAAAATCCTTGCAGATCATGAACTGGAGAAGCTGGATCTTATCGTGAGACATGCGGTCATACTAATTAAATTATCTTTTGATTGCAAGAAGGGAACTGACACGCGCGGCGCATGCGGGGCGGTAAAAGCGCACGAGCGATTTTAATGCCGAACGCTGCGGGAGGCGTCTTGAAATCCCTTGAAAATCAGGCCCCTGAGGCATAGAATACGTCACCGTGAGCCGAGAGGTCAGCAGTGGAGCCGGTTTTTCAGGTTCCGAATGATTTTATAGCCTTTCCGGGTTCCCCGTTCCAAACCTCACTGATGAAATATCTGATGTACATGGAGTAAGGAGGCGTAAGCCCTGGGTGTGTTTGGGGCAGATGCCGGGATAAGCGTGTTTCTGTAATGGACTGTTCTATATAACCTTGTTTTCGAAAGGACACTGAGTCATGGCCGAGCAAACCCTAGCCCAGGAGAAATCCAAAACGACCCAATCGGGGAAAAAATTCATCACGATGGACGGCAACGAAGCGGTCGCTCATGTTGCGTACCGCGTGAACGAATGCATCGCGATCTACCCGATCACCCCGTCTTCACCTATGGGGGAGTGGGCCGATGAATGGGCGTCTCAGGGCAAGAAGAATATCTGGGGAACCATCCCTTCCGTCGCGGAACTTCAGAGCGAGGGCGGTGCCGCGGGCGCGGTCCACGGGGCGCTCCAGCGCGGCGCGCTGACCACGACTTTTACGGCGTCACAGGGACTACTTCTGATGATCCCGAACATGTACAAGATCGCCGGGGAGCTGACCCCGATGGTGATGCATGTCTCCGCGCGGTCTCTCGCGTGCCAAGCCCTTTCGATCTTCGGGGACCACAGTGACGTCATGGCGGTCCGTTCCACGGGCTTTGCCATGCTCGCTTCGGACTCTGTTCAAGAAGCGATCGATTTCGCGTTGATCGCCCAGGCCGCCACGTTGCAATCTCGCATTCCTTTTCTTCATTTCTTTGACGGTTTCCGCACGTCGCACGAAGTCCAGAAGATCGAGCTGCTTTCGGATGATCAGATCCGCGGGATGATCGACATGGCCAAGGTCATGGAACACCGCAACCGGGCGCTTTCTCCCGATAATCCCGTGCTTCGCGGTACGGCGCAGAACCCCGACGTTTATTTCCAGGGGCGCGAAACGGTCAACAAGTTCTACGAGGTCTGTCCGGACGCGGTGCAGAAAGCGATGGACGACTTTGCCGGCATCACAGGCCGTCGCTACGGTCTTTTCGAATATACGGGCGCCAAGGATGCCGAGCAGGTCGTTGTGATCATGGCATCAGGCGTCGAAGTCGTGGAAGAGACCGTCAAGGCTCTTAACGCCAAAGGCGCCAAGGTCGGATGTCTCAAGGTTTCGCTCTACCGTCCGTTTGACGTCAAACGTTTCATTAATCTCCTGCCGCAAACCACCAAAAACCTGATCGTGCTGGACCGGACCAAAGAGCCCGGAGCCATCGGCGAGCCGCTCTATTTGGACGTCGTGGGCGCGCTCCAGGAAGCCGGGCAGAACGGCTGGTCGAAATTTAAACAGGCGCCGAGGATTTACGGCGGCCGCTACGGCCTTTCGTCCAAGGAATTTACGCCGGCCATGGTGAAGGGGATCTATGATTTCTTCGGGTCCGGGAAAACAAAGCACGGGTTCACGATCGGGATCGAGGATGACGTGACGCATACGAGCCTTCCTTATGATCCCCAGTATTCGATCGAGTCTGAGAAGGTCGTGCGGTCGCTTTTCTACGGTCTCGGAGCGGACGGAACGGTCGGCGCCAATAAGAATTCCATCAAGATCATCGGGGAGAACACGTCCAACTGCGCACAGGGTTATTTCGTCTATGATTCCAAGAAATCGGGCGCGATCACGGTTTCGCATCTCCGTTTCGGCCCCGACCCGATCCGCGCGCCCTATCTGATCAGCCAGGCTCATTTTGTCGCGTGCCACCAAACCGTTTTTCTCGAAAAGTACGACATGCTTCGGAACGTCATGCCCGGCGGGACATTCCTTCTGAACGCTCCGTGGAGCGCGGCGGAGGTGTGGCAGAACATTCCGCGTGAAGTACAGCAGCAGATCATTTCCAAAAAACTGAAATTTCACGTCATCGACGCCTACAAGGTTGCGGCGGACAGCGGGATGGGGATGAGGATCAATACCATCATGCAGGTCTGCTTTTTTGCCATCTCGGGAGTGTTGCCCCGGGAGCAGGCGATCGGGGAGATCAAGAAATCCATCCAAAAGACCTACGGTAAGAAAGGCGAGGACGTTGTCCAACAGAACCTCAAGGCCGTAGATATGACCCTCGAGCACCTTCATGAAGTCAAAGTGCCGTCGGTCGTTGATAGTAAAGTCGTAAAATTGCCGCCCGTCACTGCCGGAGCGCCCGCGTTCGTGAAAGAAGTTCTCGGCAAGATCATCGAGGGTCAGGGCGATGAGATCCCCGTGAGCGCGATGCCCGTGGACGGGACCTTCCCGACCGCGACGACGCAGTGGGAAAAGCGCAATATCGCTCTCGAGATCCCCGTTTGGGAATCGGACCTCTGCATTCAATGCGGGAAATGCAATATCGTTTGCCCGCACGCGGTGATCCGTATGAAGGTTTATGATCCGCGGTATCTGGAGGGCGCGCCGGAGGGATTCAAGTCCGCCGATGCCAAGATGCCGGATTTCAAGGGGAACAAATTCACGATCCAGGTCGCACCCGAGGATTGCACGGGTTGCGGCGTTTGCGTGGACACCTGTCCCGCGAAGAGCAAAACGGATCTCAAGAAAAAAGCCATCAACATGCATCCGCAGATGCCGCTTCGTTGTATCGAGAAACCCAAGTGGGATTTCTTTCTGGCGATCCCGGAGTACGATCGCCGGAAGCTCAAGGTCAACATGGTCAACCAGCAGCAGGCCATGCGGCCGCTTTTTGAATTTTCCGGCGCCTGCGGCGGTTGCGGGGAAACGCCCTACGTAAAGATCGTTTCCCAGCTCTTCGGCGACCGCGCGGTGATCGCGAACGCGACAGGCTGTTCTTCCATTTACGGGGGGAACATGCCGACCACGCCTTGGGCGAAAGACGCCAATGGGCGCGGTCCGGCCTGGTCGAACTCACTTTTCGAAGACAATGCGGAATTCGGTTTCGGGTTCCGCTTTGCGATCGACAAACAAAAAGAATATGCCTCCGAACTACTTGTGAAACTCCAGGACAAGGTCGGCGGCGATCTCGCGCAGGCGATCCTTGCGGCTTCCCAGAAGACCGAAGCCGAGATCTACGATCAGCGGGAACGCGTTGCGGCGCTCAAGAAAAAGCTCGCGACCCTGAGTGCGGACCCGGATGCCGGACAGCTTTTGAGCCTCGCGGACACGCTCGTCAAGAAAAGCGTCTGGATCTTCGGCGGCGACGGATGGGCCTATGATATCGGGTACGGCGGTCTGGATCACGTGCTGGCTTCCGGGCGGAACGTGAACATTTTTGTTCTGGACACGGAAGTCTATTCCAACACGGGCGGGCAGATGTCGAAAGCCACGCCGCGGTCCGCGGTGGCGAGGTTCGCGATGGGCGGCAAGCAGCTCGGGAAAAAAGACCTCGGATTGATGGCGATGAGCTACGGGAACGTGTATGTGGCGTCGATCGCTCTCGGGGCGAACGATCAGCAGGCGTTGAAGGCGATCGTGGAGGCCGAGGCGTATGACGGGCCCTCGATCATTCTCGCTTACAGCCATTGTATCGCGCACGGTATCAACATGACGACGGGGATGCAGGACCAGAAAGCGGCCGTGGCTTCCGGCCAGTGGCTTCTTTACCGCTACGATCCCCAAAGGACCGAAAAAGGGGAGAATCCGCTGCAACTGGATTCGCGGGCGCCGTCGATGCCGGTGGAACAATTCATGATGACGGAAAACCGTTTTAAAATGCTCACGAAGAGCAAGCCCGAGGAGGCCAAGAGGCTTTTTTCGTTGGCCCAAAAAGATGCGGACGCCCGGTGGAAGACGTACGAGTATCTTTCACAGCGGAAAATGCAGTTCGAGGCTCCGAAACCTGCTAACTAAAACCAGGATCTTGCCGAATTACCGGCTCAAAAAGGAAACGCTATGGACGCGAGCACTGTTGAAGTATCGAAGAAAAAAGATCTGAAGGCTCTGTTCGAACCGCAGTCGATCGCGGTGATCGGCGCTTCGCGCCGCGTGGAGGCCGTCGGTTACGCCATTCTCAAGAACCTCGTTCAGGGCGGGTATAAGGGAAAGGTCTATCCGGTCAATCCCAAGGCAGACGAGATTCTCGGCGTGAAATGTTATCCGACCGTGGCGGATATCCCTGACGCTGTCGATCATGCGATCTTTATTATTCCCGGTGCCGCCGTGCCGCCGGAGCTTGAAGCGTGCGGAAAAAAAGGCGCCAAGGCCGGGATCGTGATCTCGGCGGGATTCCGCGAAATCGGAGGCGAAGGCGTAAAGCTCGAGAAAGAGATCAAACGGATCGCCGATGCCTACGGGATGTCCATTCTGGGGCCGAACTGTCTCGGGCTTATCAATAATGATCCCAGGTTCTGCATGAACGCCAGTTTTTCAGGGACTATTCCGCAGACAGGGAACATCGCTTTCATTTCTCAAAGCGGCGCGCTTGCGACGGCGCTGATGGATTATGCCCGCGGGGAGAATATCGGCATGTCCAAGATCATCAGCCTCGGTAATAAGGTGGACGTGACCGAACTGGAGATCCTCCAGTACCTCAAGAATGATCCGAACACGGAAGTGATCATCATGTACCTCGAAGATATCGTGAAGGGGCAGGAATTCATTGAAGCCGCCCGCGAGATCACCGGGGAGGTCGCCAAGACCAAGCCTATTCTTGTCATCAAATCCGGCCGGACGGCCCAAGGCGCGAAAGCGGCGAGCTCCCATACCGGGTCTCTTATGGGATCCGACGAGGTTTACGACGCGGTGTTCACGCAGTCGGGCGTGATGCGTATGAATTCGGCCCAGGAGATGTTCGATCTCGCGATCGTGTTCGCCAACCAGCCGCTTCTTAAGGGCAACCGTGTCGCCATCGTGACGAATGCGGGCGGACCCGGGATCATGGCCACGGATGCCTGCGTGAAAGCGGGCCTGAAGATGGCCGAGATGAGCCCTGCGACGGTTGCGAAGCTTAAAGAGAAACTTCCGCCCACTTCCAATTTTTCTAATCCTATCGATGTGATCGGAGACGCCCAGCACGACCGTTATGAACACGCCTTGCGGTCCGTGATCGCGGAGCCGAATGTGGACGGGGTGTTGGTGCTTTTAACGCCGCAGGCCATGACTGAGGCGGAAGCAACCGCCAAGATCATCGTGGATGTGGACAAGGGCTCGGATAAAACGATCGTGACGTGTTTTATGGGACACGCGGACGTCGAGGCCGGCATCAAGATCCTTAAGGAATCGCACATCCCGCATTACGCGTTTCCCGAGGAAGCGGCGGCGGCGCTCGGGGCCGTGGACAAATACCAACAATGGCTTCATCGTTCACGGACCGGCGTGAAACATTACCGCGTGGACCGTCAGGGCGCCGATGCGGTCATTGAAAAAGCGAAGAAAGGCCAGCAGAAGTTTCTTCCGATCAATCAGTCGATGGATATTTTCAGCGCGTACGACTTTCCGGTCATCCCGTGGGCGTTCGTCAGGACCGCCGAGGACGCGTGGGAGCAGGCCGTCAAGATCGGTTTTCCCGTCGTGATGAAGGTCGTATCGCAGCAGATCGTCCATAAAGTGGATGTCGGGGGCGTACGGCTCAATTTGAACTCGGCGGAGGATGTCCAGAACTCCTTCCGCGACATTATGTCGGTCGGGGAAAAGCTTAGTGCCAAGATCGACGGCGTTTTTATGCAGCGCATGGCTCCCAAGGGCCGCGAAGTGATCCTCGGCATGAAAAGGGACCCTCACTTCGGGCCTATTCTGATGTTCGGGTTGGGCGGGATCTATGTGGAAGCGCTCAAAGATGTGACGTTCCGCGTCGCGCCGATCCGCGAACTCAGCGCTATCGACATGATCTCAAGCATCCGTTCCTTTAAGCTGTTGCAGGGGGTCCGTGGCGAACCGCCGGCCGACTTGGAGGCGATCGCGGACTGTCTGAAACGACTTTCACAGCTTTCCTGCGATCATCCTGAGATCGACGAGATCGATATCAATCCGCTCATGGTTTACGGAGAAGGAAAAGGCGCCGGAGTCATTGACGCCCGCATTATTCTGAAGTAGGCTAATAACAGTAATTGCGTTGCGCCTTTTTTCAGGAGGAATGCGTATGAGCGAGATCCAGAAGCTGAAGTCCTTCATTGATAGCCTGCAGTATCACGAAAGGTCCGGTCCTTCCAACGGTTCCAAGACCGGTCGTTTCCCGTTCGTTACCATTTCCCGCCAGACCGGCGCCGGAGGCCAGGTCCTGTCCGCCGAACTCCTGAAGCAGATCAATGAGCTGAGCCGGGAAGCTCTTTTCACGGGTTGGCAGCTTTGCAATCAGGAGCTGTGTCACAGTCTTTCTCAAGACCCCGGGCTTAAAGTGGCTATTGAATCCCTTCTGCGAAAGGAATATTGCTCCCATACCGAGGATATGCTGGGGCAACTGATCTTCGGGAACCCCTCGCAGGACGTTGTTGTTAAAAAAATGTTCCAGGTGATGCGCACTTTCGCCCTTCACGGTAAAGTGATCTTTGTCGGCCGCGGATCCGTCTTCTTGACGCGTGATCTTCCTTGGGGGATTCATGTGCGGCTCGTGGCCTCGCTGGATTCACGCATCAAACGCGTGATGAGCTCCACAGGGGTGACCGAAAAAAAAGCGCGTGAGACGATCGCGGAGAAAGATGAAGCAAAAGCCGAGCTCGTCAAAACTTTTTTTAACAAGGATATCCGCGATCCGCTTTTGTACGACATTGTTTGGAACACGGATCGCGTCCCGCTTCACGAGATTGCGAGGATACTCATCGAAAGGATCAGAATGAAGGGCGTCGAAGCCCATGAATTTTTAATTTCTCAGAACGGTTCTGGGCAACAACGCGAGCAAGGCGGAGTTTGAAATATTTTTTTCAAAAAAACGCAAAAATGTTCTTGCATGTTTGATTTGGAGGGAATATTATTCCCCGCAGTTTTGAAAACAGGATTTTGTGACGCGGGAAAAAATATAAAAATATCTTAAGGCTTCGTAAATCAGAAGCGTCAGAGGATCCAAGCAGTTTAGATTTGGTCGCGATCCGTTGAAAATTCAGCAGAACATTGAGCGCTCGCATATTTGACATGAATACTAGATATTGTGTTGTGGAGAAAAAAGGACTACAACATCTGGCTATTTTGTCGATATAACAGGTAACCGAAGTTAACCGAGGGAGAGCGGCTATGGCCGAACAATTCCTGTCAAAGAAGATCACAAGCATCCGCAAACGTGACGGCTCGATCGTCCCATTCGATGGGATCAAGATCTACAATGCCATTCTGAAGGCGGGACTTGCGACAGGAGAATACGACGGCGCGGAAGCTTACCTTTTAACTTTAGAAGTTATAAAAGTTATAGATAACCGTTATTCTCAAGGCTTCCTCGACATCGAAAAGATACAGGATATCGTCGAGCAAGGGCTTATTACCTCCAATCACTTCAAGACCGCCCGCGCCTACATCATCTACCGCGAACAACACCAGAAATTGCGGAAGGATAAGAAGACCGTTGTCGATGTGACGTCGTCGGTCAACGAGTATCTCTACAAGCTGGACTGGCGCGTGAACGCGAATGCCAACCAGGGCTACTCGCTGGGCGGGATGATCCTCAACATTTCCGGAAAAGTGATCGCGAACTACTGGCTTGCCCATGTTTATCCCGAAGAGGTCGGCAATGCCCACCGCCACGGCGACATTCACGTCCACGATCTGGATATGCTTTCGGGGTATTGCGCGGGATGGTCCCTGAAAACACTGCTCCGGGAAGGATTTAACGGAGTTCCGGACAAGGTGGAGTCGGCGCCGCCGAAACATCTGAGCTCCGCCGTCGGCCAGATGGTGAATTTTTTGGGCACGCTTCAGAACGAGTGGGCGGGGGCGCAGGCGTTCTCTTCCTTTGACACCTATCTGGCGCCGTTCATCCGTCGCGACGATCTTCCTTATGAAGATGTCAAACAATGCATTCAGGAGTTCATCTACAACCTGAACGTGCCGTCCCGTTGGGGAACGCAGACGCCGTTCACGAATGTGACCTTGGATTGGGTCTGCCCGGAGGATCTCCGCACAGAACATCCGATCGTCGGCGGCCAGGAGATGGAATTCACTTACGGGGATCTTCAGAAGGAAATGGCGATGATCAACCGGGCCTACATCGAGGTCATGATGCGGGGCGACGCGAAAGGCCGCGTGTTCACGTTCCCGATCCCGACCTATAACATTACGCCGGATTTCGATTGGGACCATCCGAACTGCGAACTGCTGTTCGAGATGACCGCCAAGTACGGTCTTCCGTATTTCCAGAATTTCCTTAACTCGGACCTGAAACCGAACCAGATCCGCTCCATGTGCTGCCGCTTGCAGTTAGATCTCCGGGAACTTCTTAAGCGCGGGAACGGGCTCTTCGGTTCCGCGGAGCAGACGGGGTCGTTGGGGGTCGTGACGCTCAATTGCGCGCGCATCGGCTATCTTTCTAAAGGGGACGAAAGCGCTTTCTTTAATCGCGTGGACGCGCTTCTGCAGGTCGCGAAGACCAGTCTTGAGATCAAGCGCAAGGTCATCCAGCGTCACATGGATGCGGGGCTTTTTCCGTACACCAAACGGTATCTCGGGACGCTCCGGAACCATTTTTCGACGATCGGCGTGAACGGGATCAATGAGAGCGTGCGCAATTTTACGGGCGGCAAGGAAAACATCACGACATCCGCCGGTTTTGAGTTCGCCCTGAAGATCCTGGACCATATCCGGGAACGCATCACGGCTTTCCAGGAAGAGACGGGTCATCTTTATAATCTCGAGGCTACGCCGGCCGAGGGCGCGACCTACCGGTTCGCCAAGGAAGACATCAAGCGTTTCCCCGACATCCTGCACGCGGGGACGGACGAGCGGCCGTACTATACGAACTCCTCGCAGCTTCCCGTGGCTTTTACGGATGACCCGTTCGAAGCTCTGGAGCGGCAGGAGGCCCTTCAGCGCCGTTACACCGGAGGGACGGTGCTCCATCTTTATATGGGAGAGCGCGTGTCGAGTTCCGAAGCGTGCAAGAAGCTTGTGCGGCGTTCTCTGGAAGGATACCGGATACCGTACATTACGATCACTCCGACGTTCTCGATCTGTCCGAAGCACAGCTATTTGTCGGGAGAGCACGAATTCTGTCCCAAATGCGACCAGGAACTCATTCAGGAAAAAAGGATCCAAGAAAATCATTCCGCGGAGGTCGCTGCGGAGACGAATGTCGAACTAAAAAAATAGGAGTTGAAAATGAATAATAAAGAGCAGGTCGTTTTGAAAGATGAGGAACGGACACGATGTGAGATCTGGACGCGGGTGATGGGGTACCACCGTCCCGTTGCCGGGTTCAATGTCGGGAAAAAAGGCGAGTTTTATGAAAGAAAATATTTCGGAGAACCCAAAGACACCGGGTGCGGCTGCTCCAAATAACCTCGTTGGCATTTGCGTCGCGGGCATCACGCCCTTTACGACGATAGATTTCCCCGGCTGTTTGGCCGGGGTTTTTTATCTTCAGGGATGTCCGTGGCGGTGCCGCTATTGTTATAACGCCGAGTTTCTGCCGCTCCCTCCTGCAGGGACGCAGGTTCCTGTCGAAAAGATCCTTCAATTCCTGGACTCCCGGAAAGGCCATCTCGAAGGGATCGTTTTTTCGGGCGGGGAACCCACGGTTCATGCGTCCCTCGGGAAATGGATGAAAGCCGTGAAGGAGATGGGATATGCGGTCGGACTGCATACGAATGGTATGTTTCCCGAACGTCTTCGCGAAGTCTTGCCCGTTTGTGACTGGGTCGGAATGGATATCAAAGCGCCGTTCAGCCTTTATGAAATTGTGACTTTGGTCCCCGGCAGCGGGGATGAGGCGCGTAAAAGCGCGGCGGCCTTGCTGCAAAGCAAGGTGGCCTACGAATTCCGGACGACGGTCCATCCGGACCTCCTTTCCGAAGAAGATATCCTCGCCGCGGCGGGGGAACTTGCCGCGTTAGGAGCTAAAAATTATGTTCTCCAGATGTTCCGGCCGGGGCATTGCCCGGACAAGGAGCTCCGGGAAAGCAATTTCCACGCCGCGGGTATATCGGCCAACCTCCGGGTAAGTCTCCGGTCCATGTTCCCGGAATTCCAGATCCGTGAATGAACAGCGCCGGAGTTTTTTCCCCGTAGTACAGCCGCAAGGTGTGACACAATGACAAAGGACCTAAAAACGGCGCCGCGGGTAGGGCTCAACTTTTCCGAGATAGGAATGGCTCTGCTTTACAGTATCGCGCGCACAGTGGGGCTTTTCATTAACCGCTGTTGTGACCGCAGACTTCATATTGAGACCAGCCGGGAGGGCTTTGAGAAACGGGGGCGTTCCTTTTTTGAGGCCGGTAAATTCGCTGACGGTGTCCTGTATACACCGGTCTCATACCGCGCTCTCAGAAAGATAGGCCGCCATCTGAGAGAGCGGGAAAGGGATGTCTTTGTGGACCTGGGTTGCGGCAAGGGGCGGGTCATTTGCTATTACGACACCTACAGGTTCAAAAAAATGATCGGCGTTGAATTGATCAAGGAATTGGCGGATATCGCGAGACAGAACGTCGGGAATTTAAAGGTCCGGAATAATCCCATAGAGATCGTCAACGCGGACGCGGTCGATGTTGACCTGAAGGAAGGGACTCTGTTTTTCTTATATAATCCTTTTGGTATCAAGACATTGTCGTCGGTCATCGCGGCGATCAAAGATAGTCTTCGGACCCATCCGAGGAAGATCCGGATCATTTACGTGAACCCCGTTCACGCCGATCTGTTGAATGCGCAAGAATGGCTTGAGACCGAAGAGGTCATAAACGATTTTTTGTGCGGCACCCGTATTTGGCGTAGTGTTCAAACCTGAACGCGTGCGGCATTGTCTTGCGGTGGTCCCCGGGAGGAGTTTCCGAACGAAGGTGTTGGTGAAAAGCTTGAGATGGTCTCTGGCAGCGGTGGCGAGGGATGACGCTCAATCTTCTGAGTAGTTGAATGATTGCAAAAAAGGGAACCGAACATAAACGAATCATTGGGAGGACAGAATGCTTAGATTAGTAAAAAAGGTAAAAGACACGGCAAAATGGTGCATATTGCAGGTTATTAATAAGTGCCTATCTTCTTACGAGGTAAAAGAGATGTTTTGTGATAAGTACTTGCCTTTTTCTCCGTTGTCTCGCGAAAAAATGTGCCGGAAGGAATTCTTTTATAATGCGTTCAGGGCTCTTTCTTTCAACGGGATAGACGGTGATTATGTAGAATTTGGGTGCTGTGGAGGAATGACCTTCGCCCTGGCTTACCATGAAGCCAGGCGATTTGAGTACAACACCAAACTGTGGTCATTTGATTCTTTTCAAGGGTTACCTGCCCCTGAAGGGCCCAAGGACGCGCATCCGGTTTGGAAACAAAGGGAGATGACGACATTGCTTGATCAATTTTATGCAATATGCGATTCAAATAAAATACCACGTGATGCTTATAGCGTTGTCCCGGGATTTTACAAACAATCATTAAGCATGAACAACACCGTAAGTTTGCCGGAAAATATTTCTCTCGCGTATATTGATTGCGATCTATATTCAAGCACAAAAACTGTTCTTGAATTTTTGATGCCACGTCTGAAGCATGGGATGATTATTGCTTTTGATGATTATTTTTGTTGGTCGGCAACTCAAATTTCCGGAGAAAGGAAGGCAATGATGGAATTATTTTCCAAAGATTGCAGATGGGAAATGGTTCCGTATATGCAATTTGGATGGCATGGAAATTCGTTCGTTATTGAAGATAAAAAAATATCTAGTTCGTAATTTTGAATCAGCCGAATTTAACCACTAAATGCAACGTTCGGCTTTGTAGACTTCTGTCGGGGGTTAGATGTTTTAGGCATTTCATCGGACGTTGGTTAAGCCAGTATTCGAGGGCACGAGTACGGCCCTTTGAGATTCTAGAAAAACCGGTTTATTTTTGGAAAAAGCATCTTACAACGCCAATCCGGTTCTCGACACTGCCGCGGCCCCAACTGCTATAAGGCTTGCAGAAATAGGAACGAGCGGCAAGGACACGGGAAGATTTTAATTCTTTAGTCACGCAAATGTTTGGTTCTTCAGATAACCTAAGTAGCGGGAGAAAATTATGCGTAGCTCTAGTAATGCGGTAGGTTATGAATAAATCAAGGAAAGTGTGCATGCGCACGTTCGGATGCCAAATGAATTCATACGATAGCCAGCTCGCGGCCGGGATCCTGGAACATGAAGGGTTTGAGGTGATCGCGGAGTCGGAGGACACCGAGGGTTGCGTTGACGCCATGGGCAACCCGATGTTCTCGCGCGGGGCCGATATCGTTCTCATGAACACGTGTTCGGTGCGGGACCATGCCGAGGAACGGGTTTGGGGCCGCCTCGGGATGCTTGGAAAAGAGAAAAAGGAAAATCCGGATCTCATCATCGGCCTCATGGGTTGCATGGTCGAGGAACACCGCGAAAAACTCTTCAAACGATTTCCCCAGCTGGACCTCATGATCGGAACCCGCAACATCAAGGAACTTCCGAAGCTTCTCCGTCAGGTCCAGGCCACGCGGAAGCAGGTCGCGCAGATCAAGCAGGACGGCATTTCGATCGAATACAGCGACCATACCAAGCACGACACTAACGGTCACGCCTGGCTTCCCATCATGACGGGCTGCGATAAGGTCTGTACATTCTGCATTGTTCCCAGGACGCGGGGGAGTGAGGTTTCCATGCCCGCCCGGGAGGTTGTTCGCGAAGCGTCACGGTTGGTCGGCAGCGGCGTGAAGTGGATCACGCTTCTCGGGCAGAACGTGAATTCTTACAACGGAGCCCGGGACGCGGGAGCGGGGACAGGAAGTTTTCCCGAGTTGCTTGAGATGCTGTGCGGCATCGGAGGTCTCAAACGGTTGTCCTTTATGACGTCGCATCCGCAAGACGCCACGGAAGAACTTTTCCAGGTGATCGCCCGCAATCCTACGATCAGCCGCCGGTTCCATCTTCCGCTGCAATCCGGCTCCGATAGCGTCCTCCGACGGATGAAACGTCTCCACACCTATGAAGAGTACAAAGAGAAGATCGACCGTATCCGCGAGCTGGTGCCGGATATCGCGATCACGACTGATATTATCACCGGATTTTCATCCGAGACGGCCGAAGACCACCTGGCAACGCTCCGGGCTTTACAGGAGATCCGGTTCGACGGAGCGTTCATTTATAAATATTCCGTGCGTCCGGGGACGCCTGCTGTGCGGCTTCCGGACGATGTGCCTCCGGCCGTGAAGGCTGAGCGTCACCGGGATCTCTTGACGCTTCACCGGAAGATCCTGAGCGAGAAGAACCTCGAGTTCCTAGGAAGGACGTTCACGGCGTTTGTGGAGAGCGCCCGCGATGAGAATCCGAGCGAGCAGGTAGGCCGCACGGACCAGGACCGTCGGGTGGCGTTCGAATCGGCGGAAGACCGTCGTGGACAATTCGTCCGGCTGGAAGTGACGGGAATACGCCATGAAACCTTCCGCGGGAAACTGGTCTAGTATTGATCCGCGGTCATGATGATCAAACGCTGTATCGCGTATCCCTGATTCATAGCGTCCAGCGGTACTAGTCCCGCTGAAACCTCAGGTGTTCCTTCAGTGAAATGATCTCAAAGCCCTGCGCCCGGAGGCGGGGAATCTCTCTAGCGAGGACCTCCAGCGTATTTTTCCGGTAATGTCCGATGGAGATCGCGGAGCCTTTTTCCCGGGCGATCTTTTTCAGTTTTTGGATCTCGGCCTGGATGGCGGTTTTTGAATCGCTATTGTCCAGGAAAATACCCCGCGTGAGTACCGAAAGTCCGACGGAGCGGCAGATCTCGGGGACGACGGAGTCTTTGGTCGTGTAGCTGTCTAAAAAGAACAAGTGCCTTCGTTTCAGGTCTTTCAGGATAATGCTCATCATCTCCCGGTCCGTGGTCCCGCGGGAACCCATATGGTTGTTGGCGCCGACGTGGTGCGGGACCGAATTCAGGTCTCGGGCGAGCATTTCCAGGACGGCGTCCCGGGTCATGGTGCCGACGAGGAGCCCCCGGCCGGGGACCATGTCCTGGACGGTATCCAGAGGCATGTGCAAAATGACCTCGGCATGCGTTTTCTCGCTCAAATGACCGAAATAACGTGAATAAGGCAAAAGCGGCAGGATCGCGTACGTGACATCGGAGCCCAGTGCCGCGAGCTGGTTCCTGTATTTGTCGTGAAAACCGATGTCATCGATGACAAAAGTGATCTTCGGAGCGCCGGGGATGAGTTCGGTCCGTTTGCCCCAAGAGCGGGGAGGATGTTTGTAACACCAGAAGCCGCCGGCAATGAACAGCACCAATACGGCGAACGTGACAAGTCTCCGTTTTTGTTTGCGGGTCAATCTGAATTTGAAAAACCTTTTTCGGCTCATGGGAGAGTCCTTTATATCACAAAAACGGCAAAAACACGCGTGAGTTAATGCGGCGATGCGTATTTTAGAGTGTTGCAAGTCGCATTTCGCCTTGATAGGATAAAGCCTCACAAACGGAAGCCCTCATCCATGGATGTCAGTAAGGAAGCTTTTTCAAAACACGCCAAGGGGATGCTCGATCTTGTCCTTGACGCGACCGGACACGACCTGGTCTATCAGGAACTCTGCCGCCGGGAACCGCGCCTCAAGAAAGTATCCTTCGAAGGATTTTGCGCCGAATACCTTCCCGCGAAGCTTGCGCTGGGATGCGTGAACTGGGTCGGCTGCTGCGCAGTCCACAAGATAGCGGACAAGGAGATCAGGAACCTTTTTTTCCGGGAGGTCATGAGCCTGTTCCAATCACCGCGGACGCTGGAGAACGCCACCCGCTTCAGCGAAAGCCTTTACGCCTCGAACGCCGACAAGGAGAGTCCTCCGGCGATCGGGGTGCTCGTGCATCTTTTTCATAAATTAAATCTCGAAGCTGTCGTTAAACCCATGGATAACGAGGAAGCGCTTCATTCGGCTTTTTATTTTATGACGGAGGTCAACGAGGCCCTCAAGACGGTTTTTGAGAACCATTTCGACGAAATTTATTCCGCCAACGATAATTTTGCGTCCGGAGACGCTCCGAAAAAGGTTTAGGGTATGACGTCAAAGATCCATCGTAACAATATGGTCTGGATCGATATGGAGATGACGGGGCTCGATCCCGAAAAGGAAAGGATTATCGAGATCGCATCCGTGATCACGGACGGGAACTTGAACGTTCTCGCGGAGGGACCGGACCTGGTGATCCACCAACCCGCCGCAGTCCTCAAAGGCATGGATGAATGGAATCAGAAGCATCACGCGAAGTCCGGTCTGATCGAGGCGGTCAAAGCATCCTCCATGACGGTCAAGCGGGCCGAGGAGCTGACGCTAGAGATCGTCAAGGAATTCTGTAATCCAAAAAAGGCGCCGCTTTGCGGGAACAGCATTCACCATGACCGCCGTTTTCTCGCGCGCTACATGCCTAAGCTTGAGGCGTACCTCCACTACCGGCATGTGGACGTGAGCACGCTCAAGGCTCTTGTGGCTCGGTGGTATCCTAAAGACAAGGAAAAGACCCCGCCGAAAGCGAAGACGCACCGTGCTTTGGCGGATATTATAGAGTCCATCGAAGAACTGAAGTTTTACAGGGAGCGTTACTTTAAATAAGTAAAGGGCATCAAACATAACATAAGGGGGAGCAAATGAAGAATATCGTTGTCGCGTCGATCATCGGGGTCGCCATGATCGCCTCGTCGTTTCTCGTCAAAAGCGGTTTTGAGCATTCCAGACCGCAGAGGCCGTTGGAAGACTATTCGCTCTACGGGTATGAAGGGGTCTTGTACCGTCTGAACAGCGTGAACGGCCGCATCGATGTGCTTGTTCCGAGCAACGAAGCCGCGCTTCTTTTCCCGGTCGGGCAGATCCAATTACCGCGTCCTGATGAGAAATTGACGACAAAACAAAAAGAAAGTCTTTCGCAGAATATCAGGACGCTTTCGCAGTACATCCAGGGAGAACGGATGCGGAGCCTCGGCTTGAAATTGGAAGCTGCCTCGGTAAGGGAAAATAAGTAGTCGCGGCGGTCGGATCCGAAGTTCTATTATTGCGGACTCCCTGATTTTTGGGAGAGGAAGTCTCAGATGACTCGGAAAGCAGCGCAGAATATTGTCGCTCTCGTGTATGACTTTGACGGGACGCTTTCGCCCGGCAACATGCAGGAAGAGACGATCTTCAAAGCGTACGGGATCGATAAGAGGAAGTTCTGGGCGAAATCTCAGGCGCTCGTTCACAGACGCGGCTACGAACAGACCCTGGCCTATCTGAGACTTTTGATCGATGATCCGGTTTTTAAAAGAAAACCTCTTCGGAAGGCATACCTCAAAAAGCTCGCCCGGAATGTTCTGTATTACCCGGGCGTAGCTGAGGGGTATTTCGATCAGCTCGGGCATTTCATGGAGGCGATCCCCGAGGTCGCGGAATGCGGTATCAAGCTCGAGCACTATATCATCTCCAGCGGCCTTAAGGAGATCCTGGACGGAACGAGCATCCGGAAGTATTTCAAGCAGGTCTATGCCTGCGAATATGATTTTAAAGGCGGCCGTCCCGTTTTTCCGAAGCTGGTCATTAATGATACCAACAAAACGCAGTTCCTCTTCCGCATCAATAAAGGCAAGTTCAAATTGAGCGAAAGCATCAATCAACACATGCCGGAGGAAGGACGGCGCATTCCGTTCCGCAATATGGTCTATATCGGGGACGGGATCACGGATGTTCCATCCATGACCGTGATGCACAAGAGCGGCGGGAACGCCATTGCGGTGTACGATCCGTCCCGACGCGTTCCGCGGGAAGTTAAGGAGATGGTCGCCGAGAAACGGGCCGAACATTTCGCGCCGGCGGATTTCCGGCCGGACAAGCTCCTGGTGAAGATCCTCCACCGGACGCTCAAGAAGATCATCTATTCTATCGCGTACCGTTCGTCGTCGGACCGCTCGTCGGATTGGGTCCGGCGGCACATGTAAATCCTGCCGTCTCCGGAATTTCGGGTTGTCCGGTCAGCCGTTCGTTTCCTTGTAATCACGGATCAGGCCGAGCATTTCTTTCAGGGTGTTCGCGCGGTTGATCTTTTCCCTGAACGGTGCGGCGTTCGGACAGCCTTTAAAATACCAGCAGGTGATCTTTCGAGATTGCAGTACGCCGATCCTCTCTCCCTCATATTTGATCTCGAGGCGGACGTGTTTGAGGGCGGTCCGCTTTTTCTCCTCAAACGACGGCAAAAGGGGATTTTTGCCGTCAAGAAGACGGTGGATCCCGTGGTAGAGCCAGGGATTGCCCAAGGCCCCACGGCCGATCGAAACGCCGTCGCAACCGGTGGTTTCCATCATGCGGAGGGCGTCTTCGGGCGCGAAAATGTCGCCGTTGCCGAACACGGGGATCCGGAGAGCTTTTTTCACGAGCCGGATGATGTTCCAATCCGCCTTTCCGGTGTAACCTTGAAGGCGCGTGCGGCCGTGGAGCGTGACGGCGGCAAGACCGAGATCTTCGGCCATGACAGCGATTCGGAGGGCCTCTTGGCCGCCGGGATCTTCAAAACCGGACCGCATTTTGATCGTGACCGGCGTTCTTTTCACGGAGCGCATTACCCCTTTGAGGATCTTTTTGGCGGTGTCCGGCCGCTGCAGGAGCGCGGCGCCGGCGCCCATCGCGGTGATCTTCCGGACCGGGCATCCGAAATTCAGATCGATGACATCGAATTTCATGGCCTCCAGTATGGCCGCGGCCTTTTCCATGGCGATGGGATCGTGGCCCACGAGCTGCGCGCCCAGAGGGCGGTCGCCCCGGACCTTCCGGAGCAGCAGGGAGGTTTTCCTGTTGTCGCGGACCAGTGCTTCCGCGGAGATCATTTCCGTGAACGCCAGCTCCAGGCCGTGCTCCCTGGCGATGAGGCGGAAAGCGATGTCGGTACAGCCGGCCATGGGGGACTGGAGGACAGGTGTTTTCAGGATGAAAGATCTTAACCGGATCATGCGATCATACCTTCCGAATTTCAGCGATGCGCTGCGAATAACCTGGCCCATCAAAGGCGACAGTTGTTGAGCTTGCCCACTTCGCAGCTCCAGCCCGTTCTTTTTAGTAAAGCCGAGATGGTTCTGAGACGAAAACAAGGCAACAGTAGAATTTTCCCTGTGTCAGCGTATAATACCCGAAATCACTTTGGACTGAAGAGAAAAATCAAAGAAAGGTCCTTTTATGACGACGAGTGACATGAACTTTTCTAATCCTTCCGATGACTGGAGCATTATTCTACAGTCCTACCCGCCGAAGTTGAAAAAGGAACTGGTCAGGCGCATCAGCGAGATCTTCGACCTCGAAAAAAAGGACGCCGAGCAGGCCATTTCGAATACGCCGCTCATACTTCTGGACAATCTATCCTTCGGGATGGCCGCGAGGATCAAGAATTTCTTCCAGAAGCTCGGGGCCGTCGTGGAAACGACGAACCATGAAATGATCAAGAAGAACTGTTTCCAGATCCTCTGGCCGGAGACCCCGGACCTTTCGTTCTTTCTGAAAGAGGAGACCAAATCCGCGTCCAAGGAGGCATCACCGGCGGTCCCAGCAAAGACGTCCAAGGAACCGGAGCCTTCCGCGGTGAATCCTCCTGAAGCGCCGGAGAGAGAGGAAGCGCCCAGTGTTATGTCCCAGCAGGCCGGTCAACCGGCCCCGCAAGAACCCGCGGTGCCCGCGAAAGATGTCGAAGAGCGGGAGAGCCTGGCAAGGGGCCCGGCGGAGCCCGTAATCCCGAAGGCCGATGACGAGTGGGAAAAGAGGGCGCAGGAACTTTCCAAGAAACTCGAAGGCATTCCTTCGGAGGTCGAAAAAGCAAAAAGAGAGCATGACGCCAAAGTCCGGCAGGGTATGCCGGAAGAAATACCGGAAAGCGCCGCTTCGGTTTCCGGAGATGCGGACTGGCGTTCAAAGGCCACGCTTCTGAGTGAGCGGGTACGTAATCTCGAGGATGATCTCATCGAATCCAAGGAATCCTCCGCACAGGAGATCGAGGAGTTGCGTTCGAAGATATCCGCGGGGGAGGACCGCATCCGTGATCTTGAAGCGGACCTGGCGCAGAGGGTCCGGGATGCCGAGCTGATGGGCCACGAAAAAGAGTCCCTGAACCATCAAGCCGCCAAGGTCGGCGACTTGGCGGGACAACTTGACGCGCTTCGTAATGCCCTCAATGAAAAAGCAAGTCTTGTCGCCGAACGGGAAAATCGCATCGCGGAACTTCAGGATCAAATGAAATCATGGATGGCGAAGGTCCAAGAAAATGAAAGGATCCTCGGAGAAAGAGACGGGAGCCTCGCCGCTCTGCAGGGCCAGATGAAGGACTGGACGCACAGAGCGCAAGCGGCCGAGGGCGCTCTCGCGGAACTTCAGGATCAAATGAAAATGTGGACGGCGAAGGTCCAGGAAAATGAGAGGGCCCTCGCGGAAAAAGATGGGAGTCTCACTGCTTTGCAGGAGCAGGTGAGGGACTGGACGAATAGAGCTCAATCTGCCGAGGGCACCCTCGGGGAAAAGAACCAGGCCCTGGAGGCCGTTCAAAACGAGCTCAATGCGATGCGAGAGCGTGAAAGGGAGTTGCTTCAAAGAGCTGATTCGCTCCAGCGTTCCGTGCAAGCGATGGAAGAAGACATCCGGACGCGGGACGAGGCGCTCAAAGCCCGGGACGGGATCTTGGCCGCTTTTGAGAACCGGGTTACGGAACTTGCGACAACAGTCCGCGAATTCGAGCCGATCCGCGCGGAACACGCGCAACTCGTTCAGGAACTCGGGACGATCCGCAAGGAGTATGAGACGAAGATCGCCGAGATGGAGGTCCGATTCGCGAAGACCGAGGACGATCACCGCCGTTATCGCAGCCGGGCGGACAGAAAGATCGCGGCGGCCACCCGGGAACTGGGGGAATGGGTGCGCGGGGTCGACGCCTTGCGCCAAGGGCTCCAGAAATTGGTCGTGTTCCTGGGGAGCGAGTCCGCAGTGCCTCTTACCGACAAAAAGACTGTCGTGCGTTCACCGTTGAATCGCGCGCCGGAACCGAACGATAGAGGACAATCCTGACCGGTTGCGATGCGTCCCGTCACCCGCGAGGAAATGCAGCGGTTGGACCGGATGGCCATCGAGGTCTATTCCATTCCCGCCATTCGCCTGATGGAGAATGCCGGCGTTGCGGCTTGTGACGTTCTCTGCCGCGAGTTCCCGCGAGGCGATGCCGCTGTTTTTGTCGGGAAGGGGAATAACGGCGGGGACGGGCTCGTTGTCGCGCGGCATTTGGCCGGGCGGGGCTATAAGGTCCGGGTGATCCTTCTGGAAGATCCGCTCGATCTCAAATCGGATCCAAGTGCTAATTACAAGATCCTCGAACGAATGAAAGCTCCCGTTCTTTTGGCCGATGAATATACGCAAGAAAATGAGTTCAGAGACCACTGCCGCCAAGCCGGGACCATTGTGGACGCCATTTTTGGGATCGGGATGCATGGGCCGGTGCGCGGAAGATTTGAAAAGGCGATCCGCGCGATCAATCAAAGCGGAAAACCGGTCGTGAGCATTGATATTCCCTCGGGCCTCGACGCGGACACCGGTGAGGTTTACGAGGTGGCCGTGAAGGCAGCCGTGACCGTGGCCCTGGCAGCTTCGAAGCAAGGTTTTTTCAAGGCGGAGGGGCCGACACATACCGGAAAGATCGAGATAGTGGACATCGGGATCCCCCGCGAATTGATGGTGCCTTTCCTGGACTAACGCCAGCGTTCATAAAGAGTTATGATTTTGAGCATCCTGATGTTTCCGGCAAGCCTTGAGGCTTGACACTCCGGGTGCTTTCTGATAGAAACACACATTCTGTTCGGCGAAGGTCACGGTAAATCTCTAAGAGGATGTTTCGTGAAGGCTTATCGACGGTTTCCGGAATGGTTGCGACGCTCACTGCCAGAAAGTTCCTCGGAACGGACGCGCGCCATTTTGAAGAAATACCAGATCAATACGGTTTGCCAATCTGCTATGTGTCCGAACAGTCACGAGTGTTATGCCAACGACACCGCAACGTTCATGATCCTCGGAAAGGTTTGCACCCGTCGTTGCGGTTTTTGCGCTGTGCGTACGGGAGAAGGTGAGATCCTCCGTACCGACGAACCGGAGCGTGTGGCGTTCGCGGCCAAAGAGCTTGGACTGCGGCATGTGGTCATCACTTCCGTTACGCGGGATGATCTTCAGGATGAAGGCGCCGCGCACTATGTGCATACCATTCAGGCGGTCAGGCGCGAAGTTCCCGGGGTTTCCGTCGAAGTATTGACGCCCGATTTCCATTCGCGGGAGGAATTGATCGGTCAGGTCGTCGCGGCCGAACCGGAGGTTTTCAATCATAACCTTGAGACGGTCGAGCGTCTTCAGCGGACCGCGCGGATGCAGGCGGATTACTACCGCTCGTTGAGGACCCTCGAGATCGCGAAACGTCTTGCCCCGCAACGGATCACGAAGAGCGGACTTATGCTGGGGCTGGGAGAGACGGTCCCGGAGATACTGGAATCGGGGAGGCATTTGCTTGCCGTCGGGGTCAGCCTATTGACGCTGGGGCAATATCTGCAGCCGGGGCCCGAGAACATGGAGGTCCAGGAATATGTGGCGCCCGAAAAGTTCCAGGACCTGTCGCGCAAGCTGACGGCCATGGGATTCGAGAAGGTTCTTTCGGGAGCCTACATCCGCAGTTCTTACCACGCGCGTGAGACTTTTACGGAAGTGGGGCAAGAACAGACGCAGGGGACTCCGGAGACGCGGACGGAGGCTTAAGGCGAGGTTGAGTCGGTATCTTTTAATCGCACGGTGAAAGGAGAGTTCCGGAAATGATCGATGTTTTGGCGAAGGGGTTGGCGTCGCAAGTGGATGAAGCGGTCATAAAAAAGTGGTTCTTTGAAGAGGGCGATACGGTGACTGCAGGTGATGATCTGGTCGAACTCGCGACCGAGGACTCCACGCTGACGATCGCGGCGCCTGCATCCGGCATTCTTGCGGAAGTTTTTTTTGATGAAGATGAAACCGTGCAACGGGACGAAGTGATCTGCGTTATCGACGATGAAGAAGTCAGTCTTGAGGACGATGAGGACGATGCCGAGGATAAAGACGAGTAGGGCCGTTGACCGGAGGACCGAACTTATAACATCGCATTCTCTGAAGGAGCGTGAATAATCATGCCAATGGAAGAAGCACACCGAATGATGCGGCTTCCGCCGTATCTTTTTACCGTCGTGGACGGTTGGAAAAAAGAGGTCAAGGCTGCCGGGGTCGACGTGATCGATTTCAGCATGGGGAACCCGGATTTTGATCCGCCGGCCCATGTGACACGGGCCCTCAAAGAGGCCATGTCCATGCCCGGGATCCACCGCTACTCCAAGCGGGACGACGTGATCGAAAAAACCCTTCGCAAGGCGATCGCGGACTGGTACATGGGGCGTTTCAAAGTCGAACTTGATCCCGAGACCGAGGTCCTGCCGCTTATCGGGTCCAAAGAAGGGATCGCGCACCTGGCCCTGGCCTACATGAACAACAATGACCTCGCGCTGGTGCCTTCGCCGGCCTACCCGGTGCATTTTAACGGCATTATCATGGCGGGCGGGATCCTCTATAACCTTCCTCTCAAGGAAGAGAACGATTATCTCCCGGAACTCCATTCGATCCCGCGCGAAACCACGCGGCTCTCGAAGCTCATGTTCCTGAGCTACCCTCATAATCCGACCGCGGCGACCTGCGACCTCGATTTTTATGAGAAGGTCGTTCACTTCGCCCACGATAAGAACATCATTGTCGCGAGCGATATCGCTTATTCGGATTTTGTGTTCAATAAGAGAACGGCGCCGAGCATGCTGCAGGCTAAGGGCGCGCGGAAATTTTGCGTGGAATTCCACACGCTTTCGAAATCCTACAGCATGGCGGGATGGCGGTTGGGGTTCGCCGTCGGGAACAAGGAGATCCTCGCCGGCCTCAATAAGACGAAGAGTTACGTGGATTTCGGCATCTTCCGCGGCGTCCAGGTCGCCGCGACAGCCGCGCTCACGGGGCCGCAGGCCTACGTGTCCAAGATCCGCAACATCTACAAACACCGCATCGATCTTTTGGTGGACGGTCTCAACAAGATCGGTTGGGTCACGCCGAAACCGAAGGCGACCTTTTATGTCTGGACCAAGTTGCCGGATCCTTACCGCGCCCTGAGCTGCATGGAGTTCACGGAACTTCTGATGCGTCAGACGGGGATCGCCGTGGCGCCCGGCACGGGCTTCGGCGAGTACGGGGAAGGCTATGTCCGGTTCGCCCTCGTCGTCGATGACGCCAAGATCGCGAAGGCCCTGGAACGTCTCAAAAAATTCCTTGAGATCAAGGTCTGAGAATGAGAAAGGCCGCTCTTGGCCGCCGCGCGCGCCGGCCCATCGGGGTCTTTGATTCCGGTCTCGGCGGTCTCACGGTGGTGCGGCAGTTGCGTCGCATTCTTCCGGCCGAAGAGATCCGCTACCTGGGAGACCTCGCCCACCTGCCTTACGGGACTAAATCCACGGATGAGATCCGCCGCCGTTCTGAAGAATGCGCCCGTTTTCTCATGAAGCAGGGGATCAAGGCCTTGGTCATCGCCTGCAATTCGGCTTCCAGCGTCGCTTACAAACTTCTTTCCGAAAAGCTGCCCATTCCGGTCCTGGACGTGATCACGCCGGCCGTTGAGGAGGCGCTGACGTCGTCGAAGAACTTTCGCGTCGGCGTTATCGCGACCTACGCCACGATCGAGAGCGGCAGCTACGCGCGGAGCCTTGAGGCCCGTTTCCCGGACGCGGAATATTTTTTGAAGCCGTGCCCGCTTTTTGTTCCGCTCGCGGAGGAGGGCTGGCTCGACGATGCCATCGCCCTTGGGACCGCGCGCCGGTATCTTGGACCCATCAAAAAGAAGAACATTGATACGTTGATCCTCGGCTGCACGCATTACCCGCTTCTCGGGAAAGTGATCGCGAAAGTTATGGGACCCAAGGTGAGGCTGATCGATTCCGCGATCCCGACGGCGCTCAAGTTAAAGGAACTGCTCGGCAGAAAGAAGATCCTTTTCCCCTCGAAGCGCCGCGCGCCGTTGAAGATCTGCATCACGGATTATGTGCGTAATTTTTCACGGATCGGCGAAGCTTTTCTGGGAGAGGAACTTCGAAGCGTCAAGCTTGTCAAAGTCCCATGAAAAAAGCCATCTGCCTTTTGTCGGGAGGCCTGGATTCCGCGACGTGCCTTTTCGTGGCACGGGCGGAAAAGTATGAAACGGTCGCTCTTTCCATCGAGTACGGCCAACGGCATCACCGGGAACTGACAGCCGCCCGCGTCCTTACAAAGGAACTCAGGGTCCGGCATTATTTTGCCGCATTGAGCATGCCGTGGGGAGGGAGCGCGCTCCTCGACGGGCACATAGCGCTTCCCCAGAACCGGGAGGAGGAAAAGATCCCGGCGGAGATCCCTGCCACGTACGTTCCCGGGCGCAACAGCATTTTTCTATCCATGGCCATGTCTTGCGCGGAAGCCCAGAAAGCGGAAGCGATCTTTTTTGGGGCCAATGCCATCGACTACAGCGGCTACCCGGATTGTCGGCCCGTATATTTGGAGGCGTTTGCCGGAGCCATGCTGCGCGGTACCAAGGCGGGGACGGAGGGGGAACGGGTGGAGATCAAAACGCCGCTTCTCAGGCTCTCCAAAAAAGACATCATCCTTTTAGGGTTGAAGCTTAAGGTGCCGTATGAAAAGACCTGGTCTTGTTACAAAGGCGAATCGAAACCATGCGGAGTGTGCGATGCTTGTCTTCTGCGGGCCAAAGGATTTCACGAAGCAGGCGTGCCGGACCCGCTTTTTGCGGCCGTTCCCAACTCGTTCTCTTTATGAAATTATTTCCGTCCAAGGACCGTGCCCGTATCACCGAGATCTTTTCTTCGCTCCAGGGCGAAGGCCCCCGCATGGGGGAGCGGCAACTTTTCATCCGGTTCGAATCGTGTCATCTCGCCTGCGAATATTGCGATGAGAGGATGAAACGGGGCAGGGAGCTGCCCCTCGCGGAGGTCCTGCGGGCGGTGGATGCTCTTGAAAAAATGTCCGGGCCGCACGCGCATGTGAGCCTGACCGGGGGCGAGCCGTTGCTTTATACCGCGTTCCTGAAACCGCTTTGCCGCGAACTCCAAAAGAGAAAATACAGGACATTGCTTGAGACCAACGGAGTTCTCGGCGGAGAACTGAAAAAGGTCCTCGGCTTCTGTCACCTGATCGCCATGGACATGAAACTCGCGAGCGTCACTGGCGGAAAGAGCCTTTTAAACGAGCACGCAGAGTTCCTAAAGGTGGCCGTAAAAAAAGAAACATATGTTAAGATCGCGGTGTCGCCGAAGATCGACCGGGCTGAGTACGGAGCACACATCCGCATGGTCGCGTCCCTCGCGCCGCAGACGCCCGTTTTTTTACAACCGGTCAGCGAGCGGGGGGAAGGGATCCCCGCCCCGAAACTTTTGAAACTCTTGGAGCAGTTGCAACGTATCGGACGGGAGCGGCTTCCGGATGTCCGTCTTGGAATTCAACTTCACAAGGTATTAAAAATCCGCTAGGAGGTGTTTCGTGAGGATCGAAAAAAGAAGGAACGACCAGCTCCGTAAAGTCACCATTCATAAAGGCTACCTGAAGAACGCGCACGGTTCCTGCATGATCGAGATGGGAGGAACGAAGGTCATTTGCTCCGCGACGGTGGAAGATAAGGTGCCGCCTTTCTGCAAAAGCGAGGGCAAAGGGTGGATCACCGCCGAATACGGCATGCTTCCCGCGTCCTGCAACGAACGCATCGTCCGGGAAGCCGCCAAAGGCAAACTGTCCGGCCGCACCCAGGAGATACAGCGTTTGATCGGCCGCAGTATCCGTTCCGTCGTGGACCTCAAGAAGCTCGGCGAAAGGACCCTTTGGCTGGACGCGGACGTGATCCAGGGCGATGGCGGGACGCGCACCGCTTCGATCACCGGCTGTTACATTGCGCTGCAGCAGGCCCTGAAGAAGCTGTTGGACCAAGGCAGCCTCGCAGAAGATCCCGTATTGGATTCGGTGGCGGCGGTCAGTGTCGGTGTCGTGGGTGGCAAGCCGGTGCTCGATCTTTGTTACGCCGAGGATTCGACGGCGGAGGTGGACATGAACGTGGTGATGACGGGGTCCGGAAAATTAGTCGAAGTCCAAGGAACGGCGGAAGGAAAACCTTTTACGGAGATCGTGCTTCGAAAGTTGCTCGCGCTCGGGAAAAAAGGTATCCGGGAGCTGACGGCGGTCCAGAGAAAATATGCCTGAGCCGGTCCGGTTATTGGTCGCGACGACCAACCTCAAAAAACTCAAGGAGTTGCAGGACCTTCTTGCCGATCTTCCGGTCCAATGCGTGAGCCTCAAGGACTTTCCCGGGGTCACGGCCGTGGAAGAAACGGGAAAAACCTTTCAAGCGAACGCGGAACTGAAAGCGCTCGGCTATGCCGGGCAAACCGGTCTGCTCACGTTAGGTGAAGATTCCGGACTGTGCTGCGACGCGCTTCAGGGGGCTCCCGGAGTCATGTCGGCCCGTTTTTCGGGCGCTGAGAAAGACGACAATGCGAACAACCGGAAACTGCTTCAGACCATGGAGACGGTGCCGGACGCCGAACGTAGTGCTTACTATGAATCGGCCGTGGCGATCGCCGCGCCCCGCCAACTGATCGGGACTGTGAGCGGTCGCGTGCACGGTGTCATCACACGGGAACTTCGCGGAAGCGGAGGCTTCGGTTACGATCCGCTCTTCTCTTACCCGCCGTTCGGGCAGACGTTCGGCGAGGTTCCCATCGAACTCAAACACAGCGTTTCTCACCGGAGCCGGGCCTTGGCCCAGGTCCATGTTCTTTTGGAGCGCTATCTCGCCGGTCCGTCCTGACGGAGGGATTTTAGCTCCGGCCGCTTGTGCCGATACAAGTGAGGGTAGTTTAGAATGTCTGGTCCACTCAAACATGGAAAAAATACCCGGGCGGGCGAACCCCAACGAACGGAATACCGTATATGAAGAAAAAGATCCTGATCGTGGATGACGATCCGGATGTCCGGCTTCTTATCGCGACGCGGCTGGAGTCCATGGGCTATGACACGATCGGCGCGGAGGATGGTCAAACGGGACTGGACCTTGCGCGAAAAGACCCTCCGGACCTTATTTTGCTGGACCTGATGCTGCCAAAACTGAACGGCTATAAAGTGTGCCGCATGCTCAAATTTGACAAGTCGTACGAGCATGTCCCGATCGTTATCATCTCTTCAAAAGGTAGCGAAGAGGATAAAAAACTTGCCGATGAAGTGGGGGCTGACGGTTATATTACGAAGCCTTTCGAAAAAACGGAAATTGCCGCGACGATCCAGAAACTGCTTGGGTCGGGGAATCCCCCGGTCTAAAGCCGGAACCGAGAGACGATCATGTTCTCAGACGCGAAGATCCTGGAATTGCTGGTCCAGCAAAAATTGGTCCATCCCGAACAGGCCGAAAAGGCGACCAAGGAATCCTCGCGCACGAAGCAGCCGCTCGAACACGTTCTGATCAAAGGCGGTTTCGTGACAGAAGAAGACCTCGCCAATATCAAGGCCGGTTACCTTGGGGTCCCTTACGTTGATCTCGGCAGCTATCAACTTGACCGCTCACTTGTGAAGCTGATCCCCGAGAGCGCCGCCAAAAAGCACGGCGTGATCCCGCTTTTTACGACCGGTACCGCTCTTTCCGTCGGGATGGTGGATCCCCAGGACATTATGGCGATCGATTATGTCCGCAAGGCTACCGGCTATGATGTCGTGGAACCGATCCTTGTCTCCAATGCGGGATTCCAGAAGGCCTTTAATGTTCACTACCGGTCCGTCGGGTCGGTGGACGATATCGTCAAGTCCATCGAGAAAGAAAGAGCCTCCGCGGCCGAAGAATCCGCCAAGGCCGGAGGTTCGGAGCAGACGCCCGTCAGCAAGCTCGTGGACAGCCTTCTGTCCCAGGCCGTGCATTTTCGCGCTTCGGATATCCACATTGAGCCGGAGGAGACAAGAGTATCGGTCCGCTTTCGCGTGGACGGGATGCTGCAGCAGGTCTCGTCGTTCCCTTTGACCATTCTTTCCGCGGTCGTTTCAAGGATCAAGATCCTCAGCGGTATGGACATTACGGAGACCCGCAAACCGCAGGACGGCAAGATCCATTCGCAGCTCGAAGGCAGGGACCTGGACATCCGCGTTTCAAGTTTTCCCACGGTGTTCGGTGAGAACATGGTATTGCGACTTTTGGATAAGCAGGCCATGCTGCCGAACCTGGCGGAGCTTGGTTTTTCCAAGGAGAATCTGGATGATTTTACAAAATTGATCGGCCGATCTTACGGGATCGTGCTGGTGACGGGACCGACGGGCAGCGGCAAGTCGACCACGCTTTACGCCTCTCTTTCCAGACTTAATACGGAAGATAAGAACATCGTGACCATCGAAGATCCTGTGGAATTCGTGATCCCTCGGATCCGTCAGACGCAGGTCAATGTGAAGGCAGGGATCACGTTCGCGGGCGGATTGCGCGGTTTTTTGCGTCAGGATCCCGACATCATGATGGTGGGGGAGATTCGGGACCGGGAAACGGTCGAGGTGGCGATCCAGGCGGCTCTGACGGGACATCTCGTGTTCTCGACATTGCACACGAACGACGCCTCCGCCGCGTTGACCCGGCTTATCGATATCGGGGTCGAGCCCTTTCTGATCTCAAGTTCGGTGATCGGCATCCTGGCCCAGCGGTTGGTGCGCGTGAATTGCAGTAAATGCCGTGAGAAGTACACGCCGCCGGCGGTCGTGCTCGCGGACGTGGGGCTTCCCGAAAATTCTGAGCTGGTGCGGGGAAAAGGTTGCGCCCGGTGCAACCAGACCGGGTTTTTCGGGCGTACCGGTCTTTATGAGCTGATGATCGTGACCGATGAGATCAAGATGATGGTGGATGAGCGGCGTTCCGCGTCCGACATCAGGAAGAAAGCCCTTGAGCAGGGACTGCGGACTTTAAGACAGGACGGCCTCGAAAAGGTCCTTCGCGGGGTCACCTCTCTTGAAGAAGTCCTTCGCGTGACCGAGATCGAATAATGGGATCTTTGTTCCGTTACAAAGCCCGGGACAAGTTCGGGGCGGCTGTCAGCGGCGTAATGGCGGCTGAAAACTCCGTGGCGGTCGCCATGAAGCTGAAGCTGGACGGATGCACGCCGTTCGCGATCGATGAGGAGACCCGTTCTCCCGTGATGTCGTTTTTCTCGCGGTTCCGCCGCATCAAATCCGCCGATCTTAACGCGTTCACCCGCGAGTTCTATACCCTCACCAAAGCCGGGCTGACGGTCCTGGCGGCCCTCGAAGTTATCGGTGGCCAGGACCGCGATCCGCTGCTTCGCGGGGTGGTCGAGGGAATGTTGACAAGCATTCGCGGCGGCTCGAGCATTTCGGAAAGTCTGGCGCGGTATCCGAAGGTCTTTTCACCGCTATATGTCAACATGTTCAAAGCCGGAGAGGCCTCCGGGCGTCTTGAACAGGTCTTGGAGCGGCTTCTTTACATCGGGGAGGCCGAAGAAAAACTTCAAATGCGCGTGAAGTCGGCGCTGCGGTACCCGCTGATAGTGCTGTGCGCCATTAGCGCGGCATTTCTATTTCTTTCAAATTTTATCATTCCCCGCTTTGCCCAGTTGTTCGCTTCCCGTAATGTGGAGCTTCCGCTCCCGACGCGCATCCTTTTAGGGATCAATTATGCCATGACCCATTATGGCTGGCTGGTCGCTGTCGGGTTGCTCCTTGCGGGATATGGTTTTTTCAGGGCCAAGCGGACCCCGTGGGGAAGGATGCGATTCGACCAATTGCTGCTAAAGCTGCCGGTCTTTGGACCGTTAATCCTTATGGCGGATATGTCGCGTTTTTCGCGCATCATGGCCTTGCTTGTCCAAAGCGGCATTCCGGTGGTCAAGGCGCTCGAGATCGCGTATGGAAGCGCGGACAACCGTGTCGTGGCGGATGCGATCGAAACCATCCGAAAGAGCGTCATCGGCGGTAGCAGTATGGAGCAGCCGATGCGCGCGTCCGGTATTTTTCCGTCATCGGTGATACGCATGGTCAAAGTGGGCGAAGAAACCGGCAAGATCGACGAGTTGCTTTTGAAGGTCTCGGAATATTATGATATGCGCGTGGATTATCTCGTAAGCAATCTGATGGTCCTCATCGAGCCGATGCTGATCGTGGTTTTGGGGAGCATGATCCTGGTGATGGCGCTTGGAATGTTCCTGCCGATGTGGAACTTGATACGGGTGTTCCGGGCATGAGCTTTTTCATAGTTAATCAGCAACACTAAAACAAGGAGAAGACGATGCTGACGAACTGGAGAGGTTTTACTCTTATTGAGTTGATCATGGTGATCGTGCTTTTGGGGATCTTGGCGATCGTGGCCATTCCGAAATATTATGACCTTCAGACCGATGCCAAGACCGCCGCTGAAAAGGGAGTCGTGGGCGCGGTCCGGTCCGGTATTTACACGTATTTCGCCAAGAACAAGGCCTATCCGGCGACCCTTGATTCGGCAACCAATGCGGCCTGCTCGGGGACGAACAAATGTTTTGACACCGTGCTGGACCAGGGCGGCGTTCAGCAAGATTGGGCGAAGGCGAGCGCGACGACGTATACCGGCCCCGCGGGAACCACTTATACCTATACGGCCCTGACAGGTGCTTTCGTATAATTGCACGGCTCGACAACAACAAGGAGAGCGGCGATGTTGAAGAATCAAAAAGGTTTTACGTTGATCGAATTGATCATGGTGATCGTGCTTTTGGGGATCCTGGCGATTGTGGCCATTCCGAAATACTACGATCTTCAGACCGATGCTAAGACCGCCGCCGAAAAAGGGGTCGTGGGCGCGGTCCGGTCCGGCATATACACGTATTTCGCCAAGAACAAGGCCTATCCGGCGAGTTTGGATGGATATGCCGCCGGTGCCTGCTCGGCTACGGTCAAATGTTTTGACACCGTGCTGGACCAGGGTGGCGTTCAGCAGGATTGGACTAAGGCAAGCGCGACGACGTATACCGGTCCTGCGGGAACCACTTATACGTACACGGCCTTGACCGGTGCCTTTGTTTAATTCAGTGGTTAAATAGTGTAAAGGAGAAGCCTGATGCTGAACGGACGCAGGGGTTTTACTTTGATCGAATTGGTCATGGTGATCGTGCTATTGGGGATCCTGGCGATCGTGGCCATTCCCAAATATTATGATCTCCAGAACGATGCCCTGCTGGCCTCCGAAAAAGGCGTGTTGGGGGCGGTGAGGTCGGGGATCGTTACTTACTATTCGAAGTATAAGGCGTATCCGGCGACGTTGGATGGCTATGCCGCCGCCGCTTGTTCGGCGACGGTCAAATGTTTTGACACCGTGCTCGATCAGGGCGGTATCCAACAGGATTGGACCAAGGTTTCCGGGAATTCCTATTCGGGGCCATCAGCGCCGACCACGACCTATGTCTACAACAACGTGGACGGATCTTTCGTCTGATCCGTTGGTGATCGAAGTTTTAACGGGGGCCGGCGTTCAATAGCGCCGGCCCTTTTGCTTATGGGGGGCTTGTTGAACCGCAAGGGTTTTGCTCTCGCGACCGTTCTGCTGATCGTTATCATTGTTCCCATCGCCGTGTTCGGGATCACTTTCTTCATTACGAATACGATTACCCGTCATGACGCGCAGAACCGGAACATGAAAGCCCTGTACCTTGCGGAAGCCGGCATTCAGAGGGCCATTTTCAATATCACATCGACCGGTTTGCCGCTTCCCGTCTCGGATTGGGATGCCAATAACACGATCGACGTGACGCTCGTGGCCAGCTGTTCCAATATTTTTCAACTAAAATCGATCGGCACCTCGATCTCCTCCGGTAACTCGATCTCCCGCACGGTGTTCGCGCAATATGATTCCTCCGCGGACAAGATCAACCTCTATCTCGAGGGCGACGGCACGGGCGTTATGCCTCCGACCTGTTGCGGCGAGGTTTGGTGGCCCTTCAGTGAGGGAGCCGGTTATACGACGGGAGCCGCGCCCTATCAGGGGACTTTGACGCCTTCGAATGCCACGGGGCCCGCTTGGGTGGCTGATCGCAAGGCTGTAGCGGCACAGGCGCTAAATTTTAATTCGGGCGGCACCACCAATTACGTGATCGTTAACGATTTTGCCAATTCGGCGCTGGACCTGATCACGGAAGGGACGATCACGGCCTGGATCTACCTCCCGAGCACAACCCCGGTCACGACCGACAAACTCGGGATCGTTGTCAAAGGGAATTCGACGACGAATCAGCCTTATGGGCTTGTCATTCACTACCAGAACGCCAATTATCGCACTATTGGGCTCGTACTTCGTTCCTCGAATAATGGGACCCAGCGTGTGTTGAACGGCCCTAATAACAGCGGTATGGCGTATAACACTTGGTACCATGTTGCCGGAAGTTGGGGGCCTCTCGGCTTTCGTATTTACATAAACGGCGCTCTCATTGCTTCAAATGGAACGGTTTATTCTTCCTATGTCAACAATGGCGCGCTGACGATCGGTGTGCAGGCGACCAACCAGGCCGGCACCCGGTTCCGGGGGCGGATCGACGAAGTCCATGTTTATGCGTGCCAAAAATCCAATACGGAAATCCTGAATGAGTACAATGCGACGAGATAACAGATCCAAAGGCGTGACTCTGGTCGAGCTGGTGGTAGCGATCGTCATCCTGGTTTTGATCAGTATCCCGACGGGATTGATGATCGCTGAACAGATCCAGGGCATGGCGGCTTCTTCGGATATGACGGTCGCCGGGAACCTCGCACGTTACGAAATGGAAAAACTTAACAATCTCCTATTCGCCAGCATCACGAGCGGTTCCTCCGCTTACCCGGGGTACGCGTATGACGTGGCGCGAACGGTTGTTACGACCACGGGAGGGAACGGCGCGTTGCTGAAGGATATTACGATCACGGTCAGCCGGACCGGTGATCCGACCGCGATTGTGACCCTTTATTCCTCCATCGCTAACAACGTAACCTATTCGCCATGAAGACCCGCCGGAGTCGTAGGGGTTTTACGCTGATCGAAATGGTCATGACGGTCCTGATCATCGGTATCCTCACGGTGGGGGCAGCGTATCTGATGCCGCAGGTGCTTAAGAATACGTTTTATTTGCCGAATCAGGTACAAGCGGACACGGCGGCGGCGAGCGCCCTGGAGATCATGGTCGAGGGCGATAAAGAAGCCTTCGGCTTGCGCTTCAGCGAGAACATTACTACGGCCAGCGGAAACACTGTGGCCTTCACAGACCAGAACGGCGTCGCCATGCAGTTCCGGCTGGACGCCTCGGGAATGCTTTACAGGAAGATCGGTTCCGGGGCGGAGGCGGTGATCCCTTATTTTATGCCCGCGGACATGACCTTTGCGGGCGCGGGAGGTTCGTTATTTACCTATTACGACGCGGCCAATGGGGTTACGGCGGTGGTCGCCGATATACGGCGCGTCGATATTAATTTGATAGCGCAGGTCGGGACAGGCTCTTTCGACAAAATGGAAGGCAGGAGCCAGCAAAGCACGTCCATCAAAGTGAATAAATACAGCTAACCAGGTCAGGAAGCCGCTCATGCCGTTCTTGTCCGTTGAGATCGAGACCCGTCGGGTCAGGATCGTTCTGCTGGAAAAAGAGGGCGGGTCGCTCGCGGTCCTCAAAGAGGCGGTCTCGGTCGTCCCTGTCGTGGAAGATCTCAGGGCCGCATGCAAGAAATTCCTTCTGGAATTCGTCAAGCAGAACCGGATCAAGACACGCAAGGTCCATCTCACGATCTCAAATCCCCATATCATCACCATCAAGAACGCTCTTCTGCCCGTCATGCCCGCCAAAGAGATCATTCCCGCGATTACCTGGATCGCCAGGGAAGAGGGTTCTGTGAACAACGATTGCCACTTCTTCAGTTATGAAATAGTGAAAGAATACGCGGACGACGACATGGCCAAGAACCTCGTCGCGGTCTATGCGATCGTCAATCGCAGGGAACTGGACCATTACTTAACGCTTCTGACCCGTTCGGGGTTCGAAGTGACGCAGGTCAGCGCCGAGCCTTTCGACTACTTGAGCATCCTCTCATGCTACGGGAGCGGAGCGGCTTCCCGGGCCGTCCTCGACGTCGGCTATGACCATTCGACGCTGGCGATTTACCGGAACGGAAAAATGTTCTTTATCCGCAACCTGGCTTTCTCGTTCACCAAGGTGAAGACGGTCCTGAACGATCCGCTGTTCCTGGGCGCGATGCACCGGAGTCCCGGAGCGGACGGGGAGATCGAAAAAGCGATCCGCTCGTTCGGGGTCTCGACCGATGTCGCCACGGCGGGGGACGGGGACAAACGGGGTCCGCAGTTCTTCGAGCTCATGCGGCCGCTGATGGAAGGATTTGTCCGCGAGGTGCGTTACTCCCTGACGTACTTCATGAAGAATTTCAAGGAGGACATGCCGGCAATGCTCTATCTGGCCGGATACGGGGAAGAGTTCAGGGGCCTCGATCCTTTTCTCGCCAAGGAACTCGGCATGGAAACGGCGAAGCTTTTACTGCCGTCGAAGATCCAGTACAAGGCCGGGAACACGGAGGAGGACCCGGGAGTGCTCAGCCAGTGCACCGGTGCCGTGGCCGGCGTTTTCGCGGGGAGCAACGCCCTGGATTTTACGCCGCTTGACTTCAAGAACCTGAAACTGGAATCGGTACAACGCAAAGTTCTTATGCTTGCCTCGGTGGCCCTTGTTGGTTTGCTGGCGATGGCGTTATTTTTCATGAAGATGCAAAGCTCCTCTTTTGAGAACCGCCTGAATGCCGGAAAGAGACAATTGCAGGTTCTCGGCAAAGTTTCGGACCTCTCTGCGGCGGCGTTCCCGAGGTATTATTTGGCGAGCGAGATCGATCGCGCGACGGTGCCGGCGGACAAGTTGCTGCGCTTGCTGGGTTATCTTCTTCCCGAGAAAGTCGTCCTGAAGCGGTTCGTTCTGGATTCCTCGCACCGGCGGATGGATCTGGAAGTGGCGGCGCTGCTCCCCGAGGCCAAAAAAGAGGCCGCGGTCCGGGATTTCGCGGAGCGTCTCAAAGAGACCTCGTTCTTTTCGACGGTCGGCATGCATCCCCAAGGCGAGTTCTACGGGATCGAGGGGGAATTTCGCGATGCATAGGGTCCAAAAGCGCAAGGTCACGTTCGCCCAGGCTATGATCTTCCTGTGGGCTGCCGGGTTGTTCTTCGGGGCGCTGCTTTTGTTGCGTTTTGTTTATGGGCCGCTGCATCGGGACCTTGTCGCGACCGAGGAAAAAGTTTTCTTCATCGAACGGCGGTTGAATTGGCTTAACGAGATCATCGCTTCGGCCAAGGATTCGGAACACGTGACGGGCCTTTTGGTGAAGGCAAAGCAGGAGCTCGGCCGGAAATTTCCGGAAACGGAGCAGCGGTCCCTGGCCATGATCTCGGAATATGCCAATAAGTTCCGGGTGCAGATGGTACAGATCCAGTTCGACACGCCGCAGGTCTTTAAGGACAGCCGAGGGAAAAAGGTCGTCGCGGACCAAAAGACCTGTTTTTATGTGCATGCCGCAGTGAAGTTGAGGGCGGACTACATGAATTTCGTGAAGTATCTTGAAGCCCTGAACAAGGTTTTACCGGCGTATTTGACACTGGAGAGGCTTGAGATCGTCGACCGTTCACCGGCGGTGCCGCGGCTTGAAGTGAACGCGGAACTGGCGCTGTATCTTCTGGAGCGATGATGCGTAAAAAAGACACTATTGAACTCGTGATCACAGTGGCTTTGGGCGTCTTTCTGCTGATCATAAGCGTTGCCCTATACCATAGGACGAACACAAAACGGGCTTCAGTTCCCGCGAGTGCTGCGGGAACCGTCACGGCGGTCTCCGGGGCCGGGCCGTTGCCGGGGTACAGGCTCCGCCGGATGAAGGTGAGCGGCGTCGGTTTCATCAACCGGTTCGTCATGGCGACGTCGGTGCTGCCGCTTGAGCGCGATCCGTTCACGGCCGGACAGTCCGGACCGCAGGACCCGAAGGCGGCCCTGTCCCTTGACGGTATCATGTGGAACGCGGAGAAACCTACCGCCATTATCGGCACCGCTTTTGTGAATGAGGGTGACGCGGTCGGGCGGTTTAAAGTGGTAAAGATTTACCCTACAAAGGTCGTTTTAAGAGAGGGAGATTCTGAGTTTGAACTGTTTCTGAAAGGAAGTTCGTAAGGCCGTATTATGTTGCCGGGCTTATGGTTACGGCGATACGGATGCTTCGCGTAATGATCAGGTGTTTGGCGTGAACGGGGGAGTAATGAAGGCCAGAGCTGTTTTTTTTATGACCGTATGGATCTCTTTGCTGGCGGTGCCTGGAGCATTCGCGGCCGAAACGTCCATGAGCAGTCTCAAATTCAAGGATACGGAAGTTGCCACCGTGCTTAAGGCCATCGAGAAGAAAGCCGAGCAGGAAGGGAAAAAGGTCAACATCGTGACGACGCCGGAAGTTTTCGGGCTTGTCACCGTGGACCTCGAGAACACGGACTGGAAAACGGCGCTGAAGATCATCCTGAAGATGTACGACCTGGGCTATACCCAGGAGGGCAACGTCCTGACGGTCTCATCGCTTGAAAAGATCCAGACGGACCAGAAGAAGGAAGACGACGCGTTGTTCTCATCCGGCGGCACGAAGATCGAGGCATTCAAGCTGAAACATGTCGAAGCCGCCGATGTCGCGAAAATGATACAACCTTTTCTTTCCAAGAGCGGCAAATGTTCCGTGATGGATGTCGTGAACAAGCAGGGCTGGGGTTTTTCCGCGTCCACGAGCGGAATGATCAACACGCCCGACGCGAGCACGGGAAATTATAGCAATAATCAGCCGACAACGACCCAGAACACCACGAAGATGACCCGCACCAAGATCCTGGCCGTTTCTGACACGCCGGCCGTGGTACGCCAGATCGCGAAACTTATCGAGGAAGTCGACGTCGCTCCCAAGCAAGTGCTGATCCGCGCCGTGCTGCTGGAGGTGACCAAGAAAAAGGTCTACGACCTCGGGCTTGACTTTGGGACGACCGATACCAAGGGGACTTCGGGATCCCTCATGAACAAGGATTTTAATCTTGGGACGGCCAGCCGTTTTCCCTACATCCCGAGCGCTTTCAAACCCGTGGAAGGGACCGACGGTCTGATGAACCCGACAGATTCGGGACTCAAATTCAATTTTTCAAAAGTGAACGGCACGCAGTTCGAAGTGCTCTTGCATGCGCTTCAGGAAGATGAAGACACCAACACTCTGTCCACGCCCACGATCATCACCATGGACGGCAGGGAGGCCACGATCCTCGTCGGCGAGCAATACCCGATCCTCGAGACTACTTCGAGCACGAACGTTAACAACACGGTCGGGGGCTCGCTGTCTTACTACCAGAATATCGGGATCCAGCTGCGCGTCGTGCCGCAGATCGTGGGCGAGAACGAGAATATGGTGAATCTGATCGTCCACCCGACGGTTTCTAATCAGAACGGCACGGTGGATGTTAAGGGAGGGGACACGGGCGCCGCCATCATCGCCAAATATCCCATCATCGATACCCGTGAAGCCGAGACGCAGATGGTCGTGGATGACGGAGATACGGTGGTTCTCGGCGGATTGTTGAGTGACGCGAAGGCGAAGGAGGTCGGGGGGATCCCTTTCCTGAGCGATATTCCATTTCTCGGAAAAATGTTTGACCGGCTCACGAAAAACGGCGATAAGACCGATCTGCTGATCTTTCTGACGGTCAAGATCGTCAGGCCGGTGAACGTGATCCCCATGGACGTTTTGGACCGGACGAAGATCGACCAGGTCACAAAGGGAATATGACGACACTTCAGGAGTTCTACGGATTCAGGACCCAGCCGTTCAACATCACGAGCGACGCCGAGATCTTTTTTGAGGGCCGCTCCCACCGGGAAGCGCTCGCCTCGCTCATCTACGGCATCGAAGAGCGCAAGGGAATGATCCTGATCACGGGGGAGGTGGGAACCGGCAAGACGACGCTCTGCAAGGCGCTGCTGGACCGCCTGCCGAAGAACGTGCGGACATCGCTTATCCTGAACCCCTACTTCAGCGAAATGCAGCTTTTGCAGGCCATCGTGGAGGATTTCGGGCTTGTCGCGGACAGGAAGAACCGTCTGGACATCGTCAAAAAACTGGACGCTTTCCTGATCGAATCGACCCTCAACCAGGGCAACGCGGTCCTCGTGATCGATGAGGCGCAGAATCTGGAGCCTTATCAGCTCGAACAGGTACGTCTTTTGTCCAACCTGGAGACCAAGCACGGCAAGCTCCTTCAGATCGTGCTTGCCGGCCAGCCTGAATTGAAGGTCAAGCTCCAGCAATATAATCTGCGGCAGATCTACCAGCGGATCGTGATCAAGTACGAACTTCAGCCGTTTGACATGGAGGACACGAGGGCTTATGTCGATTTCCGTCTGGAACGCTCCGGAACGGCTGGCGTCACGCTTCTTCCCGAATGCTATCAGGTCATCCAGGATTTTTCAAAAGGCATCCCGCGCCTCATCAACCTTCTCTGTGATCGCGCCCTGCTCCTCGGGTTCGTCCGCCAGCAGAAGGTCATCGGCCATGACATTTTGACCACTTCGATGGAAGAGATCCGATGAGTATCGTCTATGAATATTTGAAGGAGATCCAGCAGCGGAAGGATCCGCCGGTCGTACAGAAGATCGTTCCTGTCCCAGAATTAAAAAAGGCGTTCAAGATCCCGTCAGCCGCCGTGGGAGTTTGGGTGCTCATCGGTCTTCTGGTCCTCGGGGCGGGTTATCTGATGATCTCGCGCGGGACCGGGCAGGCTGAGATCAATGTGTATAAGCCCAAACAAAAGCACACTGTGAAACGGGCGGTTGCCGACGCGGGCTATGTGCTCGAGGGCATTATCTACAATCCCGACCATCCCTTCGCGATCATCAACGGACAGATGCTCGAGAAGGACGGACAGATCGACGATTTTGTGGTGACGTCGATCACGCCGAACACCGTTTCCCTCAAGAATACCAGAGACAACACGGGTCGCACGCTGCAGCTTTAATGCTCTCCCGACTTTTTCGTTGAAATTCCCCTAAGCGCGGTTTATGATGTGCGTCCTTCCGGAACGGAATTACTCTGTGGGCAGTTAGTTCAGTTGGTTAGAACGCTTCCTTGACATGGAAGAGGTCAGAGGTTCGAGTCCTCTACTGCCCAGATCTCGATTCAAATTAATGGTGATCTGGACTGTCCTGACTACGGTAAATTTTCTAAAAAAGTCAGGGCTGCCCAAGTCTTCATATTCATTTCCCGAACGGTGACTTGGACTGTCCTGACAACCTTGAATTTTTGTACGAGGTCAGGGCTGCCCAAGTCTTCA
>CAIJHQ010000054.1 GCA_903820505.1 Candidatus Omnitrophota bacterium
CCAGTTTGAAGACCAGGCCGTCATACGCGCGGATCCCTTCAAAAACACCGTCCCCGTACAAAAGCCCGTGATCAAAGATCGAGATCTTCGCTTCGCTTTTGGGATACCATTTACCGTCAATGTAAACCTGTGATTCCATGTAGATCTCCTGTGGGCTAAGAATTTATAAGATCTGCTTCGGGGAAATGATCGTCTCCGGACGCAGCACGGGACGCTGCCCCGGCATAAGAACCCCCTCGTGGAGCCGGTACGTCCGGTCATAACGCCCCGCCATTTCCTCATCATGCGTCACGATCAGAAAAGCCTGCCCTTCCTGGGTGTTGAGTTCGTTGATGAGCGCCATTACGGACGCCGCGTTCTCGCTGTCAAGATTCCCGGTCGGCTCGTCACACAGGACAACGGCGGGATGGTTCACGAGCGCCCGGGCGATCGCGACCCGTTGCTGCTCGCCGCCCGAGAGTTCCGACGGAAAATGCGTCCGCCGGTTCCAGAGCCGCACCCGCTTGAGAACTTCCTTGACCCAGGTCCTGTTGGACTTCCCGGCGATCAGCGTCGGTAAAAGCACGTTCTCGTAGACCGTCAGCTCCGGCAAGAGGTGGTAGAACTGGAACACAAAACCGATATGACGGCTGCGGATCCTGGCCAATTCTTTCTCCGACATCTCGGTCATGTCCCGGCCCTCGAAATGGATCTTTCCCTGCGAGGGCCGGTCGAGCCCTCCGAGAAGGTGGAGCAAGGTCGATTTCCCCGAACCCGATTTCCCCGTGATGAAGACCATTTCCCCTTTACGGATGATCAATTGCACTGACCGGAGGATCTCGAGGACCCCCACGGGAGTTTCGTAATCCTTTTTGACATCAAAAGCACTGATCAAAGGAGCTTCGACGATATCACTCATAGCGGAGTGCCTCCACAGGATCCAGGTTGGCGGCCCGATGCGCCGGATAGAACCCGGCAAAAACCGCCGCAATCAGCGCAAAGGCCACGATGGTGATCACATCGGCCATGTGCACTTCCGAAGGAATGCGGTCAAAAAGATAGATGTCGCTCGGGAAAACCTCAAGGCCGGTGGTCTCTTTGAGAAAATCGGCCACGGGGTTCAAATTATAAGCCAGGAGAAGCCCGAGCGCCGCTCCGGACATGATCCCCAAAAAGCCGATACTGAAACCTTCGGCCACAAAGATCTTGCGGATCCCCATCCGCGTCGCACCGAGCGCGCGCAGGATCCCGATGTCCTTTGTCTTTTCCATCACCACCATGGTCAACGTTGAAATGATATTGAACGCCGCCACCATGATGATGAGCGCCAGAAGGATTGTCATGACGCTTTTTTCAACCTTGAGAGCCTGAAAGAAATTCTGGTTCATGTCATACCAGGAACGGAAATAATACTGGTTCGAAAAATCGCCCGCCAAGACCCATTTCCACTTCTCGGCTTCGTCCACGTTCCGGAACCGGAGGCTGATCCCCGTCACTTTGGAACCGAGCTGATAGACTTTCTGCGCCTGCGTGATATCGACGAGCGCGAGCGAAGTGTCGAAATCGTTCATCCCCACGCGATAGACGCCGCGCACCAGGAACGCCCAGGTCCTCACGTGCATCGGCAGCGGCACCAGCGGGTTCGGCTTCTCCGGGATGGGCGTGATCAGGTAGATGATGTCCCCGACTTCGACGCCCAGTGAGCGCGCGAGGTTCTCCCCGACAAAAATACTGCCGTAGCGCGTTTCGATCCGTTTTTTGAAGAAGAGAAGGCTCCGCTTTCGTTCGATCTGCACGGAGTCCTGGAAATTGAGCGTCCCCGACACCATGTGTTTCTTAAAAATGCTCAGGTCCTCGTTTTTGGGGTCCACGCCTTTCACGACAACGCCGGTCGCGTTCTTGGTGCTGCGCAAAATGGCCTGCCCTTCCACAAAACGCGCCATCGAAACAAGTCCGGGAATATTATGACTGCGGATCGTGGCGAGATCTTGTTCGGAATTTTCCATCCCCTCGGCCTTGTCGATGCGAAGATGAGGTTGGACGCCGACGATCTTATTTTTGAGTTCGCGGTCGAATCCGCTCATGACGGCCAGCACCACGATCAGCGCCATCACGCCGATCGCCACTCCCCCGACGGAAATGAGCGATATAAGAGAGATAAACCCGGTCTTGCGGCGCCGCGTCAAATGCCTTTTGGCAATAAAAAATTCGAACCCCATAAGATCAGCTCTCCTCTCCAACTCTGGCGTTCTCCGCCGTTTTCTTTTCCGGTCTCAACTGAGGGAATAAGATCACATCGCGGATCGAATTCTGGTTCGTAAGCAGCATGACCAACCGGTCGATCCCGATCCCCAGACCGCCCGCGGGCGGCATGGCGTACTCCAAAGCCGTCAGGAAATCCTCGTCGACCTCTTTGTTCTCCCCGATGATCTCCTTTTGTTCCATAAGCCGCTGCCGCTGGACCGCCGGGTCGTTGAGCTCCGAGAACGCGTTAGCGATCTCCATTTTCGCGATGAATAATTCAAAACGATAAACCAGCCCGGGGTCCTCGGCCTTTGCTTTGGCGAGCGGCGTCATGACAGTCGGATAATCGACCACAAAAGTCGGTTCCCAAAGGTCTTTTTCGACCTTCTCGCCAAAAATCTCGTTGAGCACATCGATCTCCTCCATGTCAGACGGAACTTCTACATGAAGCTTCTTCGCAGCCTCGCGCACATCAACCTTCCGCAGGTCCATGCCCGTCGCTTCCTGAAGTGCGCCATAGAAAGAGACCCTCTTCCAGGGCGTCTTGAAATTGAGGGTTCGTTCCCCGTACGGGATCTCGTCTTTACCGTAAAGCATGGTCACAAGGTGATGGACCATAGTTTCCGTGATGCTCATCATGTCTGTGTAGTCCGCGTACGCCTGATAAAGTTCGAGCATCGTGAACTCCGGATTGTGCCGGATCGAAAGACCTTCATTCCGGAAATTTCGGTTGATCTCATAAACCTTCTCGAAACCGCCCACCAGTAGCCGCTTCAAATAAAGCTCCGGCGCCACTCGAAGAAAAAGGTCCGCGTGCAACGCGTGATGATGCGTCACAAAGGGTTTGGCGCGCGCTCCTCCTGCGATCGGCTGCATCATGGGTGTTTCCACTTCCATGAAGCCCTGCCGCTCCAGATGAGCGCGGATCTCGCGGATGATCCTGCTCCTCGCCTTAAAGGTCGCCCTTACCTCGTCATTGGAGATCAAGTCCACATAACGCTGACGGTAACGGGTCTCCACGTCCTTCAATCCGTGCCATTTTTCCGGCATTGTGCGGACGATCCTGGAAAGCCTTTCGAATTTCTCGATCTTGATGGTGTGCTCGCCCGTTTTGGAATTAAAGAGCTCGCCCTCAACCCCGATGATATCTCCCAAGGACAGGTCCCTGAACACCTTATAGCCTTCTTCCCCGAGGACATCCTTTTTGGCATAGAGTTGCATCCGGCCGGACTCGTCCTTCAGGTCGCAGAACGTGCTCTTTCCCATTTCCCGGCGCGTCATAACACGGCCCGCCACGCGAACCTTGCGCCCCTCCTGGAAATTGGCCCGAAGCTCCTCCAGAGAATCCTTCGGAAGGAACCGTTGTCCGTAATCCGAATCGCCCATTTACAATTTTCCTTATGCCTTGATACTCAATGATTTAAGTCGATTTGCGAGGGGGTATTATATGTCAGTTTGTGAGCGGGGTCAATCAACGCAAAGAAAGTCGCGTTGAGCCGATAGAACCCCTGCCCCCGACCAGCTTCAAACAAATTGCCTCTGGCCTCTTTTTTGATTGGACTGTTTATGTTATGATGCCGCCCGCCATGCAGACAACACTATTGATCGTTTTCCTTCTCTTCCTTTTAGCGGGATGGCTCCACAGAAGCTGGCGGGCGCTTTCCGAATTGAGACATGCCCCCTCCTTAAAACCCGACGGCCAGATCTCCCGCAAAGGGTCGGTCTCGGTCCTTATCCCCGCGAAAAATGAAGCCAAGAACATCGTGGATTGCGTGAGACCGTTCCTCTCCCAACTCCGCGAAAACGATGAAGTGATCGTCATTAACAATTGCTCCACCGATAACACCGAAGCCCTTCTTAAAGAGCTTGGCGCGCAAGAGATCTTCCCGCAAGGGACCCTGGGCGCTTCCTCCCGGAAAATAAATCTGAGATATCTCAATACACCTCCGACACCGGACGGCTGGACCGGCAAAAATTTCGCGCTTCATCTCGGCGTCCGCCACGCTGCGGGCGATTGGTTCCTTTTTACGGACGCGGACACGCGGCACGAAAGCGGGAGCGTCGATGCCTCGGTCGCCTATGCGGAAAAAAATTCCCTCGACCTCCTGACACTGCTTCCGCGGTGTATCGCTCACGGCTTTTTGGAAAACCTGATCCAACCCTGCGCCATGGCCTACATGGGACTTTGGTTCCCGCTCCGCAAAATCAACGACCCGGGATCCAGAACTTTTTTCGCGAACGGGCAATATCTTCTGATCCGCAAAGACCATTACCAAAGAACCGGCGGACATTCTGCCGTTAAGGAAGCTTTCCTGGAAGATTTCGCTCTCATGAAAAAAACAAAATTAATGGGAGCTCGCGGTCTGTGCGGGTTCGGAATGGCGGTCTACGGCACGCGGATGTATGACTCTTTCGGAGCTCTCTGGCGCGGCTGGCGAAGGATCTTTCTCCACGCTTTTGAACAAAGGCCGGGGCCTCTTTTAAAGTGCGTCTTGAGCGTCCTCTGTTTTTCCGTACTGCCGTTGGTGATCTTCGCCGCTTCCTTGGGACAATTTTCGATAGCGTTGTTCCTTTGCGCCGTACTTCTGATGATGATCTTCGGCACCGCTTTCAAGGCCTACGCGATCGTCAGGGCCCAACAACGCTACGCTCTTCTCCATCCGCTGGCCGCGCTCATTTTTTCGGCGATCCTTCTGGACGCATTCCGGATGGCTGTCTTCAAAAGTCCCACTCGCTGGCGCTAGGCAGGGCATATTCCTCCCAAGTTGGGCTAAGGCTCGCGCCAATCTGTCGTTTGGGGGACGGTATTCTGAAACTGATTCGAAGCTGCTGACGATTACTGCGGAAGAGTGCGTTTCTTGGTCTTAATATGTTTGGAACTGCCGCCGCTCTTTTTGGCCGGTGACTTTTTCTGCTTCTTTTCCTTGGCCATCTCTTTGGACTTATCCTTAGATTTATCCTGAGACTTCCCTTTGGACTTTTTGACCTCGACGGACTTTGTTTCCTCTGCCTTGACCGTAACCGACGTGTCAGTCGTAGAAGCGCTCACATCCGCGCTCTCCTGAGGTTCGGTCGAGATCATCGGATCAAGCATGTCCTTTGCGGACTCAGCGCTCGCAACCGGAACAAAATACCCCCAAAAAGCCAGCGCCAGGACCACGACCAGTGTTCTTTTCATTGGAATGCCTCCGCGGATCAAGAAAAATTTAGATGACCAGATAGCCAGCCTTAACGGCATAATGGATCATGGTCTTGAGGAACGCGTAATCCGTCCTGGGAAGCGGAAGCTTCGCACCCCGAAGGATCTCCCGGGTGTTGGTCACATCGAACGTCAAATGCCCGTTTAAATAGCCCAGATAAGGTTCCATCACATTGAAAACCATCTGTTCCTGCGCATTCATTTTTGATTTTTGAAATTCCTTGGGATCAATGATCTCGATCGGAGGGACGTTTGGATACTCTTCCTTCGCGAGCTTCAGAAGCGTCCCGATCGTCGGCGGGTGCGGCGCCACCAGATGGTAGGTCTTGTTGAGGCTTCTTGGGCTTTTCATGATCTCACACGTCGCCTTGATCACGAAATCGATCGGTACGATGTTGAACGTGTTTTCAAGACGCGTCGGCAATTTCGAGATCGCGCCGTGTGCAAATAATTTGAAGAACGGATAGATGACATTGAAATCCGAAACTTCCCCCGTCACCGAATGTCCGACCACAATGCTCGGCCGGATGATGGTCGTCGGCAACCCCTTCGCCATGGCTTCACGGACCTTTGTCTCGGCCTTATACTTGCTGGATTCATAATAATTCGCGAACGAGGGATTTTTGGGCAGCCCGTCTTCCTTCGAACAATGGTTCCAGACGCTCCCCGCCACGAACGCAGTGCTGAAATAGACGAACCGGCCGAGCTTCCCCTTTTTACGGAGGTCCCACGCGAGTTCCAGCGCGTGCTCGGTCCCGCCCACGTTGATCTGCTGGCACTCTTTTTCCGTGCCGTTGAGCGCCGTCAACGCCGCAATATGATAGAAAACCTCACATTCACGTTCTAGAAATTCAAGATCGTCCTTTTTGATCCCGAATTTGTGGTGTGTCACATCGCCTTCAATCACGCGGATCCGGGCGCCCAGGTGCCGGTCCAACCCCACATTTTTCAGGATCTTCGCGACGCGGTCCGAATGGGATTTGCGCCCCTTTGCGCGGGCGAGGATCGCGATGTCGGCTTTCGTCGTCTCCAACAACTCCTTGACGAGGTCTTGCCCCAGAACGCCGGTCGCCCCGGTCATAAAAATCAGTTCATGTGCCATTGTATTTCCTCAGTACCAAACAGATATTCTGTCCCCCGAAACCGAAGGAATTCGAGAGGGCCACGTTCACGTCCGAGCGGCGCGCCGTGTTCGGCACGTAATCCAGGTCGCACTCCGGATCCGGCTCCTCATAATTGATGGTCGGCGGCAACAAGGAATCACGCATCGCCAGTAAGCAAATAATAGCTTCAACACCGCCCGCAGCCGCAATCATATGCCCTAACATCGATTTTGTCGAGCTCACAGGCACTTTGGAGGCGTGTTCCCCCATCACTTTCTTGATCACGAGCGTTTCCAACGAATCGTTCACCGTTGTCGAAGTCCCGTGCGCGTTGATGTAATCAACATTGGCGGGCCTGATCCCGGCTTTTTCCATCGCGATCGTCATGGCCCGCGCCGCGCCTTTCCCGTCCGGATCCATGTCCGTGAGCCGGTAAGCGTCCGCCGTGGACCCGTACCCGATCACCTCCCCGTAAATGGGCGCCCCGCGGCCCTTCGCGTGGTCCAGATTCTCGAGAATAAGAACGCCCGCGCCCTCGGAGATCACGAATCCGTCGCGTTTTTTATCGAACGGCCGTGAAGCCTTCTCCGGCGCGTCATTGCGTGTGGAAAGCGCGGTCAGCAAACTGAATCCCGCAACCCCCATCGGGTAGATCATCGAGTGGGAACCTCCGGCCATCATCACATCCGCGTCACCCCTGAGGATCCATTCAAAAGCCTCCCCGATCGCTTGCGAAGACGCCGCGCATGCCGTCAGACAATTGGACACCGGACCGCGAATATCAAAAAGCCGCGTCAGATGCGTCACCGTCATGAACGGCTGACCTTCAAATTCCCGGAGCGCGCTCATGTGTTCACCGGCGAACCGGACATACTTGGACTTATCAACGATCTCCGTACCACCCGTCGTGAACGAAGCGACGAGGGTTTTGACGAATGGGTCGAAATCGATCCCGCTGTCACCCGCCCCGAAATAGATGCCGAAGCGGTTCGGGTCCACCTCAAGCGGTTTGAGCCCGGCGTCCTTGTACGCTTCCGCCGCAGCCTGCAGCGCGAAAAAAGTGCTGCGCGTCGCGCAAGCGAGAGGAGGATCATGTTCCAGCCACTTCTGGAACGGGAAATTTTTCACCTCTCCCGCGATGCGCGTCGGAAAACGACTTGCATCAAAAAGCGTGATCGGTCCGATACCTGATTTTCCCTGCGTCAGACGAAGCCAGGTGTCCCGGGCACAATTCCCCAAGGGCGTTACCGCTCCGATGCCTGTGACCACTACGCGCCGCCTAGACATGTTTGAACACCAGGGACGCGTTCTGCCCGCCGAACCCGAACGTATTCAAAACGGCGACGTTCACGTCACAAGCTTTCGCCCGGCCCTGAACGAACGGCAGCGGGCATTCAGGGGCCGGCTTCTGGAGATTGGCCACCGGCGGGATCACTTTTTTCGTAGTCGTCAACGCGGCGATCACGGCCTCCACACCGCCCGCGCCGTGGATGAGATGCCCGGTAACTGGCTTGACGGCGGTGACATTCAAATTCTTAAAAGTCGGCGCATAAAAGGAATGGATCGCCAAAGATTCCTGGATATCCTCCTGAGGAACGCCGCTCCCGTTCGCCACAATAACGTCCACGTCCGCCGGCTCGCATCCGGCGTCCTCCAGCGCCCGGCGTATCGCGACGCGCTTCCCCGTAAAATCATCCGGATCGCGCGGGTCGTAATTGTAATCCGAAGACGATCCATATCCCGCGATCTCGGCATAGATCTTTGCCCCGCGTTTTTTCGCACTTTCCAGTGTTTCCAGGACAAGGATCCCCGCGCCCTCGCCGAGAATGATCCCGTCATGTTTTTCATCGAACGGGCAATAGATCTTTTCCGGAGCATCACGGCGTTTTGCCAGGAACCCGAGCAGGTGAAAACGCGAGATGCCCATCGCGTTCAGTTTGGAATCCGTGCCTCCGGCCAGCATGACGTCCGCGTCCCCCCGTTCGATCACTCGATACGCCTCCCCGATCGCCTGGGTACTGGCGGCGGAGGAAGTCGTGATGGTATTGTTCGGACCGCGAAGCTGGTTCACGATGGAGACATGGCAGGCCGGCATATTCGGAAGGTATTTCAGGAACCAGAGCGGAAAAAGGGAGCGGACGCCGTCCTGACCGAATTTTGTCATGGAAAAATGCCCGGTCTCATCAAGCCCATTACGGAAACCGATCCCGACCTCGTCGAGATCGTTATTGATGACCCCGGTCCCGAGCGTCACCCCGACACGCGTGGGATCGTAATTTTCCGGGGAGAGTTGCGCGTCGCGGAGCGCCAGGCGGCTTGCGGACACCGCCAACTGGATCTCACGGGACATAACTTTAAGGGATTTCCGGTTCTCGATGAATTCCTTGGGATCGAACTGCGCGGCCGCCCCGGCGCCTCCGAGATAAAAGTCGCCCAGCTTAAGATAATCGGCGCCGCAAATCACCGGACGGGCGTTGACCGCGGCGTCCCAGTAAGGCTCCCATCCGTTCCCGCACGACGTAATGACCCCGAACCCGGTGAGAACAACGCGGCGCCTGGAGCTCATACGGGCTGGACGATCTTTCCGCGAACGTTGAAATGTTGCATGAAGGCATCATGGAAAGTAATAGACTTTGTCCGCGCGGGCGCAAGCCCCTCAACGGCCATCAGGAGGAATTTCGCTTTCGCAATGACCGCCCCGGCCGACGTGATCGTTCCCTCGAGCCAGCCTCCGTCGGGACCGAGGCTGTCGGACCAGGCTTCGATATGGATCGAAGTGCCGGGTTTCGGAACGCCGGAGATGGTCGCGGTCTCGATCTTGGCGAAGATGAGGTCTTTTTGATAATCACTTTCGGCGCCGACAAGAAGTCCTCCGGTCTGCGCCATCATTTCGATGAACAGGACCTCGGCACTGTAGGGAGACTTGGGGACTTTAGAGGTCGCTACGGCCTTCTTCCCCTTATGGATCGAGTGGACCTTGTCCAGAAGCAGCCAGCGCATATCATCTCCAGATCATGGCTTGAGCGCCCACAAGATCCCCGCAGCGAAAAAAATGCCCCTCGCCGCGATAGACGGTTTTCCGGGCTCGCGCAGGACGCCATTCCATCTCAAAATGATCCCCGGAACACCGTTTCATGCGCATCCCCCGGAACCCTTCGAGCCCCATCCATGATTCCCCGCAGGCTTTAAAGAACGCCTCCTTTGCGGTGAACAGTTCGGCAAAACCCCGTAGGGAAAGGTTGTCAAAACTCCGCCGCTCAGAAACGTTCAGAAAGCGCTTGCGGACGTATTCTCCGTGATGGGAAAGGAATTGTTTGATGCGGGTGCGGGAAACCAGGTCAACCCCGACACCCCTTAGCGCTGCGGGTTTGTGCTTTACTGGCAGCATTGATCGGGGCAGGAGGTCTTACCCAAGCGATCATTGAGATAGCGGAGGATCATCTTCACCGTGAAGCAATCCGCCAGCTTCGAGACTTGGGGGTCCTGGGCAAAATCTTCGATCTCAAGATATGGGAGCTTCGCGCGAAGTTCGGCGAGGCCTTCGGAAGTGACCACCCCTTCCTTCACAAAACGATCGTCGTTCATGAGGTGGCTCGGGAAAAGGTCCCCGCTGGGAATCTTGATGTCGAAGGCCTTCTCGAGACGGAAAATGATGTCGATGAAATCGATCGATTCGGCGCCAAGATCGCGCTTCAGGGACGCCTCCGGAGTAATATCGCCCTCATCCACTCCAAGCGCTCCGGCTAAGGTTTGCCGTACTTTCGAAAAAATCTCTTTCTCCATGATCGTTCCTAATCCTTCCTGATTTTCGTTTATGCGGATGCTATTGATGATTGCGGATTCTTTACTTTTGCCAAAGTTAATTTCGCCGAAACCGCCGCCTCGCCGCGGTAAAAAAGCTTGGCGTCCCACACCGTGTCCTCGCCTTCGCTTTGCATGAGCATCAACCGGCTTTCCCATTCATCGCCGGGCCGAAGGTACTTGGTGAAGCGCGTCGCGCGGATCTGCTTCAAAAAATAATGCTGCCCTTCTCCGGACACCTGACACGCCAGATAGCGCTCTGCGGTCTGTTTCAACATTTCCAGCGCGAGAACGCCCGGCAGGACCGGAAAATCCGGAAAATGATCTTTAAAGAACTCCGACTCCGCCGGAATCCGGCCGCACGCCGCGATGCCCTCACCGGGCCTCATCCACAACACCTTTTCAATCGCTAACGTCGTCATTAAGCAACCCCATCCATCGAGGAACGCCGAACCCGGCAACGATATCACCGAACCTTTACCGCCCAGCCTTTCCCGTTTTCTTAAAAACATAAAGCCCGTTCAGGATGCGAAACCCTGCGAGCCAGGTATAAAGTTTATTAAACGATTCCAGTTCAAAACCCTGCCCGCGGAATAAAGCCGTCCATTCGTCCTTCTTCCTGAACTGATGAGGATGGTCCAGGAATTCCATGTTCAGGATGCGGTCCCGGCATATCGTCCAGAACCGTCCGAGTTCATGATGATAAAGGTCCTCGACTACGACGATCTTTTGACACGTCACGCGGCGGACCTCCCTGATCAACGCCTCCGGGTCCGGCACATGATGGAGCATGGTCACAAGCAACGTGACGTCAAAACTCAGGTCCGGGAACGGGATCTTCGAGCCATCGTAGAGCACGACCGGCGCCTTCTGGTACCCAGGCTTCACAACGTCCAGCACGAGGTGTTCATGCCCGCGCTCCCGTAGGGGCTTGTCATAAAACCCCCACCCGCCGCCAAGGTCCAGGATCCGGCTTTTCTCCGGGATCTGATTTTCAAAAAGCCTTACGAACCTTTCGGCCCGTTCTTCAAGCGCTCCATGGGCGCAGTGTCCCACAAGACCGTCCAGAAGAGAACGCAAAAAAACCCGAACTTTTTCCTTGATAGAATCCACTCTATAGGACTTTCCCAGCGTTTGAGACAGGAATTATAGCATAGGGGCTCTTTTCGCCAAAAGAATTCTTTTTGCCCTTTATTTGATTTGAGATTTGGGGGGTTCTTTGGTATCTTATCGCGCATGGTTAACTCGTTGAAAGACAAAGTCGCGCTCATCACAGGCGCCTCCCGGGGGATCGGCAAAGCCACCGCCCTGAGGCTCGCCGAGGAGGGCGTCCATATCGCGGTCAATTACCTCCAGAACGAGGATGCCGCCAAAAAGACCGTCGCGGAACTTCAGGCGAAGGGGGTCAAGGCCGCGGTATTCCAGACCAATGTCGGCGACCTGGATGCCCACGATGCCCTTCTTGCGGCAGTCGTTAAAACCTTCGGGACGATCGACATCCTCATCCATAACGCGGCTCTCGGCGCATTCAAACCCGTCCACAGGCTCAAAATGAACCAGTGGGATCTTTCAATGAACATCAATGCCAAAGCGTTCCTTTCCCTCGCCCAGAAGGTATTGCCGCTCATGGAGCCCAAAAAGGAAGGCACGATCATTGCGATCTCCAGCCTCGGTTCTCATCGTTTCATCCCCAACTATGGCGCCATTGGGATTTCAAAAGCCGCTCTCGAGAGTTTGATCCGCTACCTGGGGGTAGAGCTCATGCCGAAGGGCATTCGTGTGAACGGTGTTTCCGGGGGGTTGGTGGATACGGACGCGCTCAAGGCGTTCCCTTTCTTCGACACGTTCAAAACCGAGGTATTGAAGCGCACCCCTGCGGGCCGGATAGGAAAACCGGAAGATCTCGCACGCGTCGTTACTTTCCTCTGTTCTCCCGAATCCTCTTGGATCGTCGGCCAAGTCCTCATCGCCGACGGCGGGCTTTCGTTGATCTAAAACTGCACGGCAGGCGTCCCAACACACCTCTGGAGTGTATCTAAGTTACTTCCCCGCTTTGATCACTGGGTAATACTGCCAGGCGTTTGCCCGTTCTGAACGAGATCGCTGGTGTCAAACCCGACACTTTTGGTCTGGGTTCCCTTCTCAGGATCGGTCCGCCAGTACCCTGCACCGCCGGCGACACGAACACAGCCCTGAAGAACCAGGGCCATAAGAGCCAGCGACAAAACAAACTTCATGTTGTTCATGAAACGGCCCTTTTTCTTAACAAAAAGATCCCAAGCGCCAGAAAAACAACGATCGCCGCGTGTGGGAAAAAATATCCCCCTCGGCGGTAGAGCGTTCTATCGGCAATGAGCGGCAGGTCCAGGGTCTTATGTCCCAGGGTGAAGAGTTCCTCCCCTTTCCCGTTCTTCACGGTCGCGAGCACTTCCCCGCGGCGGGAAATAAAAGTCGAAATACCGGTATTCGCCGCACGGACCACCGCCACGCCGTTCTCCACAGCCCGGAAGATCGAAGCCTGCAGATGCTGGTAAGGTGCCCCTGTTTTTCCGAACCACGCGTCATTGGTGATCACCACCAGGAATTTCGCGTCCCGGTCCGCCATTTTCCGCGCGAGGTCCATGAAAACATCCTCGAAACAGATCAAAACACCGAACGGCCATTCCTCACGGGCCCACTGAAAGACCGTAGAATCGCTCCCCGCGCTGAAATCGCTGATCCCGAGCGCATCGGCCACCGGCTTCAACCATCCAAAAATGAATTTCAAGGGGATATACTCGCCGAACGGCACCAGCCTCACTTTGTCATACCGCTGCTGCGACACGACCCCGTCTTTGTCGAGAAAATAGGCGCTGTTATAGACTTCCTTCTCGCTGACCCAATGGAGCGCCCCGACCAGCAACGGCGTCCGGACCTCCTTCGCGACCCGGGAGATCCTCTCAGCCTGTACGTCCCGGTTGAAGTACCCCGGGAAAGAGGCCTCGGGCCAAATGATGAGATCCGGCTGGTCGAGCGCCGCAAGCTGGGTCAATTTTTCATAAATCGCGAGGATCTGCTCCTTGGCCATGATCTCCCACTTCACGGCCTGCGGGATATTCCCCTGCAGCACGGAGACACGCAAGTACTCCTCGGGCGCCTTTTCTTCCGCAAGGATCCGGTCTCCGTAAACAAGCAGTGCCACGAAGATAAGCAGGACGACAGTGAAAAGCGCTGCCCCGATGCCTTTCGTGCGCTTTTTCGCCGGAGCAGAAAGTTCGAACAGACATCCATTGACGATAACGATCAGAAAACCGAGCCCGTAAGCGCCAAAGATGTTCGCGGACTGGATCATCACGGGATATTGCGCCTGTGAATAGGCCAAAAGGTTCCATCCCACGCCAAAGACCGGCGTGTCGGCCCGCACGATCTCAAGAACGGTCCAGGCGAGCGCCGTCCACAGGATCCTGACCGGCAGCGATGCCGGAGCTTTCTGCGCAAAATAAATGAGCCATGAGAACAGCACGAAATAGGCCGTCTGGATCACAGCCCACAGGAGCCAGCCGGCCGCGGATACTTGCGTGAGCCAGTGCATGGAAAAACAATAAAAGAAAATGCCGGTGACGGCGCCGCATTTAAGGGCTTGGGATGTCCGTTGAGCCTCACAGACCGCAAAAAAGAACGGCACGAACGCGATCCAGATGAGAAAACCCCATCCGACGGGAGGAAAAGCCAGCGTGAGAAGGATGCCGCTTAACGCGGACAACGAAACCGCTCTATGCTTCACGATCCAAAACTGGGACAAGGACATAAGAAGTCGAGACCATTCTCCGTACCCCGGAAAACGATCCGCCGTTCCGTTCTATTCATTAGTGCCGCAACACTTTTTGTATTTTTTCCCGCTTCCGCAGGGACAGGGATCATTACGGCCGACTTTGTCGTGGTCGCGTTTGATGGGTTCCGGAGCCCGGTCGTCCGCCGTCTCGTTCCGGGGCGCAAACCCGGTCGGCCCGCCCATTCCGTGAGGTTTCGGCGCCGGTGCTTCGGCCCGGCCCGCCGCCAGCCCCTGAGTTTCGGGATGAAGGTATTGCGCCTTCGGCGTTTCAAGCACACTCGCCATCCGCGTCTCATGGACCGCCTGCACACGGAACAAAAGTTCCACAGCCTCTTCCTTGATCGCGTCTGTCATGTGGTCGAACATGTCAAAAGCCTCGCGTTTGTATTCCACGAGCGGGTCCCGCTGCCCGTAAGCCCGAAGGCCGATACCCTCGCGCAGATTATCCAGGCCGTACAAATGCTCTTTCCATTTTGTATCGATCACCTGAAGCAAAATGTATTTCTCGAGATACTGCATCCGCTCCGGCCCGAACGCCTGCTCGCGAGCGTTGAATTCCGCCTGCATTTTTTTTTCGATACCCTCCAGAAGCGAATCGATATCGTCGAGATTTTTTTCCACGGCCTCCCGGAAATTCCCTCCGAACCGTTCCTGCAGGGCGGTGATCAGTCCTTCCGGGTTTTTGGTTTCCTCATTCATGTCCGGATGGACATACGTCGCGGCCATCGTCTCGACCACGTTCTCGATCATCGCGAAAATATGCGCCTTGAGCTCCTCGGGATTCCCCCGGAGGATCAGATCGCGCTCGCCGTAGATCAGTTCGCGCTGGCGGTTCATCACATCGTCATATTCCAGCAGGTGTTTGCGGATCTCGAAGTTATGCGCTTCCACACGCTTTTGCGCCGTCTCGAGCGCCCGGCTCACGAGCGGGTGCTGGATCTCGTCGCCTTCCTGCATGCCAAGCCGCTGCATCATGCCGGCGATCCGCTCCGACCCGAAAAGCCGCATCAGCTCGTCCTCCAAAGCGATAAAGAATTTCGAACTTCCGGGGTCGCCCTGGCGTCCGCACCGGCCGCGCAATTGATTGTCGATACGGCGCGCTTCATGACGCTCGGTGCCGATCACCGCGAGCCCGCCCTTTTCCGCCACGCCCGGACCGAGCACGATGTCCGTCCCGCGGCCCGCCATGTTCGTCGCGATCGTCACCACACCTGGCTGACCGGCCTGAGCCACGATCTCCGCCTCTTTCTCGTGATACTTCGCGTTGAGCACGGTGTGCGGCAGGTTGATCTTCTGGAGCATGCGGCTCAGACGCTCGGATTTCTCGATCGAGATCGTCCCGACCAGCACGGGCCGCCCCTGCTTATGGATCTCCACGATCTCGCGGCCGACCGCGTCGAATTTTTCCTTTTCGGTCCGGTAAACGCAGTCCGCGGCATCTTTGCGGATGCACGGCCTGTTGGGAGGGATCACCACCACGTCCAGCTTGTAGATCTTGTCGAATTCCACCGCCTCGGTCGCAGCCGTGCCGGTCATGCCGCCGAGCTTTTTGTACATACGGAAATAATTCTGGAAGGTGATCGTGGCGAGCGTCTGGTTCTCGCGCCGGATCTCCACGCCTTCTTTGGCTTCCAACGCCTGATGCAACCCGTCGGAAAAACGGCGGCCCGGCATCAAGCGGCCCGTGAATTCGTCCACGATCAGGATCTCGCCGTCCTTGACCACGTATTCCACGTCCCGGGCAAAAAATTCCTTGGCGCGAAGGGCCGTGATGATGTGGTGGCGCTCCGCCACCGTGTCGGAATCATGCATGTTGTCGACGCCCATGAACCGCGCGGCCTTGGACTCGCCCTGTTCGGTCATGCGGATGGTCTTCGCTTTTTCGTCGGCGATATAGTCGTTCTCTTTTTTGGCCTCCTCGAGCTTGGCCTTCCATTCCGGGTCCACCTCTTCGCGCTCGATGCGGTGCCCCTTGAGGGACATCGCGGCGCGCTGGGCTTTGTAATATTTGTCCGTGGATTCTTCAGTCGGACCGGAAATGATCAGCGGGGTGCGCGCCTCGTCGATCAGGATCGAGTCCACTTCGTCCACGATCGCGTAATGGAGCGGCCGCTGGACGCGCATCTCAAGGCTTGTCACCATGTTGTCGCGCAGGTAATCGAACCCGAACTCGTTGTTCGTCCCGTAGGTGATATCCGCGTTGTAGGCCTTTTGTCTTTCTTCCTGGGGAATGTCGTGCTGGATCACCCCCACCGTCAGCCCGAGGAATTCGTAGATCGGTCCCATCCAGTTCCGGTCGCGGCGGGCCAGGTAATCGTTCACGGTCACAAGATGAACGCCCTTCCCTTCCAGCGCGTTCAGATAGACCGGCAGTGTCGCCACAAGCGTCTTTCCTTCGCCGGTGGACATTTCGGCGATCTTGCCCTTATGCAAAACGACGCCCCCGAGGATCTGCACGTCAAAATGCCGCATCTTCGTGGTGCGCCGCGACGCCTCACGCACAACCGCGAAAGCTTCCGGCAAAATATCATCCACCGTCTGACCGTCCGCCAGCCGCTTTTTGAATTCGTCGGTCTTGGCACGGAGCGCAGCGTCCGGCAATGACTGGAGCAACGGTTCGAAGGCGTTGACCTCCGCCACAAGCGGCCAGAGGGTTTTCAATGTCCTCGTGTTCTGGGTGCCGAAAATTTTTCGCAATATCAGATCGATCATACTTCACTTATGCGGCGGTCAACGCCGCACCCCGGTTTATTTTGTCTGGTTCCTCGTCGCCTCGAGGATCGGGAGTCCCGCCTCGGTCGGCACATAAATGACCTGGCCCTTGGTGTCTTTAAGGCCGCGGATCCACAAATACCTCAAATAGGATTCGTTGCTCTTGAGCGAATCCCCGATGATCTGGTTGGCCTTGGCGACGCCTTCGGCCTTCGCGACCTCGATCTCGGCGTCCTTTTTGGCCTTTTGCAGTTCGAATTCTTTCTGGAGCGCTTCCTGTTCGGCCTTCAATTTCAGCTCGATGCTCTGGGAGAACGAAGGCGGAAGTTTCACATCCCGCAAAAGCACGTCCTGGATCACGATCCCCTTTTCGTCTAATTTGCTCTTCAGAAAGTCGAGCATCATCCGCCCGATCTCCTTGCGGCCCGCCTCGCTGTAAAGAGCCTTGACCGCGTACCCGCTCGCCACGTTCCGGATCGCTTCACGGACATACGGTTCCAGAACGACCGAAACGTAATAGGGGCCGACCGTCGTACGAACAAAACTTGCCTTGTTCGCCGGCACTTGATACATGATGGAAATATCCAGCTGGGAGATCAATCCCTCAGACGACGGGACATTGGCCATTTCTTTCAATTCCTGGAGTTTCACGTTCCATAGCTCGATCTGGGTGATCGCCGGCACGAAGAAATGCCATCCGGCGCCCAGGACCTCCTTGCGAATATGCCCGAAATCGTTCTTTACGCCGACCTGGCCGTCCTCGACCTGGACGACGCAACCGGAAAACATCAAGGCTATCCCTAAAATAACTCCCAACCGCGTAACTTTTTTCATGGCTTTACCCTCTCCCTGAATGTTCGGTGAGCAATGCGCAACTTAAAAGCCTTCTCCATTGTACGCTACGATTTAGCAACGTTCTGTTTAAGATAAGTTTCAATGAATTCATCCAGGTCCCCGTCCATCACCGCCTGTCCGTTCGAGGTCTCGACGTCCGTCCGGTGGTCTTTCACCATCGTGTACGGATGGAACACGTAGGAACGGATCTGGGACCCCCACTCGATCTTCTTCTTGGGACCGTACTTCGAAGAAAGTGCCGCTTCTTTTTCCTGCCGCAGTCTTTCATAGAGGCGCGCCTTCAAAACCTTCATCGCGACCTGTTTGTTCTGGAACTGCGAACGTTCGTTCTGGCATTGCGTTACGATCCCTGTGGCGAGATGCGTGATGCGAATCGCGCTCGAGGTTTTGTTCACGTGCTGCCCGCCCGCGCCGCCGGCTCGGTACGCGTCGATCCGGATGTCCGCTTCCTTGATCTCGATCTCCGGCGCGTCCTCAACTTCCGCGATCACATCCACAGAAGCGAACGAGGTGTGGCGCCGCTTGTTCGCGTCGAACGGCGAGATCCGCACCAGACGGTGCACACCGGATTCCGCCTTCAGGTAGCCGTAGGCGTATCCTCCCTGAACGATGAAGGTCGCGCTTTTGATACCGGCCTCTTCCCCCTGCATCATATCGACCATCTGGAGCGTGTAACCGTGCTTTTCCACCCAGCGAGTGTACATACGGAAAAGCATCTGCGCCCAATCGCAGGCCTCGGTCCCTCCGGCGCCCGAATTAATGCTCACGATGGCGCTATTGGGATCAAAGGGATCGGACAAAAGCCGCTGGAATTCCAGAAGTTCGACCTCGCGACCGAGCTTCCCGACCTCCTGCTGAAGATCCTTAAGGGATTCTTCCTGGTGCTCGTCAACCATCCCCAGAAGCTCGAGAAGATCTCCCGCGGTCTGGTGGGCTTTATGCCAGGGATCGACGATCTTTTTGAGAAGTTTCAGCCTCTCGACCGTTGCCTGCGCATCCTGTTGACGCTCCCAGAAATCGGACCGGGACATTTTTTCGTTGATGGACGCGATCTCGCGTTCCTGTGCTTCAAGGTCAAAGGTACCCCCTTATCTCTTGGAGCTTTTCCTTGAGATCCGACAGACGGTCATGGAGCGCGGCGACTTCCTCTTTCATAGTCCCAATACCTTTCAATTTTTGTAAAGCAGAAATTGGGGCGATCCCAACTACCATCCAGATAAAAAAGTTGAGACAGGAGAGGTAGTGTACTGAATGAGAGTGGCTTTTACAAGGGAGATTCAGCGAATCCAGCCGTAAGTCAAAAGACAACGACCCGGAACAAGGAAAATCGCCCCGGGCCGCACACTAATGCACTAGAAAAGAGGGTTCCGTTTATGCTTCTGCGTCGAAACTTTCCAGGCCACCGCAAAAAAACCGGCTACAATCAAGAGGCCTTTCGGATCGAACCCCTGGAATCCGAAGAGAACCCAGTATACGATGAGACAAACGGCTACAGCCACCGCGCCGCCGGCGACCAGCCTATGCCTTTGAGGATCTGTCATGGAACGCCTCCCGCTCGATTCAAGTTCAAACCAAACCGGAACCATTGCTTCCAGTACCCCTATATCTACGGCTTTATTCTAAAACTATTGAACCCACGGAGCAAGCTGCGGAAAGAATAAATGGGACCGGGTCATACGGCCGCTCCCGGACGATCTATTCCAGATCGAAAAATTCCTTTTGTTTCGTGGACGGCAGTTTGCCAAAGCTCTTTTCGGCGGACTTGAAGGAAACACGTTCTTTACGGAGATTTTTATCGATCCAGCGGAAAAGGTCGGCCTTTTTAAAGCGCACGCATTTCCCGAGTTTCACATAGGGGATCAGCCCGAGATGGACCCATTGATAGACGGTGGACGGCCTGACCTCGATCAGTTCACTGACCTGCTTGGCGGTCATCAGGCGTTCCATGACTCACCTTCTCTTCTGTATTGGGTTCTTTCGCTTTGAAAATGTCGATCACGAGGAGGGTCAATTTTCCGATGAGCCATATCACCGCGATCAGAAGCAGAAAGCCGATGACCAGTCTCAGGAAGATCCCCATCACCAACAACAACGGGAACATCAGGATCCCGAGCCCCGCAAGGATCAATACCATGACGATCACCAGCAAGCCGACCAGGAACGCTTTCATTGTGCACCTCCGGGATTTCATTTCTCATCGAACCGGGGCTATTATATCGAGAGCTTTCTTCCTTCCCTAACACATTTTTTTCGCTATAATGCCACCCTACTTGTATTCCTCAACACACCCGGCGCGGGGGGTTTTCCCAGGTGTGACCGTTCGTGGTGGGCGTAGCTCAATCTGGTTAGAGCACAAGATTGTGGATCTTGGGGTTGCGGGTTCAATTCCCGTCGCCCACCCCAGAAAATCCCTTTCCGGATCAATTCCGGAGAGGGATTTTTTGTTGATTGCTTAAGGGAATTGAAGAGAGCCCCGTTCATCAACATGACCCAATGTCATGTTGATGGGGCGAGTGGCCAACCCGAAACAAAGTGAAGGGCGCCAATTCCCCCGCCAAAGGCGGGCAGGCGTCGCCCACCCCAGAAAATCCCCTTCCGGATCGATTCCGGAGGGGAATTTTTATCGTCACGGACCGTCCGCAGGGAAGCCTCCCTTGTCAAAATTATTGGCGCCACCCTTTAAATCCGCCATGCTATTGGCTATTATATACCCCTATGCGGGGATAGCCGGGGAAATCCCCCACTTGATATATGAAACAAATACGACACTTTATTCTACTGATAGCCTGCGCGGTTGGTTTGTGTACGCCGCTGACTTCGACGCACGCCGGTTATATTTGGACCGATTACGGCGGCACAAATCATTCCTGCCCTCCGGATTGCGGTGGAGATGAATCTTCGTCCGGCAGCTCCGGAAGCAGCTCCTCCAACGCCGATTCGGGATGGAATTCCGGTCCGACCGCCGATGAGATGAACGCGCAGCAGGCAGCCGACATCAATGCCAGGTGCAATGAATCTTTTTCCCGCAAGGAGTATGACGCGGCCATTGAGTGTTACCAGCAGGCATTATGGGTTAATCCTGATAGTCTGATTATACAAGGTAATCTCAAAAGGGCCCGGTCACGTAGAGCGAACGCGCTGGGGATAAAAGCTTACGAAGCCGGCGATTGGGAAACGGCGGTAAGTTATTACCGAGAAGCGTTGACTTATGATGACGATGAGAACCTTCGCGCTAACCTGGCGGATGCGCTCGAGCAATTAAATAATTCCCGGAAGGTACAATCGCTGGATGAAAGTAAAACAAAGATCAATTCAGCGTTGGATAATGTTGTCGCGGCTTTTGATAATACGGATTCTGAAGAAGGAAGTAATCCCTCGGTCAGTTCAGGCCTTGCTTTTATGGATAAGAAGACCGCCCCTCCTGCAGCTACGGGATTGGAATTTATGAACGGCGTGAAAATCAATGGCACAACCCCGGCAAACCTTAAAGACACTCCTAGCCCAAAGGGGTTGAAGATCAAAGATGTTCCATCCCCGATAGTCCGACACCAGCCCGCCGACTTTTACAGCGAAAAGACCCGGGACGAGATTATTCTTGATTCCATAAAAAGGAACGGCATAGATCTGGATAAGACGGTGCAATTCCTCGAGGGTTATTTAAAGGATGTGAATCCCGGCGATACACGCGTGCAGACGGCGCTCAGCCACATCGAAGGGATGCGTGCAGGCCTTACTGCGTTAGAAGACGGTACTCCCCGGAAGCCGCCGGTTGCAAAAACAGGCAAAACTTCAGTCGCGCCCGAGCCAGGGTCTAATGATAACTATCAGCTTTTAGAATCGGCTGCAAATTGTTCCCCCCGCAGTCGCGATTTCAAAGTGGATCATCGCTGGCCCGGACCCAAAAACCCCGACCCGAATACTGTGCCACCTGATCCGGCGTATTTATCATGGAAGGCCGACCGCCGGGAAGCGATCTTTGAGGCAACGGAGCGCGGAAAGGGCGATTGGAACAAGAGCCTTGATTATCTGCGCCAGAGGGTAAAAACGAATGAACAAGACCAGGGAGCGCAAACGGCGCTCTCATATTTAGAAGGTTTTTATGCCTATGTCAGTCAAGCTGAAAAAGCGGGCAAAGCCGGGAAAGGGAAAAATCCATGAGGACGGCAAGAATATGGTTCATCTTCGTATTAGCTGTCTTGAGCCAGACGGGCGTATCGCTCTCCGCTCCGACCGCCCTCGATCGCGGTCTGGCGGCGGCAAAACAGGAACGCTGGGATGCGGCCATAAAATATTTTACCGAGGCACAGGAGCAAACCCCTTACGACCCGCAGGTCCTTTTCAATCTCGGACTTGCCTATGCCAAGGCGGGCCGCGAAATAATGGCGATCACCTGGTTTAAGGCATATCTGGCCGCGAGCCCCTCCGCGGAAAATGCCGCGCAAGTCCGGCAAGAGATCGTGAATTTGGAGATCGCGAACGAAGCCCGCCGGGAAAAGCTTTATTCCGCGGCAATGGACGTGTTCAAGGCCATGCCGGTCCCCGATGACAAAAAGATGTTTTTGTCTCCTACTCTGATCTTTACGGCGCAGGCCGCGGCCGGAGATATGGAAGGTGCGGTCAAAGCCGCCACTTTATACGGTCCCGTTGATTCCGTGCAGGTGTGGGGAGAGCCTGCTGAACCCAGGCTGGGATATTCCAGTAAAAAAGCCGCCGAGGATTACGCCGTCAAACTCGCAGAAGAAGGTGATATTAAATCTGCCTTGGAATTAATTGATAAAAATCCGGATGCTGATAGAAAGAAAGTGCTGGTCAAGGCTCTCGAATTTTATTTGCATGAAGGTTATAACCTTGACGAGGCTTTGAAGACCGCCGCGATGATACCGGATGTGAATAAGGAATCCGCGTACGGGTATCTGATAGAGGCGCTGGCGGCTGCCGGAAGGCTAAAAGATGCGACGGCCCTCACCGAAAAGATCCCTGATACGAGCGAACGTTTTAGGATTTGGCTGAGGATTAGCTCTGCCCAATCGCTCGCCGGCACGCTCCCGGAAGCCTTCAAATCGGTGCAGACTGCAGCAGCCTTAATCCCTCAGCCCGATGATAACCAGATAATTTCTTTGGCGAGAGAGTATATAAGTTGCAAAGAGCTGGACGCAGCCGAAGATGTTCTTAAGAATTTAAAAGCAAAGTCTATCGATGATTCTATCATGGGCAGTTTAGCTGTGGCTTATTGGGACAAGGGCGATACTGTTTCGGCAAAAAAATGGGCCGATAAAATCTTGACCGAGAAAGAAAAATTCGCTTATTTCCTGAAAACGGGAGATCTTTCACGCGCAGAACCCGCAGCTCAACAGGCCGTGGCAAACCCCTTCTGGCCGGGGTTTGTTGCCGCAGTGTGGGCCGAACTGCGGGTTGCCAAACTAAAAAATAAAACCAATCCTGATTTGCAGGATGTTGTTTCCAATTTACCTAAAATGGACGTGGATACTAATTACTACCTTAAGTATGTGGCATGGTATTTCGCTAAAGAAGGCAAAATCCCTCAGGCGCTCAGAGTCCTTGGTTTTATTCAATCCAGTGACCCGATGTTTCTGGAGATGCCTCTTTATTTCCTCGTAGGGTATTATTTGGACAGAGGCAGTCTCCAGGAAGCGGGGACTCTGCTGGAAAAGTATAACGATTCTTTTTTCCCGGAACTGTACTCCCGGCAATGGATAAAACTACTTTTGCGATACAGCGACGCCTGCATTGCGGCGGGAAAAACCGGCCAAGCTGTGATCGCATTAAAGAACGCAAAAAAGATCTCCCTGGCCAATAACCTGAGTGATTATGTCATCCGGATCAATGAAAAGCTGTCAGGACTCAAAGCCGCAGCGAAAGACGACCGCATGACAACGGAGCTTTGGGTGGGGTTGGCCAAGACCTTCGCCGCGCAAAAGGAGATCGCCGATACCGAAGAGTATCTTGCGGGACTGAAAGCCCATTATGATCAGGATGCGATATATTCCCTTATCGCGGACGTGGGAAAGGATATGGCCGCGCGCCTGCGACAAATAAATCGCATCTCCCAGGTCCTGGAGACGGAATAACCACTCCCCCGCTCCGCTGGAAGAAACTTCCATTGCCCCATAGCGGCCCTGGTTAAACGCCGGAGATGCTCCCGGGCTGCGTTTGTTCTTGAGCCTGGCGGCTTTTCTCACGGTAAAGATTGAGAACGGCTTTGATCTTGTCCGCGGGCACGGCAAAACCGATGTTGCTCGCGTTCTGGATGACGGCAAGGTTCACGCCGATCAGTTCACCATCGAGGTTGAGGAGAGCGCCGCCGCTGTTGCCGGCATTGATCGCCGCGTCCGTCTGGAGCAGGTCCGTCATGACGATATTGTGTTCGGGGGTCTGGAAAAACCTGCTTTTACCGCTGATCACGCCGACGGAAACGGAATTCTCAAGCCCAAGGGGATTCCCGATGGCGACGACCGTTTCACCGACCATCACGTTCCCGGTATCAGCCAGTTTCATGTCCTTCACGGGAGATGGAAGCGCGATCTTCACCAGGGCAAGATCGCCCTTTTGGTCGATGCCCAAGACGGTCCCTTCCACGCTTTTACCGTCGCTCAAGCTCACGTAAACCTTGCTGGCCATATTCACCACGTGGGCGTTGGTCACAATAATTCCTTCATTATTGAGAATGACGCCGGAACCAACACTCTTGATCTTCACGGCGTTCACGGATTGAGGGGCAAAAAATTGCCGGGCGACCGCGTCCATCTGATTGCCGTACTGTCCCCAAAAAGGGTGCTGCTGTAACAGCACGACTTTTTCCGTGCCAATATTCACCACGTTCGGCCCCCATTCGCGGACCACGTTCACGACCGGTGTTTCCCGGGCGGAGGAAGCGACGCCTGAAGGAATATTAGAACTTAGCGCGAGGAACGCGACCCAGAGACAAATAGAGACTTTCTTCACGATCTATCCGCCTTTCACTGAGGATGCTTTGTGGTTTTTATTGTGCCGCGCCTGAGTACCGACGGCGCCATTTTATTCTCGATCCCAAACTTTGTCGAACATTATGCGGAAGCAGCTTCGCGATCTGTCAGCATTCGCCATTAATCCGAACCGTCAATCAAATTCGGCGTAAAAATGCCCCTTACCTTTCGGGATCTCGCAACATATGTCCATATTTAAAGGCTTTGTTTTTTGAGGATCGAACCTTTCTTCGCCTTTCGCGAACTCCCATGATTTAGGGTTGAAGGAATGAAGGCTCAGCCCCACAAGCGGTTTAATCACTGAAGGGCCATTAAGAACGTAAGCGCCGCCACCCTTATCCAAGTTCAGCTTAAATACGCAGTTCCCCCAATCGAATTTGTTTCTATTACGGATCCAGAAGTAATCTCCCATAAAAGTCACTTCAGCCGCCATCTCCGAAAGATCCGGCTTTGGCTCCTGTCGCTTGTCGAGGGTAACAACTTTCTCCTCATTCTTGCCATCATTTTCAGAGTACTGTCCGACCGTCACGCTGCCTTCCTTCACGATATAGGTAGTCCCTGTAAAAGTGAAAAAAATCACGCCCGCATAAAACATTCCGGCCATTCTTCGTGTCGTTCTTGTCACAATTTCCTCCTAAGCACTCCATGTGCAACCTGCTACCCAACACGCCTTAGTTATCGGCTACCTGGGGGACGGAATTAGAAGAAACTTGCACCTGCGTGTCTCCGCCGAGGACGCTGGGTATCGATAGAAAGCAAAAGAGCCATCGCTGATTCCAGTGATGGCTCTTTTACCACAAATACCAAAAAATCTTCTGCCACGCCGAGGCATTTGCGCCCGTGCGCTAGCACTTCGACGTGTGGATTCAAGGAAAATCCGCTACGCCGAGGCACTTGCGCCTGTGCGCAAGCACTTCGCCGTGTGGATCCAAGGAGAATCCGCTACGCCGAGGCCAGGACCTTCGCCCGAGCGGCAATATAACCCGTCAGTTCGGCCACAAGCGCCTGAACATTGAGTTCCTCCATCGGCACAAAACCGTCCTTGTGGGATTCCACGAACCGGTCATCCAGGATCGCGACCGCAGACCCCATCATGGCGACCGTTAGATCAAGCAGTCTGGAGTTCGCCGTGACGCGCAAAAGCTTGCCGTTGCGGCTGCCGATGCCCAGGATCTCTGTTTCTACACCGTCCGTCACGATTGCCATGGG